>JBMFOB010000049.1:0-543 GCA_049969855.1 Bathyarchaeia archaeon | reverse complement strand
GTTTTTAGATGATTATTCTGTAAATCCCTATTCTGGTTGTTCATTTAATTTGTATTTATTGTTATATCCGAGGAAGTAAATATGGAAAGAATATGTGCATGTTGACAGAACAGCGTGCCCTTGGCTTATTAAAAAGTTCATAGATCCAGAGGCAGAATTTATCTTTGTGCCTGTTGAGAAAATAGAAGAAATTTCAAGAAGCGAGGGGGCAGTTCCTTTTGACACGCCTGGAGCTAAGCTTGGCCATAGAGATGGAAAGTGCAGTTTCGAGACCATAATAGAAGAATACAAGTTAAAAGATCCCGTGCTTCAGGAACTCGCGAAAATCGTTCACTCAGCAGATACAAGCGATACTGAATTAGCGCCTGAAGGAATAGGGTTGAGTGCAATAATGACTGGCGCAAGATTCAATGCCAAAGATGATTTTGAGGTTGTAGAAAAAGCAGTATATATCTATGATGCGCTTTATAGTTACTGCAAATATAAATTGCTTCGTGAAAAATATAAGAAAGAGTTAGAAGGAATGAATGTGAAACAGCAACG
>JBMFOB010000048.1:0-675 GCA_049969855.1 Bathyarchaeia archaeon | reverse complement strand
GTGCCGGGCATTCCAGAGGCGAACATTCAGGTTTTGGAGAGCCTTCAAAGTCAAAAGGCTTTAGAGAAGGCTGTTTTTCCGCTTCACGCTGCAGCCTTGGTTGACGACTTCCGCCTCGACGGAAGAGAATACATAACGCCAGGCGAGTTTATTTTGGGCTTCCACCGTGACCCCTACGCCTTCCTCCCTGAACATTTCAGCACTGTTTGGCTTGACCGCGAAAACGGCATATTAGCCCTCGTTGGAAGATTACGCCAAGAACCAGAGAAGAGGCGAATCCAAGCCATTCTATTCGCCCGTGAAAAGTGGGATGAACCCAAAATCCGCGACTGGTTCCTACTTCATCCCCATTATTTGATTGAGGCTTCAGCCTCTGCTCCAACAGGCATCCGCGAGTCAGCGGAACCGTTGAAAGAGCATGGTGAAAAAATGTCAAGTTTGGCAAAACAAGATTCTGTAAAATGTCAAGAAGGGCAAAGTGATGTTGGAAAAAATGTCAAAGTTGACACCAGCCAAAACCGCGTTTACGAGCGTGTTTGGACCCGCAAATACATCAACGATTTGCCGAACTCTGCCTTTGCCATAATCTTGCCGGGGGGAGAAAAGGACAGCGAGGGCAAGACTGTTCCACGCAGTTTGCGAAAGTTTCCCCATCACAACGCCGAAGGCGGAATA
>JBMFOB010000047.1:0-678 GCA_049969855.1 Bathyarchaeia archaeon | reverse complement strand
AAAACCGCTATCTATAACTTTCTCATCGTATAGCTTAAGCACAATGTTTAAAATTTCCTCTATCTTTCGTGCCTCGCCATAGGTATCATGAAACCTAGACTTGGCAGGTGAGAAGTACCATACTCCTGCTGAGAACTTGGATTCAATCTTGAATTCGACAAGCTGCCTTAAAATCTCTTCTTTACTTCTCAACCTAGCCTGATCCCTCAGATCCCTTATCATGTTGGATCAAGAACAATCCCGAATCCTCCTATTAAAATATAGCGTGAAGAACCTTATTGACACGAGGAAAGTTTTAAGACGGGGTTAAATTCACATGTTCTCATGTCTGAAAAGGTTAGGATTCTAGTTGCATATGACAGTCAAACCGGTAACACTGAGAAGATGGCTAAGGCTGTTGCTGAAGGCGCTAGTCTAGCGGGTGTAGAAGTATCTTTGAAGAAGGTTGCTGACATAACTGTCGAAGATTTCCTTGAGAACGACGGGTTCGCCTTCGGCACCCCAACTCATTGCGGAGTCATGTCTACCAAAATGAACGAATTATTTACCAAGATTGCTATTCCTGCATGGGGTAAGATGAATGGAAAAGTTGGGGTTGCATTCAGTAGCTCAGGAGGATTCGGAGGAGGAAACGAAATAGCATGCCTCTCAATAATCCTCATGATGTTGAACTACGGC
>JBMFOB010000046.1:0-744 GCA_049969855.1 Bathyarchaeia archaeon | reverse complement strand
CAAAAAATTTTCTAATTTCTCCTAGAAGTTTTAGCCCTTTATCAGTCAGTTTGCAGCCGACCTTGGAGGTTGAAATGAGTTTCGCTTTCTTTAACCGATTAATAATAGTTCGTGTTGCACCTTCTCCTATTCTTAATTTTTCGGCAAGTTTACTCCGTCCCAACGGTTTTTCATAAACAAGTTCTATTGCATGAAGGATATGTAAAATGGAGAACGTGGGTGCTGGTCCAGGCGCTTTTTCACCAGCAATTTTTTCCAAGGTATTTTTTATTTCGCAGGGCATTATTCCACAGTTAATGCTTATCTTTCAAGCTATAAATTATTTAAATATTGTTAGTTTTTAAAATGAGAAGCAGGATTAGAGTATCTTCATTTTCTAACATAGTATTCTCTTACAATGCCGGCTGTTAATGCAACAAGTCCAACCGCCAGTAGGTATAGCATCGGATAGATGAATACCGAGAGCAGAGTTTCATAGGTTAATGTAGATGGTATATGTGGGGTGAAGAAAACTGCAATCCATAATATAATAAAAGTTGAAATGCACCCTAATCCTAAGCCAACAGCAAGTCCATGCACAAAACTGCCTCTATCTTCTTGAGTATTTGCCCTAGGCTTATCCTCAGACTCTTTCTGTTGTTCAAGTTCCTCTTGTGCTTGTGTCTCCGGCTGTTCCCAAGGCTCTTGTTTCTCTTGCTCTGGTTCTTGCTCTCCCGAACCTTCGCTTAACTGTATTTCTTCTTG
>JBMFOB010000045.1:0-845 GCA_049969855.1 Bathyarchaeia archaeon | reverse complement strand
TATGGCGGCTTTGGCTAAATTGGATGAATTGAAACGTTCCATTGATGTTTTGCAGGTTCAGATTAAAGGCGATTTTGAGCGTAAAATGGAGTTGTTTCGTTTTAGTCAGGTGCGAAAGGAGTTTTTGGAATCCTTCTTTGAAGAGCCTTATGTAGTTATTCCTAAGAGGGCTGATGAGTGGTATGTTATTGCGCCGAAATGGCTTAATTTTAGCATTGGCTGGCTTGAGCGCAGCACGAAAAGCTACAACATTTTTGTTGTAAACCGCTATGTTAAATGGTTCAGCGAGATCCCTGCAAGCCTCGAAGAAAAATTCAAATTCGCCAAGCCCTTGCCCTTCAAAGTTTACGATGGCATGCTTCTGACTGGCAAGGAACTGCAAGAGGAAGCCCTACGAAGATACAAACATTTTATTACAAGGCGTGAAGGGGAGGATAGGCTACGCATAAAAAAGGGTTACGAGTTTAGGCTTATCGCCCAAATGGTTGAAGACGGCACCTTGCCCTTCATGCCAGTTCCAGTCAAAGACGAGGACTTGCGCCCTTGGGATGGCATAAAACTTAGAAACTATCAGCAGTTCGCTTGGAACGAGTTTCTCAACAAGGGTGCAATCGGGGTCTTCTGGGCTTTCGGCAGCGGAAAAAGTCTTTTTGGGATCTACGCCCTTGCAAGGGTTAAGGGTAGAAAGCTTGTTGTTGTGCCGACTTTGACGCTTAAGGAGCAGTGGCTTGAACGCATAAACAAATACATACCCCAATACCGCCACGAAATAGAGGTTGTAACATACCATGCCTATGACAAAGTCAAAAACAACGATTACACCCTGATTTTATATGATGAATGTC
>JBMFOB010000044.1:0-1694 GCA_049969855.1 Bathyarchaeia archaeon | reverse complement strand
CTTTTTTAATGTATAGATAGTGTTGTTTCCCTTAGCAACCTCTTTTAATATTTTAACTTCTTGTTTGTTAAGCGTGTATTCTTTCTTTTGCTTTTTCATAAAATTTCATATGATTGAAATTATATATAAGTATTTCAATTTTGTGAACTCTGAAAACTAAAATTATGTTATCCATCAAGCGTAAATATGTTCTTTGGGGCAAGCCATCAAATGTTAGGGTTCATTGTGTCATGTGGATATTCTGAATTTCTAAACATTTGCTCTTGTTTAGTCGATTACTTTCTTAACGTGGGGTTGTTTTATGCATAAGCCTTATGTATTACATTGTATTCTCTGTATTCTGGGGATAAGCATGACTGAGAAAAGCGCTGTGATTACTGTTCGCTTGTCCAAGCGTGATTTGGAAAGGGTTGAAGCGTTAAGGGTTATTGAGGATGTTGACCGGTCTACACTGATCAAGGAGTTTATTGAAGATGGATTGCGCAGAAGAGTTGTTGACCTTTATAGGAAGGGGAAAGTGACGGCTGGGCGTGCGACTGAAATTTTGGGAGTTTCCTTGCGGGAGTTTCTTGAGATTTTAGAGCGGGAAGGAGTTCCAGTTAACTGGGATGCGGAAAGTATACGGGAATATTTGAAGGCGAAGTATGGAGATTAAGCCCTTTGTCGGCCGTGGTTTCTGACGCTGGTCCACTTATCCATTTAGCCCAAATAAACAAGCTACATCTTCTCAAAAAACTGTTCAAACAAGTAATAATTACCCCAAACGTTAAGCGGGAAGCCGTTGACGAAGGCATCAAACTCAGTCATCCCGACGCTCAAATCATTGGAAAAGCCATAGAAGAAGGATGGATTAAGGTTGAGGAATTTCCAAAACATTTGACTTCGGCTTCTAAAAGGCTGGCTGAAGATGAAAATATATCGCTAACGGATGCGGAGACGCTCATGTTGGCAAGAGAGAGAAAAGCCGAAATTTTGGTTGATGAGAAGGCTCTTTCAAATCTTGCACGGATGTTTGGGCTTAAAACATGGAACACTTGGACTGTGCTGCTGGAAAGCCTAAAAAAGGGCTATATTGAAGTTTCCGACATAGAGTCAGCCATAAAAGAGTTAGGCGAAAAAAGGCATAAACTAAAGAAAGAACAAGCTGCAGAAATACTTGAAGCTGCAAGAAAAATAATTCGCAAACGAGAAATTTTGACAGGTTGAGACCGTATATAGTTGAGTTTTATTTTTTCGGTGGTCACTTTTATTAACTTCGCAAGCGGAGGAATTGTTGATGAAAATCGGCAAAAAGAAGAAACATTCAACTGATGAGGAAAAGTATTATTGTTTGCGGTGTGGTAAAGAAATTTCTGAAGAAGAATATACGGAATACAATGGTTTTTGCGAAGAGTGTTATTGGCTTGAAGAAGACGAGTTGGACGAAGATTTCCTCTTTTAACTCATTTAATTACTTCAAAATAACTGTGCCTACTTTATGAATTTTAAGTATTAATGGAACTTTCATATGAAATTTAAATGGAAAAAAGTAATTGCCTCTTTGCAAGGATGCGGATGGAATTGAGTGGCAACCAACACATTAACGATAACGAAGAATAAATAGAAGGGAACATCCATCAAAAACTATTAGGTGAAAAAATATGAAATCTGATGAGTATAGGGAGTTGAAGGCTGAAATTGAAACTATTAAGAAG
>JBMFOB010000043.1:0-2090 GCA_049969855.1 Bathyarchaeia archaeon | reverse complement strand
ATAAAATTCATAAAATTCGTGGATCGGGGAGAATTGTGTATAACGAAAGTCCCCTTACTATTTTAATTTCAAACAAAGAAAAAAGAGAACTTTCTACAAAAGGATATGTGGGACTAAGTGGTCCAAGGGCTAAAAAAGACGAAAAAATAGACATTTTGTTAGATCAAGACGAAATGGGCCCACTTCAAGTTCGTGTAAAAGTTGGTAAAAATGTTATCGATCATTTTCTTCCCGCTAGCTACCCATTATTAGCATACTTTCTTAGCGAGGTGTAACTTTGTCTTTAATGATCAGCAAATTTCATTGCATGTTTGTTTGTGTCCGCATCCTCCTTGGCATTTGTTTTGGGCTACTCTTATGGGCGGAAGCTTCTCCTCCCTAATTATCCTTTTAATATGTCCAACAACCCTCTTCACATAACTCTTCATTGAACGCGTTATCTCAAACTTTAAAATTAACTTTTCAGGAATATAATTCACAAAACCTCGCCTGACCACCGTGCCAAAATTTTCCTCCACAAGCAAAGCATAAGCCACAAGCTGATACTTGTGGTCCATGTAAACCTTTCCTCGATCAGAGTTCATGTTCTTATACTCAACTGGAATATGCTCGCCCTTAGCCGTCTTTATTATGCAGTCCACTACGCCTTGAAGCTGAAGCCCTTTTGAAACGAGGGGAACAAAAAGAAGTTTCTCTGCGCCAACAAATTCAGGTGAATAATAAACTGCATCTTTTCGCCTTAACTCTTTACGCACATATTCTTCGTGTAGTTCTTGGCTTTCCTCTTGTTGGGAACCAAAAACAGGTTGAACGTGCAAAACACGGTCAAAATACACAAGTCTAGGACAATAAATGTAATGTTTAACATCGGTAACCGAAACCAAGGGTTCTGCAACATCTGAAATGGGCAAACTCTGCCGTTTTTCAGTCCCACTCATTCCTTATTCTTTCCCAGCTTTTCTATGTTTTCCATGATTTTTGCGTAAGTTTCAACGCTGCATCTCCACCCAGAAAAAATCATGTCGTTCATTGCCTGTTTCGCCTTTTCCTTTGTAATAAGTCCTCGAGATATTGCCTTAACCAAAACGTATGGAGTTCCAGCGTAGGCTATTCCGTAGATTTTTGCTGTTTTTCTCGCAACCTCATCATCTATTATGGCTGTTCTATCATATTCTTTGGCTGTGGCTAGAACTTCAGCGTCAGTCACATGAAGCCCCCTCGTTTGTAAGAGATTTTCCAGGAAACTTGCATTTTCAGGTTTTACAACTTTGAAAACAACCTTTTGAAACAACTTTTCCAAAATTATGGCGTCTGCAAGACCCTTGCGTTTACCTTCCTCTACAACCTCACGTTTAACGCTTGGAGAAGTGAATTTCTCGCCTTTCAACTCTTCGAATATTCGGCTTAACCCAATTTTCGTTATGTAAATTAACGGAGTCGAGTTAAACACGAGCGGCTTCATTTTGCTCCGCTGCAGATGCCTCTTTAAACTCTTTATCAATTTCTTCGGGTGAATATCTAACCCACTCAATGTTGCGCTGCTTCACCAAGTCTGCGAACTCCCAAAGCGAAAGCTTGGCAATTTCAGCAGCTTTGGCAAAAGTAACTTTTCCATCGCGCAATAGCTCCAAGGCTGTTTGTTTCCGCCATTCGCTTATGCCCAATTCAAGAAGATTCCTAACAACCGTAGCCTTATCTAAGCCCTCCCGTTCCACAACCTCCTGAATTTCCTTCTCAATCTCTTCTGGAACTCTTACGGCTAAGGGTTTAAGCGTCAAGCCATTCACCGTAAACAAAAGATATCAAACGCATACATAAAAGTTACGCCGTCAAAAATAAGCTATCTTTTCTTTTCCTTCCTTAAACTCATATTTCTTCGGTTTACCAACCTCTCGCCTACCCTTAAAGCATGTGTCGCAAACAGGGTAAAGCTGCACGTTTTCCACCAGATCCTTAATTAAATTCTTCAAATCCACTATTAGACTGTTTAATTCGTCACGGCGCAGACTGCCGATAAAAGCGCTATACTGAATTCTCTGCAGCCCATAATCTTTCAGCGTTTCAGCCACCAGAGCCCGCAAATTATCATC
>JBMFOB010000042.1:0-2862 GCA_049969855.1 Bathyarchaeia archaeon | reverse complement strand
AGGGCGATGAAATCGAAGAATTCGCCTTCATGCATGCCGTAAGCCCATATTCTGCCTTCAATTCTTTCTGTTGGTGGAATGCCAACCGTTGTTCCGCCTTGTTCCAGAAAAGTTTCCACAAGTAGTTCTGAAATTGTTTTTTTGCCTTCTTCTTTTAGGTCTATGCCGACCATTTCGCCGAGGTTTTGGTCTGGGTCAGCATCCACCAACAATAACGGTTTTTCTCCATTTTCGATGAAGTATTTTGTCATTAAAGCCACAAAACTTGTCTTTCCAGTTCCACCCCGTCCCATTGTAACGATTATCTTCATCACATTTACGCCTCGTTTTTCCATAATTTTTCGCTTAAATTTTCTATGGCAATAATAGCCTTAGACTCTTTCCAATATTTAAGCGGAGTTTCTCTATGCATTTCAGCCTCAACAACTTTCAAGTCAAAAGGAACAAAATCAAGAATTTCCAAATCGTTCGTTTCAGCGAAATTTTTTATAACATCTTCTTGAATTTTGTCTGCAATTTTGTTTCCAACAAGAAAAACCCTTTTCATGTTTGCGTTAAAAGCTAATTCGTGAATGCGTTTAGCAGTTTCAAGCGCCTTCATATTTGCATCCACAACAATCAGCATAGTATCCACATGCCTTGCTGTTCCCCTCCCCATATGTTCAACACCAGCCTCCATATCAAGAATCACAGCCTCATTCCGCTCCAATATCAAGTGGCGTAGCAAATTGCGGACCACAGCATTTGCTGGGCAAGTGCACCCAGAACCCAGAGACTTTACTGTTCCCATAACAATCAAGTTCACGCCAAAAGGAGTTTTAACAGAAAAATCGTGAACAATATCATCCACCGTAAAGGAGAGGCGATAGACGCCTGAATATCCAGTATCCGTCTTAGATTCAATTAACGCCTTATTCTCTGAAATTGGCAATATTTTGTGGGCTTCTTCTGGCGACAAGCCTAAAGTCAAAGCAAGATTCGGCGAAGGATCAGCGTCAATGGCTATGGTCTTTAATCCTTTTTTGGATAAAGCATATGCAAGACCGCCAGCAATTAGGGTTTTTCCAACACCGCCCTTGCCAGAAACCGCAACCTTCACACTTTTCCCCGAGTTGGTTAAATTTTGCAAGCTTATTTACGTTTCCTAAAATTTAGCGCCTTTTCCATTTTAAATGAAAGCCCAATTAAATGTAACGCATAAATAATTTATACTATATCAAAAATAAAGTGGAGCAAGGTGAAATTTCATGTCCGACAAAGTTAGAGTTGCAGTTGTTGGAGTAGGCTTTGTAGGAGGACAAGCCCACGTTCCAAGCTTCAAAAAAATCGAAGGCTCCGAACTTATAGCGTTATGTGCCCGAACAGAGAAGCGAGTTAAACCCTTAGCCGAAAAATATGAGGTTCCATACATTTTAGATTACGACAAACTCTTAGAAGATCCAAGATTGGATGCTGTTGTGCTTTCTGTTCCAACGCCATTACACTATGAAAGCGCCTTGAAAGCCATAAGAAAGGGTAAACACGTTTTATGCGAGATGCCCATAGCACCCACAATAAAACAAGCCATGGAACTTCAGAAAGAAGCCGAGAAGGCGGGAGTGATTTTAATGCCTGTTCTGAACTTCAGATTTGCGCCCATATACCTCAAAACGAAAGAGATGATAGAATCTGGAAGCATAGGCAAACCCGTAGCCTTACATTTCAGAGAATTCTTGCCAGCAATGAGCCTTGCAGAACAGTGGCCCGCAGGCTCTTGGGCTTGGAACATAGAAGTGAGCGGAGGCTATCCCGATTTCACTCTTTCAGTTTGGTCTATTGACATGATTCGTTGGATGTTTAAGAGCGAAATAACAGATGTGGAGTGGAGAAGCAGTTATCCGAAAATTGAAAAGTACGGCGGAATACTGGGCTATAACACTATGGGTTTGATAAAACTTTCAAATGGCATGGTTGGTTCACTACATTACAGCGCTTCCGTAAACCCGTCAGCAAGCATAAGCCGCTTAGAAGTTTACGGAGACAACACAAACGTTATCCACGCCATAGGATACGACAAAATCGTCCATTACACTTCAGACAAAGAAGAGCCACAAGAAACAAAATTAGATGTAAAAGGAACCCGAGTTTGGGGACACCGCCAACTAGACGAACACTTCATAGAATGCATCCTCCACAACAAAAAACCCCAAGTAACCGTAGAAGATGCAATAAAGGCGCAGGAAATTGCACAAAAAATCGTAAAAAACATCAAATAAACTTCATATTTCCCGAATTTCACATTGAAGCTTCTTAATAATTTCCTCAGCCTTCGCCGGCTCAACCTTTAACGTATAAAGCCTCTTAGAAGTGCGAAGCTTCAACTTAACAACATCCCTTAGCCTTTTCACAATACAATAGTCTGCACGTCCACTAATTTCAACGAATTTATCAGCATCAAATATTTCCGAAGGCATCTAATTCTCCTCTTAACGTTCTGTTCTCATTTGACATTTTTATCTGTTTTGGCAACCGCTTAACCTATTCAATAATCCTTTTGATGGGCCGGACCGGATTTGAACCGGTGACCTTCCGCACGTCAAGCGGATGTCCTAACCGAGCTAGACTACCGGCCCATGTTTTGCATTCTTTATTTGATAATTTTTCTTTTAGAAGAGGTTTTCGGTTAAATATGTTTTCCGAAATGATTTCTTTGAGATTAAATTTGTTCCTCATTTTTTGTTAAGTATTCTTTTAGAGTTTTGAAAGTTAAGCTTCTGTACTGATCTGTGTTTGTTAGGCTTGCGAGAAAATTGCCTACAACTTCTGTGTTTGCTGTTTCTGTTTTTAGCTCTCTCATGAACTGGGTGAAACTGGCGAAGTTTT
>JBMFOB010000041.1:0-2925 GCA_049969855.1 Bathyarchaeia archaeon | reverse complement strand
GCTAGTCGTGATCCTCGAAAATATGGTTATCAAGTGTATAAGGATCTTAAAGGTGCTGGTTACAAGGTGTATGCCGTAAATCCTAATGCGCAAGAAATTCTGGGCGACAAGTGTTATCCAAGCTTGGAAAAATTGCCAGTAAAACCTGATGTTGTCGATGTTGTGGTTCCTCCGAAAGTAACAGAGCATCTAGTAGAGACTTGTAAGAAACTTGGAATAACAAAAGTGTGGATGCAGCCTGGCTCAGAATCAGAAAACGCAATCAAATTCTGTGAAGAAAACGGCATTAATGTAGTTTATGGCGTTTGCGTAATGATGGAACGAGCCAAACATGGCTAAAGAGCATACGGGAAAATGCTTTCATGTCAGAAAAAGAATATCTTGTTTAAAAACAAAAACGAATATGATTGAGGATGATTAAAAATGAGCAAACAAAAGAAAATAGGTATTATTATCTGTGACCGTTATCGTGATTGTGCTGGAGGTAAATGTTTTAGAGCCTTAAGAAACCGAGAAGGAGCTTTCAGCATATACAGCGATCAGGAGGTGGAGCTTGTGGGATATACAACTTGCGGAGGTTGTCCTGGTGGAAACGTGGAATATTGCGTCGAAGAAATGAAGAAAAATGACGTTGAAGTTGTTCATTTCGCAACTGGCATGGTTGTTGGTTATCCTCCATGTCCTTACATAGATTATTTCAAAGAGTTCTTAAAGCAAAAATATGGCGTAGATATCGTTATTGGCACCCATCCGATTCCGCAAAGCTATTACAAGACTCATACGGCTCTGAAAACTTGGGATTCAAAAGAGTGGAAAGAACGAATAAAGTATGTGCTTACAAATGAGCCAATGCGGCAAAAATATAGCTAAAGCGGAGAAAACATGAGAAACCTTGAGGCGGAGATGTTTAACAGAAAAGCTTCTGATCCGAAGAATAAACCTGATGAAATAGTGGAAGCCTTAGCATTACAGCAAGGGCAAAATGTTGCTGATATTGGTGCTGGTGGCGGTTATTTTGCTCTACGGTTTGCCGAGGCTGTTGGAAGAGACGGGCGAGTTTTTGCTGTTGATACGAATCCGAAATTTTTGGAATATATCCGTCATTGTGCAAAGGAAAATGGGTTCGAGAACATTGAAACTGTTCTTGCCGCTGAAGATACCCCAAATTTACCTGATAAAAGCATAGACTTGATTTTTATGCGAAACGTGTGCCATCATTTGACAAACAGGGTGGAATATTTTAAGAAGTTAAAAAATACGTTGAAGTCAAATGGAAGAATTGCCATAATCGAGTATAAGCCTAGTGGTGGACGTTTCAGCTTTCACAGAAGGTTTGGGCATTATGTTCCTAAAGAAACTTTAACGGCTGAAATGAAAGAAGCTGGATATAAACTGATAAAAAACTTTGATTTCTTGCCAGAACAATCATTCATGATTTTTTCCTTAGCTGATAAATAACGTAAGTCTGCAAATATTAGCGCAAGCGTTGTTATCTGATCCTTTTTCATTACTAGATCTTCTATTTTGCAAATTTCAGATTTATGCGGGTTAACTGTGAAGCTTTTGCATGTAATATTTTTTTCCTTCATATTCAAGTTCTATAAGTTTGCTTTCCATTAGAAGTTTCTCAACAACTTTCCAGTCAGCGTTTGCTTTTTTCAAAAGTTCTGCTACTGCTTCTTTTCGCATGGGGTGGACAGCAGTTATGCTTAGCAAATCTTGTTCAACATTTCCCGTGAAGGCGAACGCATCTCCTTCATACCCTATTAAATATTCAACTTTGTCGCTTCCAAGCCTTTTAGCAAATGTTTGAAAAGCTGCATTTACAATTTCCTCCTTAGCTGGTTTAACCCACTTTTCCGTCGGCGGTCTCGTTGGTATAGCAACATAAGCCTTGTCCAGTTTACCCAGACTTGCAAGAAAGTTTACAATCTTTGCGAGTTCGCTTTCATAGCTTATAGCGTCAATAAGCATTGTTTCGCTTACAAGGGTTCCTTTGAAAGTTTCTGCAAACTCTTTTATGCCATTTAAAATCATGTCTAATTTTAAGTTTTTATGTGGCCTGTTTATGCGCTTCCATAGGTTTTCGCTCACTGCATCCACTTTTAATGAAACGAAATCTGCAGCTAACAAATCTTCTCTCGCTTTTTCTTGCCAAAGCAGGGAAGCATTCGTTATAACAGCTATAGAAATTCCCAAATGCTTTAAGAGGGATATCTCTTTGCCTATGTTAACATCCAGCGTAGGTTCCCCATCAGGCACAAAAGTGAGATAATCGATTCTTTCGCTTCTTAAAGTGGCTTCATCGACTTTCCTTTTGACCTGCATCAAAACGTGTTCTGGCTTATAGAAAGTTTGCCTATTAATTAGCATGTAGCTGGTTTTTCCTAATTGGCAGTAGACGCATGAGTAAGAACATGTTTTTGGTGGAATATTGTTTATCCCCAAACTTCTTCCAAGACGCCTTGAAGGAACCGGTCCGAAAGCTATGTTTTCTTCGTCAAACAACTTCATGATTTTTGATGCCTTCTTATCTCTTTAGCTCTTCAACTTCTTTTTTGCCTTTTTCTAACTCCTTTTCTTGTTCCTTATCATTCATCAACAGTAAAGCTTGAAACTCGCCCACATGCGTCTTTTCTTCTTTCGCTATGTCTAAGAGAATTCGCTTAATATTTGCATTTTGAGTCATAGCTGCCATCTGTTCATAGAGATTTATGGCATCCAATTCAGCAATAATTCCTGCTCTCAGTATTTCTTTGTCCAAGTTTTCTTTGCTTATCCCTTCAAGGTTTATCGGAATTTCTGACAACAATCATTATCACCTCCTTTTGCCAGTCAATAACTTTCATGTAAAAGACTTCGCCGATATTAATGCGGAAAGCTTTTCCCAAATACCCTCAATTTCTTTGGCAACATTGCTTCGCG
>JBMFOB010000040.1:0-3254 GCA_049969855.1 Bathyarchaeia archaeon | reverse complement strand
GCAGATACACGTACCTTCCAAGAGAATTGCGATTCAAAATTATGAAGGCTATCGGCGACATGGCAAAAAAGCATGGATTAAAATTTGGAACTTGCAGGGAAGGCTTAAGCCAGTTGAACACTGCCACTTGTGATGGCTCGTGGATGCTTTCAACCACTTAATGCAGAGATGTAAGCAAGATTTTTTGCTGTATTTTGGGCATTTAAGATGATGCGCTGCATAGAAGAGAAGCTTTGAGACATTACATAAAAATTCTGCTCGCACAAGCTACTCACCCAATGATAAGAGAGGCAACAAAAAGCGGTGGAGTTGTAAACGCTCTGCTTAATTTCGCAATTGACAAAAAATAATTGACAGCGCAATTGTTTCAAAAGTGTCTCCAAGTCTAGCCGTAAAAGTTAAGCCCCTAATAGGTCTCGTGCGAGATGATGCTCTTTCCGCCGTAGACTCTAAAATCATGTCTTGCGCGGTTGGATAGGCTTTTGGATGTGCCGTTTTTGAACATGGCAAAGTTCACATAGCCTTCGTCGGCTTTACTGTGCATTACGCTGCTTCAACATGTTTTATAAGTCGGGTACATTTCGCATGAAAACTGCACGTTAATGGGCTTACTGTAAGGGAGATTCATGGAATTTCTATCCCGCTTATAAAGTCGTTGTAGTTTCCTGAGTTCTTCATAGCAGCTCGCGTGCTTTGCATAGAAGCGGATCTTGGCTTTATTACTTTCAACAGTGTCTAATTTAGTTCCACAGATAACAACCTAACGCCTTCCTGATTTAGGTTTCTTCACGCATCTAAAGCTATTTCATGTGCCAGTTTTTGCAAAGCCTTTTAGAATTGCTGAGTTAAAGCTTCATATGGTCAGCAGTAAATTCACCCTCGTAGAAAATTAGGAATGCTGCTGTGCAGACAGTCTTAAGGATTTCTTCCGCTGATGAAGGTTTTCGATTCGAATTTCGACTTTGTATACGCGCATCCATTTCCTAAATCTTATATGGGTGGTTATGCGAGTAGAAGTTCGTGGTGTTCATTTGAGGCTGATTGTTGCGATTACAGGAGCGAGCGGCGTTATCTATGCTAAACGTTTGTTAGAGGCGCTACGCGGTAGTGATGTTGAAACTCACTTAGTCATCAGTCGAAATGCGAAGAAAATAATTGAACATGAACTTGGTGTGGCTAAAAAGGAAATTGAAAATCTTGCCAGCCATGTTTATGATGTAGACGACTGGGAGTCCCCGATTACAAGCGGATCGTTTAGGTTGGATGGCATGGTGATAGTTCCATGCAGCATGAAGACTCTTGCGGGCATTGCTCACGGGTATTCTGACAATGTAATTTTGAGAGCTGCAGATGTAATGTTGAAGGAGGGAAGGAAGCTGATCCTTGTGCCACGAGAAACTCCGTTAAGCGTTGTTCATCTTTGCAACATGTTATGGTTGGCGAAGCATGGGGTTCATGTTGTTCCCGCCATGCCAGCTTTCTATCATAAGCCGAAGAGCATAGAAGACCTAGTGAATTTCATTGTTGGAAAAGTTCTTGACATTTTGGGGATCGAGCATACGCTTTACAGGAGATGGAAAGAAAATTGGAAGTTAGCGTTGCTAGGTGAAGAGCTTTAGGGAGAAGCTCTTCTGCTGATAACGAGTATTGGCTGTGTAGCTGCTAGAACTTCACAGTTTGCCATCATGTTGAACACCCGCATAGAAGTCCTATAATTTTAATTGCAGTGTGACATTCGTCTTCAGCTTTCTTTCCCTTTTCGGAAAGATGCTTAAACATTCCTCGCCTATAGCTTCCTTGTTGTTTCCAGCCGCTTGTAGAAGCTTGAGAATTGCTGTTTTCTAAATAATCTTATTACGTCTTCCAAGATACGCCAAAAAGAGAAAGGGAGAGTTAGTGTTCTCGCCTATATCTCATGTATGAAGGTGGTGGGAAAAGTTGCTGTTCGATGGCTCCAACTATGCATATAACATCCGTGTTCCAGCGTGGGATAGAGCCTAAAACTCTTTTTCTATTCCCAGTTTTTAGGGAGAACTTTCTCAGGTGTTCAAGTGTCGATACGTACAGGTCCAACATTGTATGCGCATGCCCGGACGGAAGGCAGACAGAAAAACTCCTGTTTAGGGCAAAACCGGAAACTGCTATGGCTAATTTCTATAGTGCGTCGGTAATGTGTGGGTATACAACCATTAAAACATGTGAATGGGGCTTAAGCATCGTATTTTTTGAATTTACTGTAAGCATGAAAATTGAAGACGCATTCATGAATCGGAAAGACGACGCATTCTCACGTTTTGGCTAAAAAAGGAACCGTCTTGAATGTAATTTTTTCCAATTTTTAGCGCAATTTCTGCCTTAGCTAACTCGCTTCCCAGATATGCTGCATGATCAAGTCTCGTTAGGAGGCCCATTTCCATGATCTTGGAATAAATTTCATCAGCCTTTTCACCTTTAATTATTAAGGATGGCTTATCACGACTGGAGGTTGAGTAGTACAGAGCCGCAATGCGTTCGCCTTGCCGATCTACTATGATTTTGAAGCATCCTTTAGGGTCAAAGGTTGTCGGCTTTACGTCTTTCTTCGCTTCTATGACTGGCGCTTCTTTCTCCCATGCGGGGTTGTAGGGTTCCTCCACTCTTCTTTTATCCTTCAATATTAAGAGGTCTAATCCCAAATCCTTTGGAACCGAGCTTCTTTTCTTTGCTATAAACATCATTCTTGAAGCCGTAGCCAGCTCTTTTACGCTTCCCTTTGCCTTGGCGCTCTTTTCAGTTGTTAGCAAAATGTTTACACCAATTTCAGAGGCTATGCCTGCGAGCAAAGCGTTAACTCCTACAGAGTCAGCGTCTATCAGTTCTACAACATTACCCACTCCCATTAGGAGCGGGATTTCCGGGTTTCTATTTGCAAACATGCGATAGGCAATCAACGATTCGGTTAAACCATGATTGCCAACGGAGCCGAGAATCAAGTCTCCAACAACCTTTTTCATTCTAAGCTTTTTCGCTTCTTTAATGCTCCTTTCCAATAATTCTACGCGTTTTTCAGCTTCCTTAGGAAAATAGCCTTCTTTGTGGTTTGATGGAACAACTACGACGGCAACCTTTGACGCTAAGGAAGCCATATCCCGCATGTTTCCTGCATCGGCGCTCAGTATCATGCCGCATCCCGCAGAAACCGCTGCCTCCGCTTCATTCGGGTCAAGTGTGTCGATACTTACAGGCACGTTTACAGCTTTTTTGACCGCTATAAC
>JBMFOB010000039.1:0-3382 GCA_049969855.1 Bathyarchaeia archaeon | reverse complement strand
ATGGCTGTTGTTTTTAGGCGAAACTTTAATGATTCTGGGTAAGCTGCCCTTAACTGGGTTGTTTATCCTTATTGTGCATGATTTTTCATCGACGTCAATCCATTTTAGCTTTATTGCTTATCCACAGTTTTTGCATAGCCAACGCTGAACTTCCTTTCCGTTTGGAAGATGGCGCATTTCGTCTTTGCATGTTTCGGTTGATTTGCATTGGGGGCATGCTGGCGTAGCTCGTCTTGAAGCTGTTGCTGGTCGCCATGTTTCGGCGTCTGTTCAGTGTTTTCATGCGCCACAACAATGCAAAAGCCATTCTGCCTAATGTTCTCGCCTCTTAAAAATTTTAGACAAGACAATAAAACAAACCCATCTCAAAATTATTTGTTTAACATTGCACCAATTCAAACAATAAAGCGGAAGAAATTGTAGCTGCACGCCCTGAGTGATGAGTCATGATAGCGCAGTTACTGCTTCTAAATTAATTGCGCTTGGTGCGATTTTGAACTTTCTATAATGGCATAAACATAGCTCTAACTTGTTGAATACCACGCATTCCCCTTACTCTTCCGACTAAGTTCAGTATTCTTTCGTTGTTTCCTTCCGCAATAAAAATTTCTAAGCAGTATTTTTCGCCGATATGTCTATGAACATTTTCTATAACTACATCATCAAATTCGTGTCTCACTTCAGTCATCTTCAGATCAACATCTTTTCTCGCGTATTCGCACATCATCATTATAGTGGCAGCCACATTGCCAGTTTCCATTTTTGCAAGCTCCATCTCTGCCATAAGACTTCTTATTGCGTCTCGAAATGCCTCTGATCGGCTGTAATATCCTCGTGTCTTCAGGAAATTATCAAATTTCCTGAGAAGTTCATTAGGGATTGTTACACTTACTACGGTCATAAACTTCACTATTAATATAGCAGCTTATTGCTATTTATATATTAATATTCTTTTTGTCTATTTTAGCACTATTCTAATATAGAAAACTGCTTTTCTTTAATCGTTGCACAATGGCTAACGATAATGAGAAAGCAAAAGAAGAGCTAAGTGAACGAGGGAGAAGAGGGATATGGATTCAGCTTGCTGTAGCTTTGGGTCTCACGATGGTTCTAGCTGGTTTGCTCGACTTATTGTTTCAAGGTGTTCCTCTTGGATTCACTATACCGTTGCTTAATGAACCAGCATCCCTGTCTAGAATAATATATCATACATCGGTCATAGTTGCTGGCGTATACATAGGACTCATTGGATTGAAAGTGCTTGTTTTTGAAAAAAGGTTTTCAGTAGAATTTCTTATGTCAGTAGCTGCTTTAGGCGCTGCATATTTAGACTTTCTTTTTGAAGGCGCAACTGTTCTTTTTCTTTATTCGTTATCAGAGTATTTTGAGGATTACATTCAAGAGAGAGCCAGGAAAACTGTTGAAACGCTTTCTCGATTTATACCCGACAAAGCAAGAGTCATCGTTAACGGTTCAGAAAGAAGCATGAATGTGAAAGATGTCCAGCCAGGGATGACTATGCGTGTAAAGCCTGGAGAAAGAATTGCGCTTGATGGCACTGTGGTTGAAGGCACATCTACTGTCGACCAATCGCTTGTTACAGGCGAGTCAACGCCGTTCTTAAGAAAACCTGGCGACAACGTATACGCGGGGACTCTAAACATGGGTGGAGTTCTTAAAGTTGTTGTTAACAAGAAGGTCGAAGATGCGCTTGTATCCAGAATCGTAAGGCTTGTTGTAGAGTCTAGAAAAAGGAAGGCGTCCATTGAAAAGTTGGTGGATAAATTTGCCCGCGTCTACGTTCCAATAGTCATATCGCTTGCTGCATTCGTCGCCATACTCGGTCCAAAGTTCGCTGGTGGTTCATTTCAAATGTGGCTGTATAGGTCACTAGTACTCCTTGTGGTTTCATGTCCCAGTGCATTCGTAATATCTGTCCCAGCAACCATTTTTACGGCAGTCACCATAGCCGCCAGAAAAGGGGTCATCATCAAAGGAGGAGTATACGTGGAAAAAATGGCTAAGGTTAGGGCTGTTGTTTTCGATAAAACGGGCACGCTGACTTTTGGGACACCAGTTGTGCATGAGGTCAAGGCGGCTGAGGAACCTGACCAGAGAGTGCTAGCCTATGCAGCTGCTTTGGAACAGTTTTCCAACCACCCCATTGCTAAGGCAATTGTTAAAAAGGCTGTGGAACAGAAACTGCCCTTCAACAATTTTGAGGTAAAAGAGGTGGAAGAAATTCCGGGGAAGGGCATTATAGGCCGTATTAACGGCGCGCTAGTAGTTATAGGAAACATGGATCTAATGCAAGAATACTCATGTAATTGTGGGAAAATAAACGCGTTTTATGAGAACGAGAAACACACTTTCGTGTGCATTTCCATAAACAAAATTGCTGAAGCATCCGTTTGCCTCATTGACGACGTGCGGCAAGACGCGTTAGAAACTGTAAAGGCTTTGGAGAAAGCTGGAACCAATACGGCAATGCTCACCGGAGATAAGCAGGAAATAGCCAAAGAGATTGCAGAAAAACTTGGTATTAACGAAGTTTACGCAGAACTTCACCCCGAAGACAAACTAAAAATCGTAAACCGAATGCAAGAAAACTATGGATTGGTGGCAATGGTTGGAGACGGCGTTAATGACGCCCCAGCCCTTGCAGCTTCCGATGTAGGCATCGCTATGGGTAGTAGCGGAGTAGACATCGCGCTCGAGTCAGCCGATATCGTCCTTGTCAAAGATGAACTCATTCAAGTGCCTTACCTAATTAAGCTAAGCCAAAAAACTGTTAGAGTCGCTAAACAGAACATAGTCGCTTCATTAGGGATTAAAATAATGTTAGCCGCATTGGGACTGGCGGGTTTTACTCCTTTATGGTTCACCGTCGCTGCAGGCGATGACGGCCTAACCATGCTGATCCTTCTAAATACTCTACGTCTAACAAAGGTGCAGCTCTAAAAGGCTACATTAAAAAACACCGTTATCATCCACATTTCTAAGCAGTTTAAAGCTTAAAGCTAATTCATATACCAATCAATAACAATCTTATAAATAATGTTTTGAACCCAAGCTGGGCTACCATGCGATAGGATATTCTTCATTCAGTGTTCCTAGCAGAACAATTTATTGAGACGAAGGCTTTGCGCAAGTTCAAAATTTTAGGTCGTTAGGGCGTGTAAGCTTTAATGTGTTTGTTTTGGAAAGAATTATATTTGTGCTGCTTGGATTATGGGTAGTCTGAGGGTTGAATGATGAGTGAGATAGGTTGGAGTAAGGCATTTGGGTATACAATAAAGTATATCATTTACGTCATTGTTTGGGTTTAAACTTTAGCGTATAAGTTGTATGGATAAAAATGTGAGGTGAGTTTAAAAAATTT
>JBMFOB010000038.1:0-3636 GCA_049969855.1 Bathyarchaeia archaeon | reverse complement strand
CCCATAAGAGAAGCCTCCTGGAAAAACCAGAACATGATATTCCAAAAGATTTCCGCGTTTAACCAGCTCATTTGCATGTACGATTTCAGCTTGAACGCTCAACTCTTCAAAAGCTCTTTTTGTTTCTGCATCGCAGTTTGTTCCGCCAACCCTTAAAACGCAGACTTTAATCTCTTCCCGCTTCATGCCCTAAACCCCGCTGCTTAGGGTTCTTTTCCAACTTGCCAACAAATCCTTCAATGAAGCGTCCACAATAATTTCATCGTTTAATCCGTAAACGCATAACCTTGGAGTTTTTGTGACTCTTCCTATTTCAGCATACGCCACTCCTCTGAGCAGTGCCTCAAACTCTTCCTTCGCCTTTTGCGAAACTTCCACCAAAAAGCGACTGTTAGACTCTGAAAATAAAATGAAATCATTACGATTCAGATTTTCTCTTGGAACCTTTCGCAAGCGCAATTCTATTCCGTATCCGCCTGCAAAAGCCATCTCCGCCGCCGCCACACCCAAACCACCCTCAGATAAATCATGACAAGCCTTAACCAACCCCAAATCAATAGCCTTAATAATCGCCTTGAAGATTTTCTTGGACTGTTTTGCCCGCACTTTTGGCACAGAGTTTCCAACAAAACCCTTAAGCCTATAATATTCTGAACCGCCCAACTCATTATAGGTTTGCCCAACAATGTAGATTAGGTCGCCGATATCCTTAACATCCATGGACACAACCAAACGAACATCTGGAACTATGCCCAAAGCAGTAATTAAAAGGGTTGGCGTAACCGTTCCAAGTGGAGACTCATTGTAGAGGCTGTCCTTTCCAGAAATGAATGGTGTTTTAAAAGCGGTTGCAAAATCATAACACGCCTCACAAGCCCTAACAAGACTACCGAGAATTTCTGGCTTTTCAGGATTACCCCACGTGAAATTGTCAAGCAAGGCTATTCTTCTTCCGCCAACAGCCACATTATTCCTTACAGCCTCGTCTATGGCAGAGGCAGCCATCCAATAGACATCAATCTTTCCATAATTTGGATTCATTCCACAAGAAATCGCTAAACCCTTCCACGAATCAGCCAATGGTTTGAGAACAGCAGCATCATTAGGTCCAGCAAACTCACCTTGCAAGGGCTTAAGCAAAGTGTTTCCTTTCACTTCATGGTCATAAGTGCGTATTACGCTTTCTTTGCTTGCAATGTTAGGCGATGACAAAAGTTGCATAAGCGTTTCAGTCAAGTCTTCTGGTTCTTTAAAGGATGGTTCTTCAAAAATCTTCGGCTTATAATAGGCGTTTCTTATGACTTTGGGCGGTTCAAAAAGAAATGGAATATCTATTTCTGCAACCTTTTCGCCTTGATAATAAATTCTTAAAATTTCATCTTCCGTATATTTTCCAATGGCATTAGCCTCCACATCTTCGCTTTCAAAAACTTCCAAAGCTTTCTCCAAGTTTTCAGGAGGCACAGCTAAAAGCATTCTCTCTTGGGATTCGGAAACGTAAATTTCCCAAGGTGCCAAACCAGGATACTTTAATGGAACCTTATCCAACTCAACAAAAGCGCCACACCCAAACCGCTTCGCTGTTTCGCCAACAGCCGATGATAAGCCACCTCCACCCAAATCTGTTATTGCCGACGCAAGCTCCAAATCTCGAATCCTAATTATCGCCCTCTTCAACTTCTCCTCCTCAATAGGATTTGCAATTTGAACGGCTGGTCGCGAAACTTTCTCTGACTCTTCTGTTAATATGGTCGATGCAAATGTCACGCCGTGAATGCCATCCCGCCCAGTTCTTCCTCCAGCCAAAACTATAACATCATCTGGTTTGGCGTTTCTCCTAAACTTTTTCAATGGAAGCAGTCCAACGCATCCGCAGTAAACAACCACGTTCCCAACATAACTTTCATCAAAATATATGGCGCCGTTAACCGTTGGAATACCCATATTATTGCCATAACTCCCTATGCCAGCAACTACCCCCATGTAAACATATTTCGGATGCTTAATGCCGGGCGGAAGCCTTTCAAAATCAAAATCTAACGGACCAAAACCCAAAACATCCATACACGCTATTGGGTCAGCCCAAACCCCCAAAACATCGCGAATTACCCCACCAACTCCTGTGGCTGCACCCCCAAAAGGTTCCACCGCTGATGGATGATTGTGAGTTTCAACCTTAACCGCTATTCCATAACCCTTGTCAAAACGGATTATGCCAGCATTATCCTCAAAAATAGAGAAACACCATTTTGGCTTAATCACGTCAGTTGCCTCTGCAATATAAGTTCTAAAAAGACTTTCAATCTCTTTCCCATCAAACTTTATTTTACCCTTGAAAGTTTTGTGGAAGCAATGCTCAGACCATGTTTGCCCTATAGTTTGAAGCTCCACATCCGTGGGGTTCCGCCCTTTCTGCCTAAAATATTCTTGAACGCTTTTCATTTCTTGCAAATTTAAGCCTATGCCAAGTTGGCGGCTTATTTCCAAAAGCTGCTGTTCAGAAGCTTGAAGAACGTTAACTTCAAAAAGTGAAAATGGAGTTTTTCTGCGAATGTAAAGGCTTACATTCATCTTTCTTCCTCAACCATAATCACATAATCATCTTTTGTTGGATTTGCCAAAAGCCTCCTACACATCTCATCAGCCTTTGCCTTAGCCTCTTCCTTGGATTCGGCTTCAAGAATCACATTGTAAACTTTGCTGACATTCACAGTTTCAACTTTATACCCAAGTTCCTTCAGCAAATGTGCTGTGGTTTCCCCTTCTGGGTCGCTGTGCCCAGACTTTAATTTTACTTCAATTTTTAAGCGGTATTTCATAGGCTAAGTTTGAGTTTTAAGAGATTTAAACGCTTTTATCAGCAAAAAGGCAAAATCATTTCAAAACAATTTTCCTATCCCTATAAAGAATCCTTATTCCCTTAGAATCCGTTACATGCCCTATTGGCTCAGCTTTCACCCCACCCTTCTCTAAAAGGCTTACTGCTTTATCCACATCCTTTCTGTCAACTATTACTGCAAAACCCCACCCCATGTTAAACGTTTTAAACATTTCCTCATCCGTTATTTTTCCACCCAACTCTGAAGCAGTTTTCTGAATCAACTCAAAAATGGGCTGAGGCTTAAAATTGTTAAACTCAAAACCTATGCCCTTAGAAAACCTTGTCAACCTATCAAATTTTAAATATGCATCACCAGTTATGTGCACTGCAGCTTTAACCTTAACCTCTTCCATAACACTAAGCAATGGCTTAACATATATCATAGTAGGTTCCAGAACTTCATAAACAACCTCCCTATCCAACCCCTCTGGAACATCATAAGGCTCATATTTCCCACTCCAACATCTAAAAAGAACTTTCCTCGCCAAAGAAATGCCATTACTATGAATTCCAGAACTTCTTAATCCAACAACAACATCACCAGCCTTTATGTTTCTTCCATAAATTATTTTTTCACCAGAAATCATTCCAATGGCTGCCACAACCAAGTCAAACCCTTTACCCTCCACCAACCCCTTCACTACCTCAGCAACATCGCCAATCTCCCCACTGGGCACAATGCATCCAGCTTCAACAGCCCCTTTGGCTATTCCCTTCAACAATTCCCTAATTAAGCTCGGATCAGAAACTTGAGC
>JBMFOB010000037.1:0-4102 GCA_049969855.1 Bathyarchaeia archaeon | reverse complement strand
CTCCAGCAGAAGCATAAGCCCTGCAAGCGTTCATCATTTTGTCAAAAGCTTCAACGTCCTTGCCTCTCAAAGCCTTTCTGAAACCTTCCCAACGGGCAATTTCCCTGTCTAAGGCTTGTCTAAATGATGGGACAGTTCTTCCCAAAATGGTTACACCTCCATATAATGGGTCAGTTGAACATGTTCAGATTGAAAATCAATGCTGAAAGGCTTAATTCTCGGGTGATCCTGCAAAACAAACCTTAAAACGTCGCCTCGCCTTTCAAACTTGACGATTACATTAGAACGCCCAAACAAAACAGCCTCAAAAAACAAACCCCGCCTTGACCTTCGCTCAGGATAGTAAGTTGCTAAAACAAGCGTCTGCTTTTTCGCTGCAACCTCTGAAAGCTTCGCACAAACCTTCATGAACAAATCTTTAGCCTCAACCTTGGGAATATCTCTGTCAAGGAATAAAGAGGCAATGTCAGAAACAACCAGCACACTTGACCTCTTAATGTTAAGGAAGGGCTCAAGCTTCTCAAGGATTAAAGAGGACAGCTGATAGGCTGTAAAAGCCCTTGAAACGTAAATTCTCTCCAGCGTAACACGCGAATCCAAATCACATATTCTGGCAATTTCCCCCACAAGATAGGGATTAAAAGAATTTCCACCGTCAACAAAAACCACAGAAGAACCCAAACCACCCCTTTCAGGAGGCAAAATACAGCGGACACATAAAGCAAAAGCCATAAAGGAAGCTCGGTCACCATAAAGAACTGCAAAATCCCCAACCTCAAAACCTGGAAAAACAGCATCCACTACCGGAACGCCGAGGGAAAGACGCCTAACCCTATCAGCTGACAAAACAGGCAAGGCTGACTCTCCAAACTGCAAAAATAAAATGCACGCAAAATTAGATAAATGTTTACCAGAAAAGCACAATTTAATACTTGAGAGAGTAAAGTAAAAGTGAATAAATGCGCCAAAGAGGCCCCAAGGGAAAGACATATCTTAAAGGCGCAATTAAAATGAACCCTCATTTCTCGCGCCAAAATTCTGATGCAAGAAGATTTACTTGTCAAATAAACCGGAGTTTCCCATTTCAACATGACATTCAATCTTTCAGAGCATCGCGGAAATCTCCCACTTATATCCCAAAAGAAGTTTTTCGACCGCTTCACATGAGTTTGCGGCTGAAAACGCTTCAAAAAGAGCCGCTTTAGGAGGCGTTGAACAAAAATGGGAGTTAGAGCTGTGAGATGATGCTTTAAACAGCTGATTCTTTGTCCACGCGCGTTTTCCCGCCTTGTACACTTGCCTTTTGCGTTAAACCTTTAAAACTTTCCATTTAGGCTTCTCCCAATTTAGACATTTCCAATTTTGATAAGGCTTAGAAGGGAGGATGCGCTGTTGTCGCATAGACCTTTAGGGAGGCTTACGCTTTGCCATTCAAGTTTATATGCAGCCAATGTGGAAAAACGCTTTTGGAAACTGAGCACCTAACGAGCAGGTACGATTCAAGCCTAAGGCCTATTGAAGAGTTTGTGAGGAAGCGTATAGGCGAAAAATGTCCTTCCTGCGGGCATAAACTGCAAATACCGCCTGTTAAGGTAGAAGTTTACCCAGTGAAGGAGAACGTGAAGCTTCAGCTTATGGCATGCCATGATGCTAAGGCTGTTTCGCGTAGGAAACGTTAAGCCATGAAGATGGGAAATATCAACTGTGGTTGAATGAGCGGAGCGACAGCTTCGGCTCTGGAGAAAACTGTTGGAAAGACTGTTGTTGTGATTTTGAAGAATGGACAGAGGCTGCGTGGGAAGTTAAGGGGCTTCGACCAACACTTAAACCTCATCCTGGGCGAGGCAGAAAACGTTACAAAACCTGAAAACATAAAAAAGATTGGATCCATAATACTGAGAGGAGACGCCATAATCTACATATTGCTAATGCTAAGTTAATCTATAAAGTTAAGCCTCTTTTCAGGGACTTTTCTAATCTAAAGCGCAACAACAACGAACGAAACATCCTCAATTAGGCCTGTGCCCACCGATTCGACTTCATTGAGGCGACAAGCATGGTATGGGTGCGATGTGAAGTAAGCCAACATTCAATACTTAGTGTTTAACCAAACGCTCGAATTTTTGAGTTTATTCTGTAAGAATTGGCAAAAATTTTCATTTTTGTCCACTCTTACAGTTTTGTAGAATCGAAAAAAGAGCCTTTAAAATCTTTAAGGATAGGTTGACGGCGAAATTTTCCAAGTCTTTGAAGCCACTAGCTTAAAAAGGGTTGAATTTAGGCGTGGCAATAATTGAGTGTAGGCTGGTTTCCGTTGAATTGTCAGAGTACTCCTCCATGGCCGAGTTCGACTTGAAGTCCATTGTGGAGGTTGGTGCTTTAACTCATGGTGGTGAGGCCTTTGGAAAAAGCAGGTAAGCATTTGATCTGAATAATGCAACAATAGTACATAGAAAACCATGTAAGAATCAGAGCAAGATTTATTGTGCATTATACGCGTAGGCGTGTGTTCAAGTTTAGACTTAAAAGTGGGAGCAGTTTTCTCCTGAAAACGTTTAAGTGAAATGCGAGTCAAGGATGAATGGCGCAAAAACTCATATTTTTATCAAAAGTTGAAGCTTAAAGCTTTAATTGTATTCGACATTAAAATTAGTTGTGTAAGCGCCGTAATGGTGATAAGGTGGATAAATATCTCTTGGACTCGCTAAGGTTAAACTTGGACAAAACTTTTGAGTCTCCGCGCAAAAACAAATTTAAAGAAATAGCTGCCCAAGATTTTAAAATAATCGAGGTTAATGAAGAAAAGGAGGTTGTTAAAATTCGATTTATGGGCAGCGGCACTATTTTGCCGCTGGAGTTTTGGAGATTCGACAAGGCCCTCGAGGTTATTTCAAAGGACGAGTGGGTTCGTCTTGGAACACGTCTAATGGCTGACGACCCGTCAACCCTTGAATATGCATTACAGGAATATGCAAAGAAACACTACAGCAGAAAAGCAGACACCAAAACAGCACCACACATATGCGACATCCTCGTTCTTTCAGGAATAGCCCAATACGATTATGCAAAAAATCCCAAAACCAAAAGAAAAAACCAAGCAGTAAAGAAAATTTAAAAAATAGTTTACACGAACACACATACAAAACTCCTTTAATAACAGAACCTATGTAACGTTCTATTAGACATTACTAACACTCATGAAAGGCGTCTTCCGCCTAGGGCTGAAACCCAAAGCCAGCAATTAGGCTAATGCCCTGAAAGCCTATAAAGCTTATCCCCATAAAGCCTCGCATTCACAGACTGATAAGGCTCCCTACGAGTCAACATGAACCATATGAACTTCAACATCTTAGCGGCAACAGCAACCAAAGCCTTCCCCTCACCACGCCTACGCTTAACACGCTCATAGAATTCGCCAAGCCTAGCATCATAGCGAACGGCAACCCTAGCGCATTCAACCATAACCCACCTCAAAACAGCAGATCCCTGCTTGGTTATATGCCCATGACGCTCAACACTTCCAGACTGGTAAAGCGAAGGAGCCAAACCAGCCCAGCTGATCAGCTTCTTATAGCTTGGGAACCGCTTGATATCGCCGATCTCGCTCTTAATAAGCAAAGCCGAGTAGACGCCAACACCAGTCAAGCTGAGCAAAAGCCTAACATCCTCATCTAATGAAGCCCTACGACCAATCTCAGCGTCAACATTCCCAATAAGCTTTTCAAGGCATTCAATCTGCTCAATGAAGCTGTCTAGGAGAAGGCTATCTAAAGGCTTAAGCTCAACGCGCCTAAGCCACTCCAACCCAGCCTTACCGAAAACATCAGAAAACCCATGCCTAAGCCCATACCTGTCAAGCAAACTGTGAACACGGTTCTTAACCATAGTAGCCGACTTAACAAGCTGAACCCTATGCCTAACCAAAGCCCTAAGCTCCCTAACGTCCCTAGGCGGAACGTAACATTCAGCCACAAGACCACCCCGCAATAGATAGGCTAAAACCTTAGCATCAAGCCTATCGTTCTTAATCTTCGCTGAAGCAATAGCCCTCATCTTCAAAGGATTAGCCAAAACAGCCTTAACGCCATTAGCCTCAACAGCC
>JBMFOB010000036.1:0-4571 GCA_049969855.1 Bathyarchaeia archaeon | reverse complement strand
ATTAACAAGTTCCATGGCGTACTCAACTTGGAAAAGCCTTCCATCCGGTGAGAAAACAGTTATGGCACGGTCATATGCTCCTGGAGCTGCAAACACTGACATCAACTCAACCTCACATTTTACGCTAACTAAACACTTGCAGAACACTCATATAACAACTTAACTAAAAACCTTTTCCTAAGTCTTTTTTGACTTTTCCTTAGTGGTCTGTCTCTGTACCTATTTTCTTTTTCTAAAGAGCATGACATCGTTGTGATGGCATACATACTCGAACCCTGCTTGAATTAGTTTTCCTGCTTCTTCTATGGTTGTTGCGGTTGCAAAATGATATTCATCGCTTTCAAAGCTTACAAGCTGTGTATAGATCAAGGTGTTCTTTATGTTTTTATGACCAAGCAAATGCATTACATATAGGATATCTTTTGTTTTGGCGTATTCCATTGTGGCCTTCCAATGCCTTAGCGTATGAAACGTTATCTTTTCAATCCTCGAGTTTTGAAGTTTGTCGGCAATGTTTCTTCGCTGGGTTTCAAAGTCTCTGTAAAGATTCACCATATTTCCTTTAAAAGGTCCTTTGCCAGTTTTTGATAATGCATTGAGCATTCCAACAAGTCTCGCAGATATCTTGAACATTCTAGGC
This sequence comes from Bathyarchaeia archaeon, assembly GCA_049969855.1. Lineage (GTDB taxonomy): Archaea > Thermoproteota > Bathyarchaeia > Bathyarchaeales > Bathycorpusculaceae > JASEJA01. Next base: position 3,931 of record JBMFOB010000036.1, on the reverse strand, counting down.
TTGCTGTTTTTCTCTGGACTATTAAGTGTTATAATCCCTCTTTCAAGGTCTATGTCTGTCCACTCCAAAGATCTCGCCTCACCTATCCGCATACCGGTTTCCTTTAGGAGTTGAAGAATTGTCGCTATTTTTCTGCTACATCCGGCAATCAAGGCGTCAATTTCCTGCTCTAAGGGTATAAGCGGAATCTTAACTTGTTGCTGGTATCTTGGCGCTTTGAACGGAATCCCTAAGAAGTTCGTGAAAGCCTTGTAAACCTCCACAGTAAGCAGTTTAGTTGTGTTGTTCCATGTTTCCCTTTCTGCAATGAACTCTTTGACTTCCTCTGGATCAAGAATATTGCAGCTTTTAGCAAGTTGCGATAACCTTTTACCGTAGACTTCAATGGTCTTTTTTGAATACCCTTCTTTTCTCAAATGCCATAGAAACTCAACGATTTTTCCCTTAATTTCTGCCTTTTCTGTGGCCCCCGCTTCCTGCTTTTCTGTTTGTTTTTGGGCTTCCACCAAAAGCTTGGCCGCCTTTTGGTGTGCATCACATTCACTTTTTGTGGCTGAGCCGTTATATGGTTTTCTGGTTTCGCTGAACCGGTAGCTGCAGTTTCTGCATAGGTATCGCTGAACACTCGAGCCGTCTGCTAAATAGCGCAGACCGTCTTTGTATAGAAGCTTTGAACCGCATTGGGGGCAGCAAAGCATTAGCCCTTAAGCCTCTCGCTTTTTCCTGCCAACGGTTGAGCCATTTTTAAAGGTCCAGTAAAACCAGCCGTTTCTAGTAAGCTTGCCATTATGCTGAGCTAAATCCTTAAGCATAGCTTTAAACTCTGGGTTGTTAACGTCTTCGGATCGCTCAAACTCTCCTTTAGAGCCTTGAGCCTTCTCCCATTTAATGGCCTCCGGATTCCAGCTCCATTCACGCTTAGGCTTTTCCTCTACTCCTACAAGTTTGGCAATTTGCTGCTTCATTTTGGCAACCGAAGCTTCTAGGCCGTCTAAAAAGTCGCAGAAATCCTCGAGGAAAATTTCAAAATCTTCCACTTTCATTTAACCCACTCCCATAAACCGTAAGGATTACGGAAAACCCTGCCCTCGTTTTTGAAGATTTCAAAGAGGTTTTCAGCTTCTTCTGGTGAACATTGTTTTATTTGCATTATTATTTGAGTTGCTTCATGCGTGTAGAAGGGTTTAGTGAGCTTTTCTCTTAATGTCTTATAGACTTCTGGAATGAAGATATTTTCCCCTTCACTTGCGGGTAGAATTTTCTCTGCAAGATAATATCGTTTCTTACGTTTATCTTGCGGATCCAAATCCTCGACAAGTAAACCGCATGATGTTAGAATGTCTAAAATTTCTAAGCTTCTTTTCGACCCTAATGGTTTGTAGAATTCTTTGAAGTATAGGCTTTGAAAGTCGTTTCGCGTAACGCCTTCGCCAGGTATATGTGACTTAATTTTTTGGTAAATAGTATAAATTTCTGGTGATAAGCCCACTTCATTAGCTTCTGATATGGTGTAATAAAGCTGAAATCCAGCTTCAACGTCTTCCCTTTCTACTATTATGCTGTTATCAACTCTTTTCTTATGCATTAAGTTCAATAATGCATGTGCTTTGATTAACGCTAAAAGACGTGAGATGTCCCTTTGGTGTCGAGGCATTAGAAATTTATGATCTTCGAGAAACTGTTGATAAATGAAGCTTCTAAACTCTTCAGGAATGATAATGTTGCTTATTCTTGCTTCTTTAATCTGTCTAATCCTTTCGATGAGCATTTTTCTTTCCGGATCTTCCATTAAACGTTTAATGAAATCTTGCCTGTTTGATTCTTTCTCGATTTTCAGGGCTATGGATTCCCTAAGCTTTTCTTGACTTATTTCCGGGCTAAGCAATAGTAGGCGTGTTTTTTCTTGATCTGCTAAAGTGAACTTTGCAGAACAGAAAATAACTGTTGGAAATCCTCTAACAACGACTGTTTTGGTTTTTAAGCCGGCTTTTTCTCTTCTATCAGTTATTTTTAACGCTATGGCTTTGTCGTCGTGAGAAAGCAGTGATCTAAGCCTTTGGAGAAGCTGGTCGTGGGGCATGTCAAGGAAAATTAGGATTTTCTGGTGGAGATCAACAAGGTAGTAGCTTCCTTTTAGAAGCTCTTTCCATCTCCTCATTTGCTTCTTATACTCGTGTTCTATTTCTTCTTTGGAAGGGTTGTCCTTGTCGAACTCTAAATCATCCTTAACCTTTGCCTTTGTGGGTTTCATTTCAAAATTAACTGGTATGCCTTCTTTCAACATTAGAACACCATAATCATGGAAGAAGGCTGTTGGACTGGCGTAGCCTAGTTTAATGACGTCTTCTGGTGGGAAATAGGCAGAAAGCTCTAAGGGGATATAGGATTTCCCGCTGCTTGACTCTGCTAAAAACCCAATGTTTATTTGATCTTCATTTGTGTACGTTAAAAGCATTGCCAGGAAGGTTATGACCTTGTTCTGGTCGTCATGTTTAACCGTGCTACCCAATACATCAATAACATCTTCAACGGTTAACTTTCTATCTGCTTCGCTCAACAATCATCACCTTCTTTGAGAGGCAGACAATTGGAAATTTCGAATTTTACCCGCAACCCGAGGGGAAAATATCTCCTCATTTCTCAATCCCAGAAGATTTCTCAGCTGACGTTTCCATGAGGCCCATTTTAGCCAGTTTTTCTCTGACTGCTTCGCGGATAAAGTCGCTTTTTGAAACGTAAGCGTTCACTTCTAATGCTTTTTCAAGAATGCTGTCAAGCTTTGGAGTGATGGGAACTCTCCAAACTTTTAATTCGCGATTTTTTGGCAACTACTTCACCATAGATTGTTCACGGGATGGCAAAAATTTATAAAGGAATCCAAAAAGTTCGCAAAATGCGAACCAAGGTGCCTATAGAATGAAGGATTTGAGAAAGGCGCTGGAGCTGGTTTGTTATATTTACAGAAATGGTTTAGAGGGTAAATGGAGCCAGCAGATTGCTGAATATTCCGGTCATGCAAAGTCAACTATAAGTGAATGGGTTGAAACTGCTGAAAAGTTAGGCCTAATTGAAAGAAAGAGTCATGGGGTTTATATTACACAGAAAGGCAAACGCCTCGCATATCTATTGACTTGTTTAGAATTAACAGGTGTTGACCCCTCGCCCTTAACAGAGGTTTTCCTTCACATACGCACTTTTGCAAGCGACTTCACCGAGTTTTTGCTTGATTGGCTTCCCTCGTTCCCTCCAAAGCTTCTTCCACCACCCTATCCGCCTATAGCGCCAAACTGGATAGCGGAACAACTTGCAATAGAAGAAGTTAAATCAAACGCGTAGTTAAAAGGGAACGTTTACGTTTTACAAAATTTTGGGGTTGTGAAGCAATTTGTAACTTGTGATTTGCTGGTTAGGGTTGCCTTTGTTTGCAGAATCTTAAATGCGCCCGTAACGCTTGCTTGTTCTTGAACCATTTTCCGCAGTAGAAGCATTTTAGCATGTTTTTCATCTATAAGTGCCTTTAGGCATTTTTATGGGTTTGTGCTTGCTGGTTATGCCTATTCTTGAATGGTTATTCCAGCCTATGGGGGTGGGGGTCCCATTTCATTTTTTGAAATTTTTGTTGGCTGTTGCTCTGTTTGGGCCTTATCGGAAAGGCTGATATCGGATTCGACGACGGGCTCGACGACCAGCTCCTTAAGCTTTTCCTTAACCGCTTTCTTGCTTTCTTCCGAAAGCTCGTTCAAAAGCTCAAAGCCCTTACCCTCAACAAGGATCTTGCGCAATACAGCCTCGCACTTTGCTTTACAATCGCCGCTAACCGCTTCACAGGCTTCCTTAGCCATCTCGCCGGCCATTAAACAGGCTATTTCCTCTTCACTCATGCCTAAACCACCTCAAAACAAACTATAACAGTTAAAAGACTTAAGGTTTG
>JBMFOB010000035.1:0-4941 GCA_049969855.1 Bathyarchaeia archaeon | reverse complement strand
GGATAAGCCTCCACCAGAAAAACTATTAGAAAGGTTCACACGAGATTGCAAAATTCCGCCTGAAAACTTGGCTGTAATTTTAACGCCCACAGCAAGCATAGCTGGCGCAACACAAGTTTCAGGGCGAATAGTTGAAACTGGAATTCATAAGCTTAGAAGGTTAGGGTTAAACCCAAAAACAATATTGCACGCTTGTGGATGCGCTCCAATCCCACCGATTCATCCAAAATTTACACGGGCAATGGCTAGAACAAACGATGCAATCCTCTACGGCGGAACAACCTACTTCATTGTTGAACATGAGAATGAAGAAGCACTAAAAGAGATTGTGGAGAAGGCGCCGTCTAAAGCTTCTAAAGATTATGGGAAACCCTTTATAGAAATATTCAAAGAAGCGAACTATGACTTTTACAAAATAGACCCAAACCTCTTCTCACCAGCCGCCATAACAATTAACAACATAAAAACTGGCAATACATTCAAAAACGGAGAAATCAATGCGAGAGCATTAGCAGACTCGTTTGGCTTTAAGATTTCTTGAATATCGTTTTAATTTTGCAGTTATCTATCTTTCTTTGTTTTAGTAGTCTTAGCGGAATATCCTTCGAGTTGAAGAGGATTCAAAAATCTGGAGATGAATTCTCTGAATCCTATGTTTCCTGCCAGCGCTCCCATTAAGAGGCTCATCACTGTTATTTCTATCCATGCTTTTGGAATGACTATTGGTATCATAAAGTCCATTCCCCATCCATAGACGATTTGAACTATGTACAAGAAATAGATGATTGTATAGATGCATTCTGGAATGTATGATATGAGTATTGTGGGGACAGTTAAGGTTGAAGGTCTTGAACTATTGTTTATTTTCAGTTTTTTATAGAGGAATCCAGCTGTTAAGCCAGTTAAGGCTTTTCCGAATGGGACTCCTATGAGAGAAAGTATTCCAAGAGAACCCATAACATAGCCAAAATAATAACCTGCATAAATACCGCTTAAAAAGCCAACCACAGCGCCTATAAATGGTCCACCAAAAATAGCTGCTATGAAAGTTGCAATATGTGATAGGTCTAAGGCTGCCCCTCCTTGACCGACCACGCTTAAAATAGGTGCGAGGTTAATTGAGATTGCCGAAAGAAGTAGCCCTAAAGCGCTCATAGCTGCAACGAAAGCGGTTTGTTTTGCATCCATTGCTATCCCATGCGTTTATATCATGTTAGCTTCTGTGTTATTATTTAAGAGTAGCTACTCAAAAAAGAGTGTGCTAAATCTCGAAAAATAAATATGGCTTAAGTGTATCTTTTATGGGGAAACGTTTGGCAGAAGTCATAAAATTCTCCTCAAGCGAGATTAAGGGCTGGCTTGAGAAAGAGACAAGTTCAATTTTTGTCCCTGTTCATGCTAAAGCTCAAAAATTGCTTGATGAGATGCGTAAATCCCTTGAGGGTCTTGTGAATTCAAGCAAGATGCTTCTAGATAACAGTGGAAAAGAAATTGAGAAAAGGAACATGAAAACTTATGGGAGAGCCAGAGCCCTAAACAAGCTTTCCCGTTTGTTTTTGGATAGAATGCGACAAATTGAAGTTCCAGAAAAAGTTTCTTATGATACTGTTCATGATTTTGTTGAAGAAACCCAAAAAGCTTTTTTGGTTACAGAAGTTGATATTAGAAACTGGTTTCCGAGGATTTCACCCTTCTTCATTCTTGACAGGAGAAAATTCCTAACAGTTTTTGAAAAGGCGAAAATTTCGCTAAAGGAACTTAATGATTTCCTAGCAAAAGAGTATGTCAAAACCAAAACCTTGGAAGAAACCTTCCAGCTTATAGATAAGCTCCAAGCCCTAAAAGAAGAGCTTGCAAAATTGGATGCGCATAAGAAGAATATAGAAGCTGAAAGGGCTTTGGTTGAAAAGGAAATTTCTGAGACGCTAAAGAAAATGGATGAGTTGAAAAGTAAGGGAGGAATAGGTCAACTAAGCCAACTGGATTCGGAAATAGAAACTTTAAGCGTTGAACTGAAGCATAGTTTACAGCATCTGCAAAAGCCCTTCATAAAACTTCAGTCTTTGGCACTTCACGGTGAAGGAAGCGGCTTAACTCCAGAAGAAATTAACAAACTTAACCAATACTTGAAGAACCCCCTTGAAGCCTTCTCCACAGAAGAGGCTGGTTACCCGCTTTTGAAGCAGATTCTCCATAAATTAGCCCAAGCAATGGCTGGTGGAAAGCTTAAACTGAAACCGGATAAAATGCGGAAGGCTGAACAAGCCATAAACAGCATCATTAACAAAAACTCTTTGGTTGAGCTTCATGAAAAATGCGTTAATATCATGGCTCGCAAAAGGCAGCTTTCTGCTTCTGCAGAAGTGGCAGAAACAAGAAGTGGCTTGTTAAAGCTTCAGGAGCACTTAGAAAAGCTTGAACAGAGAAGGCGTATTATAGACTCAGAGGAAAGTATGTTGGAACAGACGTTTAATGGAACTCTGGAAAAGATTCACGCACATAAGAACCAGATAGAAAAGAACATTTTTGATTTTGCTGGAAAAAGAGTTCGCATCGAATAATTTGAGGACACAAATTTGCAAGCAAATCTTTCAGAAATTGTCAAAGAAGCCTTAGAAATCCAATGCGACGGTTTCGTTAAACTGGTTGAAGATGCCACAATTTTGCTTTCCAAAGAAAACGGGAAAACTGGAAACCTAAACATCACTGGAAGGCTTATTAACATAGAACCTCAAGGTGAAGCCTTAATAATCGGCGACTTACACGGAGATTTGGAAAGCCTAATTGAAATTCTTAAAGAAAGCAATTTTCTCCAAAAAATGAAACAAAATCATGATTCACTTATCATTTTCTTGGGAGATTATGGCGACAGAGGCGAATACTCAAAAGAAATCTACTACACTGTCTTAAAACTGAAACTTCTTTTCCCAGAACAAGTCGTTTTAATGCGTGGAAACCATGAAGGTCCAGAAGACCTATTGGCTTCTCCTCACGATTTACCCATAGAGTTTCAAATTAAATTCGGCGAAAAATGGGAAAACGCCTATTCTAAAATTCGAGAACTTTTCGCATATCTCTACAATGCTGTGCTTGTTAAGGAACGCTATCTGATGATTCATGGAGGCTTGCCACTAAAAGCCAAAACAATTGATGATTTAGCCTATGCGCATGCTATGCATCCAAGACAAAGTTTTCTGGAGGAAATGCTTTGGAGTGACCCAAACGAAATGGTTAAAGACTCTTGTGCATCACCGAGAGGTGCTGGAAAACTCTTCGGCGAGAAAATCACGGAACAAAAGTTGAGAATTTTTAATGCTAAGATTTTCATTAGGGGACATGAACCATGCATGGAAGGCTTCAAAATAAACCACAAAGGCAAAATTTTAACATTATTTTCGCGGAAGGGACCGCCATACTTTAACGCTTACGGCGCCCATTTAAGGATTGATTTGTCAGAAAAGTTTGAAAATGCTGAACAGCTCATTCCCTACGTCCACAAATTTTAAAATATTATAACACGGAAACTTTAAGAGCAAATTTCCACTGCATCTTCACAGATTAAAAGGCGAAAGAAGGTTCCCTTTTGAAAATTGGAATTGTTACCCGAAACAAAAATTCTTGGAGCTCATCCCAACTTAGGGAAGCCTTAAAAAAACGCAAAATTCCCCATATATGCTTCAGTTTTCCACAACTCACCGCTCACATTGGGTATACGCCCTACTTGAAAGTTGGAAACATCAGCATCCTAGACGGGTTAGACGCTTTAATAATTCGTCCAATTGGGCGGGGTTCCCTTGAAGAGATAGTTTTTAGGATGGATATGCTTTATAGACTGCAGCGTTTAGGCTTTTACGTTATAAACCCGCCAGAAGCCATTGAACACTGCGTTGACAAATATGATATTTTGGCGATTTTGGAGGAAAATGGCATACCAGTTCCTCGCACGGCGGTAACAGAAAATGTTGACGAAGCCTTAAGGGCTTTTGATGAACTTGGCGGAGATATTGTTGTTAAACCCATTTTCGGTTCAAGAGGAATAGGTTCAACAAGGGTTAGGGATGCGGAAATTGCCTCAACAATTTTCAGAAACATAACCTTTTATCACGGCGTCATCTACATCCAAGAGTTTGTGCATCATGGATTTTCTGACATCCGCGCCTTCGTAGTCGGCGACCGTGTGGTTGCAGCCATGCGCCGTATTGCAAACAATTGGAAAACAAATTATAGCCAAGGAGCCAAACCCGAACCAATAACGCTTGACGAAACTATTGAGGATTTGGCTGTTAAATCGGCAAAACTAATCGATTGCAAAATTGCAGGCGTGGACATTCTAGAAAGTCCAAGAGGACCGTTAGTTGTTGAGGTTAACAGTCAACCTGGATGGAGGGGCTTGCAGTCTGTGGCTAAAGTTAACATCGCAGACGAAATTGTAAACTTCATTCTGTCCGAAGTGAAAAAATAGAGAGGAGTGTATTCAAAATAATGCGGGAAATCGAAATAGTTAAAATTGACGTTTCAACCAGAACAGCCAGCAAGGTAAAGGATTATGTGGCGGAAGAGAAACCACTCCACATATTCCTAAACAAAGCCTGTTATGCAACCATTTTCTGTTCTCCATCAAACCTAAAAGAATTAACAGTGGGACACTTACTCTCGGAAGGAATTCTGAAATCATTGGAAGAAATAGAGAAGTTAAAATTAAAAAATGAAGCTTGCCATGTTAAAATTAAATCCAACATCGATGTGGAAAAGAGGCTGAAGCTTTCGAAGCGTTTTTCTCGAATAATCAATTCCGCATGCGGAAGCTCATTCGCTTATGCCTATTCTGGAAAAATTCCAAAAATCAATTCAAACCTAAAAGTGAAAGCAGAAACAATCCTAAACAGCGTAAAAAAATTAAACTTCATCGCAGAGACTTTCAGAAAAACTGGTGGAGTTCAC
>JBMFOB010000034.1:0-5111 GCA_049969855.1 Bathyarchaeia archaeon | reverse complement strand
GTGCATAGGACGGTCCCCGCCATGTATCTGGGACGCGCGCGCGGCTTCTTTTGTTGAAAGCGGGCAAATTTGGAGTGCTCCGGGCGGGATTTGAACCCGCGTCTCCGGCTCGAAAGGCCGGAATACTTGACCGGGCTATACTACCGGAGCTTGTTTGCTGTTGGCATCATGCAAATATTTTCTCTTTCGGATAAACCTTATTCTTTTAATGCTGCTTTTACGCACTCTTCTAGTGATGTGAGTGTTACGTCTGCTTTGTTTAGTGTTGGTGCGTAGTGTGCAGTTTTCGCCGAGTTGGTCATTATTGTTTTTATTCCAAGTGTTTCTGTCCATGTGACGGCTGCACATGTGTCTGTGATTATTTTGCCTCCACGCCTTTCTATTTTGTTTGCATATTTTCCAGCTTTTTCTTTGATGTATTGTGATGTGCAAACCCAAAATTCCAAGCCATTTCTGACCTTATTATCGCCAATTAAATTTGCGATTCGTTTAACTTCGTTCGGTGAGCAGTGGGGGCAGCCTATAAAGACTAAATCTGGCTTTTTTGTTGAGGCAGTTGTTAATTTTTGTTTCACTTTTGCTAGGTCGTTTCTGTCTACATCTATTTTTTCAAATTTTTCTTTTGACATTTTTTCGTTGTAAAAGTGGAACATGTTGACCATTCCCGTTGATGCAATGGCGGCGCTTAACTGTTTTAGGTCATCTTTTGAGGCGTTTTCTAAACCCTTTATTGCTGGAATTTTGTCTTCTAAAATTTCGCCTAGAAAAATTCCTAACGCGCCAAAATCAGTTTCGCTTTTGAGTTTCGCGTTTAATGTTACCAGAACTTTTGGTTTATGTTCTTCAACTTTGTGGATGCCGTAGTTTGGCGTTTTCCCTATTATGGCTGCTGCAAGTGCACTTGGACCACCTTCACGGTTTGTCCATGCATTTAAAACTGAGTTGGCGTATACGACTGCTGAGGATTCAGACCATGCCATATGTGCGTGAAGTTTTGGTTTTTCCAAGTAATATGGAGTGCACGTTAAGGAATTTCTAAATCCCATTTGTTCAAAAGTTTTTGTTATTGTCAACTGTTTTTGAATTATTTCTTCGGGAATTCTTGCACTGATATGCTTTTTGTCAATGCTGTGGGGGTTCGTTGTTGCTTTCACTTTTGCTTTCGCGTTGGATTCTGCTAGTGCCTTCAAAAATTCGGTTGGCGTGTCCCCCAGCGTTTTGTATGATACTCCTGAAACGTGTGCTGAGCTTATAGGAATAAGCCTATCTGCGCCGAAGAGTTCGCCTAGACGCACAAGGATTTTCATGCATACTTGGTTTGCCCAGCCGAATTCTCCGTTGTATACGCGTTCTTCCTCTTTTGTGAGGTACATTTAAGTTTATTTCACCTTTCTTTTTATGACTTTTACAAGTCCTCTCGTCGCGTTGACTTCCAGCAAATCGCCACTTTCTATTTTTGTAATGTCAATCTTATCAACCATCGGGATATTTGCGATTATGGCTCCGACAACCACGACTGGGTCTGCAATTTGGTTTATTATTGCTTTTGGCGCCATGTTTCGCTTTGCAAGAGCGTATAGGATATAGCTGCCCACTGTTGAGCCGTGTCCATGCGGAAAACATAATGCCTTACCTTTTATGCATTCACCGCACAAATCGTGATTTTTCTCTATAATTTTGCCGTCTGCTGGGTCAACCCCACCGAGGAAACTTATTGGCTTTTTTGACACTAAAGCTTCTGCTATGCAATGTCCTTCAACAATTTTTCTGCCTCTTAGCGTTATTGGTTGCATGATATACTCGCCCAACGCTAATATGATATTTTTACAGTTGTGGGGGTTTCACCTAAAATCTTGGCTGCGGCAATGCCCACCTTTTCTCGGTTTTTCTCATCCGTGTAAACGCGAAGTATGTTCATAAAGCCCTTTAAGACTTCAAAAATCTTGGATGTTTCGCTTAGTTTCTGCGGGGTTTTTTCACCTTCTCTTGTTTTGTAGGATATTGGAATTTCCATTGGTTCCATTAGAGCTGCATGGTGATAGGGAACCGATGGAACTGTCGGTACGTCTATTATAACTGCTTCTGTTTCAACTCCCGCCTTCTTTGCGATGTCTTCTTGCAGTTGTTTTCTATGGGATTCTTGACGGAAAACGTTTGAAATCATGATGTCCTTTTCATAGAAGGTTTTCTCGTAGGCGCATTTCAGCATCTTTCGCCTTTCAAGGTTTTCAATTATATCTTTTGACTTTTTGCAGTTTTTCAGTTTAGCCCAAACCGTGTAGTCATCCATGGCTAGGTATTCTTCTGCATTTTTAAAATCAGATAGTCCGAGTTCACCATTGGCTCTTTCCATTGCGATTGCCAACATTATTTGTGCTGCTCTTCCAACGCGGTGGAAGTAGATGCTTTTGAAGGATTCTATCCTCGCAATTATTAGGGATTCGAGTGCCGATAAAGCGCCTATGTCTACTGCGAGGTTTCCGTCGACAACGTCTAATGCGTGTATTAGGCGGAAAACATCAATGTAACCGTACTCGGCGCCAGTGTGATGTGTGTCTCTAACGACAAAGTCAAGTTTATCCACGTCTACGGCGCTGCTTATTATCTGGTCAAGAAAAGTTTTCTTTGGCTTGTGAAGAACACCCGTGGCTAGGTTACCGATGTCTTTGGGGTTGTGTCCATACTTGCTAAGTAAATCTTTCAACTCGCTGTTTGTCACGATCCATCTGGTTAAATCCTCGTGGGTTTTTCCCAGCTTTTTATCAAGTAAATGCTCAAAAACATGCGAAAAGGGTCCATGTCCAACATCGTGAAGCAAAGCTGCAATTCTAACCATTTCAGCTTCTTCTTCGTTTATTTTTTGAGCGATGTTCTGGTTTTCAGCAACCTTTCCCGCTAGGTACATGACGCCGACTGAATGTTCAAAGCGTGTGTGGTTTGCGCCCGGATAAACATATTCGGCGCCTGCAAGTTGGCGCAGTCTGCGCATTCTCTGAACTGGATAGGAGTCTATGATTTCCTTTTCCATTTCTGTTATGTAGACGTAGCCGTGAACTGGGTCTTTTATTTCGCCCCAATAGTTTTTAGGCATTTTGCGGTAATCTCCCGCTTAGAGCAATTATTTAATGTAACTTCATTCTTATAATGCCTAATGCTCTTAAACCGTAAAAGAGTTGATGGGATGAAGGGAGTTTTCATTTGTATTGAAGGCTTAGATGGCTGCGGAAAAACAACTCAGGCGAAGCTTCTTGTGAAAGCCTTGAGAAAGGCGGGATATAATGCGGTGTACACCGCGGAGCCTAGTCGAGGCAAAATTGGAAAATTCATTAAGCAATACTGTTTGCATGGAAGTCAACGGGCTTCTGTTGTTGAAGCTTTGCTTTTTGCCGCTGACCGCGTTGAACATCTTGAGCGTGAGGTTATTCCTGCCCTAAAAACTGGGATGGTGGTTGTTTCTGACCGTTATGTGTTTTCTTCATTGGCTTACCAAGGTGCTGCTGGCTTAGATTTAGAGTGGATTGAGAAGGTGAATGGGCATGCGATTATGCCGGATTTGGCGCTTTTTATTGATGTTGAACCCGAAGTGGCAATTGGGCGTGTCAAACCAAGAAAGTCTGTTATGGAAAATCTGGAAACGCAGAGGAAAGTACGTGAGGTTTACATGAAATTTGTGGAATCTGGCAAGCTTGTTCTGGTAGATGGAAATAAGCCTAAGGCTGATGTTGCCAAAAATGTTTTAGATGTTGTGTTAAAAGCTCTAAATAGGAAGTTTAAGGCGATGTAAGTGGCCTTAAAACTTTTTTGGAAAACGCCTCGTTGACTTTGTTTGTTATGAAATTTATTATGTCGTTTGGAGTTACGTATCTTGGTCCTCTTTCATGAAAAACCAGTGTTTCAAGCACTCGTTTACCAAATATGAAGCGAAGCATGTAGTAATCAAACCTTAGCGGAGTCTTCTTTTCATTTTGCCATCTATAATAACGCACCGCACAATACACGTCAACTACTTGAAAAGGTTTATTGCTGATGGCTTTCAACACTTTGTTCATTTCATCATCGCCTAAATACGTGAAGCTGTTAGCCTCCGCAATTCCAAACTCAAAAATTATGGTGCATTGTGGAATTGATGGATCTGCAGCCTCTTCTAACCTTAAATTTTTCCCATTTAGCTTGCTTAGTGTTTGGATTAGTGTTTGTTGAAGCCTTTTGCATGATAATGTTGTAGTGAAAGCCGCTGTTTCGTGAACATTTTCTGGGAAATTTTCAAAAAATCCAAGAGCCATAAAACAATTCGCCCTACTAAATCCTCTTTGTTCTTCTCACTTTCTCAAGGTTCTCCAACAAATCTGCAAGCGCTTTGCTTAACTTTTGCAGTTCATCAACATTCTCTTCATGTTGCATTTTGTTCTGAATTTCTTGCACCTTTGCCAAAATGGTTGCTTCAAGTGTTTCTAAAACCATCGAACTTGCAACTTTTGCTGGTTCCTCTCCCTCTTTCACCACTATGACTTTTTTCTCGCATTTCGCGCACCATAAATCACCGCTTCTTAATTTGAAGAGTGGGGATGCGCATGCTGGACATGCTAAATCGGTTAGTGTTGAGCCTTGGCGAAGAAGGTCTGCCATACGTTTTATATGTTCTTCCTCTATGTCTTCGTGTGGCAATGCTTATTGCCTCCCTTCATAGAATAGTGTAAAAGCTATTAATAACTTGATTACTTTAGGGTTTAGAGGGTGGCAGCTTTGGTTCGAAAGAAAAAGCTGGAAGAATACGAGGAAAGAATAAAACAAGCGTTAGTTGTTCTCGGAGAAGTTTCAGAAGACAACACAACCCCAAGAAACATCAGAAGAGCCGCAAAGGACTCCATGAACGCATTGCAGACAACCGAATACTCGCCCGCGGTCAGAGCTTCAAACGCAATATCAATTATAGACGAGATTCTGCAAGACCCAAACATGCCCCCTTACACAAGGGTAAAGCTCTGGAACGTCATGAGTCTTCTGGAAGCCATAAAAGACTAATCAACATAAAATAGGGGAAATAAAGTAAAAATAGACAAAACAAGGGTGAAGTTACATGAAAATTTTCCATTACAAAGAAGTTAAAGTAG
>JBMFOB010000033.1:0-6260 GCA_049969855.1 Bathyarchaeia archaeon | reverse complement strand
GGGCTGGTTTGGCTCCTTCGCTTTATCAGTCTGGAAGTGTTGAGCGCCATGGGCGTATAACTAAGCAGGGTTCTAAATTGCTTAGGTGGGTTATGGTTGAGTGTGCTAGGGTTGCTGTGGTGCATGATGCTAGGCTTGGCGAGTTTTATGAGCGTGTTAGGCGTAGGCGTGGTGAGCAGAAAGCCTTGGTTGCTGTTGCGTGTAAGATGTTGAAGATCATATGGTTCATGCTAACCCGTAGGGAGCCTTACCAGTCTAGGAATACGAGGCTTTATGGGGAAAAGCTTAAGAGGCTTTCGCGTTAAGTGTTTCTTTGCTGGCTTTGGGTTCAGCATAGACGGGAAACGCCTTTCATGAGTGTTAGTCGCTGTTAACAGAATATTAAGTTCGTTTGTAGAAAACCTATAGCTTTCATTTTCTTCTATGAAAATGTAATTGCGGGATAAACTTAAAACTAATGAGAAAGGTTCTTATTTAGTGTTGCTTGATGGTGGTGTTTGATTGTCGAGTAGGATCACGGAACGAACACTCTATCCTTTTATCGGGAAGGTTTTTGAGAGTTTTGGCTGGCGTTATTTTTCTGAAACTGTGTTAGATGAGCGCTTTCCGGATTTAGTTCTTGAGGGTGATGGTGCTAAGATTATTTCTGAAGTTAAAATTGATTCTGAGATTCAGTTGACCAAGGCAATTATTGACGCTGACCAAAAAGCGCGAAGACTTGGGACTCGTAATGCCGTTGCTTTGCTCTTTCCAAGCTATGTGCGTGATATCCCACTAAGCGAGTTGGAGCGAAGTTATCCCCGCATGAAAGTTTCTGCTCTTGTTTTGACTGATTGGCTTGCAGAAAGAAAAGAATTAAGCCTGGAAGATTTAGCAGAAGCGCTTACGGCCTCTTTCAAGGATTGGCTTGAAACTAAGAAGACTAGGGTTAGTTATGATCTGGTTGTTGATGTTGCGCGCGATTCTATTCGAGAAATTGCTGGTTATTTGCGTCAGAGTCTTTCGCAGAAACCAGTTTTGGACAGTGCAATGGCTGTTGTGGGACGTTTCGACATTTACAAGAGTCTGCTTGAAGATTTTTCTGGCATAAAAGAGGATGAAGCAAGATTATACATTGCGGATATAACGGCATACATTTTAGTAAATCAGCTTCTCTTTTACCACATCATATCAGAAAAGCTCGGATACGATAAGCTGCCGGATGTTGACCCCCTAAATCCGCCAAAGGATTTCCTCGACATTTTGGATGAAACTTTCAAAAAGGCTAGGGAGATTTATCCTCATATTCTTGGTTTCGATTTATTTCCCGTCCTTCGCGGCGATTATAGGATCGTCTATTCCATTGCAAGAATATTGTCAACTTTGAAGGCACTTCGTCCACAACATATCCGAGAGGACCTTTTTGGCAGACTTTATCATGAAACCATCCCACCTGAGACTAGAAAGAATCTTGGCGCATTTTACACCAAACCTGAAGCTGCAAAGGTTTTGGCTGCGCTTGCTATCGACCGGTGGGATGCAAAAGTTCTTGATCCCGCATGTGGTTCTGGAACACTTTTAGTAGAGGCTTATCATCGAAAGGCGCAATTAGCCCCGCACATGACTCACGAAGAGTTACATAAACGCTTAATTGATGATATTTATGGAATTGACGTTATGCATTTTGCATTTCACATGACCTCTATGAATCTAACAGCTCAAGATATCGACATCCCTCTGAAACCTCATGTAATGAGCCAAGATGGAATAAAGGTGATGATTCAATCAGCTCAACAAAGTAAGGGTCCCAATGACCCGCCAAAAGGGGCTGAACAGTCAATTGCTAAATGGTTAGAAATAATGAAAGAAGAAAGGATACCTAAAGATTTTGATGTTATTATCATGAATCCGCCTTTCACCAGACGAGAACGCATTCCCGCCAAAAAAGAAGATTTAGAGCAGTTAGTTCCAGAGGTTAAAGGGAAAACTGGATACTGGGCATACTTTGTAGTTGCGGCAGACAAGCTATTAAAGGAAAACGGGATGCTTGCCATCGTTATACCCGAAGAATTCTTCGTTGGAAAATCAGCTCAAAGCATTAGAGAATATCTTTTTGAAAGAGGATACGCCATCAGGTATATTTTGAGAAGCGCTGCAGAAGTTGCATTCAGCGAATCAGCACATTATCGTGATTATCTAATCATACTGCAAAAGGGTCGAAGGGATAGACCACTTGTTCTTTCCGTCTTAAAAAAGAAATTAGATGACTTGCGTGAAAAAGTCGATACATTAGCATTCAAAATCCTGGAATTTGAAACCTCTGCTGATAGAAGGCTAAATCTAGAGGAAATAGTCTCACTTAAAATATCTAATGTAAATGACTTTGTAGGGCGACATATTGGCAATTTAAAGCCCCTTGTAGGATTTAATTCCGCAAAAGCATACGCTCTCGTTTTAGAATTGTTGGACCAATTGAAAGACAGCCCTACAATGGAAGATTATGTAAAAAATAAAACAATCGAGGTTAAAGTATACAATCCTGGACAGTTCACCACAAAGGGAGTTGAGAGGTTCGCCCGCAAACTTTTCATAAGCAGATATGGCGCTAGAAGCCCAAACACCGTTTTCCTTTTAGATGGAATAAGAGACAGAACCGTATTTCTAAAACTTAGAAGAACAAAAATGTCCTTCGAAATTCCAGTGAACGCCACAGTATTTTCACTAAGAACTTACAGCAAAGTGAATCATATGGATATAACAGATGAGGAAGAACGCGCAATAATCGATGCTGAATCAATACCTCAAGAAACGCTGAAATTAGCAGGCCTTCTTCCATTAAATAATGCAATCAAAGCGGCAAATGATGTATCCTCTGCATACAAAAATATTTCTGGTAACATCTTGCTGATTAGAAAAGCAAGGTTAACATCCCCAGACTTGTTTTGGACAGCCTTTTTCTCAAAAAATAAGATGCTAGGAACAACCTCGGCATTACTGAACATGAATGTGACCGATGTTACAATAGCGGCTCCATTAGTTCTATACCTTAACAGCACAGTTACTTTCTTACAACTAATCGCGTTTATGGCAGAAACAGAAGGCGCATGGGTAACATTCCACGGAAAACAAGTGTGGAGCCATATCCACATGCCGCAATTCGAAAAACTACAAAAAGCAACAAGTAAAGCACAAGAACTCTTCAAAAATATTCACAAAATTGATGCTAAACCTCTTTCAAAGCGTATCAAGGAGCATGACCCTATCCAAAAAGCTATTGATGAACTGGCCTTAGAAATGCTTGGAGTTGACGAGTGGAAACCACGCCTAGATGAAATTTATGATGCAACAGCAAAAGAACTACAAATCATGCACAAGATCCTAGAAACATCAGAAAACCATCAAAAAAACCAAAAACAACGATAGAAAAGAAAGAAGAAACCGAAACCATAACAAAATGGCTAGAAAAATAAATGATACATCAACACACATTTAAGACGTTCTGTTAGTTGCTGTTAAATGCTGTTTTGTATTGTGGTGGTGTTAGCCATGGTTCTGCTTGTTCTTTGCATGTTTGTCTCCAACTTTCTTTGCTTTTGATTATGTAGGCTTTTTGCTGTTCTGGAAGCTTATGGCCCATCCAAAACTCTATGTAGAGTAGGTCCACTCTATCATCGCTTAGGAACGTGCGGAACGCAGCCCTTAGCGAGTGGGGACTGTAGGGGTTTCTGCCCTTAAACGCACCTGCGAATTTTATGGCCGTTAGCCTGAAATGGGCGTGCACGTTCCTGGCGGATACGTTGTAAATAGGCGAGGTGTCTTCTAGTTTTCTGTTTGCCAAATGCTCCCTGAGCAGCCTAACAGCCCAGTCGCCAAGAAATGTTATGAATCGGACGCCAGTCTTCTTCCGCGTCAAGTCGAGACATAATGGTGTTACTCCTTTTTCAAAATCTTCTTTAATGTCGCTGTATGTTAAGGCTAGGATATCGGATATGCTTAGTCCGCTTTGGAGGACGGATGCTGCAATGCTCCTGTACGTCGGCTTGTCCATAACGGCTATGAACTCACCTATCTCAGCTAAATTCCAGGGATGCTTCCTGTAAACTGGGACGGCTGGCGGAAGACGCACATAACGCAGACTTATCGGAATGTCATAGTATTTGCCCAAGCTTTGAACAGCCCCAACATAAACTCTAATGGTTTTAGGCGCATAGCCGCGATTACTAAGCCAAACCGCAAAACCATTGAGAATTTCAGTGGATGCATGCTTTCTTTTGCGTCTTGGCGAAAGCCTATCGTGCTCCACAAAATCCAAAAAATCGCTTACGGCGCCTTTATCCGCATAAAACTGCCTGAAAAGCTTTAATCCACATTCATAAACTTTACCGGTTCCAAGCCTTAAAGATGAAAGAAACGCGGCGACATCCGGGTCTTCAAAGCCACTCAAGGAGCAAAACCCACAAACTATAATCCCTAAACACTTTAAAATTGCAAACATGAAAACCCCCTGAACAAATACTCAGGGGCCCGTGGTAAGCTACTACTTTTGACTCAAAACTGGGAGTCTTTAAGGTTTTTAGTGTTTTTCGACATTAAAAAGAAGCCTAAATCAAGCTCCTTTTCGGGGTGAAAAATAAAACTGGGAGTTTGCGCCCTGCGCATATGTTATATAGAAGATAATCGTAAACGTTAATTCATGGTGTTAATCATTGTCTCTAAGCTATATTGAAAATACGATAGTTAAGTGCCTGAAGAATGCGGCACCAAAGGATCTATCAATAAACGATATTGCTAAATTGATTGGTGTTAATCGCTTAACAGTTTCTAAGTATATTGCTGTGTTGCAAGCACGCGGAATTGTTGTGCTGGCCCGAAGTGTTGGGAAGGCTAAAATGTTTCAGCTTTCCCCTGATTACGTGGAGACAGCAACAATTAGTGGGGAAAAGGAGAAACGTAAAGTTGAAGTGGAATTCCTAAAGAGGTGGCTTGGGTATGGGCCAGGGCAAATAGTTTCCTTCGAGGAAGACCAAGCCCGTGAACTAATTAAGTTAGGTTATGCCCGAGAACACACAGCGTAGTTTACCAACATTATTTTATTCATACCCTTTTGAGCAAA
The DNA here is from genome assembly GCA_049969855.1 of Bathyarchaeia archaeon. Taxonomy (GTDB): domain Archaea; phylum Thermoproteota; class Bathyarchaeia; order Bathyarchaeales; family Bathycorpusculaceae; genus JASEJA01. The sequence continues at coordinate 1,168 of JBMFOB010000033.1, read as the reverse complement.
GCAAAACCACACGCCGATTTCTATAGAGAAGCAAAGGGGAGGTGATAACATGTTTGATTCTGGAAAGAGAAAACTTGTTTCAATAACGCAAGCGTTCTTTTCGCCCAAGGGTGGCTTAGTGGTTCAAACCTTCATCTCTGCCTTAACAAGAGAAACTAAAACTGTTAATGTTAAGTATGTCACTTTGGATCAATGGCTACGCTCTGCTGAAGAATCAACGCTTGGCCGAAACGGGAATGAATCAAACGCAAAATCAAAACATAATATATCTTTTAAGGACTGGGACGATACTATCTCATGTATAGAGCTGGAAATGAGGCGTGACCGAAGCGGCTACTTGGTTGATTGGATGGTAGAAGAGCCGCGTGAAGATAACTGGGACGGATCAGTAGACAATCGGGAGAGAACCCTTGAAAATCACATTGGAAAGCATGGATGGCTGTTCTAAAAAACTTAAGCATTACTTCTTCCTTTTTCTCTTTTTCTTTTAATGCCATCCTTTTTCGTTTTAGCTTTTCATGCTTTTGATGACGCATGTGCACGTAGCACCAAACGTTCAGTCTTAAAATAGAACTGTAAAAGGCTGTGTGAACAACTTTATATTTTTGGTGATTTAAAGCTGAGGTCGGGTGCTCACGGCGGAATTAACTGAAAAAGAGAGATTGTTGCTTGTGGAAAGAAGGAGGAAATTAGAAAGTTGACAACCGAAATTTTGGACATGGCTTCCAATCTTGAAAACGAGTTGGATATAAAAAGAAACTTATTTGAATACAATCGCATCATATTCTGACTCTAGGAATTACGATTTAGACAAACTTACTGATGCCATAAACGCCTAAGTAGGCACTTTTAGATTCCGAGTTTCGGTATACACGCTAAATAGGCCTTTCTTAGTTCTTGGCGGTCTATATGGTGGTATATGTCTATGGCTTCTCGTCGTTTGTCTCCTCTAAGCTCTTTCACGTATTCGCGGGGCATACCATTTCTCAGAAGCCATGTTGTAAACCAGTGCCGGAAACAGTGGGGTCCAAAGTGGTCTTCAAGCTTCGGCGATTCTGGGTTGTGGAAGCCAAGGCGTTTAGCGTATTTGACTATGGCTGTGTATAGGCCGTTCCGGTCCAGCCTTCTTAGGCTTTGATAGCTTATGAAAAGCGCCTTAGTCGGTGGG
>JBMFOB010000032.1:0-6325 GCA_049969855.1 Bathyarchaeia archaeon | reverse complement strand
CTAATAGAGTATACGCCTGGAGACTGCAACTTCAAAATAACGCATCCAGAAAAACTAACAGAAAGCCAAATAAAAGCATTAGAAACCATAAGGGAAAAAATCCTCTTAAAATATGGGTCAACAGGCGTTCAAGAAGCCATAAACATGGCTTATTCAAAACTCTTAAACATGATAACCGTTTATCCCGTAGAAGACTTAGAACATTTATCAGACCATAACGGAAGGGTTCTGCCAGACGCTTATCTCGTGCCTTATGGAACAACAGCCCGCCAACTCGCCTACCTAATCCACACAGAACTCGGAGAAAGCTTCATTTACGCTGTAGAAGCAAGAGAAAAAAAACGGGTTGGAGAAGACTACATCCTCAAAGATAGGGATGTCCTATCAATAGTTAGCGCCAAAAAAAGAACCTAAAACAGCTTTATGCGCCAAAACGCCGCTTACGCTTCTGAAAGGTTCTAACAGCCCGCAAAAGGTCTATCAAACGGAAATCAGGCCAATAAACATCTAAGAAGCAGAGTTCGCTGTAGGCGGATTGCCACAATAAGAAACCGCTCAATCTTTCTTCGCCAGAAGTTCTAATGATAAGGTCTGGGTCCTGCTTTGGCATGTGCGAAGTGTAAAGGTATTTTTCAAACAAGTCCTCATCAATGCTTTGAATATCCAGCTTGCCTATTTGCACGCTTTCCGCAATTTTTCTTGCAGCGTCAACAATTTCAGCCCTTCCCCCATAAGCAAAAGCAATATTTAGAAAATGCTCATTGTAGTCTCTTGTTGCCTCTTCAACATCATTTACAAGTTGCTGTAGGCTTTCAGGCAGTAAGCTTAATCTGCCGATTACTTTTACTCTCACCTTGTTTTTATGTATGCGCTCGTCAGTTAAGATTCTGCGAAATTCCTCTTCTGCGATTCTCATAATTTCTTCAACCTCAGCTTTTGAACGGCTGAAGTTTTCTGTGGAAAAAGCGTATAGAGTTATTGACTTAACGTTCAGTTTTAAGCACCAGTCAAGGAGTTGCTCAACCTTTTCCGCGCCTTTTTCGTGGCCAAACCATGGTTGAAGAGCCTTCTCAGAAGCCCATCGCCTATTTCCATCCAAAATTATTGCTATGTGTTCTGGTTTGCCGCCGTTCTTGACTTGGTGCCAGAGCCACTTCTCATATGCCTTGTAAGCACCAATCATTGAGAGGAAAGTTTTAATCATCCTTTAAGCCTCGCATTTTTAAGCGCATTAGCACATGGACATTTGCCATCACGCTGAAGTGGTAAAGCCCTAACGGTTTCAATTAAAACTTGCTCAATTACTGAAGTAATTTCCTTAGAAACCTTTGAAACTTCAAGGGGAGTTAACCGCTCTTGCATGCCAGCAGCCATGTTTGAAACAAAACAGACAGCCGCATAACACATTTCCAATTCCCTAGCAAGAACAGCCTCTGGAATCCCAGTCATTCCAACAACATCACAGCCCAAACGCCTAAACATTTCAATTTCCGCTGGAGTCTCAAAACGTGGACCTTCAGTGCAAGCCAAAACAGCCTTATCCCAGACACGATGCCCAAACTTTCTTGCATTTTCAATTAAGAATTTGCGTATTTCTGGACAATATGGCTGAGAAACATCAATATGCATCACTGGGGCTTCATCATAAAATGTTGGTATGCGAAGCTTTGTAAAGTCAATAAAGTCGTGGGGTACAACAACGTCGCCTGGCTTGAAATCACGGTTTATGGCGCCAACAGCATTCACCGCAAGGATTCTCTGCACATTTAACTCGTATAATGCGTAAACATTCGCCCTATAATTTATTTTATGCGGAGGCAAAGAATGGTCTGGACCATGCCTTGGAAGAAAAACCACTTCTTTATCGCCTATTTTCCCAACGAATATTGGCGGGGCAACGCCGTAAGGCGTTCCTAAACGTATCTGCTCTGCATCCTTAAACAGTTTTTCGAAGCCTGTTCCGCCAATAACTGCGATTTTAGCCTTCTCCAAACTCTTCAGCCTGCTCTTTCGTTTCTTTAAAGAATCCTCTTGCAGACCTATGGACAACGAATATAACTAAAACGGAGGCTATTCCTATTAGAATGCCAACAATTATGGAGAAAATGAGCCTCTCATATCCCATTTCGGGTTTAATTAACACAGCGGCTGTTCCTTCAAGAATCCACCTTGACCATGCAATAGTAACTATCAAAGCCGCATTCCGCAACAATCTAGCGTCACGTTCCATATACCATCTTATAGCTCTACCCAACAAAGCAACGCAAATGCCCACAATCATGAGGTCCATAGAACCCCTAATGAAATACCCTAGAATTTGCGGTAAAATGCTAAGCCAAGCCGTCAAATCTGCCTGCGCCGGAACGCTTATCGAAACACTTATCCATCCTAAGTATATGCCAACAAGTACGCATAAGGCTCCAGCAATTGTTGAGTAATTTGAAACTTGCACTTGAAGAGGCGGTGGAGAATACTCTTTCATCCAGTGATAAAAGTTCATAGCGGCTTTGTCAACTCCAAAGCCTTTCACGAGTAGAAAAACGCTTAAGACAAAAATGAAGGCTACCCAATAATAATATAGCAAATTGAAGATTGAGAGAACTCCCAAGATTAGTAGAAGGAGCCCAGGCAAGCCTAATGCTATGCGTGAATAGCGTGGATTTTCCATTATCATTTTTAAATATCTCGTAAAAATGGCAGCTGTCTCCTCTATGGATTCGCTGTGTTTTACAACTATCCTTCTAACAGAGGAAACTGGAACCCTCGACTCTACAAGGGGCAAAACAGCCTCATCAGAATAACCATCAGTAACCAGAATAACCTCATTAGCTGAAAAAGAACCTAATAGTTCGCCGAGTTCAGTCACTATTTTTCTATCCGCCCCAACACCGCCAAGTTCAGAGCCAGATATTGTTGCTATCTCAAAAACCTCTTCTGGTTTTCCTTCGCTTTTTAGTCGGTCATACACGCGGACTGCCTCAAACATTGCATTTGCATCTGATTCTTCCGGGTCTTTTAGGGCTAGGGCTACCGCAGCGTTAAGGTTCTGTTCTCTGCCAACCACTGGGGTTTTGACTCCAGCCTTTGTGCCTAAATCGCCGTCTCTGTCCACGCATAAAATGAGGATTCGCTTTTCCTTTTTCTCTGCTGTTTCCTCTTTATTCATACAGCCCTCTGTTCCCCACTATTATTTATGTAGGCTCACTTTAATCTTATGCTCCCATGTCCTTCTCCGCAAGAAGTTGAAACTCCTCCCATGTCAGTTTTTCTCCACGCTTCAGCTTTTCCCTAGCCTCTTTTTCAATTTTTTCGCGAATATTTTCCTCTGTTTTCTTCTTTTCTTCCACCTCTCTTCTTCGAATTTCCTCCCTCAACATTTTTATTTCATTAACAATTTTTGAAATTTCATCTTGGATGGGCTTCGCTTTTTCCTTTTCTTGCAAAAAGAGTTTATGAAATTCGTCAGCCTCCATTTTAGTTTTCTTTGACTCACCAATTTTTTCCAGCATTTTCTCGTGAATTTTCTGGCTTTCCTCCGCTGTTTCGATTAGTTTCTCATGAAAATTTTTACTTTTTGTTTGAAGCGCCTTGAGTTCGGCTTTTATTTCAACAACTTTTTGGTTTAGCTGTTCAAGTTTTTTATGAATGTTTATTTGAATTTCCAATTTTTTGACCTGTTCAATGAGGCTTCGCTCTTCGTTTAGGTTTAATGGTGTTGTTTGAATCTTCCACTCTATACTGTCAAATTCTTTTTGTAATGTTTGAAGGCTTTTTGAGGGTTTTTTGTCGTTTAAGGCTTTAATTTCTTGGTTTGTCTTCTTTATCTCAGCGATTTTTTCTCTGATTTCCGTTTTGGTTTCTTCTCTTTGCTTTTTCAGCTCCTTGACCTTTTCGTTTAGTTTGTCCCTTTCATTTTTTAGCTCAACTATTTCATTTCGCAAGTTCTTAAACTGCTCATTTAACTTGTTTCTTTTTTCTGCCAATTCCTCAGCTTTTGCCATAAAATGGCTTTTTTGTTCTTCTAATGCTGAAAGCTTCTGATTTAGACTTTGAATTTTCTCTTGTTCCGACAATTACTTTTTCCTCTTCTGCCTTGCCAATTCAAGAATCTCCTTGATTAGTTTTATTCCATCCCTTGACGTGAAAAGCGGCAAATTCCACTTTTCCTTTATCCTCCACCTTTTCACAATTTGGTCACCACTTTTTCTCATGAAAGGCTGTTTGTATAACAGTATTCCCCTCCTCTGCCACTGAGGAGTTTTAGCTAGGTTTACGCCATGCTCAAACATTAGTTGGTGAAGTTCTTGGGTTTTTAGTCCCTTAAGTTTTTTAGAAATTTCAGATGGTGCACACCCAATTTTTCGGAGAACCCAATAAGCGTAAGCGTTGTTGTGGTTTCTCCAAGCATTCAACTGTCTCCAAGCTAAATATTCGATTATTTTCTCGTCGCTTGAAGCCACAACAATGCGAGAATCAAAGGCAACAGCATGCTTTCCTTTTTTAAAGGACTTTTTAAGGCATGATGTGAAGGTGCTTGAGATTAGGCTGGCTGGAACAGAATCCAATTTTTCAATTCTTCTGCGAAACGGAGCAGCATCAAGAAATAAAATGTTTACTTCATCGCTGGCAACATAGACTAAAGCTGGGTTAAATCCTTCTCTAAAAAGAGTTCTTCCAGAAGAAACAAGGCATTCTGCAAATTTCTTGTCAAAGGGTTTCTCAGAGTTTATGGCTTCTGAAAGCTTCCCAAATTTCCATCCGTCTAATCGCAGGAAAAATGGGGTTTCTGGCGGAATGCATGTTTTTGAAAAGATTTCATGTTTAGACAAATCTTTATAATTGCTCGAGGGAGGTTTTGGTTTAACCATATTTTTTACTCAACAAAATTTCAATTCGACTAAGTGCACAATTATTTTGATGAGATTGTTTTTACGAATTCGGTTACCAGTTTTATTGTGTTCTTTAAATCGTCAATGTGGATAATGGATGCTGGACCATGAATGTACCTGCATGGCACCGCTACCGTTCCGCTTGGCACTCCTGCTTTTGTCAAGTGGATTGCGCCTGCGTCTGTTCCACCCATTGGCACCTTCTTAAATTGAAAGGGTATTGATTTTTCCCTTCCACTTTTTATCAAAGCCTTAAGAACCATGGGATGGGTAAAAGTTGTTCTGTCCAATATTGTTAGAACAGGACCACCCTTAATCTTGGATGAAACTCTATCTGGTCTAGTGTTTGGCACATCAGCAACAAATGTTCCTTCCAAAGCCAGTCCATAATCAGGGTCGACTTGCCAAGCAGCAGTTTTTGCTCCTCTTATGCCAAGTTCTTCTTGGACTGACCCAACAGCTACTATATTGTATGGAGAATCTTTCAAAGATCTGAATACTTCTGCAAGAACTGTGCATCCTGCTCTGTCGTCAAACGCTTTTCCTCTGAAATATCCGTCGCCTAAATCTGTGAATTCAACGTCAAAGACGCCCATGACGCCCACATCTATGCCTTTTTGTTGCGTTTGGTTAATGTTATCAGCTCCGATGTCTATGAAAAGGTCTTCCTTAGGTAAAACCTTGTTTTGTTCTTCAGGCGTCATAATGTGAGGGGGTTTTGTGCCAATTATTCCTTTAACGTAGCCCTTGTCTCCTTTAATGAGTATTCTCTGTCCAGGCATGACATTGTTGGTTATGCCGCCGATAGTGTCGAAACGAAGGAAACCATTCTCCTCTATAAAAGTGATTATGAAGCCTACTTCATCCATGTGTGCTGAAAGCATAATTTTTGGATATCCATCTTTTCCATTATGATAGAAGAATATGTTTCCAAGCTTATCAACGCGTGTTTCATCAGCATATCCTTCAAGCTCTTTTCTGAGAATTTCAGCTACGTCTTCTTCATTTCCAGAAGGTCCAAAGGCATTTGACAATTTTGCCAAAAGTTTAATCTCTTGGGGCAATGATCTACACCTACCTTTTTTCATGCACTTACTAAAATTAAATTTTGCCCTTTTAACTAAAAGGCTTATTCAAGGATGATTCTTGCATCTACTGTTTTTGCTCCCTTCTCATAAACCATTATGGGATTTAAGTCAACCTCTTTAATTTCCTCATGGTCCATAACAAGTTTTGAAGTTTTAAGCAAGATTTTTATTATGGCTTCTATGTCTGCTGGAGGCGTATTCCTATAACCCTTCAAAAGTGGATAAGCCCTAACCTCAGTAATCATTTCGCGGGCTTCATCCTCATTTATTGGTGCAACCCGAAAAGTTACATCTTTCAGAACTTCCACAAAAATTCCGCCAAGCCCAAACATCAATGCTGGACCAAAC
>JBMFOB010000031.1:0-7743 GCA_049969855.1 Bathyarchaeia archaeon | reverse complement strand
TTCTTAATGAAATGAAAATAAACGTAAACGACGAGAAAATAAAAGAGCTGCAGAAACAGGGAAAAACCGTAGTTTTCACAATAGTTGATGGAAAACTTGCCGGCGCTTTAGCGCTTTCTGACAGAATAAGGGAGGAATCCTTTGAAGCTGTTAAAAGACTGAAGGAGAATGGATTAAAAGTTTACATGCTTACTGGAGATTCTGAAGATGTTGCCCGCTGGGTTGCAAAAGAACTCGGCATAAATGATTATTTTGCCCAAGTTTTGCCAGACAAAAAAGCAGAAAAAATAGCATATCTAAAAGAAAATGGTTATAAGGTTGCAATGGTCGGCGACGGCATAAATGATGCCCCAGCCCTTGTCACGGCGGATGTAGGCATAGCCATAGGCGCTGGCACAGACGTAGCCATAGAAAGCGCAGACATAATCTTGGTAAAAAATGACCCAAGAGATGTTCCAAAAGTCATAGACCTTTCTAAGAAGACGTATTCTAAAATGGTTCAGAATTTATGGTGGGCAGCAGGCTACAACATCATCACTTTACCGTTAGCAGCCAGCAGCGTAAATCTAAACCCCGCAATAGGAGCAATAGTTATGTCTTTAAGCACAGTTATAGTCGCATTTAACGCTCAAACCTTGAGAAAATATGAGCCAGCGGAGGTGAAATTGATGGCAAAAAAGAAACAATTGGTCACAGACCCAGTTTGTGGAATGAAGATTGAGCCAGAAACAGCTTACAGCAAAACTGAGTATGAAGGACAAACGGTTTATTTCTGTTCAAAACACTGCGAAGAAGAGTTTAAGAAAAATCCAAAGAAATACAAAATCAGAAAGTAAAGAAAAATTTTGGCGTATGCCACGACTTTGGGAGAAAGGAGAGTTCTGTTAAAAGTTAGTTTTATTGTTTAGTTTTGTCGTGGCATACGTCGCAATATTATGACATACGTCATGCTTAAATACTTTTCCCAACAAAATATTAAATGGTGCAAAAATCTTGATACTTCCATGCGAGATTGCCGTAAAATCCGTCATACCAGCAGTAAAAGCATTAATAGCAAAACAACTCGTGGAAAAGCACGATTTAAAACAGGAAAAGGTAGCAGAAATTTTAGGAATATCCCAAAGCGCAGTGAGCAAATATACCAGAAAAGTCAGAGGCTACGCAATAAAAATCGATAACATAGAAGAAATAGAACCCCTAATAGAGAAAATGGTGAACTTACTAGAAGAGGGAAATTACCAAAGAAGAGAATTTCTGAAAACTTTTTGCCAAACTTGCATGACTATAAGAAAAACAGGTATTATGTGTCAATTCTGCCAAAAAACAGAACCAAAAATAGCCCTAGAAGAATGCGATTTCTGCTTAGCAATAAAACCTTATTAGAATAAGATCTGACAAGGTTTAGAGGTGAATGTAATTGCCCAATTCTGATGAAGAAGCACTTCTTGACATATTAGAAAAAGTGAGCAAAAGCGTCGTCAACATAAGCACAATAAAACTTGTCCACCACATATTTTATCAAGTCGTCCCAGTGAAGGGCATGGGTTCAGGAACAATAATAGACCCCAAAGGCTACATACTAACCAACAATCACGTTGTTGGAGGAGCAGAAAAAATCTCCGTAACATTATGGGACGGCGAAATCTTAGAAGGAAAATTGGTAGGCTCCTGCACCGTACACGACATAGCAGTTGTAAAGGTTGATAGAGACGCTCTTCCTTCAGCCGAGCTTGGAGACTCAGACAAGCTTAGAGTCGGACAAAGAGTCTACGCCATTGGAAATCCATTTGGGTTAGCGGGTGGTCCCACAGTGACTACGGGTGTCGTAAGCGCAGTTAATAGGACTATAGAGTCTGAAAACGAATTTTTGGAAAACCTTGTGCAGACGGATGCAGCCATAAACCCTGGAAATAGTGGCGGACCCCTTGTGAATTTGGAAGGTAAGGTGGTGGCGATAAACACTGCCATAATCCCATACGCTCAAGGAATCGGATTTGCCATTCCAATAAACTCGGCTAAAAGGTGCGCAAGTGAAATAATTACAAATAGAATTTCCACAAGACCTTGGCTTGGAATAATAGGCTTAAGTATCACGGAAGAGATGTCTCGCTACTACGATTTACCAGTAGAACATGGGGTGCTTGTGACTAGGGTTGTGGATGGAAGTCCAGCAGACAATGTTGGAATGGCTGCTGGCGACATAATTTTGAGGATGGATGGAACAACCATTTACACTATTGAAGATTTGGTGAGGGCACTTCATAAGAAACGAGTTGGAGATAAGGTGAGAATATTTGCCATAAGCGAAGGTTTGCAGCGGCAGTTTGAAGTCACTTTGAGCAAAATGCCTTGACAGTTAACTCTTCGTTTAAAAAATAAACTATAATAAAATTGCAATGTTATCAATACTTGGAATGTGGGGTGCAAGAGATTTCGGTAGAAAAAACAAAGACAAAGCCTAACCTTTCATTGTTAGCTTTAGTCGCCTTCATTGGTTCTTTCGTGATTGCCAGAACCTTCACAACCTTTAACCCAAACTTTGTTTTAATTAGCGGCGGCCTTCACATTCACCATTTTTGGTACGGTTTAGCCATGCTCGCCATAGGCGGTTGGTTAGGCATAAGCTATGAGAGCGAGCGAATCACAAGGTTGGCAGCAATTCTTTTTGGTGCTGGAGGTGGGCTTATAGGGGATGAATTTGGGCTTTTGTTAACGTTGGAAAGTGAGAATTATTGGGCTGGAATAACTTATACGATTATAATAATATTTCTTGCTTTTGCATCAATCCTAATTTTGCTAGTTAGATATTCAAGGCTCATCCGCATAGAATTCACCCAATTCTTACGCAGCAACGCAAGCCTATATTTCGGCGTCTTCCTAGCCGCTGTCTCAGTAGCGTTTATTTTAGAAACGGAAAATATTGTAGTCACCGCTGTTTCAAGCATTTTGACGTTTGCAGCTTGCCTTATTATTGTGGCTTATTTTGTTCAAAGGATAAAAACAAGACATTAGCTATATACAACAAGTGTGTTTCAATGCACAAAAATAGTTGCCAACCAAAGAGCGTAAGATACCTAGAAATAGCCTTGGGCATAACCCTATCATTTTTCATCATCGAATTGGTCGGCGGAATATTAACAAACAGTCTTGCCCTGTTGGCGGATGCTTGGCATATGTTAAATGACGCTGCAGCCTTATTTTTCGCCATTGTAGCTGCATGGATTTCAACTCGTCCAACAAATGTGAAAAAAACTTTTGGATATTATAGGGCAGAAATTCTTGCTGCTTTTTTGAATGGCGTATTCTTATGGGGTGTCGTTATTTTCATTTTTTACGAGGCAATTCAGCGATTCCAAAATCCAATTCAGGTGGAAAGCTTAAACATGCTCATCATAGCCTTCTCCGGTTTAGCAGCCAACGGATTATCCGCTATTACTCTTTCCAAGTCAAAGAGTGAGAGTTTAAATGTTAGAGGCGCTTTTCTCCATGTTATAGCCGACGCTTTGGGGTCTATTGGAGCAATTTCTGCTGGATTGATTATGTATTTTACAGGGTGGTATCAAGCGGACGCCATAATCAGCATATTGTTGGGTGCATTGATATTTTACAGTTCTTGGAAACTTGTTCGAGAATCCGTAAACGTTCTCCTCGAAGGAGTTCCCTATGGCATTAACTTGAATGCTGTGGAGCGGAGGATTATGGAACAAGAAGGCGTAAATGAAGTGCATGACCTTCACGTCTGGTGCATTACGCCGACAAAAATGTGTTGCATGAGCTGTCATGTGGTAGTGGAAAAAGGGGCTGATAAGAGGAAACTTCTTTCGGATTTAATTAAAATGTTAAGTGAGGAGTTTGGGATAGACCATACGACAATCCAGTTGGAAGATGAGGGATACCCGAAGGCTATTAGCGAGCATTAAATAAGCAAAGTTTTGTAGAAAGCTTTTACTTGTCATCCTAACAAAAATGTTGTTGTTAGGTGATGCTGTTTGGAAACAAAATTGATTGTTGACGGCGAAGAAATAAGCCTCAACGAGTTTGTTACAAAAATTTTAAGCGGAACAATTGTTGGAGCAGTAACTTCTTTAAAGGGAATAAAGAAGGATTGGAAGGAAATTGAAATAAAAGTGACAAGGTAAGCGCTAGTGGTTATCCGCTTAAGATGGTGGATATTTCTATTGGAGCAAACATCTCCTTTTTCGCCTTGCAGATTGGACAAATATATGGCGGGTCTTCCCGAAAAACCACGTAGCCGCACTGTTTGCAATACCAGAGTTTCAGCTTTATCTCAGACGGCTTTTTAACAACCAATGCCGCCGAAGTTTCGGAAGTTTCTTCAGTTTTTCCATAAGCTCTGGTTTGTTTCTCTAAAGGTCTACGTTCAGGAACTGGCATAAGTGGAGTTTTTCCTTCATACACATCTTTCCTAACATAAAGTGCGCAGTAACAAGCACCAAACTCTTCAACATCTGGGTCCCGATAATCGCATGGGCATATTACGTCTCTGTCAAACTCAAGTTTTCCTGAAGCTAATCTGCAAGGGCATGATGGATAACCATAACGCTCTTCATTCCTTTTTAGCCCTTCGAGGAGGTCTCTGAGGAAATCTGGGTTTGGATTTAAGTAGTAGCCATGGGCTTTTGCGTCGCTTTCCGCTCTCTGGCGTACTTTTTCTAGGGTTATCAAATTTCTAAAATCTCCTTCAGTTTGTCTTTGCGGAAGCCGTTAATCAAAATTTTGTCGTCTATTATTATTGCTGGATAGCTGAGGTCTCCCTTTCTTTTAAGAATGTCCTTTCTGATTTTTTCTTTGTCTTCGGAGGTGCTAAGGTCTACATCTACATATTCATATTCAATTTCATTGTCTTTCAGAAACTGTTTTGTCAATTTGCACCATGCACATGTGCTTAATGCATAAACCAAAACCTTATGCCTCTTGTTTTTACCTTGAACCTTAACTAAATTCATTCTCTCAACTCCCACTTTTTTAGGTTTAGTGAACAATTTAATTATTTATTTACTATATGAAAAGTTTAGGCTTCAAAATTAGAAAAGCTAATATTTTCACCCTTCAACCTATGAGTAGGTGAAATAGTTGCCAATAGACTCAGATTTCCAAAAAAACCGAAAAGTTGCTGGTCAACATCAAGGCCACAACGTATGGGGACCCGTGGAACCACCAACCAAGCTTGGCATTCATGGAACAAACGTGGCGGTTGACTGGGACATATGCACCGGCGACGGCGTCTGCATAGAAGTTTGCCCAGTAAGCGTTTTTGAGTGGGCTGACGCTCCTGGACATCCAACCTCTGAAAAGAAGTCTGACCCAGCAAGAGAAAAAGACTGCATACAATGTCTTGCATGCGAAACTTCATGTCCAGCACAAGCCATAAAAATTACTCCACCATAAAGATGCGGCACAAATTTTACTCTCTCTTTTTCAACGTCGATACTGCCGACTGCTTAATGCCAATGCGTTACTTGGGCTTAGAGGCCTTTATTTTAGCGCTTCTTCTAAACGCTTGTTTACTTCTTCCCAGTTGACAATGTTCCAGAAGGCTTCGACAAACTTGGCTCTGTCATTCTTGTAATCGATATAATAGGCATGTTCGAAAACGTCCAAAACCATGAGAATTCTAAACATTGGATAAACGTTGGCATTATGCTTTTCTATCTGCATTATTATTGGCCTACCCGTTTGCTTGCAAAGGGTTAAAGCTGCCCACCCAGAACCTTCCACGCTGACAGCAGCTTGGGAAAACTCTTTCTTGAACCTTTCAAAACTTCCAAACTCTTTATCCAAGGCTTCTCCCAAAACTCCGCTGGGTTTTCCGCCACCCTTGTTTGGAGGCGCCAAATTGCCCCAGAAAAGCGAATGTAGCAAGTGTCCTCCTATGTTAAATGAGAGTTCTTTTAGGGTTGATTTTATGTCTATTTCTGCGTTTTCCTTTCTTGCCTTATCCAGCCTTTGAAGGATTGCATTGGCACCGTTAACGTAGGCTTGATGATGTTTACTGTGGTGTATTTTTAATTGTTCTTCAGACATGTATGGCACTAAATCTTTGTATTCATAGGGTAGTTGGGGTAAAACGTAAAATTTTGTTTTCTCCAATTTCCCACCTTTCACTTTCTACTAAAGGTTTATAGAAGCTTTATATTTTACCCTCATCGTTTCATATCAAAAATTAGAGTGGGTGAATAAAATGGATAAGTGGGAATGCACAGTTTGCGGTTACATATACGATCCAGAGATAGGCGACCCAGAACATGATATAAAGCCTGGAACACCTTTCGAGACTTTGCCAGAGGATTGGGTTTGCCCAGTTTGCGGCGCACCTAAAAGCCAATTTGTTAAAAAAGATTAATGGACGTTAATATTTTCAAACTTTTTATATTATAATTTTGTTATCTTTGAAATGGTTACCTCTCATGTTCATTACAAAAATAAGGAAGAGAGACGGAAAAATCGTTGATTTCGATTCTGCCAAAATTAAGGATGCAATTCATAAGGCATTCATCGCCGTTGAACTCGGAAATGGAGAAAAAGCGGAAACACTAACAAGAGAAGTTGTTAAGCTTCTTGATGAAAGATTTAGGGAAAAAATTCCCTCAGTTGAAGATGCACAAGACCTCGTCATTGAAGTTTTAAAGAAGAATGGTTACGGAAAAGTTGCAGAAGAATATGAGAGTTATAGGAAAAAGAAAGATGAAATAAGAGAGTTAAGAGAAAAACTGGGAATTGTAGAACCAAAACTAACAGTTAACGCCCTAGAAGTGTTGAATAGAAGATACCTCTTAAAAGACGAGACAGAAAGGATTATAGAAACTCCAGCCCAAATGTTTGAGAGAATAGCCAAAGCCATAGCAAATGTTGACAAATTATACGGCGAAGACCCAAAAGAAAGTGAAAAGATTTTTTACGAAATGATGACAAGGCTTGAATTTATTCCAAACTCACCAACCCTCTTCAACGCAGGAACAGAACTGGGTCAGTTATCTGCATGCTTTGTTTTGCCAGTTGAAGATTCCTTAGAAAGCATTTTCTCAGCCGTGAAAAACATGGCTTTAATTGAAAAAAGCGGAGGAGGAGTAGGCTTCGACTTTTCAAAACTAAGACCAAACGGAGACATTGTAAGGTCAACCAAAGGCGTAGCCTCCGGTCCAGTAAGTTTTATGCGTGTTTTTGATACGGCAACAGAAGTAATAAAGGCTGGTGGAAAAAGAAGGGGCGCCATGATGGGAATTTTGAGGGTTGACCATCCAGACATTCTCGAATTCATAACATCAAAGCAGAAGCCAGGCTTCCTTTCAAACTTCAACATTTCCATTGCAGTAACAGACGACTTTATGAAAATTCTTGAAGAAGACGGCGAATATTGGCTAATCAACCCGAGAAACAGGGAGAAGGTAAAGAAACTTAAAGCTCAGAATGTTTGGAATCTTATTGTGAAATCCGCCTGGATTAGCGGAGACCCCGGCGTTATCTTCATAGACGAGATTAATAGGCATAATCCAACACCAGAAATTGGAAGGATAGAGGCAACCAACCCCTGCGGCGAACAGCCGCTTTTGCCTTATGAGTCTTGTAATTTGGGTTCGATAAATCTTTCAAGAATGGTTGAGGATGGAAAAATAGATTGGGAAAAATTGAGGGAAACTGTTAGGAATGCTGTTCACTTTCTTGACAATGTTATTGACGCTAACAAGTATGCTCTAAAAGAAATAGAAGAAATAACGAGGGCTA
>JBMFOB010000030.1:0-9302 GCA_049969855.1 Bathyarchaeia archaeon | reverse complement strand
CTGCTTAGAAAATTTGAAAAATACCATGTGGAGGTATAACCCTTGTCAGTGCTTGAAGTAGAAAACATAACGAAAACATTCGCAACGGACAAATCAAAAATATTAGTCTTGGACAACGTGAGCTTTTCGGTTGGAAACGACGAATTCGTCTGTTTAGTTGGACCTTCTGGATGCGGAAAATCCACGCTACTCAGAATAATTGCAGGTCTCGAAAAAGCTGATTCAGGCAGAGTATTATTCCGTGGACAACCCATAACTCAGCCAACTCCAAAAATTGCCATGGTCTTCCAACTTTTTGGGTTGCTACCATGGAAAACTGCGTTAGAAAATGTTGAAGTACCCTTAGAAGTACTCGGCATCGAAAAAGAAAAGCGAAAACATATTGCCGAAGAATACTTGAAAATGGTTGGACTTGAAGGCTTCGAAAATACTTATCCCCATGACCTTTCAGGCGGAATGAAACAACGTGTTGGAATTGCAAGGGCATTAGCCTTAAAACCAGAAGTCCTTTTAATGGATGAACCCTTCTCCTCCTTGGATGAGCTTACCGCTAAAACCCTTCGTAAATTGGTTCTTGACATCTGGCGAAACCCAGCCTTACCAACAAACACTTTCATAATGGTAAGCCACAACGTTGAAGAAGCAGTCTTTATGGCAGACAGAGTTATAGTGATGTCACCCAGACCTGGAAAAGTTGTTGGAGAAGTGAAAATTGAAATCCCAAGACCCAGAGAGAAGCACCTAAGGGATTCTGCCTACTTTAATCTTGTAGATAAGGTTGTGGAAATTCTGGAGAAAAGTAAGGCGATAACACAAACTGAAAGCCCCATATCGTTAACGGCTAATAGAACAGACAAAATTTGAGAAAATGCTTCCTTACATTAAGGTTGAACACGAGTTTTTGAGAAAGGTTCTGCGAAAGCTTCATATTCCTTTTCTGAAAACCAGCCTTCAGCCTTAAGTTTTTCAAGTCCACTCTTAATTTTTTCACGCATCGAATCTGTTTTTAGCATGTCAGCCTTTTCTCCAGCTTCGGTTATTTCCCTCTCAAAAACTGCATCTTGCCCAATTAATGTCAGAAGCCCTTGAAGAAATGGTGTTATGGCTTTGAACCTTGGGACTAGAAGTTGCTTAACTTTTGCCTTGCCTAAGGCTCCTTTAATTTTTGCCAAAAAACTTATGCTGTTTACAATAGACGGCGGAAATAAGGCGTAACGCTTTTTTGATTCAGACTGGTAACAAGCCAAATAGAAGGGCATATAGATTAGGGCGTTTTTTGTTCTTGTTTGTTTTATTCCCAGCTTTTCAAAATTAGAAATGTCCGTTTCCCTCATTTTAGCTACATTATCGATTTGTTCAATTATAGTTGAAGTCTGTTTTTCCAGCTTCTCCATTTCTTGTTTGTAAAGTTGAATTTTTGCGTCCCGAGAGGCTTCAAGCTCCAGCAATTCTTTCTGGGCTTCTTTAACTTTGGCTTCCCATTCAGACCTCAATCTAAAAGTTTCAGCAGATTTGTTGTCTTCTGTTTCCTTTATCTTCTCTTCAAGTTCTTCTATCTTAACTTCGGTTTCGGAAAATTCTTTTCTGCTTTCAGCCTCTTTCTCTTTCCATTTCTTTTCGCCGACAGCGTCCTTGTTAACGGCGCATGTCTTTGCTTCCATTTTGCAACGTTCAATCTTTGAGAGCGTTTGCTCCTTAAGCTTTTCATATTTCACTTTCTCCTTTTGTAAAGGAAGAAGTTGCTTCTCAAAATTTCTCGTCAGCTGAGTTATTAGCTTGTCATATTCCTCGTTTATGCGTTCAATCTTTGGCATTATAACGCTTTTTTGCTTTTCAATCTCGTTGTTGAATTCTTCTCTAACTGCTCTTATTTTGCCACGTAATGTTTTAGCGAAATTGCGAGTTGTTTTGTTTAAGAGCTTCATACTATTGTAAAGAAGCGTGACCTCTTCCTTGAACTGCGATTTTAGGCTTCCAAGCTCTTGAACAGTGGATAAAATTGCAGATTCATCAAATACCGCTGGCAAAAACACTATTTCATTGGGCGAAGCCTCAACAGTAGTAGCCTCTGAAACGTATAAGCCAAACTCGTTAAGAAAGTTTGGTTCTGTAATAAGCGCATCTATTGTCATTGTTTTTTCGCTGGTTGATATTTGGAAGTAGTTAATGCTGTCGGAAAGGAAAGTCGCGTAAGTCTCTATGCTCTTTGAACTTCTCTGCACGTTTTCCATGAAAATTTTTACGTCGGGAACAATTCTATAAGTTAGAGTGTGCGCCTTTGTTTTTAACCCATCAAAGATTAAGCTTAATTCTTCCCATGGAAAAAGCCATAATGGATAACCGAACTCAGCCAAAAAAACCATTTTTTCCTCTGGCTTTTTTAATATTAAACCGCTACCTTTTTCCCGCTCCAACTCGGCAAAACAATAAACGGCGCCCTTTTCCATTTCGTTTGAGAAGAGTTCTGTGCGATTTTCAGATGGAGCTGAAAATGGAAGAATCAGCTTCTGAGTTTTTTGTGACAAGGTTCACCAATTTACAATGTTAAGGGTATGCTTGGTTTAAATGCTTTACGAACAACATGAACTTATGCTATTAGAAAAGCTCATCATGTTTGTAACTTTCGCTTAAGCAACGGAATGCCAACAGTGGCTATTATTGCAGTAGTCAAGATTATTATAACGGCAAGGTTAATGTAAATGGGCGCTAAAA
Organism: Bathyarchaeia archaeon; assembly: GCA_049969855.1. Taxonomy (GTDB): domain Archaea; phylum Thermoproteota; class Bathyarchaeia; order Bathyarchaeales; family Bathycorpusculaceae; genus JASEJA01. The sequence continues at coordinate 6,590 of JBMFOB010000030.1, read as the reverse complement.
CCTCAAAAATGGGACCAGCCTCTGGATATTTTGTTGGATCAACATATTGCAGCGGTAAGGTTGCCAAAACAGCCGCTGCTAAACCTCTTGTCAGTATTATGCTCATGATCGACCGCTCTTGCCTAAGTTCTTCACTGCGGACAGTTGTTAATGCCACAGCACCGAATCTAACTAAAAGGAGTATAAGCGAAAGAATTATTCCAGCTATCACAATCGTGACATTGCTAATTGACACAATCAAACCTATGTATACAAAAAAGAAGGTTCTCAAAAGAAAGGCAACTTCGGACTCAAACCTTTTTAATCCAACGTCAACCACCATGTTTGGCGGTCGCTCCATCTTGAGAATTCTGTAAATCTCCTTTTCATTACCCAACATGATTCCAAAGAGAAGGGAACAAAGGGAGCCGCTTCCGCCTAAGAATTCTGAAATTGAATAAGCTAAAAGCACAACAGCCAAGGTGAGTATGTAAACGTAAGAGGCTTTTGCAATTCGCTTCAATATGCTTAACCAGATTAGGCCGAAAATTATTCCAAGCACAATTCCAATTGAAAACCGACTTGCAATAGACTGACCAACCGCTGTCAAGTCCACCGCACCTTTTAATATTATATCTATGACCACCAAGGAAAAAACTATGCAAAAAATGTCTGTCAATGCAGATTCAAGGCTTAATATTGTTGAACATTTTTCGCTGACTTTAATTCGTGAAGCCAAGGAAATTACTGCTACACTGCTGCTTCCTCCAAAAATTGTTCCAAACAGAACAGAATATAAGATTGGCACATCTGGCGGAATCACTATGTACGCCATGAACAGGGTTGTTGCAATGACGCTAAGCGCAAACCCAATTATGGCAAGAATGGCAGCCCTTGGACTTTCTGCGAAAACACGATAAATATTCATCGCCATTCCGCCATCAAACAAAATGAAAACCAACGCCAAAGCAGCCAAATATGGAGCCAAACCCATTATAGAAGTGGCATCCACCCAACCGAAAACTGGTCCAAACAACATGCCCAAAACTATGAGGAGAAGCATGTCTGGAAAACCCTTCCGTTCAAACAAATAATTGCCAAGAAACCCTATCACAATTATTGAACCAGCAAGTATTAGTGCAAGCGTAACAGAATCCAATTTAAATCCTTCCCTTAATTTGCGCTCATGCTTAAAGAATTTTATCTCCTAAACAGAGACATCATGTATTAAGCTTTTTGCAAACCGATGGCTTTCAGAAAATTTACCATATTTTGTCCACTTTCAAATGGGTTAAATATCCAGCCACACCGTAAAGTGGCAAAGACGCAACCTCGAGCATGTTTCCAATAGTGATTGGAAATTTGACAAAAGCAAAAAAGCCTAATGCTAGAAGAAAAATTCCATAAACTGTCAAGGATTTGAAGTCATGAAAAGTTTCTTGCGTTTTCCAGCTTAAATGTATTCCAGAAAACAAAATCCAAATTAGTAAAGGCGCAAACAGTAAAAGAACATACTTCTTATACCATGATAAATCTTCGGTTGCCTCTTCATCCTTCTTTCTTCTGTAGATAAAGGGTAGGTCTGGAAGAAAATTACTGTAAAAGAAAATTAGTATTCCCCACAGCATGGAGCCCAAGGCATTTTCATTAAAAAAGTAGAAAAGTGCAAACACATATATGAGGCTTGCAGGCAAAACTATCCACTTAAACACCCTAATTACAGAGTGAACATGCTCTAAAGTTTCTTCTTCCATACGCCAAACAGGAAACTTTGACCTAACCTTGCGGTTTAGGCTCTTAAAAGAGTGAAATACAAAGCCGAAAAGAGCATTGTATAAACCAGTAAATATGCCACGAAGTGCTTTAAAGAAATTTTTTAACTTGGATTCTTTCGTAAGCTATCGCCACAACGACTGTTTTACCATTCACGTTTTTATCTGTTACTTATAATTCCAAACTTCACATTTTAGCAATAAAATCCGTTATCTTCTTTTGGAAAAGTGCATTTTTTAATAGCTCGCTTCTCATTATCCATCGTTGCAGTGGGATTTGGAATCTGCTTGCAATAAAGCTTAGGGCTTCGTCCAAAGTTTTAAACATTAATGGTTTCTGACGCATGGCGTTTCTCACGTTTTCTCTTACTTGCCAGACGCCGACGGGCATTATGTAGCCTGGATGCGCTTCTCGTAAGACTATAACAGTGGCTTGACGCTGCTCTTTTACGAGTTGTTCGCAAACTGCTAGGCGTGCTGCATAGTAGCATCCGCCTATTTCTGCATATGTGGTTCTTCCCTCGTAGCCTTCCCAATCTGAAAACATAACAACATTTCTGCCACTGGGGTTCCAAACGGTGCCTGGATACCAAGCTTCTATGGCTTCGTAGCCCCAAGTGTTTGGAAGCATTAAAACTTCAAAGATGTTATCTAAATAAACTGATTCGTAGACGCGGTATTCGCTTATTTCGGGAAAAGTCTTAACTTTTTCCATAAGTTCTTTTGATATTATGCTGTCTACGGCTGTTATACTCCAACGTGTAGGCACAAACCGTCTATTCTTCTCCAAACCAAAAGAGCCAACGCTGAAAGCCCTTTGAATCTTGGTAACAAAAACGCCTCTGCCATAAAGCTCCAAAACTGCCTCAGCAGCCTTTAAGTCCGTGTCGTTGTAGGCTTTTTCTATCTGATGGTCCCATCTGGCGTTGCCGATAATTAAGTCTCGAATGGACGCTGAAGGCCCAAAGGGTTGAACTTCATCGTCCAAGAGTATGAAACCTCTAGGCTTCTTCTTAAGAAGGAGTTCAACGTCTACGGGGTTAACTGCCAAAGCCAATTCGCGAGTTTTCTCAATTATTTTTCCAGCCTTTTCAAACTTCTGCACATGAACCCGATGTTTTCCACGGATAAGCATGGAGCGGAAGCCAACAATTTCATCTATGGATTTTCCAAACCAAAACTCTGGCAAATCATAAACGCTTGTGTCTTCCTGAACTGGCGGGACAAGGGGACCAGCATAAACGTAGGGATAACCAATTCTTCCAACAAAAACGCTTGGCGGCGAAGCACCCGCAATGTCTTCGCTCTGCATTAAGGGCACGCTTTTTAAAAAGTAGTTAGCCTTAACAATTATGGGACAGCGGGTTTTTCCACACAAAAAACGTGAACCCTTACAAGCAACACATAAGCCGCTCTGCGAAGCCCTAGCAACCAAAAGATTTTCATCAAATTTCACTTCTGCTCCAAGGTTTGAGTCTTTTAAAATGTCAAGTAACCAAACATTCGGCGAACGCTTATCCACATGCCTCGAAGAAGACCACAACTTTACTCATCACAATCTTTCTAAAATCTTAACTTAAAAATATGGCGCCCTGGCCGGGATTTGAACCCGGGTCCTGCGGGCGACAGCCGCATATACTAGACCGGACTATACTACCAGGGCTGCTAATAACAAAGCCCAGAAGAATAGAAAGAATTTTAATTAATTAAGTTTTCTTGAACTTTCTGTGCGGAGAATAATTTCGTTACATTTATGAGAAACATACGCTCATTAACAAATTATGATATCAATAATTGGCGCTGGAAAAGTTGGAAGCTCCGCAGCTTTCAGAATTTTGGAGTTTAGAATCAGCGATGTTGTTTTAATAGACATAGCAGAAAATTTGGCTCAAGGCGAAGCCCTTGACATGATGCAAGCCGCACCCGCCATAGAATTTGATGGAAAAATAAAAGGAACAAGCGATTTCAGCGAAATGGCTGGCTCAGAACTTGTAATAGTAACAGCTGGAGAAGCCAGAAAACCCGGCATGAGCCGATTAGATTTGATGACAAAAAATGCAAAAATAGTCAAATCCATAGTTAAGGAAGTCGTCAAATACGCTCCAGACTGCAAACTCATGATTGTAACAAATCCAGTTGACGTTATGACCTACATTGCCTATAAAGAATCTGGATTCGAAAGAAACCGCGTTTTTGGAATGGGAAACATTCTCGACACGCTTCGTTTCAGATCCTACATCGCCTTAGAACTTGGCGTTTCAAGAGAAGATATCAGAGCCTTAGTTATCGGAGAACACGGAGACTCCATGGTGCCCCTCGTAAACTACGCCTCTGTATCTGGAATACCAATAACCGCCTTGCTCAAAAAAGAACAAATCGAAAAGATAGTGAACTTAACGAAAACCTCTGGTTCAGACGTCATAAAGCTTAAGGGATCCACAATTTACGCTCCAGCGGTTGTAATTGCAATCATGACCGACGCCGTTCTAAGAGGAAGAAACAGAGTTATGAGCGTTTCCACATACCTTCAAGGCGAATATGGATTCTCAGACGTCTCAATTGGCGTGCCTTGCATTCTTGGAAAGAACGGCATTGAAAAGATTTTGGAGCTTAAATTAGATTTTGAAGCAAAAGAAGATTTCAAAAAATCCGTTGCCATAGTAAAAGACGCCATAGAAAAATTGATAGAAGCAACATAAAAAGTATACTAGCATTACTCAAGCGGCTTTTAATGTTTAATTATGTTCTTAGAGCAGTTTATCAGCATTTCATGAAGCAAAATCACAACAAGTGCGACAAGCATTAAAGAGAAAAAGGTAAACCACACTACTGGAAACTCTGAAACATAAGGAATTGCATAAAGCGTTTGCCAATAAGTCCAAATTTCCTTTTCTGTTCCATTTTTATATTTCAACCCAACAAAATCGTTGGGCATGGCATTGGGGTTTGTCTCTTCTTCAACCGTGCGAAGGTCATGTAAGCATAACCAGCTGACGATTTCCAAAGGCATGTCTTTTGTGTGTTCTAAAAACCAGAGTAGAAATTCAACTTGTTCTTGTTCAGACCCGCCTCTGAGTAGCTCGGAGCTGGTCCATCCTATTTCGCTGAAAACAATAGGTTTGTCTCCAGTGTAGTTCATTATCCTTGTGTAATAGTCAGAAGGCATGTCGCTGGGTTTTCCATACAATGCTGGTCCTGGATAACCAAGCATGTAGGGATATGACGTGAAACCAAACAAATCGATTTTGTCTTTGTTGAACTTTTCTATTAAGAACCACCCATCATAGGAATCAATTGTGTCAAGCCTAAAAACAACAAAAACCTTTGTATTTGGAGACACAGCCTTTATTCCATCATAGGTTTCGCTTACCAAACTGACATAGTTGTTGAAGTCTTCTTGACTGCAATTCCAATAGTACGTGTCAACCTCATTTCCAATGCAGAAGTATTTCGGATGATAATCCCGCGAAATATTCACTGCTTGCTCAATCCACAATTGGCGAAGCTCAAGCGTTCCAAGATTCGTCGTGGTAGAGTTCATGTATGGAGGGATTTGCAAAATTACTTTTCCATCTTCGATGGTCCAAAAGTTTAATTCGAATATAGGCGTTAAACCGCTTGAATTTATTAGCCACAAAAGCCCTTGAGTTTCAGTTTTTTTCAAGTGTTCAGTTGTGTTATACCACGGTACGTTTACAAACCAAAGGTTCATAACCTCTGCAACAGAACCTGCAGTGCTGTAAGTTTCTTCAAGGGTTCCATTAACCTTAAATGTGGGAGTAACACCCATAAGAAAGCTTCTTGAAGTTATCGGAAGAGAAATTCCTTCACATCCCACCTTTCCAACAACGATTGCAGTAAAACAACTTGAAAAAGCAAACAAGAAAATCAGAATGAAAGTCGTAACCTCATCTCTCATAAGAACCATTTCCAATAGGTCTGCAGAAAAACTCCACATTTAATATATAAAGTTTATAGCATGACCTCATTAACAGACGCATTTTAAGCAAGAATGTCATTTATACAGAGCAAAATTTTAGTAACACACCTTTTCCAAAGACAATAAAAACGTGCACACAACAAATACCCTTAAATATACTCACAAATTTGGTGCCTGGAGTCGTATTTGAACCCGCTACAGCATATTTTTCCTTTGGAATTGACAAACATTGAAAACCTGCGCCCTGCGTTTGGAAGGCGGAAATGTTTCTTAGTCCACTCTCTGACGCCTTTTAACTTCATCTTTCTGAATTGTCGAAAGAATTTCCACTTAATTATCCGTTAGACCGATTATTTCCGTGCCTTCTGTTTCTTTGAGTTTCAAACCTAAATCGTTATTGCTTTCAGTCATGTGATTAACCTCTTTAAAGAGTTCCTCTGTAGTGTTTTGTTGTGGGGCATCCGACGCATTTTCCGTTTGTGTATCTTGTGCAGGGTTTGCAGTTCACGTTGCATGGTGAGGTTTTTCTTTCTTTGTGAGTGAGGTGTTCTCTTATTGGGAGGAAGGGTGAGAAGTATATGTCGCCTATTGGGTAGAATTCTGATCTGCGTATGCCTGCGCTGCTTCTTAGGGAGCATTTTTCTATGGATATGCTTTCAAGGGTGTTTTGGTCTTCTGCAATTACTAGGGCGATTAGGTTGTAGCCTCCGATGGTTTTGAAGATGTGCACTACTCTGGGGCAGTCTTTGAATCGTTTCAGCAGGTTTTGCATGGCTTCTGCGCTTTCCATTTCTAATAGAACTATTGCTGGAAAAAGTTTAAAAGAGAAGGGGTTTAGCGAAGCTGAAACTTGTATTGAGCCTTGGCTTATGAGTTTTTGTAGCCTTTTCTTTACGCCC
>JBMFOB010000029.1:0-11317 GCA_049969855.1 Bathyarchaeia archaeon | reverse complement strand
CACAACAATCGCAATACACCGCGGAACAAAAGTCCGCAAATGCCACACAAGCAGACGCGACGCCTTCAGAAGCATAAATGCCCAGCCCATCGCCCGCGTACAAGACCAAAAAATAACAATGCTAACAGACAATTACACGCCAAGAGACAAAAAAAGAACGCTCACGCTGAAACCCCAATTCAACGAAAAAGCAGCCCTAATAAAGTTTTACCCAAACATGAACCCCGCCATAATAGAATGGCACATGGAAAACGGCTACAAAGGAATAATCCTAGAAGGAACAGGCTTAGGGCATATAGGCAACTACTGCTTCAACGCCATAAAAAAAGCAATAGACAACAACATCATAATCGCCATGACATCCCAATGCATATGGGGAAGGGTAAACATGAACGTATACGACACAGGACGCGACCTACTCGCATTAGGCGTAATCCCGCTTGAGGATATGCTGCCAGAAACAGCCCTAGTAAAACTCATGTGGACCCTCGCCCAAACCCAAAACCCAGAAGAAGCAAAACAAATGCTAAAAACAAACATAGCAGGCGAAATAACGCCAAGAACAACACCAGAAGAGGCGAAAACCAATGCAAATTAACTACGAAAAACTCGGATTAAAAGTAGGCTTAGAAATCCACCAACAACTAGACACAAAGGCTAAACTTTTCTGCCAATGCAAACCAGAACTATTCAAAGAAGAACCAGAAATCACTTTTATACGCAGATTACGCCCAACCCAAGGCGAACTAGGCCAAATAGACCCAGCAGCATACTTCGAATTCCAAAAAGGAACAAAAATCCTCTATGAGGCAAACAGCCAAACATCATGCCTCGTAGAAATGGACGAAGAACCACCCCACCCGCTAAACATGGAAGCCGTAGAAATAGCCCTAACAGTGGCTCTAATGCTAAACGCAAAACCCGTCGAAGAAATCCACGTAATGCGCAAAACAGTAATAGACGGCTCAAACACAACAGGCTTCCAACGAACATGCGTCATAGCCCTAAACGGAAAAATAAAAATCGGCGAAAAAACCATTCCCATCCAACACATAAGCCTAGAAGAAGACGCAGCCCGAAAAATGGGCGAAGAAGAAAACAACATAATACGCTACCGCATAGACAGACTGGGCATACCACTAATAGAAATAGCCACAGCCCCGGTCATAAACGCCCCAAAAGAAGCAGGAGAAGTCGCACTCGCAATAGGAAAAATCCTAAGGGCAACAGGAAAAGTCAAACGCGGATTAGGAACAATACGCCAAGACCTAAACATATCCATCCCAAACGGAGCCCTAACAGAAATAAAGGGCGTCCAAGAACTAGAACTATTACCGCTGGTTGTAGAATACGAAGTCCAACGCCAACTAAACCTAACAAAAATAACCCAAGAACTAAAAGCGACAGGCGCAAAAGAAGAAGAACTAAAAGAAGAATATTACGACGTAACAGAAGTTTTCAAACAAACAAAATGCAAAGTCATCCAAAAAGCCCTAAACAAAAACCAAAAAGTATTCGCACTAAAACTACCAAAATTCAAGGGTTTCCTCAAAAGAGAGCTTATACCAAACCTTCGCCTAGGAACAGAAATGGCAGACCACGCAAAATTCTGGGGACGCGTAGGCGGAATCTTCCACACAGACGAAATGCCAGCCTACGGAATAACCGCAGAAGAAATTGAAGAACTAAAAAAGGCGGTAAGGGCAAGCGAAGAAGACGCAATAGTCTTCGTTGCAGACGCTCCAGAAAACGCAAAAGACGCATTAAAAGCTGTTTTAGAAAGAGCAAAAGAAACCCTAAAAGGCGTACCAGAAGAAACCCGCGCCGCAAACCCAGACGCCACAACACGCTACATGCGCCCACGCCCAGGAGCAGCCCGCATGTACCCAGAAACAGACATCCCACCAACACAAATAACAAAAGAAATGCTGGAGAAAATTAGCGCTAATCTTCCAGAACTTCCAGAACAAAAACTCAAACGCCTAATAGAAAACTACAAACTAAACCAAAAATTAGCAAAACAAATACTGGATTCAGAATACAGCGAAACATTCGAAACCATAGTAAAAGAAAGCGGAGTCTCACCAACAACAGTGGCAGCATTTTTAACAGAAACCCTGAAGGCATTAAAACGTGAAGGAATCCAAACAGAAAAAATCTCAGAAAATCAAATGAGAGAAATCTTCAAAAAACTAAGCTCCGGAGAAATAACAAAAGAGACAATACAAGAAATCATCAGCTGGCTTTCCAAACACGAAGACAAAACAATACAAGAAGCCATAAACAATATTGGCTTAAAAATGCTCACAAAAGAGGAAATTGAAAAAATCATAGACGCCACAATAGAAGCCAATAAAAACTTAATTAAGGAACAAAAGGAAAAAGCTCACGGAATAATCCTCGGCATAATCATGAGAGAAGTTAGAGGCAAAGCAAACGCCACACTAGTCAGCGAAATACTAAAAAAGAAACTAGAACAAATAACAAAGCACTAAAGGAAGCTGCAAGCTACAAAATGACCCTTTTCAACCTCCACCAACTCTGGCTCCTTTTTTGCGCATTCCAGTTTTTCATATGGACAGCGTGGATGAAATCTGCAGCCAGAGGGAATATTAATTGCAGAGGGAACTTCTCCCTTAAGCTCTAAAATTTTTCTTTTCCTCTTCGGGTTTGGAACGGGGATGGCTGACAGCAAAGATTGTGTGTAGGGGTGGAGAGGTTTCAAAAAGAGACGTTCTTTACTGCTCATTTCTATTATTTTTCCGAGATACATTATGGCAATCATATCGGAAATGTATTTTGCAACCGCTAAGTCATGAGTTATGAATAAGTAAGTTAACCCTAACTCTTTTCTGAAATTTAGCATTAAATCAATAATTGTTGTTCTGAGAGAAACATCAATCATGGAAACAGGTTCATCGGCAACAATGAACTCTGGCTTTAAAATGATAGATCTTGCCAAAGCGACTCGTTGCCTTTGGCCACCACTAAGTTGATGCGGATACAAATTAACAAATTGGTCTGGAGGGGTTAAACCAACCTTCTCAAGCACCTCCAAAACCATTTTCTTTTTCTCCTCTCCCTTGGCTAGACCATGGATTTCAAGCGGATGACCAACCGCATCGCCTATTTTCATCCGCGGGTTAAGCGATGCATAAGGGTCTTGGAAAATCATCTGCATTCTTCTTCTAATGAGTCGAAGCTTTTCGCCTTTAAGGTTTGTTACGTCGACGCCTTCAAAGTAGATTTTGCCCGATGTGGGTGTAGCAAGTTTCAAGATGAGTCTCCCAGTTGTTGTTTTTCCACAACCACTTTCTCCAGCGAGAGTGAAGATTTCTCCCCTTTTTATTGAGAAGGTTACGTCATCAACAGCTTTAACGTAGCTGAGCTTTCTCGTAAAAAGTTGTTCGAGAAAACTTTTCTGAACTGGAAAATATTTTTTTAAATGTTCAACTTTTACAATTTCACTCACTGTTGTGCACCTTTCTCGCCATATAAGAAGCATCGCACAAAATGGCCATTTCCAACATCAATTAGAGGAGGTTCTTTTAAATGACAATTTTCTGTGGCGTAGGAGCAGCGTGGCCAGAAGCGGCAGCCTTTTGGTGGGTTATGCATGTCTGGGGGTGAGCCTGGAATTGCTGACAGTTTTTGGTCTTCTAATTCTATGTTGGGGATGCTTTGAAGTAGCCCTTGAGTGTATGGATGCTTAGGGTTCTTATAAAGTTCTGTGCTGTTCGCATATTCCATCATGTGTCCTGCGTACATGACAATGATTTTGTCGCATCTCTCTAATAGTATGCTTAAGTCGTGTGAAATTAAAATAAGTGCCATTCCATACACTTTGCGTAGATCTTCAAGTAAGTCCAGTATTTTTGCTTGAACTATGACATCTAAGGCTGTGGTGGGTTCATCAGCTATTACTAAGGCTGGATTTAAAGCGATTGCTAAGCCTATCATTATGCGTTGTCTCATTCCGCCGCTGAACTGGTGGGGATAATCGTTTATACGTTCAGGTAATATTCCCAAATTTTTTAGCAAGTCTTTGGCGCGTTCAATTGCCTCTTCCTTTTTTGTCTTGGGCTCATGCGTATGTATTAACTCAGTGAAATGGTCGCCTATTTTTTTAACCGGATTCAAGGAAATCATGGGGTCTTGGAAAATGTAAGCCACTTTCTTGCCTCTTAAGAGGCGCATCTCGTTTTCTCGTAGTTTCAAAATTTCTTTTCCTTCTATTTTTATGCTGCCTTTGGCTATGATGCCTGGGTAGGGAACAAGGCGAATTATGGAAAGTCCAAGTGTGGATTTTCCTGAACCAGATTCGCCGGCTAATCCCAGCGTTTCGCCTTTTTCCATGGAGAAGGAGACATCCTCAACGGCACGGACGGTTCCTCTGCTGGTTCGGTACTCAACAGCCAACGAATTAACTTCTAGTAAGGGCAAATGTGTCACCTCAACGTTGAAGCTTTGGGTTTATTAGTTCGCTTAGGCCTTCCCCTATGAGTGTGAAACCAAGTGCGAGAAGAACTATCATGAGACCGGGGAAAAAGATGATCCACCATGCCCCACTTGCAAGATAAGCTTTTCCATTTGTTAGGTCCCATCCCCAGTCAGGTATATCATATGTTACTCCTAATCCTATGAATGTTAAGCCTGCGGCAGTTAGAACGGCGTCTGCAAAGTTTATTGTAGCTACCACAACTATTGAGGGAATAACATTAGGAAAGATGTAACGATATAGGATTGTGTGCCATTTTGCGCCAGCTGCTTTGGCTGCTTCTACATAGGTTAACTCTTTTATACTTAAAACTTGGCTTCGAACAATTCTGAAGTATGATGGGATATAAACGACTGCAATTGAAAGAGCCATGTTAATTACTCCTGGACCCAGCATGGCTGCTATAGCGATAGCTATGACTAAACCGGGAAAAGCGTAAATAGCATCTATTACCAGCGAAACAACGCTATCAAAAAAACCGCCTATGTAAGAGGAGAAAAGACTTAAAGGTACACCTATGACAAAACAAATAAGAACGGAAAGAGCCGAAATTTGTAACATCAGTGATCCTCCGACCAGAATTCTGCTGAACATGTCTTGGCCTATGTGGTTTGTGCCCATTAGATACTGGAGACTTGGAGGCGATCTTATTGGACCAACGCCATATTTAGTTGGGCTGTAAGGCGCAACCCATGGCCCAATCGCTGTCATTATGACTAATGCTGAAACGATTATGGAGCCAAGAACAACCATCCACCCTGAGGACCCCCTTTTAGTTAATGAAGTGAAGCTGGATATTAAATGGATGGGAAAAATTCGCTTGATTTTTGGTTCGGTCATTTCTATTTCTCCTACAGTCTTATTCTTGGGTCAAGGTATGCGTACAAAATGTCCACAACCAGGCTTACTATTGCAACAAACAAGCCGAACATTACTACTGCGCCTTGGATGGCTGTATAATCCCTATAATTGATTCTGGAAACTATGTACGTTCCAAGCCCAGGCCATGAAAAAGTGGTTTCGGTAAGGATCGCTCCGCCTAGGAGCATGGCGAACTGCAACCCCATCATTGTGAGTATTGGCAGAAAAGCGTTCCTCAAGGCGTAACCATAAGTCACTGTGGTTTCACTTAAACCTCTTGCCCTAGCAGCAGTTACAAAATCAAGTCTTAAAGTTTCAAGCATGTTAGTTCTTGTTAATCTTAAAAATACGCCGGAGAGAATAATTCCAAGAGTGAGAGAAGGCAGCAGAAGAGCCTTACAAGATTCGAAAAACTTGTAGAGGTTTCCTTCCAGAAGGCTGTCAATCGTATATAAGCCCGTGGTTATTTGAAATCGTCCCAAACATATAAAATACCATGACAAATATGCGTAGGCAATCCAGCAAACAAAGAACACTGCAATAGAAATGATAATTCCTTTAAACTTGAATTTTACACGCTTCATTTTCATTAATGCAATGCATGAGGCGGCGCAGACTACTCCAGCAATGGATGATAATAAGAAATTGTGAAAGAAATCTGTTGAAGACGGGTTCAAAGGTATGATTAAACCTACGGGAGGAGAAACTTCGGGATGAAGTCGAAGACCTGTTGGAAGCCAATGAAGATAAACTGCAAAAATCAACTGAAGAACTATCCCTAGAAAGAAAACTGGAATTGCATACGTAACTGTTCCGAAACCTCTTAGTAAATGATCCAGTACAGAATTGTACGATTTGGATGAAACTACTCCGAGAAGCACTCCAATAATAGACGCTATTATCATTGAGTAAATAGCCAGTTCAAGTGTCGCTGGGAAAGCTGAAAAAATCTGTCCTCCAACTTCCTCATAATTTTGCATAGACTTGCCTAAGTTAGGATACCCATGCTCCATTAAATATCCAATGTCGACTATTCCCCAGAGGTAATCGATGTATTGCTGCCATAACGGCTTATCCATTCCCAATTTTTGTCTCATTTCAGCTAATTGTTCTGGTGTGGCTTTCTTTTCAAAATGAAGATCTGCCGGATCGCCGGGCAGAACTCGCATGACTAAGAAAACCAATGAGAGAAGCAATAGTAGTGTAGGTATCGTTAACAATATTCTAGTGAGGACGTATGTACGTAAACCCATAAACTTACACCCTAATCTTAGTTATGGCTCCAATTTTATAAGAAAAATAGGAGGGGCGGAAATAAGCTTATTGCTACTTGAAGTATATTAGCCAGTAACGCATGTCTTGCGTTATGTCTAAGTAGATTCCCTCGATCGTTGGTTTTGTCACAGCCCAAGCGCTGCTCACATAAAGTGGAACAATTGAGCATTGTTCTACGGCAATTGAATCTATTTGTGCATAAAGCTCTTCTCTAAGCGTTAGGTTGGTTGTTGCACGGGCTTGATCGTATAGGGCGGCTTGCTGCAAATAAGCACTGTAAGAGGGATTGGGTACACCGTTGATGGTTTCGTTATAGTAGTTTGTGTGAAGCCATGCAGCCCAGTATAGGAACGAATAATCGTCTGGATCAACGTAATCAGGATACCAACCGTACACGTAGACATCCATTATCTCTTGGTTTCTGTTTTGTCTGTAGCTGGACCAGTCTGCAGATTTCAGCGTCACCGACATGACACCGCTGGCTTCTAAGGCTTCTTTGTAAAGAAGAGCTTGTTCGGCACTCATTGGATAATGCCCTGAAGATTCATACCACAAATCAAATGTTAGCTTATTAGTCTCATTGTAGCCCAGTTCAGCAAGGAGGCTTCTTGTGAGCGAATAGTTTGCGTCTCCAAGCTCCTTAAACGCCTCAGTATGTCCCAACATGCCAGGAGGTATTATGCTATACAAGGGCTTCGATAGACCTAGGAAGACGGTCTCGCAAACAGCTGACCTGTTTAATGCTGCAGCAATGGCCCTTCTCACTCTACTATCGTTGAATGGTGGATGCGCTTCTTGGAAGCACATGTATTGAATGAATGCGCCGGTGCCCCACCAAACCTTAAGGTTTGGATTGTTTTCAAGGTCAAGAACATCTGTAGGTGATATGTGCCTAAACGCCATGTCTACGTCGCCTGCTTCTATTGCTAACCTAAGTGTCGATGCGTCCCTGTAAAACCTAAATATTATAGTCTTTGTCTTCGGATAACCGCTTGTTGCATTCCAGTAGTATGGATTCTTGTCTAATCTTATCTCAATGTCCCTGTCACCAACACGCTCCCACTTTGACAGGTAATATGGACCAACAAAGGCTACTGGCGTGCTTGCACGCGCATCCCCAGCGGTATAGTTTATTTGTTCCAACGGAGCATAGGATGGATCTACAATGGCTGAGGCTCTGCAAGCTAGAATTCCTAACAGCGGACTGAATGGGAAGTTCAGATAAAACCTCACTTTGTATGTGTCAAGAACTTCTGTTCGATTAAAAATAGCGTCGTAGCCTAAACCAGCTGGCGCTCCTTCTGGAATGCTAGGTATGAGCGCTATGGCTCTGTCAAAAGTATACTTAACATGCGTAGCATTAAATATCGTTCCATCCGGAAACTTTACGTTTTGCCTCAAGTTAAAGTCCCAAACCATCAGATCATCACTGAAATTCCAGCTTTCAGCCAACTCTGGGAGAAAATCAGATCCAGTCGTTGAATTGGGCTTAACGCTGACTAGTGTGCCGCTTATTTGTTGCAGTATACACCATCCGAAATAATCGTACGCTTGAGCAGGATCAAGTGTGTTCTCAACAGAATCCGTTGTTCCAACGATTAGCGTCTCTTTTGCTTTTGCTGCCAGAGTTGCTTCTATTGCCGCCAGTCTCGTCTCCAAGTCGGCTAGTGTTTGGGTGAATTCGCCCATGGCTTCGGCTAGGGTTCCAGTTATAGTTGCCAGGTCTCTCACATTAGATGTAAGGTTTAACACGTTCTCTGTCAATTTAGACATATCTCCAGACAATGTAGATACATTGTTTATTACAGTAGTTGTGTAGTACATGGTGCTGCTTGAAACTATAATGCCTATCAACACTAAAACAACTATTGCAATTTCAATTCTTTCCATTTTATTTTTCACCTGTGTTTATAAACACAACATTACATTTTCTTAGCTTAACCTATTTAAAATTTTGCCCTATTAAATTGCTCGATTTTCAAATAAACAGAATTTTTAATTCATTTTTCTTTTTTGAAAATTTTCTGTACCTTTCCACCAAAGAAGAGCGCAACGTGTTCATCAGTATTCTTTAATTGCAACAACCTTTTCTGGCAGAAGTTTTATGTTTTCGCCACAATATGGACAGATTTTGAACTCTGGTAGTAATGGTTTTCCACATGCAGGGCAAAGGTTCGAAAAGTGAACTTTTTCTTCCAGCCTTTTAACTTCCTTCCTTAAAACGCTTATTTCTGTTTTCATTTTTTCTATTCCCTCTTTTAATGGTTGGATCTCTTTAACCTCAGTTCTTACATTGTATATCATGTCTCTAACTTGAGCGAGGATTTCATTGTTTGACTCAATTGTTTCGTTCATGACATCGAGAATTTCGCTTTTGTCTTCTAACATTTGAGTTTCTACGGAACTTTGTTTTTTGGCATCCGAGAGGATTTTGTTTAGGAATGTTTCCACTGGGTTTGTGAAGGCGGCTGCACATGTTATCCCCCAAAAGACAAGGGTTGCTGTAGCGCTTGCTATAAAATATGTTAGTGGGGTTATGGTTTGCAGTTTTTCGCCTATGAATGGATATATTTGAAGAAGGCGGATTTCATTGTTGAAGATTAGAACTGAGACTGCTTCGATTAAGTGTATGAGGGCTATGAAGGTTAGGGAACTGAAAAGCCATACGGTTATTCCCTTTTTAGACAAGGGGATTCCTCTGGTTATGTTTGTTACGCATAAACTAATAGTGTATCTTAATATTTAATATTATATTTCCTTTTCCGAAATATATCAAAACCCGTAAATTCTAAAAGCACAGGACACTTTCTATAGTAGGGGATGAAAGTGAAGGATAAAAGGGTTGGAGATATGCCCAGAAATTTTGTTTTCCGTTTGAGAACCGGCGAGTATGAGGTTGAAATTTGCGGAACCCGAGACGAAGTTTTAAAGACTATTGAGGATTTGCCTGGTTTGGCTGCTAACTTGCATAGGGCTTTTGAGGGTTTGAAGCCTAAGACTGTGGCGACGCTGACGGTGAAGGCGGCGGCTGAAGGTGTAAAGGAAGAAGCGTTAATGCAGAAGTATCCGAAAATTCAGCAAACTGAAAAGTGTGATGAGGCTATTTTGCGGATTCTTGAAACAGATTGGGGGAAGTGGCGTCCGCGAACGGTTGAGGAGTTGAAAGAAGCGTTAAAGGCTAATGGGCTTTCTTATCCTGGAAGCAGCGTAGCGAGGGTTTTGATGGGGCTTGTTAAGAAGGGTTTGGTTAGGCATTGGAAGACTGATGCTGGTTACGTTTATATCCTCGCAGAAAAGGAAGCCATAACTTGAAAGAGGAGAAACGTGGAATGAAGAAGGTTAAAGCCCGCATTAAAACTCCTTTCGGCGAAATTATAGTTGAGGGCGAAAATCCGCAGGAAATCCTCAGCATGTTGGAGAATTTTCCAGAGAATTTCATGGAGAAGATTTCAAATGCTGTTTCAAGCAGGCTTGTTCCTTCAACAGCTCAGCTTAAGGGTATAGTGGAATTCACCACTGAAGGTCCTGTTGTGGTAACCCGTGAGAATCTTACGCATTATGAAGCCATAGGTTTGGTTTTATACGCCTCTGATGAACGTAAGAATACGGCTTCGCAGATACAGAAGCTTCTGGAGTCCAGCGGAATAAAATGTATGGTTCCCGCACGCTTGAATGAGATGACTAAGCGCGGTCAAGTGTTTAAGCCAGACCCGGCTAAGCCAGAGTTTAAGTTGACTATTCAGGGCGAAAGATGGGTTGAAGATGAGGTTTTGAGTAGGCTTAGGAGTAAGATGGCTTGAGTGGTGAAATGGATAAGATTACGGTTCAAGTTAAGTTTGGGGATGTTGAAAAAACATTTAGTGGCGCCCCAGAAGAGGTTTGGCTTGGCTTAAACAAGTTTTTCGGCGAGTTTCTTCCTTCCTTTGATATTGCAAAGAGGCTTGTGCTTAGCGTGGATTTGCAGGGGCTTGTCAAAGAATGTGAGGGTTTGATTGCCTTTTCTAAGGAAGGTGCTAATTTGCTTGTTTCTAAGGATAAGCTTACGGATAATGAAACTCTATTGTTGTGGCTTTTAGCCAATTATATTGGTTTTCAGTTGGGCTTGGTTGGAAGTGAAGCAGTTTCTAAAGAAGAGTTACAAGCAAAGTTGGGCAAGAGTGGAAAAATTACCAGCACACGATTAGGCGAACTTGTCAAAAGCAACATGGTTGCAAAAATTGCCGAAGACAAATACAAGGTTACAACATTTGGCATAACACAGATACGGAAAGAAATTGTTCCACGGATAAGAGCGAAAATAGGTGGATAACCTACTTTTTGGGTTTGTGAATGTTTATTTTAGGGAAGTTTCAACTGTTAAATTGATAGCTCCTCTCTAGGTTTTTGTGGGTTGTCACATAAGTGGTTGTTAAGCTTTTCTTATTATTATGCAATGGTTTTTTATAAAAAGTTACAGTATGTTAGAAGTGTTGGTATGATACTATTTCTTTGAGCGCTTTTCTTGATGGTTTTGGTGGTTCCGTTACTGAATATCCTAACTGAATTATAGTTGCAATTCGGTAATTTTCTGGCACTTCCAAGATTTGTTTTATCTGTCGCTCTTCTTCTATGTTGTAGAATGTGTATATGCAGCTTCCTAAACCTTCTGCTGTTGCAGCCAACAAAATATTCTGAATCGCACAC
>JBMFOB010000028.1:0-11786 GCA_049969855.1 Bathyarchaeia archaeon | reverse complement strand
CGCCTGGCACAAGACCTGCACAGTCTATGAATTCCACTGGGATTAGGCGTACTCCGTTTAGGCATAGGGAATTAACAGGATTATCCTGAACACCGAACTCTTCGTGGACGCATGGCGTGCGCACATAACCAACACCTCTATTTGGCTTTATTGTTGTGAAGGGATAATTTGCAATTTCCGCCGGAGCAAGGGTTGCTGCGCTAAAAAATGTGGATTTTCCAGTGTTAGGCTTTCCAACAATACCCAACAACCGTGAATAGGCTTTCTGCATTTCTAACTCCTTAATAAATATCTATTAGGTATGTTTCTATATGGTTTGTGTTGCTGTCCAAATAAAATTATGTTTTCATGAATGGTAAAATAATATAAAAGTGTCAATGTGTATATGAAATAAACCCGCTTAGTAAGAGGACGAATCTGATGTTAAATCTTGCAAAAGAGAAACTCACAGAAATGTTTAGGAAGATGCTTGAAATCAGATTTTTTGAAGAGAAAGTCTTCGATTTATACGCTCAAAATCTTGTTCCTGGAACAATTCATCTTTATGCTGGGGAGGAAGCGGTTGCTGTTGGCGTTTGTGCCGCTCTTGAAAGGGATGATTATATTACGAGCACTCATAGAGGCCACGGACACTGCATTGCCAAGGGCGCTGATTTGAAGCGGATTATGGCGGAGATTTTGGGTAAGAAGACTGGTTATTGTAAGGGTAAGGGCGGTTCCATGCACATTGCAGATTTCAGCATTGGCATGTTGGGTGCAACGGCTGTTGTTGGCGCTGGAATTCCAATAGCTGTTGGCGCAGCCCTATCAATAAGACTCCGAAAAACAAGGCAAGTTGTGGCGTGCTTCTTTGGTGAAGGCGCCTCAAATCAGGGAACATTCCACGAAGGCATAAACATGGCTTCTGTTTGGCATCTTTCAGTAATCTTCATTTGCGAAAACAACCTTTACGCCATGGGAACCCGCCAATCAAGAGTTATGAACATTGAAAATATTGCCGACAGAGCCGTAGCCTACGGAATTCCAGGTATTGCGGTAGACGGAAACGATGTCCTAGCAGTTTACGAAGCCACAGTAGAGGCTGTGGAAAGAGCCAGAAAAGGCGAAGGACCAACCCTTATCGAATGCAAAACTTATAGGCATAAGGGGCATTCGCGGGTTGACCCTGCACGATATAGGCCAAAAGAGGAAGTGGAAGCGTGGCTGGCTAAAGACCCGATTAAACTTTTTAGGGAAAAGCTTCTGCAAACAAAAGCCTTAACAGAGGCCGAAATTCAACAAATTGAAAGGGAAGTTTCGGCTGAAATTGAAGAAGCCGTAAAATTTGCCATGGAAAGCCCCTATCCAGAGCCAGAAGAAGCCTTAGAAGATGTTTACGCATAAAAGGAGCAAACGAAAATGCGAAAAATAACTTATAGAGAAGCGCTTCGCGAAGCCTTACGCGAAGAAATGCGCCGAGACCCAACAGTCTTTCTTTTGGGAGAGGATATTGGCAGGTATTGGGGCGGAGCCTTCAAAGTCACGGAAGGCTTAGCAGAGGAATTCGGCGAAGAAAGGGTTAGGGACACACCCATATCAGAGTCAACCATAATCGGCGCAGGCGTAGGCGCAGCCATAACTGGAATGCATCCAGTGGCGGAAATAATGTTTGGAGATTTAACGGCTTTAGCCATGGACCAAATTGCAAATCAAGCTGCAAAAATTCGCTACATGTTCGGCGGACAAGCCAAATGCCCGCTTGTAATTCGAACACCCTTCGGGGCAGGCGTAAACATCGCCTCGCACCATTCGCAAAGCCTTGAAGCGTGGTTTATGCATGTTCCAGGCTTGTATGTGGCTGTTCCATCAACACCCTACGATGCAAAAGGACTTTTAAAGTCAGCCATTAGAGGCAACAATCCAGTCATGTTCTGTGAACACAAACTTTTGTATCCAATTGAAGGCGAAATTCCAGATGAAGAGTACACTGTTCCTTTTGGAGTTGCTGACATAAAACGGGAAGGCGAAGACGCAACAATAGTGGCTACGCTTTACATGGTGCATAGGGCTTTGGAAGCAGCCAAGGCTTTAGAAAGGGAAGGCATAAGCGTTGAAGTTGTTGACCCAAGAACATTAACGCCCCTAGACAAGAAAGCCATAATAAGTTCTGTTAAGAAAACTGGACGCCTAGTCATCGTAAGCGAAGACTGCAAGACGGCTGGCGTAAGCGCAGAAATAGCCGCAATAATCGCCGAAGAAGCAATAGACTATTTGGACGCTCCAATAAAGCGAATAGCCGAACCAGACACGCCCATACCCTTCAGCCCACCCTTAGAGCAATATGTAATTCCAGACGAGAAGGCGATAATTAAAGCGGTTAAAGAGGTTGTCTAAAATGGTTACAAAAGTTGTTATGCCAAAACTAAGCCTTACAATGAAAGAGGGCACTGTTGGCAAATGGTACAAGCGGGAAGGCGAAACCGTCGAAAAAGGCGAACCAATAGTGGAAGTGATTTCAGAAAAAGCCACATATGATTTAGAAGCGCCAGCCTCTGGCATTTTAAGAAAAATTTTCGTTGAAGAAGGCGTTGACGCTGCGGTTAATGCCGTTCTCGCCGTTATAACAGCAGCCGACGAACCATTTTCAGAAACAGAAATCATTCAACCAGTTGAGGAGAAGGAAAAGCCGGTTTTGGCTTCGCCAGCCGCGAAACGCTTGGCAAGAGAATATGGCATAGACTTGTCCCTTGTAAAGGGCACTGGTCCAGAGGGAAGGATTGTTGAAGAAGATGTTAGAAGATATGTTGAGGAAACGAGCAGGATTCAGCAGCCAAAAGTGAAAGAAATTATCCCATTGACTGGTTTTAGGAAAACTTCCGCCGAAAAAGTCTCACTGAGTTTTAGAACTGTTCCGCACAGCACCATAGTGATGGAAGTAGACGCTTCTAAGGCTAAGGAAACTCATGAAAGGCTTCACGTTTCATACACAACCATCATTGTTGAGGCTGTGGCTAAAGCCTTACGGGAGCATTCCATAATAAATTCAACTTTGGAAGGAGATAAAATAAAAGTTTTTGAAGACGTAAATGTGGGCGTGGCTGTTGCCACTGGTCAAGGCTTGGTTGTTCCAGTCATACACAATGCTGATGGGAAATCCTTGAAAGAGATTGATGCAGCCATTAACGATTTGACGGAGAAGGCGAGGAATGGAAAGCTTTCTAAGGAAGATGTTAGCGGAGGCACATTTACAATAACAAACCTCGGAATGTACGGCGTAGAATTTTTCACTCCAATAATTAATCCGCCTGAAGCAGCAATCCTCGGCGTTGGAAAGATAAAGGAAAAACCAGTAGTGGTTGATGGAAAAATTGAAACAAAACCCTTCATTGTGTTAAGCCTTTCCTATGACCACAGAATTGTCGACGGCGCCCCAGCAGCCGAATTTTTAGGAAAAATCAAAGAAAAAATCGAAAAAGGCTCAGTTTAAGATTCCTTAACCTTTTCAGCTTTTTCAACTGCTTCTTTTAGGCTTTTGCCGACAAGTTTCAATTTAACATCCTTAATTATTGCTACGCCGCGACTGGTAATTATTGAGCCTGCCCAAACAATCACGATGAAGAGGAAGAAGAAAACGCATGCATTGCTTAAAACAGCTATTGCCTTTACAAAATCGCTTGTTTCTGTTGGAGTTTGGATAAACTGTGGGATTTGGGATTGGTTCAAGAATGTGATGATGGCGAGGATTGCTGGAATTATTATGAGGATTAAGCCCAACGCAAGCAGTACATAACCAACAATTTTTTCCGCTTTCTTTTCAGTTTTCATACCAGCGAATAGCGCATTATTTTATAAAAGGTTTACTCCAAAACTCACAATTTCAGAAAACCTGGAGAGGGGCTATCACTATTGGTTGATTTTCACTCCAAAAAATAAGGATTTCTTGGAAAGTCTTAAGTGTTAAGCCCGTAGAGAAAAAGTTGAGCCAAAATGAAAGTTGCAATGTATTATAGCCAAAAAGATATAAGAATTGAAGATTTACCCAAGCCAAAAATAGGCGAAAACGAAGTTCTTGTGGAAATGAAAGCTTGTGGAATATGCGGTTCTGACATGATGGAATGGTATCTAAAAAGTCGAGCGCCTCTTGTGCTTGGTCACGAACCAGCAGGCATAATAGCCGAAAAAGGAAGCAAAGTCAAAGATTTTAGCGTCGGCGACAAGGTTTTTGTGCATCATCATGTGGCTTGCCTAAAATGCTATTACTGCCTTCATGGCGATTACACTTTATGCGAACAATTCCACAATACGCATATTGATCCAGGCGGTTTTGCAGAATACTTCCGAGTGCCATCCCCAAATCTTGAAATTGACACTTTAAAAATTCCAGAGGGCATATCCTTTGAAGAGGCAACATTAATAGAGCCAGTTGGCTGCTGCTTAAGAGCCATAAAAAAATGTGGAGTTCAGGCTGGCGATTCCATCGCCGTAATCGGCTCTGGAAACATTGGAATAATCCACATAGCCCTTTCAAAAATTTTCGGAGCCACGAAAGTGATTGCCAGCGACATAATCGATTATAGGCTTAATATGGCCAAAAAGTTTGGAGCAGATATAGCCGTTAACCCACAAAAAGAAGACTTAGTGCGCATTGTTAAAGGGGAAACTGATGGGCGCGGCGTAGACGTAGCCTTCGTCACAGCCCCAAGTTTAGAAGCCTATAAGGCTGGTTTAAGCGTTTGCCGAAAAGGTGGAAAACTCTGCGTCTTCGCTCCGACAGAACCTAAAGAAAAGCTTCAGATAAGCCCAAAAGACCTGTTCTTTTCAGAAATCCAAATAATCCCATCCTATTCAACTTCGCATTTGGAAACACGATTGGCTCTTGAACTAATAAAGTCTGGAAGATTGAATTTGGAGGATTTGATTACGCATCGTTTTAGGCTTGAAGAGGCTGCTGAAGCCTTTAAAACAGCCTTAGAAAATAAGGAAAGCCTAAAAGTCATAATCCTTAACTAATGCTATGAGGTTGCACTAAGATATTTGAAAACTTTTTCTCTTATGCTTTTACATATTCGATGACTAATTTTTGATAAATTTTTTAGTCGAATAGCCTTAAATGATGCCATAATAACATTGTTATTGCAGATTTGGGGTTGAATAATTGGGCGTGGATTTTGGGTCTCTGAGTGATGTCCTGAAGCACCCAGTTAGGCGGAAAATTATTCTTGCACTTTTTGAGCGGAAAAATTTGTCTTATGTTGATCTTATGAATTTTGTAGGTGTCGCCAATACTGGAAAGTTTAATTATCACTTGAAAATTTTAGGCGATCTGATCGAGAAGGATCAGAACGGGCGATATGTTTTAACGGAAAAGGGGCAAATGGCCGCTCAACTCCTTCAAAAGTTTCCAGAGAAGAGGCCTCAACCAACAACTTTGTCTATGGCCGACGCTGCAGTAATCGGTTTTGCAGGCATGGTCTTGACGGTGGTTAACCCTGTTTTTTGGGTTTCTGCCATTTTAGCATTGCAAAATTTAGAATTAAAGGCGCCGTTCTTTCTTTTAATTGGATTTTCAAGCTTTGCCTACACCTTAATAGTTCCCGGCGCAGTGATGTGGCTGCTAACGGTTAGGCGCACACATTCCCATGACACGTATAACCTTATGAAGCCGCCTTTGATAACATTCATTCTGCTACTTGTTCTTTTAGTCATCATGCTTCTCTTAAAAGTAAATCTAGTGATAACAATCAAAAGCCCAACTATCCAAGGGCCACAAGGCCAATCTGATGGAGGTTACTGGTCTACAGAGCAGTATTCCCTTATGCAAACAAGCCTACAAACATTACTATTTCAGGGACTAATACTATCCTTCTTAGGAGTTCTTATCGCTGAACTGACAAGCAAACTGAGGAGAAAGATGACTCTTTGACATCCAACAAAGTTACAATTAATTGACTACTTATTTTAACGCGGAAAGTCAGACGCAAACCTCTTCTATTAATCATTGTTAACGGAATAAAGAGAAGCTGGATTTTGGATTCATAAGTATTATTTCGTTTTCATGTTTCGATATTTTGGTCAAATGGAAGGTTTGGATGATTGGATAGAGAAGTGTTTTTCTGGAAGTTGCTGTTTGCCGCATTGATTCTTGTGGTTGTTGGTGTGTTTTTAATGTTTCAGAGTTCAAACATGCTTTTTGAAATGAACCCTCTATCAATTGTTTTTATAATATTGGCTATGCTTTTCATTTTTTCTGGAATAATCCTAATTCTTTTGGGTTTGGCGGCTATGGCTTCTGTTTAAAAGAGGAAAATTCCATATAGTTTAGCCTACAATCTTAAAGCAAGTGATGCAGATGAAAGCTGCAATGTTATACGGCATAAAAGACCTGAGAATTGAAGAAATACCCAAACCAGAAGTAAACGCTGGCGAAGTCCTCGTAGAGGTTAAGGCAGCCACAACCTGCGGCACAGACTTAAAAATTTTCCAAAGGGGCTATGTTGAAAAGGTGATAAAACTTCCAACAGTTTTTGGGCATGAGTGGGCTGGCGAAGTTGTGGAAGTTGGCGAAGGCTTAGAATGGCCACATAAAGGTATGCGTGTGCGTGCTGGCAATAGTGCTCCTTGCCTGCGCTGTTTTATGTGTCAGAAGGGTAAGTATAACCTTTGCGAAGACATGATTTGGTTGTGGGGTGCTTATGCCGAATACATTAAGGTTCCAGCCCGCATGGTTCAGGTGAATATGCAGGAAATTCCACAGCATGTTTCTTATGAAGAGGCAGCCATAACAGAACCATTAGCATGCGTTTTGCACGGTGTGGAAGAGGCTGGAGTGAAGTTAGGCGATACGGTTGCCATAATTGGCGCTGGACCAATAGGATTACTCCACCTATTAACCGTGAAGAAGCTAGGCGTTGAAAAAGCGATTGTCATAGACCTTGTGGATGAAAGACTCAGCTTTGCGGAAAAGCTCGGCGCAGATGAAACAGTTAACGCTGGAACAGCGAATGTTGCAGAAAAAGTTAGGCAAACAACAGACGGCTACGGCGCAGACGTTGTTATTGAAGCCATAGGTTTGCCAACAACTTGGGAGCAAGCCTTAACGCTTGTAAGAAAGGGCGGAACAGTGCTTGAGTTTGGCGGATGCCCACCTGGAACAGAAATAAGAGTTAATGCGGAATTTCTCCATTACGGCGAGGTGAAAGTTATGGGCGCGTTCCATGCAACGCCGTTACATTTTAGAAAAGCCCTAAATTACATAGCTTCAAAAACAATAAATGTTAAACCACTTATAACACGGAAAATGAAGCTTGAAGAGATAAATGAAGCCTTCCAAATACTCGCCACATCCAAAAGCGAAATAAAAATTGCTATAAAACCATAGGAGAAAGATTTACTTTTATGGCTGAAGCTGAAGGTTACATTTTGAGAATAGCAACAAAAGAGTGGGTGGACCAAGTTTTTGAAATGGCAATTTATTACACTGGCTTTCGAAGAAAATGGAAGGTTGGGCAAATAATCCTCTTTGTTCATAAGACAGCCTTAGGCGATGCCTTCGTGGGTTATGGGGAAATTGGAAATGTTTACGGTTTAGATGAACTTTCTGAAGAGGAGAAGCGTGAATGTGAAAGGTGGGGATGGAAGAAGGCCATAGAATTCAAATATGTAATACGCTTTGAGAAGCCTTTACCGATAAAAGAAACATTTCTTAAAGATTTGAAGATTCGCGGCAGAACCCTTCATGGTTTTCCGCTTGGCAGTGAGCAATTAAATTCCATTATAGGCAGTGTTGAAGGATTGCAGCATAAGCCGTCTTAGAATGTTTTTAACCACAACGCTTAAGTGTTAAAGGCAATGTTATTTTGTTGTCAAAAATGTAGGTGTTGAAAAGTTTGGCAGTTGAAGGTTTTTCGGGAAGTAGAAAACCAGTAGACGTGAAAGTAAGTGAATTAACCCCCCAATCTAGAGCAGTAAACGTCACAGCAAAAGTTGTTTCAAAAAGCGAAATTAGAAACATAGCCACAGGAAGAGACGGCGCTCCACACCGTGTATGCGACGCTTTAGTCGGCGACGAAACAGGCTGCGTTTACCTAACCCTATGGGACGACAACATCGATAAAATAAACGAAGGCGACACAATAAAAGTTGGAAACGGTTACATAACCCTCTTTAGGGGTAACATGCGCTTAAACGTTGGCAGATACGGCAGCCTAGAAGTGGCAAAAGAAGCATTAGCAGGCGAAGTGAACACTGAAAACAATTTGTCAAGCAAAGTTTACGAGCAAGAGCGAAGACCATTCAGAGGACGTGGCAGAAGAGACTTCGGCGGCGGAAGAGAAAGAAGGGGCGGCTACAGACCAAGAAGATATTAGGCGCTCTTGACTAAACAGTTTCCATTCACTTTCTTCCTTTCAACTTTATTTTAGCCTTAACTTTCAATAATGTTTTCTGCATCCCTTACATACGCCAAAAAGCTGTAGCCCTTCTTTTCCTCATGCTTCATTCCAATTTTGGCATACAAACTTTTGATTATGGCTTTTTCAATAACTGCTGCGCCTAAACCAAATATTTTACGTAAACTATCTGCAAATTCTTCAATTTTGTCTGGAATTTCGTCTTTTTTGACGCCGTATAAATTTTGAAGGTGGAAGTATACTGCTTCTCTTCCGCTTTCTCCAAGCGTCAATAAACCCTCATCCACAGCCTCAAGCAACATCTTTTTAAAAGTTTCTTTTTTGCTCAAGGCTTTTCCTCCTTAGAGTTCTTTTGTGTGGATGTAGAATGCTAGTAGGAAGAAGATGTAACCGAAATGGTAAAAGAGTTCCAGTAAGTGTCCACTGTAATAGGTTTCTTGCAGGGTTGTGTAGCTGAAGAGGATATCTCCGTAAACATCTGATAAAATGCCTAAGTTGATGAGAAGCCAAGATTTTCCCAATTTTCCATTCATGAAAATTAATAGTCCAAGAAAAGAAACGGAAAGCAACGCCACATCAAGCAGAGGATAGGCAAAATTCACCGCCAAAGTTAGCATGTCCTCTTCTGAACCGATTACGGGAGTAATCAACGCAAAGGATGTTGCCAAAGCCAAAATAATTGTAAGCGCTAAAGCGGCGGCTAACATTTTCTTTGATAACGCTGAACCAAAGATTTTAACATAAAAGTATAGTGCAAAAAAGAATGGAACATACCCCATTATCCAGAAGGCGTCGGCAACGGAGGGATATGGCACTTCCACATTCCATATGAGCGTGTACCCCATCCATACAGATTCGCCGACAAACCAGAAGAACAAGCCGATTGTAAATAGAAGCCATATTATTGAAAAGCGTTCTTCACC
Organism: Bathyarchaeia archaeon; assembly: GCA_049969855.1. Classification (GTDB taxonomy): domain Archaea; phylum Thermoproteota; class Bathyarchaeia; order Bathyarchaeales; family Bathycorpusculaceae; genus JASEJA01. The sequence goes on along the minus strand of JBMFOB010000028.1, from coordinate 2,476 downwards.
TTTACGCCAATACTTCTGTAAAGAAACACCAGAAACAACGACAGCTGCGCCAGCAATCACTGGAGATAAGGCATTAGAGAAAAATGACATAAATTCTGGGTAATAACTTTGAAAAGCGTAAATCAGCGCCAAGCCAACCATCAGAGCTAAAGCAAGCTTATAAATGGTTAACATTGTCGCTGCCGCTCCTCATTTAATGTGAAAGAGAGCCTTTCTTTTGCGACTATTTTAATGTTAAGAATAAAAAATACATATTCAGCGTAACTAACCCTAAAGCCATTGAAGTTTTCTCCTAAAAAATACCGCAACATTTTAAAACACGAAAAATCACAGACACAACCATTCACGTTAAAAGGAGATAAATAAAATGTCCAAGCCAAAAAAGGAAGAGAGAAAACCAACAGTTGAAGAGTTGTTGGCGAAAGCCAAAAAACCATCACAGTTGGCGCCTCCAATGCACAGGTTTTATGAAGGAAAAGTGCAAGTTATGCCGAAATGCGCCATAACAAGCCCAGACGACTTTGCAATATGGTATACGCCTGGCGTTGCCGCTCCATGCAAAGAAATTCAGGCGAATCCGGAAAAATCCTTTGAACTTACAAACCGATGGAATTATGTAGCCGTAGTTTCTGATGGAACCCGTGTTTTGGGTTTAGGCGACATAGGACCAGAAGCAGCCATGCCAGTAATGGAAGGAAAAGCATTACTATTCAAATATTTAGGCGGAGTTGACGCTTTTCCCATATGCCTAAAAACCAAAGACCCAGAAGAAATAATCCGCGCATGCGAACTCATCGAACCATCCTTCGGCGGCATAAACCTAGAAGACATTGAAAAGCCAAAATGCTTCCACGTTCTGGAAAAAGCAAGAGAACGCCTGCAGATTCCAGTTTGGCACGATGACCAGCAAGGAACAGCCACAGTAATATTGGCTGGATTAATAAACGCCTTCAAAATAGTCGGCAAAAAACCAAAGGAAAGCATAATAACCCTTATCGGCGCAGGTTCAGCCAACATCAGAACAGCATACGTCCTAATAAGGTGGGGAATTAAGCCTGGCAACATATTAATGGTGGACACTAAAGGCATAATCCATGCAGGCAGAAAGGACATAACAAAAGAGGAAGACCCATGGAAATACGATTTAGCCCAAAAAACAAATGCTGAAGGCAGAACAGGCGACATAACAGAAGCCTTCAAAGGCGTTGACGCCGTGGTTGCCGCATCAAAACCTGGACCAGACACAATAAAGAAGGATTGGATACGCACAATGGCTGACAACTCAATAATTTTCGCCTGCGCAAACCCAATACCAGAAATTTGGCCATGGGAAGCCAAAGAGGCAGGAGCCCGCATTGTGGCAACTGGAAGAAGCGACTTTCCAAACCAAGTTAACAACAGCCTAGGCTTTCCAGCCATATTCAGAGGAGTCTTAGACGTGAAAGCAAAAACTGTAACGGATGACATGTGCATAGCAGCAGCCCAAGAACTGGCAAAATTCGCAGAGGAAAGGGGAATGCATGAGAACGACATCCTTCCAAGAATGGAAGAATGGGAAGTTTACCCAAGAGAAGCCGTTGCATGCGCACTGAAATCCATAGAACAGGGAGTGGCAAGAGTTAAACCCAGCAGAAAGGAACTTTACGAAAGGGCTGTTGCAATAATTCAAAACGCAAGAAAATCCACCGAAATCCTAATGAAACAAGGCTTAATAAAGCCGCCGCCACCGGAAAAGGAACTTCTGAAATAGAAAAGGCATAAGATAACCATTGCAACACTAAATTTCATCTTTTTATTTTGGAAAATGTCGAAAATTATTTAAACTCTTCCATAGAACATACATGGTTAGGAGAGAAAATCCATATGCGTTCAGATTATGCCCTATACATGGTGGCAATAATATTTTTCGTAATAACAGGAATTTCTTTTGTAGCACTTTCAGAGCCTGAAAGGAACTTATCAGTCGTTGCTACAGCAGTTCTGGGGCTTCTCTTTGTAGGATTAGGCTATTCTCAGAGGGCAAAGCCACAAGCAAAAGCAGCAGAGCCAACACCGCCAGCACCTGCACCAACACCACAGCCAACAGTTTCAGAGGTTGTGGTGGAAGAAAAACCAGTAACCCTCGCTGAAGTTGCGCCTCCAAAGTTGGAGCTTACTCAAGTGAAGGGGATTAAGGAGAAGCGGGCTGGACAGTTGAAGGCTATTGGCATAAACAGTGTTGAAGATTTGGCAAAGGCTTCAGCTGAAGATTTGGCTGCAAAACTAAAAATTTCGCCGAAGATTGTTGGAAAATGGATTGAAGACGCACAGAAACTCCTTGAAAAATCCTGAATAAAGGGCTGAAAGAGAAATCTAACCTACGATGGTTAAGATTCTTATTATATTCCTTCTTTCAAGTCTTCTCAAAGCGTCTAAAAACTCATTCTTCTTTTTTCCCGTTAAATTGAAGTTTTTAAGCATATCTTTTACTGGCATT
>JBMFOB010000027.1:0-12079 GCA_049969855.1 Bathyarchaeia archaeon | reverse complement strand
CTTACTAAGATGCTTCAGTTCGGGGGGTTCCCGCTCCCTTTTGGGAGCACCACGGTTCCCGAAGGAGCCATGGTGGGAAGTCCCATTGAGGAATCCCCGGTTCTAAGGCTGCATGCGCTTACCCGGGGCTCTTTCGCGGCTTGCCACGCCCTTCTTCAGCGCTCAAGCCGAGCCATTCCCCAGACGGCGTAGCGTGTCGGGCTTTGTGGTGGTGTCTGTTTGACGTTTCGGGTGAACCACTTTGGCCTGTGCATGGTTTCATCAATGAGCTTTAAAGGCTCATTTTACCCTTCACTCCCAATCTTTTTGATGGGGAGTTGCATCTTGTTTTATGGTTTTAGCTATGTGGCTAAAATATTTCTGAAGCGGGTTTCGGAGATATAAGTATTGCGTCGTATGTAATAAGGGTTTTTGGTGTTGGGAATATTTTTATTTTTGTTGTTGAGTATTGCCTATTGTGCCTCGGTAGCTCAGCCTGGTAGAGCAACGGCCTTGTAAGCCGTAGGTCGCGGGATCGACGCCCGCCCGAGGCTTCATAACATCTTTGATAAATTGTCTATAATTGCAACGTAGGATTTTTCAAGAGTTATTAAGCCACCAGTTGGACCTCCTTCTCCTACGACTATGTATTCGTTTGGGGCGTGAGCTCTTGCGCCGTGGCCTAAACCGCCCATTACGAAGGGTAGGTTTAATGGTTCACGGTTGAACATGCAGAATGGTGCGCTTCCAGCCATGTGAGGCCATATTTCTGGTTCGTAGCCGAATTCGCGGTAAGTTTTTAATATGGCTTGGGCTGCTGGTTCTTTTATGCTTGTTTTAGCCCAACCATAGCCTTCTTCAAGTTCTATAATTTTTATTTCTTTGAAACCATGTTTATCCAAGTGTTTTCTTATTTTTGGTATGACTTCTTCCACAGTCATATTTGGAACAAGCCGCACATCAACTTTAGCTGTTATCTTGTATGGCAAAACAGTTTTTGTTCCAGGTCCAATGTATCCGCCCCATATGCCGTCTATGTTTAGGGTTGGCGAGTAAAGATATTTCAGCAGTGCCTCCTTTCCATGGACATCACCTATGAAACGTTTAACCTTCATTTCATCTTTGATTGTTTCTTCGTCAAAAGTTTTTTCAAGTTTTTCTAAAAGCTCCAAATCCTCTCTGCTTGGAGGAAGAACATTATCGTAGAACCCTTCAACCAGAACTTTGTTGCCATCTTTTGTTGTGAATGTGCTTAGGGCTTGTATCATGCGCCATGCTGGGCTGTCAACCCAAGCCTTGTTGCTTCCGTGAATGTCAAATTCTGTGGGTCCATGACCCCAAGTTTTTCCGTCAATCTCTAACTCAAAATAGACTATTCCTTTGACGCCAAGGGTCATTTGAACCTTCCCTTTTTGGTCTTGGTCAGCTGTTGGGAAGAAAACAGCGTCAGCCTCATTTAACTTGTCTAAATATTTATTGATGAATTCGGGTAGGTGGCGGCTTCCAAGCTCTTCTTCACCTTCAGCAACAAAAATCATGTTTACTGGAATTTTCTCTCCAGCAGCCTTTATAGACTCACAAGCGTTAAGAAAAGCCCCAAGCTCACCCTTCGTGTTGATAGCTCCCCTTGCCACAAGGCATTTGCCAAAAGGCTCCATCTCAACAACTCGTCCCTCCAATGGAGGGACACTCCAGCCCGGCTCGTCCACGGGTTGCGTGTCATACATGAAGTAGACAATTATTGTTTTTTCTGCCCCAGCATCATAATATCCATACACAACAGGGTTGCCAGAGGTTTCAACAAGCTTAGCGTCACTGCATCCTAAATCCTTCAGATAACACCTAACAAGCTCTGCGCACTCGCGGACACCACGGTTTTCAGCAGATATGGAAGGCTGTCTAACCAACTCTTGTAAACGACTAAGGTGCTCTTCAAAATGACTTTCAATATGCTTGAAAACTTTATCCCTTCTCATCTAATCACCTTTCCAGAACACCTCTTATTGTATTGAAAATTAATAAAGAATTTCCCAAGTAATCCATGATTCTGGATAATTTATATATTCACAAAAACAATGTGAAATAAGAGAGGGAAAAGGTTCTTGCCCTTAGACGAACCCCTAACCTATGCAATAATTGTGTTAGGGGCACTTATCACATGTGCTATAGTCATTTTCGCAATGAGTAAAAAAGGGAAGAAAGAAGAAAAGCTTGGCGAGGAAGGGAAGCCAAAAGCTGAGTTTGGAGGCTTACCATTCAAAATAACAAAAAGCGTATCACCCGACGAAGCAGCTAGAGCAAAAGAAGAACTTAGAATTCTGGATTTGGAAAGAGAAATTCTAAGCGATGCAATTCGTCGGCTTTATGAAGCCCATGCTGAAGGAAAAATAACAGAAGAAGAAAGAGAAAGGCTTGCCCAAACATACAAAACTAGAATGGTAACCGTGAAAGAAGCAATTTCAAAAGATGAGCATCTTGTGGCTTTACATGAACTTGAAGCCATGCAAGAAGACCTCTTAAAGCTTTTCAGCGAACGCTTCGACGAATTAAGCGGAAAAATTGAAGAACTGCGCTCAAAAGTTGAGGCAAAACCAATAAAAGAAATAACAATCCCCACAGCCAAAGCGGAACCAACTCCTAAACCAGAAGAAAAACCTGAAGGCGAAGAAAAAGCAAAGAGGAAAAGAAAACCAGCAGCCAAACCAAGCCCAAAGACAGAAGCAGAAAAGCGAATAGAAGAAATAAGAGCTGAAGTGGAAAAGGTTTTAGAAAGGTTGGGGCAAATGGAAATTGAAACCTAAAAAAGAATGGATTGAAAAAGCAAAGAAAAACGCGGCTTTAGAAGCCGTTAAACACGTTCAAGACGGTCTTATCATTGGTTTAGGAAGCGGAAGCACAGCCGCTTATGCCATAGAAGAAATAGGAAATAGAATAAAACGTGAAAAAATCCATGTTCTTGGCGTTCCAACATCCTATCAGACTTTCATGTTGGCAGTAAAATGTGGAATTCCAATAACAACATTAGAAGAACATCCAACCCTAGATTTAACAATAGACGGAGCAGACCAAATAGACCAAGAACTAAACCTAATAAAGGGCATGGGCGGAGCCTTATCTCGCGAAAAAATCGTTGCCTCCGCTTCTAAGAAGTTCATCATAGTGGCAGACGAAACTAAGAAAGTTAAGGTTCTAGGAGAAAACAACCATCCAGTGCCAATAGAAGCCTTGCCCCTTGCAGCACCAGTTTTAATGCAGAAAATAAAAGAACACGGCGGAAAACCAACTTTGAGAGAAAGTGCTGGAAAGGTTGGACCAGTTATAACAGACAATGGTAACGTCATAATAGACGCAAATTTTGGACTTATACGTTATCCAGCAAAGTTAGAACACGAATTGAAAATGCTTCCGGGCGTTGTTGAAACTGGACTTTTCGTTAAAATGGCTGATGTGGTGTATATAGGGACACTCACCAGTGTGGAAAAGTTTGAGAAAAATGCTAAAGCTTATGTGTCTTGTGATGTAGGACATTCTTGAATCATTATGAGTGAAGAAAAATTAAAGAAAATCGATAAAAGTAATTTGCCCTTTTTCTACAAGTTAATTTTAAAAATTCCAGGAGCCAATTTTATTGAAAGCACCTCTTCTGGAATTTTTTGGGCCTTAGTTGTACCAATATTTTTATTTTTGGAGTTTTTCTTGAACCTTTTTTTGCTTCTTCTTTTTCCGTTTCCAATAAACATAGTTTTAACATCCATAATTCCCGTTGCAATCTTAATAATATTCATCAGAATAAGCCTTGAAAGGTTCCTAAACTGGTGGAACCTAAACGTTGGAGAAGGCTCCCTTGAATGGAACGTTGAAAAAAGTGTACAAGAATATTTAGCAATACTGAAGGAAAAAGAGCAAAACGAATAGCTGTGAAATCGATAGGTTAATTAAACTTTCTTAAACAGAATAAATAAGAACAGCATAGCCGGGGTAGCCTAGCCTGGAATGGGCGCCAGACTCATAATCTGGAGAGCGTGGCCAAGCGCCCAGAGGTCGCGGGCTCGAATCCCGCCCCCGGCACTTATCCACGCTTTTCTATTAATGTTGTGCTTTTTGTTGATATTTCAAGTTGGTCTCCAAAGCCTCTTTTGACATGAGCGTTTTTTATAATTATTTTGTCGCCTGTTTTTAGGTTGATGGCGATTTCGGCGTTTTTCTGCCATGCCGATACCCATATTCTTCCAGTTTCATCTTTCAACTCGAAAACTGCAAGTTTCACAACTTCGCCTTTTGAGGCTTTCACGTTTCTTAGCATGGGTTTTGTGGCAACTTCTCCTTCGATGTTAACATGGTCTAAGCCTTCTTTTAAATTGGCTATTTTAAGAATTTCTGGTGCGGACGCTAATACTTCAACATAGGTTCCGGCGTCAACGTGAATTTCTAAGCCTCCATTTGCCGCCTTTTTTAATTTAGCATTTACTATTTGCAGCCTAACGCCTTTCTTAAACCTCTTCTCCAACTCATCAACTTTTTCATTCCAAATCACAACTGGCAATTCGCCGGTCTCATCGGAAAGGATAAGCCGTAGAACTTTTCCGCTGCTTGAATCTTTTCTCTTAAAAATGGCTACGGGAAAAACTTCTTTAACCTTACCCATCAAATGCAGATTTTTGTTAATGTAGGCCTTGGTTATTTCCTCAATTTTAATTGTGAACTTGTTTATGTCAGGGTAATCTTTTTCATTCACATCTTGAGGGTTAATTTGAATTTCACCTTTATCTCCAATATGCAACTCAACTTTTCCGTTTCTCCCTTCTCTTGTGTATCCATGAGAAAAACGTACTATTTGCCCAACTTTCAAAGTGCCAGAGTCTATAAGGCTGGTTTTATCATTCCACAAAACAACCCGCAACATACCACTTTTGTCTGCGACAAGCAAGCTAGCAAATTTCCCACCCTCTCTGGTTGCAAAGGTTTTAGAGGAAAAAACAGCAACAACACGACCGACGACGGTTACGTCATTCAAGTTTGGAACCAAATTGCCCATTAAAAGTGTAGGTGCTGAAAAATCACTTTGAGAAATTTCTACGCCAAATTCCGCCGCAATCATCCGCAAAAGACTTTCGTCCGAGATGAAACCAGCAGTTTTTTCCCTCTCCCGCGCTAACTTCTCCAAAAGCTCTTCCCTAGAAATTTCCGGACGCTTTGAAAGTATGAGCTCAATTAGTTTTTCAATGGACATTTTCAGCCACAATACCGTTGAACGATAAAAAATTGGTTGTTATAAAGTTTATTAAATGCTCCTATCAAGTTTTAAATAGTGTACAATATGGATGCGCAAACATTTTACGGTTTAGGCATAGCCATGGTTTTCATAGGAATATTCATTGTTTTATTGGCTTTTGTTCTGCTTTTCTATTCAAGTGTAAAAGGGTCAGGAAAGTTCAAGGGAGGCGGAGCACTTATCATTGGACCTTTTCCAATAATTTTTGGAACAGATAAAGAATCAGTTAGAATGGTTTTAATTCTCTCAATAATTTTAACAGCATTACTCATATTGGCGATGGTTATTTTCTATTTAGTGTCCAGGTGAGGTGTTAGGATGGTTGAGAATGAAAAGGTTGCAGAAAATCAAAGCAGTGGACAACAAAAATTTTTAATGTTATGTATCATAGGATTTTTCATAATCCTTTTAGGCATAGTAATTTTAATTATTGCTGCACTAGTTTACGGTGAAGGTTCAGCAAATTTTGGAGGCGCCATATTCATATGGTTCATTCCCATAGTTTTCGGTGTAGGTCCAGAATCAAAATGGATTGTTCTGTTTGCCATAATTCTTGCAGTTTTAGGCATAGCAATGCTCCTAGTAATGCGCCGCGAAATTAAAAAGGCAAAAGACTAAAGCTTCCTTCAGCTTGCCTTTTCCTCTTTGCCATAGAAGACGTATAGAAATATTAGTACTAATGCGATGAAGGTTGCGGTCATGAGGATGTATTTGAGCACTTCGAAGTATGCCCCGATTTCCATGAAACATTCTCCTTTTACCTTTTCTATTTAGAGTCTAAATATTTTAATGTGTTGGTTTTTTCCACTCATTCATAAGGGAATCGTAAAGTTCATCATGCTCTTCTACACTTTCGTACCATCCTAAAATGTTGGCTAATTTTTGGGCGATGAGATGGTAGCATAAGTGTATTTCTTTGTCTAAGACGCGAAAGTAGAAGTCATCACATGAACAAAATTCCGCTTCAGGCATTATGAGGTAATCCCGTTCTTTTCCAACAACTATCCAAACAGTTCTGCCGCTCGGTTTGAAAGTGTATTTTTTTACGCGTCCTTCTTTTAAAGCCTCGAAGGCTCTTGTAAATCTTTGACCGAAAATTTCGTAAAGTTTGGTTAGGTTTTTTCCTGTTAGTTTGCCATCTTTTTTCGCTTCTCGGCATATGGAATTTATTACGTCAATTTCTGAGGTTTCATCCATATACGCACAAGCTGTTATAGAAAATGAAGTGGGATTGTGTTTAGTCTATGCTTATTGGTTCGCCTTTCGGTTTCTTTTCTTCTTTGATTTTTGGTAGTGTAATTTCTAAAACTCCATTTTTATACTGCGTCTTGGCTTCTTTCACTTTTACTTTTGCTGGCAACATGACCTCTTTATAGTATTTGCGTTGTGGAGTGTCGACAGATATTGTTAAAGAGTCTTCTGTTCCGTGAAGTTTTATGTCGTTTTTCTCGACCCCTGGCAGTTCTACAACGATGTGGATTTCGCCGTCTGTTTCGATGACGTCTACGAGAGGTTCACGTTCTTCCTTAACTTGGGGTCCTAAACGGCTTGGTTTGACGTTTCCAAACTCGTGAATTTCAGGTTTTCCGTCTGGACCTATTTTTACGCTATAACCGTATACGAATGGTCCCCATTCGCGGACGGTTGTGCCGTCTGGGAGTTTTCTTTCCCTAACATAGTCTTTTGGGACTCTTGATGTGAAGGTTTTGAATTCCTCTTCCATCATTTTCTCGATTTCTCGGAACATTTTGTCCATATCCTCAAAGAACCAGCCTTTAGAGAATGGGTAGCGTCTCCTTCTAAACCACTCCGGAAACTCGTCTTCGTCTGACGGCATTTTTTCACCTCAAATAGTGTTGAGAGTGCCATGTCTATAAATTTTATGCTAATATTGGCTACTTAAGGTTTTAAGTTGACTTAGAGTTCCAAGGTAGGTTCCGTCTAAAAGGTATGTTTCAGCATTTTCCATGTCCACTGCTTCTGAACGAAGGACTGGACCGACAATCCTTTCTTTATCAGCTTTTCCCTTGTTTAGCGGTTTTCCTCCTAAGAACTCGTTGAAAGAGGGCATTATGAAGAGTTGGGAGGTTTTCGGCTTAATCTTATAGTGTTTCAATAATGTTTCTTCGGGATTCTTCTCAATTTTCACTTTATGCCTCTGTAATAGAATTTTAGTTAGCTGAGTTCCGTTACAGTTTGCTTTCACCCAAACTTGCTTTGTTATTCTAAACCCAGCCGGATCTTGAAAGGCTACAACTGGGTGAACGTGACCCATCACTAATGTTTTACATTTTAAAAGCGTAGGCGACGGCCATCGATGACCATGGAAAAAGCCAACATCGCCTAATGTTATGCCTGTTGCCGAAATAATTTTTATGTTTTCTGGAAGTAAAGGCTCAAGGTTTCCGTCATGGTTGCCTCGGATTACATATATTTCTTCTATTTGCTTCTTTAGTTCATTGAAGAAGTCTGGTATGTCTTGCCATTCGCCCATCTCTGCCGTTGCCACAGTATGCTTTACGTCGCCTAAAATCAATAGCCTTTCAGGCTTATATGCGGATATGATGTCTGTCAGCTTTTTTAGGAGCCTTGGCGTTTGCATTGGAACGTGTATGCCCTTTTCTGAGAGAGCCATTTCCCATCCGATGTGCAAGTCAACTATTACTAGGGTTTTGCGCTGTCCCTCTTTAATCAGCATGGCTGGATGGTTTGGGATTAGTTTTAACAAGTTATTCTTTTTCTCTCCTCAGCAAGTCTAATATTATCTTGTGGATTTTTTGGTTTGCAGCCGCTATGAATGTTACTTTTTGTTTCGGATCAAGCTTTACATTTAATGGCTTTCCTTCTGGAGTTGTTATTTTTGCGCCTACTTCCTGGATTATTAGCCATGCAGCTGCCATATCAGTGGCGCGGAGTTTCCCACGTATGTCTAGAAAAGCATCTGTTGTTCCGTCAGCCACGTAGCATAATTCTAAAGCGTTAGCTCCGAAATGGCGTATGTGCTTTGTTTTTTGTATTATGCCTGATAGTTTAGGGGCTATTTCTTTGACTCTGTAGGTGTTTAGGTCTATGCCTATAACTGCTTCTTCCAGCGAAGTGTTTTTTGATGGAGCTATTTTGTGATAGTTGCGGTAGGCGCCATCGCCTTTCTGTGCAATGTATGTTATGTCATGCGGTAGGTCAGCTACTAAAGCTGTGTGGATTGCGTTTAAGATGGGTTTTGTGGAGATGGCAATGGATGTTGCGTAGAAGGGTATGCCTCTCATAAGATTTGTTGTGCCGTCTATAGGGTCTGTGGTCACAAAATTTTCGCGAGGAGTTTCACCATACTCTTTTACGCCTGACTCTTCGCTTATGAGTGTGAAGGAAAGGTTATGCTCTTTCAACGTTTTTACTATGGCACTTTCTGCTGCAAGGTCTATTTGTTTAATAGGGTCTCCACCTGCTCCAATGCCAAGGTTTGGCTGTGGTTGGTTTAATGTTTTTAATAGTGGAGCAATTTGTTTTTGTATGTTGTTTTTGCATTGAATAAGAATTTGCTGCCAGTTGATTTGTTTCCTCATTTTTGGCTCTCCGAATCCATCATATATGTTTACGGATTTGATAAAAAGACTTTACTCAAAATTGCTGTAACATCTAAGTAAATGGATATATCCGAAAATAGACCTTTAGTCTGGCCTAAAAGTCCTCAATACTATTTAAGCAGCGACTAACTAAATAATCACCTTCAGTCGCTTAGGGGCATAAACTTGTCAACAAAACTTGAAAAACTGTTAAGCTTGTTGAGCGACAATGTATGGCATAATATGGAGGAAATAACAAAAACGCTGGAAATTCCACAGGAAAAGTTCCAGCAGATAATAAAGTTTTTGACAGAAGCTGACATGATACAATACAACTCAGCAACAAATCAGATAAGACTTAATCAGAACTGGAAAACTCTTATAATAAACCAGAAAGAACAAAATCAGCCGCAGCGAGAAACAACAGCTATTGGCACAATAATAATACCGCCACAAAAAACTTTGGTAATCCAGTGCACCCGAATATCAAATTTAACAGACAACAGCCTCGAATTAGAGGTTCGCATAGACAAAAAACTGAGCGAAATAGCCATAAACAAAATTAAATAGACAAAAACTCGTTAGCTTTCCGTAAAACCTTAAGCAGTTCACGTCCTTTTTCAGTGGTTTTGTATAATACTATACCTTCAGGATTCATATTGATGCATTCTATTAAATCTGCATCCAACAACTCTTTAAGATAAGAGTTGAACCGCGTAAAATTCAAATTACAACGATACATAAGCCTTGTTTTGTTGGCGCCGCTTAAGGCTTCATCGAGAATGCTAGCAATAACTTCTGTGCGACTTCGTCTATGCCTTGCCCCCTCCATTAATCTCAACTCTGAATAGGAATCCGACAACAAATAATTAATAATAACAAGTAAACCGCTAATAAAGCTAACTACATACAATTTTCTAGAAAATTTTTCTGAAAGATAACCTCAGAAGACATTTAAACCCTTTGCATACCAAACTAAAATATCCAATGGAGGACATACCAACGGCATCTAAAATTGCGAAAGCCTTGGAATATCTCAAAGATGGACAATGGCATACAATAGAAGAAATGAGAGAAAAAATGAAGCTAAATGAAGCCCAAATTCGGCAAATAATCGCATTTTTAGGTGAGTACAACTTTATAACAATGGACAAAGCAGAGATAAGAGTAAAACTCGATGAAACCATTCGTCAATTTTTAACAAAAACCGCTACTTCAGAAGAGCCTTCAAATCTTTATAAGCCTTCAAGAAAGCCTTGCCCTTGTCGGTGATTTTGAAAAAGCCTGGATTGCTATTAGCGTCTTCAGAGGCTATGTGAAGAAGTCCTCTGCTGAGGAGAATTTCTAAGTAATATTTTAGTTGTTTGAAGCTCATGTTACATCTGTACATTAGGTATGTTTTTCTGGTTCTTTCATGGGATGCTTCTAAAATATCTGCGATAACGTCTAGTTGACATCGATGACTATTGCTGCCTCGTTTTTTATTTTGAACGAGCAAGGTTATCAGCTCGGCTTAAGGTTAAAGACTCCCTTCTCCCAAAAATATGAAAGGTGAAACGTGAATTTAAACGTTCTGAAAAATGTTGGGAAGGATAAAAATGGAAGATGTTTTGGTTGGTTTTTTAAGAAGAATGGAGTTTTGTTAAAATTTTTTCGCAGTCAGCGTTCTTTTCCATGAAAACGCTTATTCTGTTTTCACCAATAACTAAGGAGAGTATTTTGATGTCTTTGCCTTCAACGTTTATGTTTTTGGCTTCGCCTAAATCGAAGAGTTCGCAGAGTTTTTCGCTTGCTTCGAGGGCTGAGGATGAAAGGATGGCGTAGTCAATTATTTTTGTTGGGTCTTTTAGGTCTATTGCTGCTGAAGTGGAGTTTCTAAGAATGTAGCCTATGACTCCATCGTATGTTTTGATTTCCTCGAGGCTTGCTCTAACGTCTTTTTCGGGAACTGTTTCTTCAACTGCTACGGGTTCGGTTACTGCGGTGACTTCGGGAAGACTTTTTTTCTTTTTAACCATTATGCATATCCTCCATTATTGAATGATTGGTTTAGCTCTCACAAGTTCGCCCTTTTTTATTTCTAGGGCTAGTTGCACTTTTTCGGGCATTTGGATGACGCCTTTTCCTTCATATTTCGAATCTTTGATTGGTTTGACTTTGCACTTTGTTGTTTTTCCATCAAAAGTTTCTATTTCAACTTCCTCAATTTTCTTGTCTTCGTAAAGTTTTTCCCATTGTGAGAGTATTTCGTTGTCGATGCGTACAGTGTCTGATGGGACGAGTAAGCCTCCGAGGTTTTCAACTATAAGCTGGTTTACTGGAGGTTCCGAAGGAAGGGGTTCAGGTTCGATTGGAGTCTTTTCAGTTTTTTGGGGTTCTTCCTCTTCTTCTGCTGGTTGTTGAGGTTCCTCAACCATGGGGATTTCGGGTTCTATTTTTGGTGGAGGTGGTGGGTTTTTGAGGGGGGTAGGGCAGATTTTCTCTAGTAATTTGAGGACTGTTGGAATTAGGACTCGGGTTACGGTGTTTACATAGTTTATGTCCGCCTTTTTTGAGGTGACTGTGGCGAAGTAAGTGTCTTTTATGCAGGATACGTTTACTCTGCCGTTACTGCCCTCTATGGTTATGCCTTCAACACCGCCTATTTTGTCTGCCTTCTCTAATATGCCGTCAAAGGCATCTATAACTTGAGTTATGGTTTTTTCAGGAGTATTCTCGTCTGCGGCTAATATTTCGCCGTCTTCTGTAAACATGAAAGTGTGAGTTATGTCTGGGCAGACGTTTCGAATCTCGTTTAGGGTGTTTTTTAGGGCAAAGCTGTAGACTTCATTATCCAAATTTTTCACTTCCTTGTTGTTTTTAGGTTAGTTTGAAGAGTATACGCTCAGGAACGCCGTCGTTTTCCACAACGAGATATTTTAGGCCTTCTGTGTCGCCGAGTTGGTCAAGCCATTTTAGGGCTTCTCGGGCTTTTTGCAGAACCAGAAGCCTTTCCTGATGACTACGCACGACTTCTTCTATGGCTGTTAGTTCGTGGAATGGGTTGGCATCCAAAACTATGTTTAAGTTGCCAATAGTGATTTCGCCTAGGCTTTCGGTTGCTGCTTTCTTGCCAGCCAATTTCATGACTACTTCTCGGATTTTTTTGGATTTTTCAGCCAAAGCCCTAATATCATCTAATCGGCGCAGGTATTCGCCTAATGTGCTTTTTGTTTCTGAAATTTCTTTTTCAAGGGTTTCAGCTATCTCTTCAGCTGAAGCGTAC
>JBMFOB010000026.1:0-13793 GCA_049969855.1 Bathyarchaeia archaeon | reverse complement strand
AGGTTTAGGCGGCTATTTCATTGGCGATTCTAAAAATGGCAAATAAGCACTGTTACGGAAATTTAGGCAAGTTTAATATAAGAAGAGAAGTTTAAAGATAAGTGTAATGCATAGGTGAAAAATATGGCATCTAAGAAACTTTTAGGTATGTTAAATGATGCAATAGCCAGAGAAATGCAAGTTTCCATACAATATATGTGGCAGCACATCCAATGGGGCGGCGTTAAAGGCTTTGCAGTTCAAGACGAACTGAAAAACATAGCCATAGCGGAGATGAAGCATGCGGAAGCCATTGCTGAAAGACTTTTCTATTTAGGCGCTACCCCAACAACAAAACCCACAGAGATTGTTGTAGGCAAAAACCTTAAGGAAATGATAAGTCGAGACGTGAAGGATGAGGAAAACGCCATAAAGCTTTACAAGGAAATTATAGCCCAAGCGCAAAAGGAAAAGGATGAAACCACAGCCTTCCTGTTCATGGGCATTCTGAAGGATGAAGAAGAGCATCACGATACTTTCACAACACTTCTTGAAGAAATATAAAGCATAAACTATAACCTAATCGCAATTCCCTATTTTTATCTACATGTGAAATAATGGTAAGGGCGAGAATTGAGCTTAGAAGAGTATTGGAGAAAAAGAAACTTCACGAAAACAACAGAGCCAAAAGGCGAAAACAAAATCTACGTGATTCAGAAACATGCAGCTACGCATTTGCATTATGACTTGCGCTTAGAAATGGACGGCGTATTAAAAAGTTGGGCAATACCTAAAGAACCGCCTACCACGCCAGGCATTCGAAGATTGGCTGTAGAGGTGGAAGACCACCCAGTTGAATATGCAAATTTTGAAGGAACAATTCCTGAAGGCGAGTATGGAGCGGGCACCGTGGAAATTTGGGATAAGGGAACGTATAGGCTGTTAGAGCGAAAGGAAGACAAGCTCATAGTAGAAATTAACGGTGGCAGGCTTAGCGGCGTTTATGTGCTTATGAGATTTAGAGATAAGAAAAATTGGCTTTTCTTCAAAAAGAAGTGAGGAATAAAGCGCTTATTCTTCTTCTTTTTCGGCTTCTCCTTTTTCTACAACTTCGGCTTCGGCGAATCTTCTGCTTATCCTTGTTATTTTTATTTTGACATGGTCTCCTGGTTTGGTGTTTGGTATGAAGGTTACTAAGCCTTGGATTCTGGCTATGCCTTCGCCTCTGCGGCTTGTTTCTTGAACGTCAACTTCGTATTCTTTTCCGATTTCCACTGGTTTTGGAGGGAATCTGCCTCCGCCTCTTCCTCTGAATCCTCTTCTTTGGCCGAAGCTTCTTCTTTCTTCCATCCGGTTTTCACCTCTCATTTCGTTAATAATGGTTTTCCGCGTTTCACTCAACTGTTAGTTTTCCGCGTCTTCCAACGTTTAGTTGGATTTCTCCTCTGAAGCTTGTGATGTAGCCGTTTTCCACTTTGACTGTGTCGTTGACGTTTACTTGGTTTATTTGTTCGTTCCATAGGGTCATTTTTATTTTGCCTGTTTCGTCGGTTATTATGGCGGTTGCCACTTTGTAGGTTTCGTCTTTGAATCTGGATAAAACCTCATGCGCCTCAGATTTCTCTAAGACTTTAGCTTCTATGCTTACGTTTTTCATTCCGTTTCGCAAATCCTTTATTTTCAATTTTGTCCTCCGTTAAGCTATTTTCTCCGCGACGGCAAACTTTTCCCGAACTGCCAGAATTCTGACTTTAACACGTTCGCCTATTTTGCTTCTGGGCACGAAAATTAGATAGTTTTGGATTCTTGCTATTCCGTCGCCTCTGCTTCCAATGTCGTCTATGACAACCTCTATTTCTTGGTTTTCTTTTACAGGCGTCATTGGGAAGAATGGTCTTGATGAGCGGAATCTACTGTGGCTTCCATATCTCCTTGGTTTTCTTGGAGCATTTTTTGTTTTTTCGGGTAGCCTTCTTGGCATATTGTGTTTTCGTCCTTATCGCGGAACCAGCCTTTTCACCATAAAACCCATGTGCCATTTTGTTGACACTGAGCTTTTGGTATGGCTAGTTACATGCAGAAAAGCCACTCAACCATATAAATCTTGCTAAGCGCCTATTCGTAACGTAATGCCTCAACAGGGTTTAGTTTTGCGGCTTTTCTCGCTGGGTATAAGCCGAAGATTATGCAGACGATTATGGCGAAAACAAAGGCTACTATAGTCCATTCTGGTGAGAAAACTGGGTTTATCTGCATTCTTTGGGTTTCTGGCGCTTGAAGAACCGTTTCTTGACGTTGAGGCTGCATAAAGTTGGAGAGGATTTGCGCTAACCCATAAGAAAGTCCATAACCAGTGAAGACTCCTATGAAACCGCCAATAATGCCCACCAAAGCTGCTTCGGCGAGAAACATGCCTAAAACTGTTCGGCTTTTGGCTCCAATAGCCTTCAATATGCCTATTTCACGGGTTCTTTCCATAACCGCAACAGTCATAATGTTCATTATGCCAACTCCAGCAACCAAAAGCGAAATAGAGCCAATAGCCACCAAAAACATTTGAACAATGTTTAAAATGTAGTCAACTTGACGCATCAAAGCAGAAGGCACAAAAACAGTAATGGAATATGGCGGAAAAAGACTCTCAATCTCTTTAGCAACGCTCTCTGCATATCGCGGGTCAGAAACCTTCACAAGAATAATTTGATAAGGCTTATCTGGATTCTTCATCATTGGATGAGCGTCTTCAATTGAAATAAAAGCCCAGTAATCAAAATTTGTTATTCCAGATGTACCTCCCTTTGCTAATATTCCAGAGACTGTGAAATTTTTAACAGGATATCCAGAAAGGACTAAAGAAACGTTTTCCCCTACATTTGCAACTGTAGTTTCGTTAACAATGCTTGCTTTATAGCCAAGAACAATGAATGAACTTTCATTTGACTCTGGGAATCTTCCGCTTGAAACATTAAATCGCAATGGAAGCATTTCTTTCATTTCAGTAAAGTTTACGGCGCCAATAGTAAATGCGCCTAGTTTTTGCTTTGTTTCGCTGTTGCGTAACTCCATTCCTTCCACCATAGGCATTGTTATTAGTGGTGTTACAAGAGTTACATTATGGATGTTTCTGATGTTTTCAACATCCGTCTGGTTGAATCCTTCTGTTAAGCCTGCTGTGAAGCTTCCTGGAAATACTATTAGGACGTCGAGTTCGAAGCCTTGCTCCATTCTTTGTCTTATTTCTAATCGGAAACCTTCGCCAAGAGAAGCAATTCCTATTATTGTTGTGATTCCTATGATGACGCCGAGGGTTGTAAGCGAAGTTCTCAGTTTTCTCTGTTTCAGATTGTCCCAAGCTATGAATAATATTTTGCTTGCTTTCATGTTTTATTCCTCTTAGGCGCTTCTTTTTATTCCTTCAACTAAACCGTCTTTCAAATGGATGATGCGGTCAGCGGTCTCTGCCACGTGAGGGTCATGGGTGACAATCACAAAGGTTTGTCCCTTCTTTTCGTTCAATTCTTTCATTAACTGCACTATTTCCCAACCAGTTTTAGTATCCAAATTTCCAGTAGGCTCATCAGCCAAAACAATTTTCGGATTATTAATTAGGGCTCTGGCTATTGCTACACGTTGCTGTTCTCCACCGCTCAACTCGAAGGGCTTATGGTTCATTCGAGCCTCTAAGCCTACAAGCCTTAACATTTCTTCAGCCTTTTCTAAGGCTTCCTCTTCAGATGCGCCAGCAATAGTTAAAGGCAATTGAACATTTCTTAAGGCTGTTAGTCTTGGCAGTAGATTAAAGAATTGGAAGACAAAACCAATTTTTTTAAGGCGAAGCTCAGCCAATTCATCATCGCTCATTTTGAGAACATTAGCACCGTCAATTAGTATTTCTCCTTCATCCGGACGGTCCAAACACCCTATTAGATGCAGCAAAGTGGATTTTCCGCTTCCAGAAGGACCAAAAATTGTCACCAGCGCCCCTTCTTCAACTTCAAAGCTTACTCCACGCAGGGCTGGAACTAACACTTTGCCCATGCGATAGCTTTTTTTAACATCTTTGACTCCGAGGATTATTGCCATGTATGGTTCCAACCGTTGGAAACAACTTTATGGGATAATTTCCTTTTTTATAAACTTCACTTTTAATTTAGATTCCAAATATCATGCTTACCAGTAGTATGCTTGCAAAGTATGAAAATGCTCCTATGAAAAAGCTTTTTGTCCAAGAAAACTGGGTTAGAAAACGAGTGGCAACTACACATAATCCCATAGTCCAGATGTATGCGGCGATTTGGACATATCCATAAATTTGATTAACAAGCCCCACCTCATCCAATATTTTAGTGAGGGCAACCTCGCTTTCTCCACTAACGCCTCCCATCAAATCAAACCTGTAATAGAGCGTTGGCAAAGTCGAGAATGTGGCAGCATTTATGGCTGCTTGTATAAACATGGTTATAAGAGTAAATCCAATCACTATCAACACTGGTCTCCATAAGATTTTTGCTCCAAAAGCCTTAGTCATTATGTATAATAGCCCTCCAAGAATAACCCATTTAATAACAAACTGTGCGAAAGCATAAAGTGCGTAACTGACTAGGTCGCCAACAACATTTGTTAGTGAAGATTCAAAAATGCCTCCGAAAAACAAACCATCAATTAATATGGTTATGTCGGAGCTTTCAGGCCATACGAAATCCAATTTTATGCCCGTTATGTTATCCCAGCTTGCAGTAAGGCTATTATTCAACCAGTTTTCCCTAAGCGGTATTGTTAAGTTGTTCCAAACGTTAAAGGTGGAATTCGAGAAATTCTCTGTTAGGTTATAATAAAAGTAGTCGGAAGGAGTTGAAGAAAATAGGAAAATAGTTACATTTTGGGGTTTGTCCTTTGGACTTGTCCATTTTACTCTTAAATATAGGCTACTGTAGCCGTCTGGTCCTGAACAGTTTACAGTTCCCATATCGTTTAGCTGCATCCAAACTTGAGTGTTATTAACTATGGAGAATTCGATGCTGCTGTTTCCGTAGTAGGTTCCATTTATGAAATCGTCATAATTGTTCTTGGGAAGCGCTCCATTAGACGTCCATAAAGTGGAGTTTTCAGTCCACACGTCTTTTTGCTGAGCGGTGGGCAAAGTCTGCTCAATGTATTGCCTAGATAATAAGGTGTAAGCAAACGCTGTGTTTGCTGCAATGAAGAGAATCATTATTAAAATTGGTCCAAAATATTTTGGGTCTTGAATTATCTCCTTAAACGCTTTATGTGGCGCATATATGACCTTGAATATTCCATAGGCAAACAATTTTGTGCTCCGCCACTAAGTTTCTTTTAAGGGTTTATTAAGGGTTTGCTACATTCCAACCTTCAATCGTCTATAAGTTGTGTAGTCCACATAGCTTAAGAAAGGATTTTCAGCTTGATACTTAACTGTCAATTTTTGGCGTTTCCGCTTTTCAAGTATTTGGTTTGTGGTAACAAGGGAGTAGGCGTCGCTTCCAGCGCCTGAACCATAACTTACAATGAGGATGCGTTCATTTGGCTTAGCAATGTCAAGAACGGATGCTAATCCAAGTGGGGAAGAACCGGAGTATGTGTTGCCAAATTTTGCCACTTGAATTGACGGCAGATACTGTTCTTCTTTGAAGCCGAGTTCTTTGGCGACTTTCATTGGAAATTGCACATTAGGCTGGTGAACAACAAAATAGTTGATGTCTTCAACTTTAAGGTTAAGCCTTTCCATAAGCTTCTTCGCAGCCTTGCGAATATGCTTAAAATAGGCTGGTTCTCCAGTGAACCGTCCACCATGCATTGGGTAAGGCTGTCCGTCTCTGCGCCAAAAGTCTGGCGTGTCAGAAGTGCATGAGTACCATCCTTCAACCTCAGCAATAACATCATTTTTTCCAAAGATGTAGGCGCATGCACCGAATCCAACGAATAGGTCTAATTCTCCGCCTGGACAGTCTCTTGGAGCTGCTTGGGAATTGTCTGTGCCTATAACCATTGCGTATCGAATGTTTGATTTTGGATAGTTAACCAGCGAAGCTGCATCCTTAAACATGCTTGTGGCGGCTTTGCATGCAAATTCTGTGTCTACGGCGTCCACTCCTTGAACGTCCTCATCTTCCTCGCCGAGTTTCAGAACCTGCGCAACCTTTGAGGCGATGGGTTTTACGGCGTATGGGTTGGATTCTGAGCCCACGTAAACCTTTCCAACGAGAGTGCTGTCAACTCCGGAATGAATCAGCGCGAGTTTTCCAGCCTCCACAGCCGCCGTTATAGAGTCTTCGTCAATAAATGGAACAGAACGCTCCATGCCGCCCTCTTTAATCCTAAATCTTGGAATGTAAACTCCATAACCAACTATTCCAGGCGTTTCATACTCTTTATTCGGCTTAACAACATTGTATTCTTGGTGGGGATAATATTCGTCGGCGAATGTGAAGGCTAAGGAAATTGTTGGAATTACGTCACTTTTATCAACCGAATAGCGCCTCCTAAACCTTGGAACAACCTCCCTCCCCTCAAAAACTGAAAAATCAATTTCTTCATTTTCTTTCGTTATTTGGTCAGTCAGTCTTCCGGGGACGCGGATTTTGCCGTTGTGAAAGGAAACTATGCCGTAAATGTATTTTCCAAGCTTCGTGAACTTGTTTGTCGGTTCATTAATAAGCGTGCAAATTTCAAGCTTGCCCTTCTCGTAGAAAAAGTCTATGTCAACCATTTTTCCGAAGCTTTTTCTTCCGCAAACTCCGCAGTAGTCCCTAACCTCGAAATACTCTTTGCCGCAGATTCCACAGCGCCTTCCCCTTAACCTATCGCCTAAATATGAAACTCTTCTCTCTATTGGTTCACTGCTCACTTATGATTCCTCCCTAAAATGTAGACGTAACTTTTAGTTCCAAAACCCTCAAGCTCCATTACACAGCCATATTTCAGTCTTTCATCACTTTTGGCTTGCCTTTCTCCAGCTTCGCCCCTCAACTGTTTAAAGACTTCAAAAATTTGGGCTCCGCCAGTGGCGCCTAACGGGTTTCCATCCGCTTTTAATCCACCGTTGAGATTTGTGAAAAGTTTCTTTCCATTAATTTCGTAATAGCCCTTATAATCTTGACAGCTCTCGTATATGTTTTGCCAAGCCTTCCCATGTTCACAGAATCCTAAATCCTCAAGCGAAATCATCTCCATAACTGTGGACTGGTCGTAAAGTTCAACAATTCCTATGTCCCAGAGGCTTATTCCAGCCATTTTCAAAGCATTTTTAATGGCGATTTTGCTTGCAAAAAAATGTGTTAGATCTTCTCTCGCTGGAAATGTTAGATAATCCGTCGCTAAAGAAGAACCAAGAATGTAAACGGGCTTGTCAGTAAACTTTTCAGCAAAGTCTTCACTTGCTAGGATAAGCGCAGAGGCACCATCAGAAATTGGCGCATAATCGTAAAGCCCCAAAGGTTTTCGCGCTTCCTTCCTAGCATTTAAAACTTGCTCAACAGTTATTTTCCTCTGATACTGCGCATATTCATTTTTTGTTGCGTGCAAATGATTTTTGACAGAAATCTGTGCCAAAGCCGTGTTTAATTTTTCAAGATTATCACCGCTTATTCCATATTTCTTAATGTAAGCCCTAAGCATAAGCTCATGGTTTGCCTCAGGCGTGCAACCAGCATAATAACTCCAAGGGTCTTCAAGAAGCATAAGGTCATCTCGGATTTTGTCCCAGCGGTCGGTCATTTTCTCTATTCCGCCAACCAAAACAACATTGTATCTCCCAGCTTGGATGGCATTGCAAGCATTAAACAAGGCTGAACTGAAGGAGCGGGTTACTTCCATCGGCACATGCAATTCCGTAAGCTCAGAAAGGAAACCCTCTTCTAGCCCAAGCTTGTTCGTTATTGGCAAGAAATAGTCTGAAAGGTAACAGGCTTCCAAGTCTCTGCGTTCTATGTCCGCTTCCTGCGAAGCCTTAAGCCAAGCCTCTTCAATAAGCTTTTCAGGCTCCTTCTCGTAGTGTTCGCCGAATTTTGTTCTTCCAACCGCAACTATTGCCGGACGATTTCCCATTGTCATTTACACCTTTATAGTCAATTAGCAAATATCCCCTTCAAAATGACTTTTAAGTGTTTGCCATTTTCCAGCTTCCAAAAATTATAATCCAACAAAATCATGTATGAAATGAGTGAGGCGAAGCCCCTATGCAAAACGGAGAGAATTACCGTTTAGTCATAACCGTTAAGGAGATTCGGGGAAAATGTCCAGTTTTCAAGGTTGGAGAAAAAATAACAGTAGAATCGCCGAAAATTGTTATTAGCAAAACAGATAACATCTGCGTTCACGCTTTTGGCTCCTTGCTTTCAATGATTGTGCCCTTAAGTCATGGAATAAGTTTTAAGCAATTAGGCTTAGCAAAAGAAGAAGGAGAAAAAGGTTACATTCAATGCTTGGACCCTGGAAAACCCTACACGAACGGCGGAACAGTGCTTTTCGAGATAAAACGAGAAAGAATCTGAATAGAATGTCAGCAAAATTTTTATTCCATGAAGCTGAATATGGCTAACCATTAAGTGGTCAATATGACGTTAACAAGTATGCTGCGAATTGTACTGCTTACAAGCCTAATTGCAAGAAGGGAAGGCTCTTGGTGGGATAACATTATCGGCGAACTTGGCAGGGGACTTGCAATAATCTTTTCCTTAGTGCTTTTCTTTGTCAGTTTACTTGTGTTAACGGTTGTTCTTTATCTATCTGGATTAATTGTTGTTGGCGGAAAACGGGCTCGTTTAACAGATGCCCTAATAATTTCGCTTCTGGGAACTGTTTTGTCGACGCTTTTCCTCATGTTCATTCCATATCCTGTCATAGCTTTAATACTTAGCATAATCACTTGGCTGCTTCTAATAAAAAGCCTCTACGAAACAGGTTGGCTTGGGTCGTTGGCGGTTGGCATATTGGCAATAGTCATTTATTTGGCTGTTATAATTTTACTGGCTTTGTTCTTCGGCATTCTCGCCATCCTAATTGAACGTTTTAGCTCCTTCATGATTTTAATCCTTTAGAGGTTTAACAGTTGTTTGGTGAAAAAACCCGAACTGTGTTTTTAGGTTTGGCTTTTCTAATTTTTCTTTTGCTTTCTTATGTTGAGAATACAATTTTCTTTCAGAGTTTGAGCATAATCCTTAGCAATCAGCTTGTAGCTATAGCCGTGCTTTTTATCCATAACCTTATCGTGATTTCACTAATTCTTTTAGGTATGACCTTCTACGTCAATTTGGTGGTTTTAAATTTCTTTAAGAGGGAAAAATATGGGAATATTGTGCTTGAGCATCCGAAAACCTTTGCCTTGATCTTTACGGTTATGATTGTTTTCTTGAGCATTTTGCGGGGAAGCACCCTAATTTATGGTGGGGTAACTGTTGAAGCTTTGCCCTTAATTCTGCTTATAAGCACACCCATAGGAATCGTTGAAGGGTACGGAATTTATTTGACAATAGAGAAAACTTTGAGGAGAAAAATGTCCATGAAGGATTTAGCATATATTTACGGCATATTCCTCATTGCAGCCATCATGGAAGTAGGCTTTGTAAACGTGCTCATAATGGTTTTAAAAGCGTAAAACGTAAAACCCTAAAACGTTTATCCAACAAATTAACTATTATTTAAGCTATGTTTGGAGCGCCAAGCAAATGAGGCTATTTCATTATGCTTCAGATGAAGAAATAAAACGCGGCGAAACCACAGACATATACTTTGTAAGAACAAAACAAATCATAGAAGCAAAAGGCTTAGAAAAAACACCAGTCATCGCTGATGTTACGCCTGGCAAGCTTCCACACGGTTGGCCTTGGGGAATTTTATGCGGAATCGAAGAAGTAGCCCACCTATTTGAGGGCATTAATGCGGATGTTTATGCCATGCCCGAGGGAAGCGTTTTCCGCCACGAGGATTATAGGGGCATAAGAGAACCCGTAATGCGGATTGAAGGACCATATGGCGATTTTTGCCTTTATGAAACGCCACTTCTTGGTTTAATCTGTCAGGCGTCTGGTGTGGCAACTCGGGCAGCAAGAATGCGCAAGACTGTTGGAGATAAAACATTAATTTCCTTTGGAATTCGCCGCATGCACCCAGCGCTTTCTCCAATGATTGACCGTGCCTCATACATAGGCGGTTTTGACGGCGTATCAAGCCTGAGCGGAGCAAAAATTTTGGGAATAGAGCCTTCTGGAACTATGCCCCATGCTTTGATTATAGTTTTCAGAGACCAGGTTAAGGCTTGGAAAGCCTTCGACGAAGTAATCTCGCCTAAAGTTTCGAGAATCGCTTTGGTGGACACTTATTCTGATGAAAAGATGGAGGCTATAATGGCTGCTGAAGCCCTAAAAGAACGCTTATATGCCGTTCGCCTTGACACACCCGCATCTAGGAAAGGCGATTTCGCAGAACTTATCCGCGAAGTGAAGTGGGAACTTGACATTAGAGGTTTTAACCATGTGAAAATTTTCGTTTCAGGAGGATTAAATGAGGAGAACATGAAAGAGTTATGCAAGGCTGGAGCTGAAGGCTTCGGCGTTGGCACAGCCCTAAGCAATGCGCCAACAATAGATTTTGCCATGGACATCGTTGAAGTTGACGGAAAGCTATGCGCAAAACGGGGTAAGATGGGCGGCAAAAAAGAGGTTTGGAGATGCCAGAAATGTTTGGCGGATTTGGTTTTACCATTTGATAAAGCGCAGCCTAACTGTCCAGTTTGCGGAGGCAAAACTGAGCAGATGCTAAAGCCATTAATAAAGAATGGAAAAATAGTTGCTAAACTGCCAAAGCCTAATGAAATTCGCCAGTATGTGCTGAAACAGTTGGAAAAGCTTCAGCTTGAGGAGAAGGTTTTGTGAGGATTTGGCTGTTCTAAACAATAGGCTTAAAAACGTTGCAATAGAATCAGAATGTGATGTTTAATGCCCATATTCTACGCTGTTAAACATGTGTTTTGTTCATGGAAACTTTTCTTGGCACTTTTGATAGGAATAACTTTAGCCTCTGCATTCTTTGCTGGCATAGACATTAAAGCAAATGCAACTGCCAAACAAGCCATGGAGCAGCAGCTTAGATATGTTTATGTTGACATGCAAGCAAACATACAAAACCTTAGCAACTTGACAAAACTGTTAACTGTTCGAGATAAAGTGTTAGGCGTTAGTGGAGTTATAGACGCTGAAATCATTTCCAGAGTTTCTTGGGTTCAAATAACAATCTCAGATAAAAATTATTCATTGCAAGATATGGCGAGAATTACTGCCATAACAAATTACTCACAAGTTTATAAGGGATGGTTAAATAGGCAAATAGAAGAAATAGGGGAGAATGAAACTTACATTCCAGAAAATACGGCTTTAGCCAACATGGTAAAAGTTAATGATGTAATCCAAGTAAACTTTTCCACATACGACACCCAAATTAACATACCTTTAAACCTAACAGTGAAAGGTTTCGCCCATTTAGATGATAAGGCGGCTGCAATTGCTTTGGGTTCTCCGTATTGGCCGATGCCTTTTCAAACAGAAGCCATATCCCCAACAACCCAGATGGACTTCCTACTTCTTGTGAGTTGGGAGAAAACAATGCAGAAAATTTTGCCGTCACTGCCAGATGTATATCGGTCATATGGGTGGATGGAAACAAGCCTTCTCGTTTACTTGAACCGAGATGTTTTGATAAATCCATGGGACATAGGCACATCCCTTAACAATCTTCAAGCGGTAGAAAATAGTATCACGAATGCTGTGGCTCAAGATTTAGGCTCTATTGGTATTCAGAACAATTTAGAAGGACCTTTGTACAGTTTCCAATTTGCATCTATAGGCATAAGGTTCATGTTTACTCTTGTTTCTCTTCCAATATTTTTTATGGCTTGGTATATGGGAACAACTGTTTCGGATGTTTCCTTCAATCTTAGGAGACGTGAAATTGGATTATTGCTGACAAAGGGTTTTTCAAGAGGTCATATTCTGCGAACTTTTTTGACTGAGACTTTGCTGATTGGATTGATTGGTGGAGCCCTTGGAGTATTTTTGGGCTTTCTTTTAAACCCGTTATTCACTCAATTTAGCACTGACACACTGTTCAACTTAAATCTGATCAGCCCCTTCACCGTAAGCTTCACTATAGCCTTCGGCGTCATCATGGCTTTGCTCTCAACCTATAGCTCAGCGAGAAAGGCTTCCCAACTTCCAACGGTAGAAGCACTTAGAGAATACTTGCCCATGGAAATAGAGAAACCGTACAAGAAAAGGTGGCCTATGGTTGCGTTAATTTTGGGAAGATACAAAATAGCAGTTTTCCTCTCTGGCGTAAACATGACTGCGGTTTTAACAAGAATAATGTTTGGTGGTGGAAACTTTATTCTCATGCTTCTTGTTGGAATTTTCATGTTTGTCGATGCGATACTTAACTATATTGGACCATTGCTTTTCTTTTGGGGATTCACAAAAATGTTCATTCAGGGCTCACTGGAGTTCCAGCAATTAACAGCGAAAGCAGCAAAGTTTTTTGGCGATTTAGGAGTTTTAGCCACAAAAAATGTTAGGAGAAATCCAGCCCGTTCAGCAGCCATCGCTTTCCTAATCGCTTTAATTGTTGGCTATAGCGTTCAAGTTAATGGGCAATTAGCCAGCGAACAAGACTATGCCATGAGAAGAATCTACTATGAGGTTGGCGCAGACATCGCTGTTAGTGTTTCCTACGCTAATAATGCACCAGAAATTCTGGACATTATAATGACAAATGTTTCCGAATTTGTTTATAACGCTACAATTGAATATTCATTTTCAGTTGGCAACATTTTTATGAAGGCGGTAGAGCCGAATGCTTGGTTAAAAACCGCCTATTACGAAGGTGACTGGTTCAGCGGAACTGATGTGACAACCGCATTTAACAACTTAGCCGCAGATAACCACACAATTATTTTAGAACGCTTCGTCGCCGAATCATATGTCAATCTCACAATCGGAGGAAATCTCTACTTAAGCTTTGATTCACAACAGATAGGGCTTAGGGTTGTTGGCTTTTTTGGTCCAAGCTCAGAATCCCAATCCCAAATTTACCCGCTCCAAGCATCCATAAACAGATACTGGTCCTATGTTTCACAAGAGTTCTTAGAAGAAATCAGCACATATGTAAGTCCCTCAGCAAGAATACTGCTAAAACTAAAGGATGGAGCAGACGGAAAACTTGTTGCCAACAAAATTCGCAGTATGAACTTAGATATAATTCAAGTGCAATCCTTCGCTGAGGAGTGGGAGAAAGCCCAAGAAGATGTTATTACAATGGGCACGTTAGACGTTCAAAGGTTAGGCATTGTTTTCGCAGTTTTAGCCGCCTCAGTTGGAACAGCCCTCATAAGCGTTGTTAGCTTAAAGGAGAGAAGCCGTGAAGCCACAATTATGAGCGTCAAAGGCTTATCGTACAAGCAGTTGGTCATAATGTTCTTAACAGAAAATCTCGCCCTCGTAACTTTTTCCGTCATATTGGGCATTTTTGTAGGCATTGTTATTGTGTATGGAAACATTTCCTCTTCCAATGCTATGATTTTAGAACTTGTTAAAAGACGCCTCGTTTTTCCATTAGACACAACTTTAATGCTTACTTCTTGTATAGCGCTCATTTTTGTAGCAACAATCCTTCCAATCCTAATCATGTCAAGAAGATATGTGACTAAACTGGAACGGATGGTTCGCCTAAGATGAAAGGTTTAGACATAAAAATTAAGGATTTAGTGAAAGTCTACCGCGTTGGCAAGATTGAAGTGCAAGCCCTAAGAG
>JBMFOB010000025.1:0-14241 GCA_049969855.1 Bathyarchaeia archaeon | reverse complement strand
GGTTTCCTAAATGAAATGGCAAAGGAAAATCCAACATTGAAACAAGGCGTTTCGCTTTTGCTTCAAAACCCAGAAATGGGCGACCAAATATTAGACGTGTTAGCCAAACAGGATAAGGCTATGGCTGAAGAACTTCGAGCCATGCTCAGGATGACAATAACCCCAACAATAATCCACGGCGGCGTTAAAGAGAACATTATTCCTTCAGAATGTGAAACCGTCTTCGACTGCAGAATACTGCCAGGACAAAACACCAAAGAAGCTTTGGAGTATATAAAAAACTTGCTTGGAGATGTGGGCTTAGAAAAGTTGGATTTTGAAATAATCCAAGCCAATGACCCCTCTGAATCGCCATCAAACACGCCGCTTTATGATTTGATTGTGAACATTCTGAAAGAGTTTGAGCCTAACTGTTCTGCAGTGCCATTCCTACTCACTGGTGGAACAGATTCCCGCTTTTTCAGAAGGATGGGCAGCGTATGCTATGGTTTTGAACCAATGCGTGCAGACTTACCATACGGCGAAATATTGAAAATGGCGCATGGCATAGACGAGAGGATTTCCATAGAAAATCTCGTGTTTGGAACAAGCGTTCTATACGCTATTGTTGAAAAATTCATGGCCTAACTAAATCTTTTAATATGCTTCCAAGGATTGTTTGCGGCAGTAAGACTGGCTTCCCAGTTAAATGGCTAAATAACCCTTTAGCTTTCGGGGTGAAACCGATACAATCAAGAATTATCAAGTCAACATCTTTTTTGGCAAGAAATTTGGCAGCCTCTTCTAAAGCTTTGTTTTCGCCGTAAGGATTTGCACTGGTCATAACAACAGATATACCATTGCTTCTCCATTTTCTTTCCATATGAGGTATTTGCTCCTTTTCTGGGACAACTATGCCGATTTTTCCGCCCTTGACGCCTCGAACAATGTTAGAAAGTAGCTTGTCTGGCATTATCAAAGGCTTTTTCGCCTTCAAGCGGGGAAATTCTCCTGTGCACAAAAGCAGATTTAAATCAACACCTAACTCTTCGAGTTCTTCTACGCACTTTTGAATTTTAGATGTAATATGCCTTCTCGTCACCTTAACACTTGTTCCATCCCTTAACCGCGTAACCAACATATAATCGCGTGCTGTGGGAGCCAACTTTTCAATTTCTTTATTTTCTAAACCATCCAAGGCTCCTTTCTCAATAAGCTCAACTTGTGAACCAAGCATGTCTCTTAAAATTGGCGTCACATCTGTTCTGGGCGACTGTCCAATGGTTACTAATCCTATCTTCAACTCCAATTCACACACATCTTGCTATTATATAGCGCCCCAACATAACCCTTAATTGAGCAACCAATAAATATGTGTCTATAACGGTTTCTAATAAGCTCTTAAGGAGGCTTGAGTGTGCCAGCAATAGAGGTTGGCAGAATCTGTGTAAAATTAACTGGGCGAGAGGCTGGAAGAAAATGCGTCATAGTGGATATAATTGATAAAAGCTTCGTATTAATAACTGGACCGAAAAATGTGACTGGCGTGAAGAGGAGAAGGGCAAACATAAACCACATCGAACCCCTACAAGAAAAAATAACCATCAAACGCGGAGCATCAGACGAAGAAGTGGCAGAAGCATTAAAAGAGGCTGGTAAGCTGGAAGAAATGGCGCAGATGGTTAAGCCAACCATCGGCACGGTTTAAGCTCTTATACTTCTAAGCTTTTTCTCTACATTATAGGAGTGATGCATTCACATATGCCTAGAACAATTGCTCCATGGGAAATTAAGCATCAACTATTGGTGAAGGCTGAGGATAAAACGAATCCACGCTACGGGCATAAACCAGAGGAAAGACCAGCTGAAGAGTACATACGCTATGGTGTCATAAACCTTGACAAACCAGCTGGTCCAACAAGCCATGAAGTTGCCGCTTGGGTTAAACGCATCCTCAAACTTCAAAACGTTGGTCACGGCGGGACTCTAGAGGCTTAAAAGCCAGAGAAATCCCAAAGTGACCGGCGTCTTACCCGTAACCCTAGAAGAATCTAGAAAAGTCGTTCAAGCCTTGCTTTACAGCGGCAAAGAATACGTTTGCCTAATGAAACTTCACGGAGACTTGACGGAACAGCGGGTTAAAGAAGTCTTAAGCGAGTTTGAAGACATAATCTATCAGAGACCTCCTTTGAGGGCTTCTGTTAAGCGTCAACTGAGAACCAGAAAAATTTACTACATGGATTTTCTTGAAATGGATGGGCGAAATGTTCTCTTCAAAGTTGGATGTGAAGGAGGAACATACATTCGTAAGCTCTGTTTTGACATAGGAGAAGTTTTAGGATGTGGAGCGCACATGCAGGAACTTCGCAGGACAAGGGCTGGACCCTTCGTTGAAAATGGCGACATTGTAACTTTGCATGATGTGGCTTACTGGTTTATGGAATGGCAAAAACAAAAAGACGAGAAAATTCTGCGAAAATTCATACAACCCATGGAAAAAGCCTTAGCCCTCATTCCAAAAATTTACATCAGAGATTCAGCTGTTGACGCCATCTGCCACGGAGCAAGCTTAACAGCACCCGGAGTTTTATCCCTTGAAACTGGAATAAACAAAGACTCCATAGTTGCCATTTTCACATTAAAGGGCGAAGCAATAGCTCTCGCAAAAGCCGCAGCTTCAACAGAAGAAATTTTCAAAATGGAACACGGAGTGGTCGCCAAAACTGAAAGGGTACTAATGCCAAGAGGCACATACCCAAAATGTTGGAGAAGCGGCGAAATATAAATGCAAAAGAAAAGCGTAAACCACTATTTTGAAGAACACCCAAAATCTAAGCTTAGACTTGGAATAATACACACAAACCTCCGAGGAATCTCCTTCGATTTTTTAACGGCTTCAGGAGTCTTCTCTAAGAAACATATAGATTTGGGCACAAGACTGCTCATTGAATCAATGATTCTTCCCGAAAAGGGCTATGTTTTAGACGTTGGCTGCGGTTATGGTGCTGTTGGAATTGCAGCTGCCGCTTTCAATCCTAATTTGCATGTTGTAATGGTTGACGTGAACAGCAGAGCTGTTTGGCTTACAAAAAAGAACATTGAAATCAACCATTTAAAAAATGTTGAAGTTAAACGCGGAAACCTTTACGAACCCGTTAAAGGTTTAACTTTCAACTGCATCCTTTCTAACCCACCAGTAAGCGCTGGCATGAAAACCGTGAAGGCAATAATTTCTGGAGCACCAGAACACTTGGTTGCTAAGGGCTTTTTACAAATGGTTGTAAAATCAAAAATCGGCAAGGAAAGACTGAAATTATTTTTTGAAGAAGCTTTTGGAAATTTTAAAGTTTTAGCGAGAAAAAGCGGCTACCGCGTGTTAATGGCAGAAAAATAGCCATACATGAAAGAAAGAGTTGCATTCTGGACTCAGAAGCGGGAAAAAGGCGTCATCCACATTTGTGTACTCGTACCTCGATTTCTTCATTGTCCATATGATTCTAATGAGGTAAAAGATTTTAATCTTATGGCTGATAACATGAATAATTGCTTTTCCATTCCCTATTCAAAAGCAGCGTGTGGGCTAAGAATTTGTGAATAAAGAAAGGGAATAGTGAATTTTATTTTTCCGTAGGCCCTGTGATGTATGCCCAAACGCTTATTAGAACCAGTGTTAAGCATGCTCCTGCGAACCCTGAAACTAAGAATTTTATTTGGACAAGTGCTGGTAATACTTCGAGTAGTGCTGGGATGACGTAGTCGGCTGCGAGTTGTGCTATGATTCCCGCTATGAATCCTAAGAGTGCTACTAATCCGAAAACCTTTAACCTTTCACCCATTTAATTTCACCTTTGCTTAGAATTCAAATTAAGCCTCTTTTTAGTCTAACTTACACATTTATGTCTATTACTCCAAAACCAGCAACCGCATCTTTTATTTTTCCAACTAAAGCCTAAAGCCGTTTTTACTCTGACATATAGCTCTAGGTATATACGTGCATGTTTTCAACATATTAACAATGTATAAGATTGTTCTGTGCGCCTTCTCTTTTCGGAGGTATTAATTTGTCTGAACGATTTGGTAAAAAATGGGAAAGCAGAAGAGAAGAACAACCCTTCACAAACCGCATAAAAGAGGCTGTGAGACCACCAGGGCCTTTAAAGCCACGCTTAGACTTTGCTGTAAGACGCATTGAGCTTCAAGTTCAAAAGTTGGATCAAGCATCTGAAAGGTTCAGCCAGAGGGACAAAGCAATATTTGCAAGGATAGTTGACGCTTACACAAAACATGACACCGCCCGCGCAAATGTTTTCGCCAACGAGTTAGCTGAAATTCGCAAAATGGAAAAACTAATAATAAATGCAAGGCTTGCCCTTGAACAAATAGTGTTAAGGTTACGAACCGTATCAGAACTTGGAGATGTTGTATCCACATTAGGACCTGCAGTGGGAGTTTTAAGATCCGTGAGAGCTGGACTTGCAAGCGTTTTCCCTGAAGCAGAAACAGAACTTGGCGAAATAGGAAATCTCTTAAGTGGCATAATGATTGAGGCTGGACAAAGTTCTGGAATGACCCTAAACTTTGACACGGTAAATGAGGATGCACAGAAAATTCTCACAGAAGCAGCAACAGTCGCAGAACAAAGAATCAAAGAAAAGTTCCCAGAGCTGCCGCCAGGAATTCCAACAGCCCCAGTAGGCGAAAAGGCGCCAACAGAAACCTCATAAACACGGGGGAGAAAACATGTCACAAAACCCCAACCCTTTTCTTTCTCTTGGAAAACAAATTAAAGACGAATACGGATGTCCAATAGGCAAAATAGCTTCTTTCGCTTTAACTCCAAGCGGAAAATTTGACGCCGTCTTCATAGAACAAGGCGACGGAAAATTCTTAAAATACTCAATGGAGCACCTAAAATTCGACGGTGCAGATGTCACGCTTATATCCAACATTAAATCAGGGGCAAATGTTCTCTGCGATCAGATTCCCCTATTGTGGCGCAAAAACCAAGCCCTCAAAGAACTTTTAGAAAAGAAGAAAATTTCATCAGAACTTTACGAAGAACTCCATAGCAATTTTGATGGAGCATTAAATCAACTAAAAACTGAAGCCCAAACTCTCATAGAAGAGACAGATAAAGAAATAGTCAAATGCGCCAATGAAATTAAGGAGTTGAACTACGCTTTAGTGCATCTTGAAATTGAACATGAAATTGGAAAAATAGACGACCAATCTTATGAAACAGCATTTTCAATAATACAGGAAAACCTGAAAAGAGTAAACATGAAGAAAAGTGACTTAGAACTAACAAAAAACAAACTTGCAAACATTATATTGGGTGAAACGCCAAAAACAATGGAGCAAGAGAAAGACAAAGTAACCGCAGAAGCTTCAAAAGAAACAACGCCATCGCTTGGTGCCCCTGAACTTCCAGAGCCGCCTGTAATAGTTTATGTGAAAGAAATGGGAAAGGCAAGCATATAGGCGTGTGAAGTAGCGGGCGGAGGGAAAAGCTATTAAAGGATTTATTCGTCAACGCCCTCCACTCCGTGAAGTAGTTATAAAATCCATACAAACCTTAAAGGTTCAACGCAACAAGCTTGAGCAGGCAAGTTTCAGGCTGAAAGAAAGAGACAGAATCCTATTTCAAACATGCATAAGTGCTCTTAACAATAAGAACAAGGAAAGGGCAACCCTCTGCGCCAACGAAATTGCAGAAATTAGAAAGTTGATAAAGTTTCTTTACAATGTAGAATTAGCCATAGAACGTGTAATTCTCAGACTTGAAACAATAAAAGAGTTAAGCGACATAGTTTTCGACCTAAAACCAGCTTTAAAAATTCTCCAAAGCGTTTCGCAACAGCTGTTTGAAG
The DNA here is from genome assembly GCA_049969855.1 of Bathyarchaeia archaeon. Taxonomy (GTDB): domain Archaea; phylum Thermoproteota; class Bathyarchaeia; order Bathyarchaeales; family Bathycorpusculaceae; genus JASEJA01. Next base: position 8,392 of record JBMFOB010000025.1, on the reverse strand, counting down.
TTTTGCCAGACGTTTCATCCGAACTTAGCAAGGTTAACGAAACAATAAGCGAGACATTGTATTCAACAAAAATAACAGCGGACGAATCCATAATCCCAGTAGGTAAGAAAACGCCTGGTGGGGAAGAAATACTGAAAGAAGTTTCAAGTTTCCTTGAGCAAAAATTGAGTGAGGAGCTCCCTGAACCGCCCGCCGCTTTAGAAACTCCTGAAACTGAAAAAACTACGTTGAAAGAGATGGTTGCCTTAGCAGCTAACTGTTCGCAGGCGGTGGCGCATGAAACAGTTGAGGATTCGGATAGGAATTCTTCTCAAACCCTACTTTCTTTTAAGAAAGCTGAAATTCAGGAAATTTCCCTAAAAGTTGAAAAACCATCATTAGAGGATGTTCTCCTCGAATATGTTAAGAAGAGTAATGGAGAAATTGACTTAAAACGGTGCTCGGCTGACTTAAAAGCCTCTTATGAAGAAATTGAGAAGGCTCTTGAAAGTTTAGGAGCTAAGGGAAAAATAAAAATTGAATTAAAGTCTGGATAGGAGAAAGCTGAATATGAGTGCTTCTCAAGAACTTGAGAAAGCCGCAACCAATTACGCTTTAGAAGCCGTCCGCTTAGATAAGCAAGGTTCACGAGGCATGGCAATAACCATGTATCAAAAGGCTATTGAAAGCCTCCTAAAACTTGTGCAGTTATATCCTGAATATAGCCTAAACAAAGTTTACATACAAAGAGCCATAGCCTACCAAGAAAGAATAAAGGCTTTGCAAGGCGCAACCGTGCCCGTGCAACCGCAAGAGGAAGCTGCGGATGTTGAAGGCGGCGCCAAAACCACTCAAGGAAAGTCAACCTATGAGGAATTAATAGTTACGGAAAAACCAAATGTGAAATGGGAAGAAGTTATCGGCTTGGAAAATGCCAAAAAGGCAATAAAAGAAGCCATAGTTTATCCCGTTCAAAGACCAGACCTTTTCCCATTAGGCTGGCCGAGAGGCATTCTATTGTTTGGTCCACCTGGATGTGGAAAGACTTTGTTGGCTGCTGCTGTTGCCACGGAAATAGATGCGACTTTCATTTCTATTGATGCAGCCTCAATAATGTCTAAATGGTTAGGCGAAGCTGAGCAGAATGTTGCCAAACTTTTTGGTTCAGCCAGAAAATCCGCTTTGGAAGGAAAACCAGCCATAGTCTTTATTGACGAACTGGATTCGCTTATGGGGCGCCATTCAAACGAGGTTGGCGGAGAGGTTCGGGTTCGAAACCAATTTTTGAAGGAAACCGACGGCATTCTAGATAAGGGTAAGAACCTTCACGTTTACGTTATTGGAGCAACAAACAAACCTTGGGATTTGGACTGGGCTTTCATCAGAAGATTCCAAAAAAGAATTTTGGTGCCGCTTCCAGACCATCACACGCGGTTGATGATGTTTAAGCTTTACACAAGCCATTTGAAACTTGCTCCAGACGTTGACCTACACGAGTTAGCCAGAATTTCTGAAGGATTCTCTGGAAGCGACATAAGAGACGTTTGCCAATCAGCCCAGCTGAAAATTATAGGCGAATTCTTTGAATCTGGTCAAGCTGCTAACAAGTCAGCGAAGCCAAGATTCTTAACAATGGACGATTTTAGACAAATATTGGAGGAAAGGAAGCCGAGCGTTTCGCTTGACATGTTGGCGCTTTATAACAGGTGGTTTGAAGCCTTCAAGGCTCTTTAAAGGGGTGATTAGTGGGAAACTGTTTAAAGTTGGGTGGAAAGGTTTGGAGAAAACTTTCTTCTTTTAAAATATCTCCTTTCTCCCCCTTAAACAAAATCTCCAAACCTCCACAAACCAACTAAAACAAAAATCCTTTGACAACATTTTCCACAATGTCCGCAATTTTCTCAGGATTTTTCAGCAAATCTACATACGGAATTTTTGGATACGTGGCTTCGGTTGAATAGGGTCCCGTGAAAGCCAGCAGAGGTTCAAAATTTTTAACAGCTTCTGACGCTTCACCAATGGATTTTACAACAACAATCTTGTATATGCTTTTGTCCTTGCCCACAAGTTTTCTAAACCCTTCAACAAAAATTATGTCATGACCCTTACATTTTTTCAGAATTTCTTTCAGTGAAAAATTTTCTGCATCCGTCTTTTCTATTATTGCTATTTCGTTTGATGCTACGCTGATAATTGTTTTTGCCCCTGATTGGGCGAATCGCCAAGTGTCTTTTCCAGTTTTGTCAATTGTGAAGTTTGGTTCTGGAATATGCTTTATTGCTGCAATTTTGTAACCTCTTTTGGTCAATTCTTTAGTTAAAACTTCTATTGTTGTTGTTTTTCCAGAATTTTTGCTTCCAACAACAGCAAATACTACTGGTTTCTTCATTCCATTTCTTCCTTGAAGATTTCTTCCAATGTTTTCTTGTTTACATGCAGTTTTTCTGAAAGCTCCTTAACCCATTTTATGTAGGTTCTAAAAATGTTTTGCAGTATTTCCGCCTTTTCTTTTTCAGACAAATCTTTTTCTTCAGCAAGAAGTAAAGCAAACCATTTTCCAATGTCTGAAAGCCTATAAGATTTAACCCACATTGTGCGTTTTTGTTTTTCTGTTTTCTCCATTTCTTCTTCTAAAACTCCAAGTTTTGTTAGTGTTTTTAAATGTTCAATTATTGTTTTGTTGGAGTAAGAAAGCTTTTCAATCAATTCTTTCTGGTAAATTTTGTTTGAAACTCCCTGATTTATGGAGAACTTTAAAATGTCAACTGCAGCTTTTGACCCAAAAATAGCGGATAGCACCTTATTTTTCTGTTTTGCTGGAAGGAAAACTACATAGGGGTAAATTTCACTCATGGTTTTCGCCATTCTATAGAATCTTCAAAATTTAGAAGGCTTAATCAGCTTTTAAGCTCTTTTCCTATTTTTCGCTAAGTTTTAGATTGTGCAAAGAAAACTTTTCCGATTGCCATTATGACGCCTACGCCTACGACTGTGGCTATAAGCGTGAATGCTATGCGTTCAACAGCGGCTATTGGAATCGAAAGCATGAAGAAATCCCCCAAAGTTGGGTTGGCAATCATTTGATACACCCAATCAGCTATGGGGTTGCTTGCTGAAAATCCTAAGCCTATTGACATGCCTGTATTTCTGAGAGCGTCCCTTAGAGCTTTCATGTTGACAACATAATTCACAGCCATGATGAACATTACGTTGCCCCACATGTGGTCTGCCATAACACCTACAAAACTTGCAATTCCAACACCTAATGTGACAAATTTTTTAGAAGTGCTGTTTACAAAGTCGAAAACTTTGTGTCTGAAAATTAGGATTAATATCAAGGCTGGAACGTGTAGGAAGAAAGGATAAAATGGTGCCTCAAAACCTATTGGAGTGGCATACCAAAGGGCTATTAAAACTGCAAGCAAAATTGCAGCACTTTTCCAACTTGCCCACTTTGTTCGCCGCGTAAAAAACCCTGCACATAACGCTGCAAAAGCTCCTGCTGGAATAAGCAACAAACCTAGGACAGTTGATGTTGGAATTATCCATGCAATAAAATTACCTATAATGACAGCTAAAGCGCCAATCCATGGCCCAAGAAGAATTCCCGCCAGAGGATACAATGGAACTGAAAATTCAATATGTCCCGTTTGAATTCCCAAGGAAATTGGAATTCCTGGAAGTCTGGTGATTATGGCAATCAAAGCTGCAAACAGGGCAGTTAAAGCTGTGTCTCTCGCTGAGATTCTAATTTTTCTGGAGGGCTTCTTGTTGTGTCATTTTTTACACCGAATATTAGAAAATTACATAACGAGTAAAGGCTAAAAACTTTTCGCAACAATTAAAAGTTAATTAGAGGAAACTCGGTAATTTCAACTTTAACACTGTTAGAGAACCTTTCAAATAATAAATGAGGCTGAAGCATGGAGAAGAAACCGAAACTGCGTGTGACATTGCTTACTGGAAGAACAATAGAGCAAGGCGTAGGAAAAGAACGTGGAAAAGCCTCAAAAGAATATGTGGAAAGCGTTTCCGTCTGCTACATGGACCCTGAAGACTTGAAGAAGCTTAAAGTGAAGGAGAAAACGAATGTTAAGGTTTCAACGGATTATGGCGTAGTTGTTGTTAAAGCCTTAAAATCTCTTAGGGCTCCGCATCCAAGCATAATCTTTATTCCCTATGGTCCATGGGCAAACGTCATAGTTAATCCTGAAACTCATGGCATTGGAATGCCATCCTTTAAGGGAATTCCAGCAGAAGTCGAGCCTGCCCCAGATAAACCAGTTTTAAGCCTAAAAGAGATTCTTAGGGAAGAGTTTGGGAAAGGAACCTAAATGACTGTCGTTAAAGCCGTGACATGCCCAATCTGCGGAAGCCTATGCGATGACATAGAATTAACGGTCGAGGATGGAAGGATAGTTAAGGTTAAGAATGGCTGTGCCATGTGTGAATCGAAATTTTTGGGCTACAACGGCGAACATAGACTTTTGAAGCCTCTGATAAGAAAGAATGGAGAACTTGTTAAGGCTTCACTGAAAGAGGCTATTGGAAAAGCTGCAGAAATCCTGGCAGAAGCCAACTACCCAATCATGTATGGTTGGAGTTCAACAAGCTGCGAAGCCATACGTTTAGGCCTCGAATTAGCCGAAGAGGTTGGAGGCGTAATCGACAACACATCAGTAGTTTGCCACGGACCATCCATCTTAAGCATCCAAGAGGTTGGTATTCCATCATGCACTCTCGGGCAGATTAGGCATAGAGCAGACCTTGTTGTTTATTGGGGAAGCAACCCTTGGAGTGCTCATCCCCGCCACATAGAAAGATACACCGCCTTTTCTGAAGGACGCTTTGAAAAAAGTGCATGGAGAGGCTACTTAACAAAGATTAAAGCTTCAAATGTGAAGAAGAAAATTGAAAGTGCCATAAGAAGAGTGTTTTTGAAGGAAAAGCCTTCTTTCCCATCGCACCTTCGAAATGAGCCTCCTTCAACGCTTCAGAAAGAGGGCAGAAAACTAATAGTGATTGACGTTAGAAAAACAAGGTCGGCTGAAATTGCCGACTATTTCATCCAAGTTGAACCCAACAAAGATTATGAACTTCTCCAAGCCTTCAGAGCTTTAATTCGGGACCAAGAAATTGACGTTGACACGGTTGCCGGAGTTCCAATTGAATATTTGGAAGAAGTTGCCGATTTAATGATTAGATGCGATTTTGGAGTATTATTTTTTGGGCTTGGACTAACAATGAGCAGCGGCAAATTGAGAAACATAGACGCAGCCCTTTCACTAGTTCGAGACTTGAACATGCGGACAAAATTTGTGATAATGCCAATGAGGGGTCACTTTAACGTTACAGGCGCTAACACTGTTTTTACATGGCAGACTGGCTATCCATACGCTGTGGACTTTTCACTGGGCTACCCTCAATATAATCCTGGCGAAACCTCCGTGGTTGATGTTCTTTTGCACAAAGAATCAGATGCAGCCCTAATAATAGCTTCAGACCCAGTTGCCAACTTTCCAAGAGCAGCAGCCGAACACTTAGTTAAGAATCCACTCATAGTTATAGATCCCCACATGAACGCAACAGCTCAAATGGCTGATGTTGTTTTGCCCTCAGCTTTTGTAGGCATAGAAGCAAGCGGAACAGCCTATCGCATGGACCATGTGCCTCTTCCGCTTAAGAAGGTGGTTGACTCGCCTCGTGGAGTGCTTTCAGATGAGGAGATTTTGAGGAGAATTCTTGCAGAGGTTAGGAGAATAAAGAGGGAAAGGGCGGAGGCAGCTTAAATGGAGCTTTTGATAAGGAATGGCTTTGTTTACGACCCCGTTAATGGTGTTGACGGCGAAAAAATGGACATAGCCGTTAAGGATGGGAAAATTGTTGAAAAGGTTAACGAGCGTAAAGCCAGAAAAATAGATGCTTCTGGCATGATTGTTATGCCCGGTGGAGTTGACATTCACTGTCATATTGCTGGTTCTGAGGTGAACAGTGGCAGACTATTAAGACCTGAAGATCATTTTAGGGATTTTGAACACAAAACATCCGTGACAAGGTCTGGGGTTGGTTATTCAATTCCGTCAACTTTCACTACTGGTTATCGTTATGCGAGGATGGGTTATACGACAATAATGAATCCTTCCATGCCGCCTTTAGAGGCTAAGCATACGCATGAAGAGTTAAGTGACACGCCAATGGTTGATAAGGCTAGTTATCCACTTTTGGGCGACTGGTGGTTTGTGCTTGAATACTTGGATGGAAAAATTGAGGATTGCGCAAGGCATGTGGCTTGGATGATAACTTCAACGAAGGGCTATGCCATAAAAATTGTTAATCCAGGCGGCCTAGAAGCTTGGGGGTTCGGCGGCAACGTCAAAAGCTTAGACGACCAAATTCCATATTTCTGCATAACCCCCCGTGAGATTATCCGTGGACTTTGTAAAGTGAATAAACTTCTCAATTTGCCCCACACAATCCACGTTCACACAAACAATCTTGGAAAGCCTGGAAACTACCTTACAGCTTTGGAAACTATGAAATGTGTTGAGGATTTAGCCACTGAAAATAAGCCGGCAATTCACATAACCCACTGTCAATTTTCAACCTTCAAGGGCGACGACTGGAGAACTCTTGAGTCTGGAGCGGAGGAAATTGCAAATTACGTTAATGCGCATTCGCATGTTACTTTGGACATGGGACAAGTGATATTTACGGACACTACAACGATGACTGCTGACGGGCCTTTCCAGTACACGCTTTACGAGTTAAGCGGGAACAAATGGGTTAACCATGATGTAGAAACTGAAACAAGCGCTGGAATAGTACCCTTCCACTACCGCCGAAAAAGCTATGTCCACGCCATCCAATGGTCCATAGGCTTAGAACTAGCCCTACTAATAAAAGATTCATGGAAAATTTTCTTAACAACAGACCATCCAAACGGCGGGCCTTTTACGGCTTATCCAAGAATTATAGCTTGGCTCATGAGCAAAAAAGCCAGAGAAGCAACCTTAAAAAGGATTAATCCGAGGGCGAGAAGCAAAAGCCTTCTACCATCAATAAACCGAGAATTAAGCTTCAAAGAAATTGCAATAATGACAAGGGCTGGACAAGCAAAAGCTTTAGGCTTAAAAAATAAGGGGCATTTGGGCTTGGAGGCGGATGCTGACATAGCCATATACAACGTAAACCCTGAAACAATAGACCCTTCACGAAAGTTTAGAACCGTGAGGAGAGCCTTCAAAAAAGCTGCGTATACTATTAAAAGTGGAGAAGTTGTTGTAAAAAATGGGGAAGTTGTGAAACATTTGGATGGTGCCACCATGTGGCTTAATGTGAAGGTTTCCGAATCTGCTAAGATAAGTGAGGATATGCAGCGAAGGTTTAGGAATTATTGGACTGTGGAATGTGAAAACTATCCAGTAACAGAAAACTATCTTGAAGTTTCTCATCCAATAAATGTAGAGGCAAAAGTTTAAAATGATAAGCCTAACCCCGAAAAAGGAATTTAAGTTTCCAATAGTTGCCGAATGCATAAACCCAGACATTTTCTGTGGCAAGACATCAAAAGAAGTTGAGGAGCTTAAAATTTGGGAAGGAAACAAGCAAAAAACGCTTGGAGAACTCTTCAAAATTGGAGAAACAAAAATGGAAAACCCAGAGGAAACCATAACAATAAACGGCAACGTAAGCAAGGTCAAGAGAATAGGCGCAGGCATGGAAAACGGGGAGATAATTGTTCACGGCGACGTTGGCATGCATTTAGGCGAGGAAATGAAAGGCGGAAAAATAACAGTTCACGGAAATGTTGGCGGTTGGGCTGGTTCAATGATGAAAGGTGGAATCATCGAAATTCACGGAAATGCTGGCGAATATCTTGGCGCTCCATATCGTGGAAGCAGCGAGGGCATGCATGGCGGCAAAATTGTTGTTTATGGAAATGTTGGAAATGAGGCTGGCGCTTACATGAGGAAGGGTTTAATCAAAATTTATGGAAGTGCTGGTCAATTTTTGGGTTTGCGCATGCGAGACGGAACAATTTATGTTGAAAAAGATTCTTTGGGAAGGGTTGGAGCGTGCATGAAAGGCGGAAAAATAGTTATCAGCGGATTTTTAGAGTCTGTTCTTCCAACTTTCACCATAGACAGCGTCAAGGAAAAGGTCAAAATTGAAGAAGGCGAAACAGTTTCTGGACCATTCTACCTTTTCCTTGGAGACCTTGTTGAAAATGGGGAAGGCAAACTTTATGTTTTTAAAGAAAAGAATCCTCACCTAAGCCAATATGAAAGGTTTCTTTAAAGGAGAGAAAACATTATGAGAAGAACTTTAAGCGTTAACCGTTTGGCATGGAAAATTTTAGAAAAGCTTTGTGATAACCCAGAACTTTATGGAATAACAGTTGAAAAAACAAGCT
>JBMFOB010000024.1:0-15657 GCA_049969855.1 Bathyarchaeia archaeon | reverse complement strand
GAAAAACCCTTCGACCTTAAGGCTTTGGCTGACCGTCTTGAAAAGGTTTTTCCAACAATGGTTAAACTTTATGAGGATAAGGGTTTCATTTGGGTTATGGACAAGGTTAAGGTAACAGAGAAGGGTGTAGTGGAAGGTTCTGGTCCAGCTGCTGAGCGAGTGCAGAAGGTTTACGAACAGTTTATCAGCGAAGTTAAGGGTTAAACCAAGTTTTCCTTCTTTTTATTGATATTTAGCGTCGAGAAAATCCAAAATTTTCTTAACGGTTTTTTCGCCCAATCCCTTCACCGAAAGAAGCTCCACTTTTGACGCTTGAAAAACTTTTCTCACACTTCCAAATTTCCTAAGCAAAAGTTCAGCCCTTTCTGGACCGATTAATGGTAGGCTTTGCACGGCTGAAATTTGCATTTGCTTCAGAGTGTAAGCTTTAGGTTTATGTTTAACCAATATTTTCCTATGCTTCTCTTCTTGAAGTTTCTTGGCAAGACTGTGAAGAAACATGGCTGTATGCCGCTCTTCTGGTGTGAAAACTAAAGAAATGCGATGGTCTGCCATGATTTTTGCTATGGCGCCCCAAAAGACCATGGGATTGTGGAGGGTTTTCACAGCCTTTATTACATCGCCTTCTACAAGCAAACATGCGTTTTCATAAGCTTCAGCCAACCTTTCCGCTTGCTCAAAAAGTCTTCCATCAAATATGGAGCGGAAAAAGTCGTGAAGCTCCTTCCGCTCAACCGCATAATCTTCTGAAACCACGTAATCTGCAGGCGCCAAAACCCTTTCAACCACTTCGGAGCCGAGTTCTATTAAATGGTCTTTAACATCTAAGCTTTCGCGTGTGTCTGCAAAAACTGTGGGTTTGAATTCTTTAGACATGCTGTTTACCACAAAATGAAAAAGGGTTTATGCTGCACTTAAATCTAAGGATGCGTTTACTGTTTGGAAGGAATAAATTCTTTTATTACGATGCGAAAGATATTTTTAGTGAAAAAGCTTGGAATTTTACGTTGGAACTTCGGGCTGGGCGTATTCTTGGAATGAGGATGGAAATTTTGATTGGTATGTGAGAAACTCTGGCTTGAATGCTGTGGAGTTGAATGCGAGTTTTTATCGTTTTCCTTTTCCGAACATGGTTAGGTCTTGGGCCTTGAAGGGAAAAGGACTTAGATGGTCTGTTAAGGTTAACCGTTTGATAACCCACACCTTCAAATTTAATGAGAGAGCTTTTCAATTATGGAATAAGTTCAGAAACCTTTTCGCACCATTAGAACTCAGCATAGACTTTTTCCTCTTTCAACTTCCACCATCCATGACGCCGAAATCCGCTCCATTAATACAAGGCTTCTTTGAAAAAACCAAGCTTAAGGAAAAGTTTGCCCTTGAAGTTCGAAATCTAAAATGGTTCGATAAAGAATGGGTATATTGGGCTTCTGGGCTTGGAATAACATGGGTAAGCGTTGATTCTCCAGACTTTCCCACAGAAGTTTTTAACACAAATGGCTTGATTTATGAAAGGATGCATGGAAGAACAGAATGGTATGCCCACTTTTACACTGATGAAGAGCTAAGGGAAGTGGCGGAAAAAATCTTAAAGGTTAAACCTAAAAGGGCTTACGTCTTCTTCAACAACAACCATGCAATGCTAGAAAATTCACAGAAAATGCTGAACATATTAAGAGAGGTTAAAGATAGCTATGGCTGAAAAATCTTTGAAAGGCGCATTTGTTTGTCGCCGATGCGGCGAAACCTATTCCATGGAAGATTATGAAGAAAGCCACTTCTGTGAAAAATGCGGAACCTTACTTACGCGGGTGTCTGGCAGCATACTAAAGTCTGAGGCAAAAGGGGAAAGCGGAACCGATTTTAAAAACTTTGTTAGGGAATTCTTTCCTTACCCAAACTTTCGACCTTTTCAGCTTGACGCTATAAAATTTAACTTTGATGTTATTAGGAATGGGAAGATAGGTTTACTTTCATCGCCTTGCGGCACTGGAAAATCCATTTCCGTATTAACCGCCTATTTCATGGCTAAAGAATGGAACAATTCCGTGGGCAAACTTCTTGCTTTAACAAGAACCAGAAGTCAGCTTGAAATCTATTGTCGAGAACTCAAAAGCATAAAAGAACATTGTGATGTTAGTTTTGTTGCCTCTGTTTTTAAAAGTAAAAAGGAAATGTGTCCTTACGCTTTAGAAGACCAAAAATTGAAGGACATAAGCTATCGGGATTTTCTTTACTATTGCAAAGGCTTGAAGGAAGGCAATTTTGGAAAAACCTGCAAATATTATGAGCGAACCTATAGTGGATGGAAGCCAAGTTGGCACGCCTACAATGTCATAAACAAGATTAGAGAAGTTGGTCCCTTAATGCCAGATGAGGTTTATGGAATTTGTTATGAAAAGGAAATTTGTCCCTACGAAGCTACAAAAATTCTCGCAAAATACGCTGACATCATAATAGGCAATTACAATTATCTTCTCGTGGATTCTGTTAGAGGCTCAGTTTTGGGAAGGGCTGGATGGCGAATAAAGGATGTTAACTGCGTTTTTGACGAAGCCCACAGTCTGCCTTACTATGCTGCTGGCATATTTTCAGATGAACTTTCATTAACTTCTGTTAGAAGGGCTTTGAAGGAAATTGAAACTTTTGGTTTGGACGATTTCGGTTTTTTGAATGCTCTGTATAGAGTTATGGTTAAACTTGGAAGAAAAGTTTACAAAAAATATGGTGCGAACGTTGAACACATTATTGGAAAGGACATACTAATCGATGCTATATTAAAAGAGTTGAAGTTTGATGCTGATAAATTAATGGAATTAATTTCTGAACTCTCAGATAAAGGAGAAATCATCCGACATAAAAGAGCGGAAGTTGGCAAAAGCCCAGTTTCTTATCTGTCGAGATGTGCAAGCTTTCTTTCGAACTGGGTTAGCTTAACAGGTTCAAGTTATGTGCGCTATGCAAATGTGGAAACCGAAAGAGATGAAAGGAAAAACGTTAGAATTGGAATTCGCTGTTTAGACCCGGCTTTAGCTGCAAACGTCATTAATAAGCTTCGTTCCGCTATTCTCATGTCTGGAACGCTTTGGCACATGAACTATTACATGGATGTTTTGGGAATTGAGCGGAAACGATGTGAAACCATGGAACTTCCAAGTCCTTTTCCGCCAGAAAATAGGCTTATCCTCGTGGATAAGGCGGTTACAACTAAGTTTGAGAAACGCAACGAAATTCAATGGAAAAGAATCGCTGAGCATCTTAAACAAATAATCAATAAAACTGGTGGACGAGTAGCGGTTTACTTTCCTTCTTATGAGGTTATGCAGGAAATCGCACGTGTAGCAAAGTTTGATTTGCCCTTCATCATGGAGCAAAGAGGCACTGGAATTTTAGATGTGCTTCAATTTTTGAAAGACCATCAGCGCTGTGTGATTTTTGGAGTAGCCAGAGGAAAGATAAGCGAGGGAGTTGACATGTCTACTGCAGGAAGGAGCATGTTGTCTGCTGTGGTTGTTGTTGGTTTGCCATATCCAAAAAAGACTGAGCTTCAAGCTGCCGTTTACGAATATTTCAGAGAAAAGTTTGGAAGTAAGGCGATAGAATATGCGAATGATATTCCATGTTTAAACGCACTGGCTCAGTCTGCTGGAAGACTATTACGCAGTCCAGAAGACAAAGGAGCAATCGTTATTATGGATGGACGTGCGGCTGGAAGGTTCAAGCATAAACTTCCAAAGGAATGGAAGCGTGAAATGAAAACTCACTGGAGAATAGAGAAAATTCTTGACAGAATTGAGAATTTTTATGATGCATGCGAAGGCTAAACGAACCATCGGAATTTTTGTTCTTCCTTCTTCTTTTCCTCTTCAGCAGTTCTAATCAAACCGAATGATTCCAATATTTTTTCAGTCTTCTCCGCTGCAACATTCAATCTTGACAAGTCTATGTTCATGTCCAAAAATTTGTTTAAAGCCTCTAACGCATATTTTGTGGCGTTTGCGTCTGGATATGTGCCTAAAGTTTCAACCAAAAGCGAGAAGCCCTTAAAACCTCTGAGTTTGCCAAGTCCTATTAAGAGTCCAGCTACTCCGAATATTTGTCCAACCATCACTTTGGCGCCCAAGTTTAAGGCTTCGTTTAATGTTTCCGTGTCTGATGCTGCGCAGTAGATTTCCGGCGGCGTTTTTACTTCGTCTTTTTTGAAGCCGCCCAAAGTTATTGTGTAATTACAGCCTAACTCTTTGGCTAAGTCTAAAACGCGTCCGCAAAGCTCGTATTGTCCAAAGGTTGTTAGGGCTTGCGTGTTGCCATACCATATGATTAAGTCTCGCTTGTTATTAGAGGCTTTGTAATAGTACAACTCATTTATTGGGGAACGTGCGCCTCCAGTTTCTGTGGTTACTGCCAAGTCTTGGAAAGAGTCTGAGAAGATTTCTGCGAAAAGCTTGGCCTTTAATTCGTGGATTAAATGGAGGGCTGCAATGTTGGCTACGAATCCTATTCCAGGCAAACCCTCAATTAATATAGGATTGTTAAGTTTTGGTTTTTCATAAATTTGTATGGTGCAAACCATTATAGGTTCCTTCGCGGCATAATCCTTAATGAAAAATGCAATATAAGTGTGTTTGGCTAAAAAGAAAATTATGCTTCCCGATAATTCTTAAATAGATGGTCATCATTTTCGAGTGATGGCTGGTTAGTTTGGCAAGAGGCAAAGAAATTGAAAACATTTATGGCTTACGGGAGAAACATACTAATCCTTTCCATCATTTTCTTAATTAGCTCCTTTGCCACAAACTTGTTTAGCCCAATATGGCCCATATACATAAAAGATTATCTTAACGCTTCCATGACTGAACTTGGTTTTGTATTCTCAATTTCAAATGCTGTGGCTGCGGTCATGCAAATACTCAGCGGATTCCTATCCGACAGATACGGCAGAAAAGGATTGCATGCGTTAGGCACTTTTGTGGCTGCTTTCCCACCGTTAATGTATGCCTTAGCCAATAATTGGGTGGATTTGGTGCCTTGGGTTATGCTCTCTGGATTTGCAACTGGCTTGTACTTGCCAATTCGATGGGCTATAGTTGCTGATGCTTCTTCAACTGAAACCATGGCTTCGGCTTATAGCTGGACAAACATTTCTTGGCTTGTAGGGTCTACGGTTGCGCCTTTCTTAGGCGGAGTCGCAGCTGACTATTTCGGCATTCGCTTTCCCTTCTTTGCCTGTTCAGCGCTTATCTTTGCAGTTTTTCCATTAGCACTTATAATGCAAGAGACTCGGAGAAAATCGCAAACTTTGGCTTCTGATGAGAAAAATCAAAAGGCTGAAATTCTCGGCGGATACATGTTTGTAGTGCTTATCTTCTCATTGGTTAACATAATTCAAGGAATCGGCATAGGCGTAACCAGTCCAGTGATTCCAGTTTTTGTCGAATCCAAATTTCCTATTGACTACACGTTTATAGGCATATTGTACGCTATAGGTTTTGGATTTGCTTCCATAATTGTTCAGGTTCCAGGAGGTAAACTTAGCGACTTTTTTGACAGAAGGAAAGTTATGTTTGTAACTTTTGCGGCTTCTTCTCCATTCTTTTTGTTATTTGCCTATTCACGAAACACTATGGAATTAATTATTTTCATGTTTCTTTCAAACGCTACATTGAACGCTTCATGGCCAGCTTTCCAAACTCTTATGATGGAAGCTACACCAACTTCAAAGTGGGGTCTCGTTAATGGAATTTCAGCAACCACCTTCTGGATTGGACAGATGGTTGGAAATGCCCTCAGCGGCATCCTTTGGGATGTTTGGGGTCAGTTTGCGCCATTTTATGCTTCTGGTTTTGCTATAGGAATATCCGCATTGTTACCGCTTTTCCTAAAAGAAACTAAGACAAAGAAAAAATCTTGATGGTCAACATTTATTATGCGTTATTCAAATGTGACAAGTTTTGCTTTTTCCATATCTTTTAGGAATCTTAGGACATGCTCTGGGTTTGTTTCGTCGTACTCTGCTGAGACAGCCATTACAATATTATAGGCGCTTCGTTTTCCATCAATAAAGTTCACAATTTCTTCCATTTTCTTTCCGAATTCTGGGTCTTTCTCCCAAATTTCTTGATACCATTCATATTCTTTTTCGTTTAACGCCTGCTTTAGCACTTCCGTATCAAGTGTGCCTTTAAACAGTCTTTTGGGAATCAGCCTCTTCAACTCTGCTTCGGCTTCTGCTTCTTCCAGTTTGGTTGGAAGGGTTATACCTAATGCTTTTGCCATAAAGTTCAATGCTTCTTCGAAGGTTAGGATTTCTTTTTGGCCCAAGTTTGCGATGTCATTGCAATATTTGTTCAGGAAAGTGTCTAATTCTTGATTTTCTCCAAGTTTTTTCACTGATTTTATTGCTTTCTGCTCACGCCAGATAATGTGCTCCATTTTGTTCTTAAAGCGGAATGCTATTTTTGCAAGTTCTTTGGCTAACTCTTCTGGTTTATCCTTAAGTTTTGGGTCTTCCTTCTTTCTGAATAGTTCTTCTAGGGCTTCTTTTGCGGCTTCTTCTATTCGCATGGTACCTTTCTTGGCTGTTTGGCTTGCCAAAAGAAAAGCCATTTCCATGGTGGCGTTTGCAAGCATCAATGCTGCAACTGTTGTTATCCATCCTATTCTTTTGAGCGTATCAACGCTAACCTTGTCAATAGTGTCCATGCTTGTGTGGTAGTATAAGTCGGGCCACTGAAGTAGCATGACGCATGGAGCTCCTACTGTGGAATTGTTAAATTCGGCGTGATCGCTTCCGCCGCTGAATGCGCTGGCGCGATAGCGGAATGTTGATGAAACGCCAAACATTGTTTGGCTGTCGAATTCTTTCACTGACTGTTCTATTAAGCTGAAAACGTAATCGTTAAGATATGAAGGCAAAGAATCTGGCGTATTGTCAAGGGTGAGTGTGGATTTGCATAGTTCTTGGTCTTGGCCGACCATGTCAAGGTTTATGCCAGCGACAAGTTTTGAGTATAATTCTTCATGTCTAGATAAGTAGGCCACAGAACCATAAGTTTCAGGAACCCATATAAAGCGTATAGTCCTCGCTGGATGAGCAATCCTGCCAGAATCAATTAATGCTTTGATGGTTCTGGCAATTTCTAATAGTAAACCGCTACCAGAGGCATTGTCGTTTGCGCTTGGTTTCGGGTGGCATAAGTGAGCGATTAGGAAGATTTCTTCGTCTGGTTTTGAGGCGCCGCGTATTGTAGCGGTGACAACATCCAAATTTCCAGCGAACAGTTGAGCGTCTACTTTGGCTTTAAGTTTTACAGTTTTGCCGCTTTTAAGTAAAGCCCTCAAGTGGTTGCCTTGGCGTTTGCTTAGGGAAAAGCCGAATGTTATTTTGTCTATTTCTTCAGCTTTTGGCCATATGCTTTGATATGCATGTGCGTCTGGTATGTCTAAGCTTTCGCGAACATTTGGGAATTCCCAACATGTGTCTGTTATTACGCCTAATGCTCCATATTTTAAAACTGCTTGTTCGTGAACTTGTTTGGCTCTTCCCGTGGCTAGGACAAACTTGCCTTTTACATCTTTTCCTTCGTAGTCTTTAGGTTTTGTTCCTGCACCAACATCGACGAGTTCTGCTGTCACTCCTTCTGATGGGGTGGCCTTACTGGAAGTATGCAAACAAGTTGGCACATCCTCATAGCGTACAATGAGCTTTTCTTCCGGCTCTATAAGGTAGAGTTCAGCGCTTTTCACAGTCCAGCCAATTGGGCTGGTGTAGGTCCAATATTTAGTTTTTCCGTCAGCTGTGAACTGTTCGATTTTTGCATCTTCTAATCCCATTTTTATGAGTTCGTTTCTGACATATTCAGCTGCTTCATGGAACATTGTGGAAGCTTGAATTCTGTGAAAACGCGTAATCTGTTCAACAAAAGATTTAGCGATATTGCCGGAAAGCTCTTCCTTGACAAGTTTATTCAAATTCATTTTAAGACCACGTTTTAAGTTACTATGGTTGCTCACATTTTTATAAGTGTGTTTATCTGATTCTGTTTAGGTTTGATGATGAGTTTTGAAATTAAAGAGAAAGATTTGCTTGCGAGAATTGGAAAACTTAAAACCAAAAGCGGCACTGTGGAAACTCCTCTGCTTTTTCCAGTCATAAACCCAATTATTCAGCCTATCCCGCCCAGAAAGATTCAGGAAGAGTTTAGCTGTGAGGCTTTGATAACGAATGCTTACATTTTGAAGAAACGCTTCAAAAATCAACCTGTAGAAGAGGGTTTACACAAGTTTTTGGATTATGACAAAGTGATAATGACCGATTCTGGTGCATACCAAATTCTCGTTTATGGCGGCGTAGAGATAAGTCCAACTGAAATCGTGCATTATCAAGAAAACATAGACACAGATATAGCCACAATTTTGGACTGGCCCACCGGATGGAAAGTTTCGAGAAACCATGCGGAGCAAACAGTAAACGAGACTTTAAAGAGAGCAAAGGAGTTCTTCAAAATTAAAACGCGGGATGACATTCTTTGGGTGGGTCCAGTTCAAGGAGGCAAATTTTTAGACTTAATAGCCAAATCCGCCGTTGAAATGGGAAAATTACCCTTTCAAATATATGCCTTAGGAAGTCCGACAGAAGTTATGGAATCTTACCACTTTGATGTTTTGGTGGATATGATTATGACGGCTAAAGCAAATTTACCCATCGAAAAACCCCTTCACCTTTTTGGTGCTGGACACCCACTCATTTTCGCTTTGGCAGTAGCTCTTGGATGCGACCTTTTCGACTCAGCGGCCTACGCCATATACGCCAGAGAAAACCGCTACATGACAGAATATGGCACGGCTAGACTTAGCGAGCTTGAATATTTTCCTTGCACGTGTCAAAAATGTTCAAAGACGACATCGAAAGAAGTCATGGAAATGCCTCAGAAGGAAAGGCAAGTTTTTCTTGCTGAGCATAATCTTTACGTTTGCCTTGCAGAGTTAAAGCGCATAAAACAAGCAGTAAGGGATGGTAGATTATGGGAGCATATAGAGTTAAGAGCGCATGGGCATCCAGCATTGCTTCAAGCCCTCAAAAAGCTAAAAAAATATGAAGATTTCATTGAAAAACATAGCCCATCAATTAAAAAAAGCGGAATATTCTTCTTCAATTCTGTCGGACTTATGCGACCCGAAGTTGTTAGGCATAGAAAAAGAATGCTGGAAAGATATTCTCCACCAGAGAAATCAGAAATCCTCTTCCTCATACCTCAAACTCGGACAAAACCATTTCACAAATCGCAAGAATTCAAAGACATTAAGAAATTGTTGAAGCGTATGTCAAAAGAATGTTTAAACCAAGTTCATGTTTGCTTTTATGCTGCTCCATTCGGCGTTATTCCGTTGGAACTTGATGAAGTTTATCCACTTTCGCAGCATGAAACTGTTCTTCCACTTGACAAAGAAACTGTGGAGTATGTGGCAAATCAGGTGGCTGAATACATTGGCGGCATGAATTATGAGGTGGTTTTTCTGTTTAATAACCCAGAAAATTGGAATCAGTCTGTTCTCAAAAGTTGCAGGAAGGCGTGTTCGAAAAAGGAGATTGGTTTTAAATGTTTCGACATTAAAAAAGAACGAAGTGAAGCAATTTTAACAGAATTAGAGAAAATTCAGGAGTAAATGTGAGAAGTCATGATTAACGTTGATTTTCATGTTCACACAACCTATTCCTTCGACTCTTCAATCCAACCCAAAACTATAGTTGAACAGCTCTATGCGCATCCATTCATCAAAGCCGTTGCCATCACCGACCACAATCGAGTTGATGGTTATATTAAAGTTAAGCAATTGGCTTCCGTTTATCCAGACATTCTAATAATTCCAGGGGTTGAAATAGCCACGTTTGACGGTGACCTAATAGTTTTGGGAGTTGCAGAGTTGCCGCCTCAACCATGGACTGTTGAGAATGTAATAGACTTTGCAAAGGAAAGAGGAGGCATAGTTATTGTTGCTCATCCATACAGAGCTTATGGTCTTGGAGATTTAGCGAAAAATTATGATGTTGACGCCATAGAAGTTTTAAATGGTGCATTATCATTGCAACTTAATAAAATGGCTGAAAACTTGGCTAAAGAGATGGGTTTGCCCGGTGTTGCCGGCAGCGATGCTCATAATGCTGATGAGTTGTGGAGTGTTTACACTGAAGTTCAAGCTTCTTCTGATGTGGATGAAATTTTGAAAGCTATTAAAAAGGGACTTGTTAGGGTTTTTCCAACCAGAAAGTCAATACATTTTTAAAATAGCAGAGAGCATGATTACTGCGTTAGCGGTTGAAAAACATGAGTTCATTAAAAATTGGCTTTCTAGGCGGAACCCAAGAAGTGGGTAGAATAGCCATTTCGGTGAAAACCGAAAAAACGCAGGTATTATTGGATTATGGCGTCATGTTAAATCATGAGCCAGGCTTTCCAATGCATGTTCCTCCGAAAGATGTGGATGCAGTAATCCTAACGCACAGTCATCTTGACCATTCTGGAGCTGTTCCAATTTTTTACATTCACGAAAAAAAGCCATTATACACTAATAGATTAAATTTGGAACTAACACAGATACTGATTTCTGATTTCATTCACCTTTCCAGCTACTATTTGCCATACGAATATCTTGAACTAAAATCAATGATGAGAAATAACAAGCATGTGGATTTCGGCGTTGAAGAAAAAATTGGAGACATAAAATTCCAACTGTTCAGCGCTGGACACATTCCGGGAAGCGCACAAATACTAATTGAAGCCGAAGGAAAACGCGTACTTTACACTGGCGACTTCAACACAACTGACACGAGGCTTTTGGAAGGTGCAAAAATGGAATATGGCGACTTAGACGCCGTGATAATTGAAAGCACATACGCAGACGAAGACCATACAGAACGTTTAGAACTGGAGAAACGCTTCGTTGACGAAGTGACGGATGTTGTTGAAAGGGGAGGTTCAGTTCTTGTTCCAGCCTTTGGAGTTGGAAGGTCCCAAGAAATCGCATGCGTTTTGGCAGCCCACCATTTTGAGTATCCAATTACTATGGATGGGATGGCGCGGGAAGCAAGCAGAATTATTATGAACTATAAGGATTTTCTTAAAGACCCAAGGCTTTTCATGGATGCCATGCATTCTGTTGATTGGGTCGAAGGCTGGAGGGACAGAAGAAAAGCAATTAAAACGCCGGGTGTGATAATCTCGCCTGCTGGAATGCTTAAGGGTGGTCCGGCGGTTTTTTACACTTCAAAGGTTGGGAAAAAGGCGCATAACGCCATATTTTTAGTAAGCTATCAGATTCCTGGAACGCCTGGAAGGGAATTGCTGGAGAAGGGCGTTTGCCTTATTGATGGGAAAATGAGGAAGGTTAAGGCTCGTGTTGAGCATTTTGATTTTTCATCTCATTGTGGCGCAAGTCAACTTAAAGATGCAGTTAAGAATCTTGGTGGAAATCCTAAGGTTTATGTTGTTCATGGTGCAGAGGGAAACTGTGAATTGTTTGCAAAATGGATAAAGAGTGAATTAGGTTTAGAGGCTATTGCCCCAAGGGCTGGCGACGTATTTGAAGTTTAAAGTGAAAACATGAAAATTGGAATTTTACAAATTGGACAAATAAATTCTGATATAATCCAAAGGATTCGGGAAAACCTAAGAATAATTTTTCCAAAAACAAAATGCATTATTATCACTGAAAAATTGCCAATTCCAGAAGAAGCCTTTGACAAAACAAGAAATCAATATTTTTCTGGAGCCATATTGCGTAAGATTCAAGAGTATGCAGAAAAAGAAGAAGCCTTAAACAGAGTTTTGGGTATAGTGGACATTGACATTTTTGTTCCAGAGTTAAACTTCGTTTTTGGAGAGGCAGAATGTCCCGGAAAAGCGGCTTTAATTTCTTTGTGGAGGCTTAAACCAGAATTTTATGGTGAACGTCCAAACATGGAGCTTTTTCTGGAGAGAAGCACAAAAGAGGCTGTGCATGAGCTTGGGCATACTTTTGGTTTGAGGCATTGTTCTAACCCCTTTTGTGTTATGTATTTCTCCAATTCCATATTCGACACGGATAGAAAGCAAAGTTTATTCTGTAACAAGTGCTACTTGAAGGTTGAAACAGTTATTGACAAGTTAGGGTAAGAACCTTGAATGGCAAAATCAATTTGGGACTTATACGTTTGGCGCCTATTTTGGCAAGCTTGTTATTTGGAGTTTTTTGTGCTTTCTTAATTTTGGCATCTTCCATTGAAACTTATGCAGTAACTCCATTTCCAGAGGGTGTTGGGTCGGTTGGCAACGCTTTTTATTTTGTCATTCTTGTTGGTTTGGGAGCGTCGATGTTATATTTGCTTTTGAGAAAGCGAAATCATAAGTTAATCAATTTGATTATTGGTTTTGCTCTGACAACTGCTGTTTTTTTGCTTTCAGTAATTTACTTGAGCGCTGCATTTTCGCTATTTATTGTCCCTCATGTGGAAACTTTGATTTTGACTTTGTCCGTGTTCATAACGGCAATTGTTGATTTCATAATTTTTAAGACGCACAGTAAATTTTGCGATGTGGTAATTCTCTGTTTAGGAGGGGGTTTAGGCGCTTTTTTAGGCTTTTCTATTCCAACCTTAAGTTCTTTTTTGATTCTGAGTTTTTTGGCGGTTTATGATGCTTTTGCTGTTTATCGTGGACCTGTTGGAAAAATAGCCCATAGCGGACTTGAGCAGCTTAAGGGTTTAAGCTTCTCTTTCAAGGACATCCAAATGGGTTTGGGAGATTTGACTTTTTATTCTATGCTTTCTGGACACATGCTTCTCTATTTTGGCTTCTTTCCATGCTTGGCTTCTTTAATTGGCATTTTAGTCGGATGCCCTTTAGCTTTTAAAATGTTGCAGAAAAGGGGTATGTTTCCAGGTTTGCCTTTTCCAATTTTGTTTGGTTTAACAGCGGGCTTTCTTGTTTCGTTGATTGAGTTCTAAACCTTTAAGGTTGATAGGACTAGGCGTGTAGAGTTCACGTCAACTTCTGTTATTTTGCAGTTTCTAAACTCCTTAGATTCTCCAAGAACGTCTTTGACTATTACGTTGTTGCTTTCTGTTTTGGCGTATATTACGTCTTTGAATACTGTTTTTCCGTTAAGGATTACTTTAAACTCACACATTCAAATTCAACCAGCAAATAATAAAAAATAAAGGTTGGTTATAAACTTAAGTTTTAACGCATCCTTAATGCATATTTGGATAAATAATTATAATCCATGAGCGTTATACGAGTTAAATCTGTAATTGGTTAAAAAGAGGAAGCCAATGCCCAAAAAACACAATTCCACTAAGCCTTCAAGTGTTGACATATTCCAAACTTTAATGGAAACTGCCGAAAAGGAGAAAAAGAAACGCAGAGAAGCACTTTTGGCGCCACTTGGCGTAAAAGAGTTTTTTGTTGAAGGAAGCGTAACAATTAACAAGAGAATATGCGAAGGCGTTGAATGCAAACTTTGCATAAAAGCTTGTCCAACTAATGCGTTATTTTGGAAGGCTGGAGAGGTTGGGCTTACAGAAGAGCTTTGCATATATTGTGGCGCTTGCGTTTTAAGCTGCATCGTGGATGACTGCATAAGGGTGACACGGAAAAGAGAGAACGGCGAAATAGAAAAATTCAGTACGCCCAGAGGCTTTACAATGCTTGAGCACGGCGTAAACAACAAAAAACGCCATGAAAGAGTTAAAGCGATATTTCCGACAACTGAGGAATACTTGAAACGCTATAAACCATAAATTAGTTCTTCATATTTTTGGTTGTGAAAAAAGCCAATAGCGACCCTCCCCCTCTAGATTTCCAGCACTTTCAAAGGCACATGCATTCACTTAAAAGTGGCTGATTGAGGATTACACTGCCAAAGTTCTTGATTTCGCAGAGTCCCAATAATAAAGTTTGTAGGGTTGCACAACTATATTGTTATGTTTGGCTTGTTTGCCATTTTTCTTGTAGGAATTTTGGTATGTCTGATGAATCGCGTGGTCCGACTAGCACTTGCCATCCGCTTAGTTCTTCGATTTCTCCGCTTAGGCGGGCCGCCTTTCCTGGAATTATGAGTTTTCTATGTTTGACTTTGCCTTCTATTCCTGAAGTTTTTATTGCTTCGGCTACTTTTTCTGCTGTTAATTTTCTTCCTGCAACTGCGCTGTCTACAGCTATTCCTTCCGTATCCACCACAAGCAAATACGTGTTTATTTTTGCATTTTCAATATCTGAAGCGACTGTATAGTAGGTTAATGCGAAGTTTGTTGTGAACATTACAGGCGAGTTTTCGTCTGGAGTTCCAAAGACTTTTAAGCCCGGTTCCACAGCCACTGGCTTGCGCGGGTCTGTGTAGATGTTCTGACGTAGTATTACGGGTGGGAGGAGCGCCCAACCGTCCACATTATGCAGTATTATAATGTCTGCGTAGCGGACAATGAGCATGGCTGCCAAATAGGCTTCTCTCCACTTGACAATTTCCTCTGGAGCTTCGCCCTTTTCCATCCAAGCAACTATTGGAACGCCCATTAATGGAAAACCTAAAAGTTCTTCGCCATTCTTGCATGCAGCCCTCCGAATCATAACAAAATTGTTAAGTGTGTCCGCTAAGCCCCCGCCTTGGAAAGTGCCTGGGTCTAAAACCAAGTCTTCAACTCCATACTCAAGCAAGGTTTTCGCTAATGACTTGAGCAGTTTCAGATTATTAGGCGAAAAAATCGTTAGCGGACACTGGTATGCAAGTGCGAGTTCAGCCATATCCTTCCAGTTCTCTTCTGTGGCAGCGTACAAAAGCGGTTTCGATTTTGGAATAGCCGTTAATCCTGCTTCGAGAACTTTTGGGTTTAACGAGCATAATATTAATGGTAAGCTTGTATTTTCAGCCACCTTCTCGACTGTTGCCTTAAATTTTTCTGGGTCATTTGATGTTGAGCGTATAGCTATCATGTCAAGTTTTAATTTTTGTCCAATGTATTCGAAACTGAAATTTTCGGTCCGTTTAATTCTATCTAAAATTTCTTCTTCACTCATTTTATCGGTTACGTCTATTGCTATTGCAGTGGGGTTGAAGTATGTGAATTCATGGCGGTACATGACAAGTTTTCCGCCTATTTTAACAGCTTTTTCTCCAGCGCCAACCACAATTTCTTTTATGGCTGGTTTCAGCATTTCCTTCAATTGCCTGTAAGCCTTTTCATAATCTTTCATTAAAAGTGGTGGACACTTTTCAACTGCTACTTCACGGTTTACAACTTTTGTTGCGAAAGCCATGCAGTTTTCTTCACCGCATTCCTTACAGTTTGTTTTGGGAAGAAGCTTGTAAACGTCTATTGGGCTTAACTCTCTAATGCCAACTTTCCCCTTAATTTCCCTTTCACTCATACGCTCACTGCTCCAAACTTAAATTTTCATTGAAACCCATTCCATAAGCCGTTCAGAATTCCCAGAACCACCACTCAAAAGCTGATTTATCACGTCTTTTATGGTTTTTACAGCGGCTGGATGCATCATCATAAACAAATCAACACCCGTAAGCAACAAAGTCAAAGCAGTAGTAACCTCCCATAAAGGGCCTCTCAACTCTCTTGGTTCCCATTCTGGAGCCATTTCCAACCATGCCTCTCTTGCCGCCCAAGCG
>JBMFOB010000023.1:0-20619 GCA_049969855.1 Bathyarchaeia archaeon | reverse complement strand
CACTTTAAGCCGTGAGGAACCTTGGACTCCGCTTAGGGATGCAAGGGAATTTGCTGTTTTATTAAATGCCACGGGGCGTATGGAAAAACCAAGTCTTGGAGTTTCCATTTGCATGGGCGACAGAGGCTCTGCCTTGGAAGAAGCAAACAAGATTTTGGAAGAGTATAGGAGAACAATAAACAAGTATCTTGGGTGGGTTATGGAGAAGGCGGAAAGGATGAGGGAGATGGAAAACATTTACGTTGTTTACGGCGAAAACTTCATAAACGAAAAAATTGTGGGCGCAATATCTTCCATACTTGCAACAAGCCTTCCAAACCCTGAAAAACCATTAATTGCATACGCTAACGTTGAAGAGGAAGGTTTAGCAAAATTTTCAGCAAGAACAATAGACATCATGACGAACAAGGGAGTTAACCTAGGCGAAGTAATGCAAGCGGCAGCAGAGAAATTCTCAGGAAATGGAGGCGGTCACAATATTGCCGCTGGAGCACAAGTTCCCATAGAAAACGTTGACGCCTTCATTAACATTGTCAACGAACTGGTTGGAAAACAATTGAGGGGTGAGAAAGTTAGAAGCTAAAATAATACTTGAATATGATGACGAAGAAGTTGCAAAAGCCATAGCAAGAGCTGTTTCACCAGACAACTTTAAAACACCAGCGGGATTATCCATTAAAACAGCTAGAGAAAAGAACAAAGTAATTACAAAAATAAGATGTAAAAGAAAGCTTCCAACTTTTATAGCTACAATTGACGATTTACTTTTCTGCACATCCACTGCAGAGAAAACAATTCAGATAACGAAGAAGCTTTAGCCATAACACTTTCTCACTTTTGAAAGTTCAATTTAGGTTGTTTCGTTTGCAAAATTGATAGCCCGCTCTCTGAATTTTTGGTGAAATCGCCATTTTTCGGGAAAGGTAAAAATATTGATTTAAGCTAAGGTTAGAAGGTTATAGAAATAGTTGCGTGTAAAAGATGCTTGACATCAAACTCATCCGTGAAAACCCCGAATTCGTAAGAAACAACTTGATGAAGAGAGGAGACCCTGAAAACATAAAGATGTTAGATGCCTTGATTGAATTTGATGGGAAATGGCGGCAGAGTTTGACTAGGCTAAATGAACTGCGGCATGAAAGAAGATTAATAACGACTGAAATTGCAGCTTTAAAAAAGAAGGGAAAGGATGCAGCAGAAGAAATTGCCAAAGGAAAAACTATGGATACAGAAATCACAATGTTAGAAAAGCATGTGTCTGAATATGAAGAGAAAGTTCACTATTATTTAATGCGCATTCCCAACATTTTGCACGAGTCAGTTCCTTTTGGCAAAGACGAAAACGACAATGTTCCAGTGAGAACTTGGGGTGAGATTCCAAAATTTGATTTTCCCATCAAAGACCATATCGAGTTGGGACTGAACCTCGACATAATGGACATTGAAAGGGCTGGAAAAATTGCTGGAGCCAGATTTTTCTATCTAAAAAATCACGGCGTATTGTTGGATATGGCTTTGATGAATTTTGCGCTTCAAGAAATGGTTAAGAGGGGCTATAAGCCAATAGAACCTCCTTTTCTTATGCGAAGAAAACCCTATGAGGGCGTGGTAGCCCTAAGCGATTTCGAAGACGTCTTATACAAAATTGAAGATGAAGACCTTTATCTTATTGCAACTTCTGAGCATCCCATGGCAGCAATGTTCATGGATGAAGTTTTGAAAGCAGAAGAGTTGCCGCTTAAACTTGTCGGAGTTAGCACAAACTTTAGAAAAGAGGCTGGAGCCCACGGCAAAGACACACGCGGAATCTTCAGAACCCACCAATTTAACAAGATTGAACAGTTTGTTTTCTGCAAACCAGAAGACTCATGGAAAATCCACGAGGAACTCATACAAAACGCTGAGGAACTCGTGCAAAAGCTTGGTTTGCCCTATCGCGTTGTGAACTGTTGCACGGGAGACATAGGAACTGTTGCAGCCAAAAAATATGATATAGAGGCGTGGATGCCAGCACAAAACGCCTATCGCGAGATAATTTCATGCAGCAACTGCACCGATTATCAAGCGAGAAGGCTGAACATTAGATACAGAGAGAAAGAAGGCGAACCGCCAAAGGGTTTTGTGCACACTTTAAATTCTACAGCCATAGCCACAGGCAGAACAATTGTTGCAATCCTTGAGAACTATCAGCAAGAAGACGGTTCAGTTGTTGTCCCAGAAGTTTTAAGAAAATACATGAGTGGCATAGCAAAAATAGAACAGAAACGGTAAAACTTTTAATACTCTAATGCGAATTTTCAAGCTACATTCGGAGGATAAACGTGTCTTCAAAAACAAAACGTGTAAGAGACAAGTGGCGAAGCAAATCGTGGTACACCACAATTGCCCCACCCTACTTCGGAAATGTGGAACTTGGAAGCGTACCAGCTGAAGAACCTGAAAAACTCATAGGAAGAGTTATCGACTCAACACTTTACGACGTTACAGGAGACTTTGCCCATCAATACTTAAAGATATTTTTCCAAATAACAGAAATTGATGGCAAAACTGCCAAAACCATGTTTAAAGGACATGAATACTCCCGAGATTATTTGAGAAGTCTAGTGCGGAGAAGAACAACAAAAGTTGATGGACTGTTCAATTTAACCACGAAAGATGGATATAAAATTCGTGTCGCTGTATCCGCTTTCACACTGTCAAGGATAAGAACAGCACAGGAAAAAAACATCCGTGCCATCATGGAAAAAATCGTTAAGGAAAAAGCTTCAACATTAACTTTAGACCAGTTCGCCCAAGAAATGGTTTTAGGCAAAATAGCCTCAGACATATACAATGAAGCTAAAAAAATTGCTCCACTAAGGCATGTTGGCATTAGAAAATCGAAAGTTATAACGCAGCAACTACCGCCGCAAAAGGCTGGATGAGGTTAACTTTTCAAAAGATTCTTACCATATTCGTATCCTTTTTCAAAAGCCGTTAAATTCAATTGCTCAGTGCCTTTAGGCACGTTCACTTTAATTGATTCTTTAACAGCATCCTTATCTAACACGCCGGTGATGGCTACAAAGGCGCCTAACATGGCGATATTTGCGACTATTTTTCTTCCAAGCTCTTCCGCAATTTTTGTGGCTGGAACCCTGAAAACCTTAACGTTTTTTAATTCTTTTTCATTTGGAACCATGTCTGGGTCTAAAATTATTGTTCCGTCAGGCTTCACGTTTTCTGCATATTCATTGTAGGCATGCTGAGACATTACAACCAGTATTTCTGGTTCAACAACCTTTGGAAAATCTATTTCCTCTTCGGATATTACAACCTCAGATTTGCATGCTCCACCCCTAGATTCAGGACCATAAGACTGGGTTTGGACAGCGTTTTTTCCACCATAAATGCATGCTGCTGTAGCTGTGATTATTCCAGATTTAATGATTCCTTGTCCGCCGAAACCTGCAAATCTAATTTCAATTCGCATTTTAACTCACCATCACCATTTTCTTTTCGTTAATTTCAGCTATCTTTTCATGAATCAGCTTCTCATAACTAACCTTTGCTGTATCAACAAATTCTCCTACCACGATTCTTTCCGGCGTAATCTCCGCTTTTGCAGGGTCAGAAAAGTTTTCAATCATAGAAACCTTTCTAAACCATTCCATCATCTCAAGTCCAGTTCGCATTTTGTTGTAGCGACCAAAAATTTCTGGACAAGGCGAAACAACTTCAATAAAGCCGAAACATTCCTTCTGCAATAATTTTTTAATGGATTGTGTCAGTTTTCGCACATGCAAAGTTGTCCACCTAGCAACATAAGTGGCGCCTGATGCAGCTGCCAAATGCACAAGATTAAAGGGATGTTCAATGTTCCCATAAGGGGTTGTGGTTGTTAACGCTTCAATCGGCGTTGTTGGACCCTGCTGTCCGCCTGTCATTCCATAATTGAAGTTGTTTGCACAAATAACTTTAATTCCAATGTTTCTCCGCGCTGCATGTATAAAATGGTTTCCTCCAATGGCAAAGAGGTCGCCATCACCGCTTATAATAACCACTTCAAGCTCTGGATTTGCCAATTTTACTCCCGTTGCGAAGGCTATGGGACGTCCATGAGTTGTGTGAAAAGAGTTTGTGTTTACGTATCCAGCAGCACGTCCAATACAGCCAATGCCAGACACAACCACAAGCTTGTTTAGGTCCATTTGAAGCTCGTCTATGGCTTGAACGAAACAGTTTAGGATTATACCGTTGCCGCATCCTGAACACCATATGTGTGGCATCATGGCTTCTCTCAGATATTTTGCGAGGGGATGCACAATTTCCGTTTCCATTAACTATTCCTCCTTATTGCTTCAAGAATTTCCATTGGAGTGTGAGGCTCCTCTCCCAATTTGGAGAGAAAAGTAACGGGGGTTTCTTTCGCTGCTCTTTCCACTTCGCGTACCAGTTGACCACAATTCATTTCTGGAACAACTATTGCCTTTGCTTGTTTGGCAATTTTCGCCATGTGACTTTCTGGAAAAGGCCATAAAGTGATTGGGCGTAGAAGCCCAGCTTTTATTCCGTTTTCTCTAGCCTTTCTCACGGCGCTAAGTGCGGCTCTGGCAACTATTCCATAGGCTACAACTACAATATCTGCATCGTCAAGCATAACCTCTTCCACCTTGATTATTTTATCCGCATTTTTCCTAATTTTATCACACAATCGCTTGACAAGTTTTTGTTGGGCTTCGGAGCTTGATGTTCGAGGATAACCATGCTCATCATGCGTCAAGCCTGTAGCGTGAAAGCTGTAGCCTTCTCCGAAACATGCCATTGGCGGAACCAAATCGTCATCGGGCATAAAGGGAGCATAAGCTTCTGGTGGAACGTTGGCTTTTTTTCGGTTCAATATTTTTATCTTTTCAATTGAAGGAATAACAACTTTTTCCCACATGTGCCCAACAACCTCATCAGCCAAAACTATTGCCGGAACCCTATAGGTTTCCGACAAGTTGAAGGCTTCAATTGTTAAGTCAAACATTTCTTGGACAGAAGAAGGCGCTAGGGCTATGATTTCATAGTCTCCATGGGAACCCCATTTCGCCTGCATAATATCCTGCTGTCCAGGCAGTGTTGGCTGCCCAGTGCTTGGTCCCCCACGCATAACATCCACAATTACGCATGGGGCTTCGGTCATCACGGCTAACCCTATATTCTCTTGCATTAGACTGAAACCTGGTCCAGAGGTGGCTGTCATAGCCTTTACGCCCGCATAAGACGCGCCTATAATTGCTGCCATTGAGGCTAATTCGTCTTCCATTTGAATGTATATTCCGCCAATTTCAGGCATCCGTTGAGCTAAATGTTCGGCAATTTCTGTTGCTGGCGTTATTGGATAGCCAGCGAAGAATCTGCAGCCAGCAGCTATGGCGCCTTCTGCGCAGGCGATATCGCCGTTCATGAAGTGGCTGCCTTCGAGGATTAACCCTTTTTTACTCATGTTTGGTATCCTTCTTTACATTGTTTTTCAATGACGAAAATTGCAAAGTCTGGACAAACTGAAGTGCAAAAACTGCAGAGAATACATTTACTTTCATCAACAATTTTTGGAGGATGAACGCCCCGCGCATTTATTTCCTCAGATTCCTCCAACACTTTTTTGGGGCAAAAATGGATGCAGAAACCACATCCTTTACACTGGTCTTTTAATATGTGAATTTCTGCTTTTGGAGGCTTAACTTTTTCAGTGTCAAGGGGTTTACGCCAAAGTCTTACAGGCATAGCTAACTCCCACCCGAGGCTTTCTCAAAAACTTTTTTGCCATTTTCTATCTCTTCTTTGGACACTTTTTCCACTATGCTTTGCATTTCACGGATTTTTGAAGCGAATCTTTCACCTTCCGCAGCCGTAACCCAAAGTAACTGCAACCTTTCCTTGTTTAGTCCACTTTGCTCCATTTTTTTCCAGAAGCGTTCCACACGCCTTTGAGTCTGATAGTTGGCATTTATGTAATGGCAATCTCCAGGATGGCACCCAGCCACCAAAACGGCTGCAGCTCCTCTTGCAAAGGCTCTTTCTATGAATTTTGGAGCCACTCGTCCAGAACACATAGTCCTTATTATTCGCACGTTAGGTGGATATTGCATTCGGCTTACGCCGGCAAAGTCTGCGCCAGCATAGGCGCACCAATTGCAGCAGAAGGCAACAATTTTCTTTTCAGCACCGTGTTCAGTTATGGCGTCTATCTGCGCTAAAATTTGTTCATCAGTGAAGTGATTTTGGGTTAAAGCGTCAAAGGGACATTCTGCTGCACAGGTTCCGCATCCGCCACAAGCAGCCTCAATAATTTCTATTCGCTTTAACTCCTTGTTTAATGTTATAGCATTGTAAGGACAAACTTTTGTGCAGAGCCCGCAAGCCTTACACTTTTCAGCGTAGGAAATTGGCGTTATAGCCTCAACAGTCACCTTTCCCTTAGCCATCAAAATGCTAGCTCTAGCAGCGGCAGCGCTTGCTTGTGTTACGCTATCTTTAATGTCCTTGGGAGCTTCAGCGCACCCAGCAAAGAATATTCCACCTGTTGCAGCGTCTACTGGTCTAAGTTTTGGATGGGCTTCCATGAAGAAACCATCTTGAGTTCTTGATAATGTTAATAACCGCTGGATGATTTCACTATCCTTTCTCGGCTCCAAACCGACAGAGAGGATTACCATGTCAACATTAATTTTGTATAATTCTTTCTGAAGAGTATTCTCGCCAACAAGCCACAAATTATGCGTCTTCCTATCCTCAATCATCTCGGCTGGAAGCCCGCGGATGAATATTACGCCTTCCTTTTTTGCACGCTTATAAAGATCTTCGAAGCCTTTTCCATAAGCTCTTATGTCAACATAGAAAACGTAAATTTCAGTTTCAGGCCAATGCTCCTTAATGAGCAAACTATCCTTTATTGTATTCATGCAGCAAACGTTACTGCAATATAATCTTCCATTTCTGTCCGAGCGGGAACCAACGCATTGGATGAAGGCTACACGTTGAGGAATCTGCATATCGCTTGGTCTTATAAGATGCCCGCCAGATGGACCACCAGCGTTTATTAGCCTTTCAAATTCAAGCGAAGTTATCACGTTTGGGTATTTTCCATACCCATAATTTGGTAAGGTGGATGGGTCAAACACGTCTGCGCCGATGGCTACTATTATTGTTCCAACTTTAAGTTCTATGGTTTCTGGTTTCATTTCAAAGTCTATGGCTTGTCTTTCACAAGCCTTTATGCATTTGTCGCAGACGATTACGCCGTCTTTGTTTAGGCATTTATTCATGTCAATTATGTATGTAGATGGAACGGCTTGGGCGAAAGGCGTGTAAATGGCGTGTCTTATGGCTAATCCAGCGTCAAACTCGTTTGGGGCTATGACAGGACAAACCTTTGAACATTCTCCGCATGCTGTGCAGTCGCTTTTGACGTAGCGGGGTTTTTTCAAAACTTTGACTTTGAAGTTGCCGATGTACCCCTTGACATCCACAACTTCGCTATTGGTTAAAAGCTCAATGTTTGGATGATGCCCAACATCAGACATTTTAGGCGCAAGAATGCATATGGAACAGTCCATCGTTGGAAAAGTCTTATCTATGCGTGCCATCATTCCGCCAATGCTTGGCTCCTTCTCAACCAAATAAACCTTATAACCAGTGTCAGCCAAATCCAAAGCCGCTTGAATGCCAGCCACTCCACCACCAATAACGAGGGCTTCCTGAATAATTGGCACTTCAATCTCTTCTGCGGGTTGAAGTAAGGCAGCTTTAGCCACAGCCATCTTCACAAGATCTTTAGCCTTTTCAGTAGCAGCCTTTCGATCATGCAAATGAACCCAACTGCACTGTTCACGTATGTTAGCCATTTCAAAAAGATACTTGTTTAAGCCAGCATCCTCGCATGTTTTTCTAAAAGTTGGTTCGTGAAGCCTTGGTGAACATGAGGCTACAACAACACGGTTAAGCCTATGTTCTTTAATGTCTTTTTTTATCATTTCTTGTCCTTGGTCTGAACATGTGTAACGGTTGTCCTTGGCTAAAACTACGTGGGGGAGAGTTGCTGCGTATTTTGCCACTTCTTCGCAATCTACGGAGCCAGCTATGTTTAAGCCGCAGTGGCAAACATAAACTCCGATGCGAATTTCACCTTCAGCCAAGCCCTTATCCTCCTAAAGATTCCAAGTAATTTTCAATTGATTCCGCAGCACGCTTTCCAGATTTAATTGCTTCAATTACTGTTGCTGGTCCTGTTGCAGCGTCTCCTCCAGCAAAAACACCTCGTAAGCTTGTTTCCATAGTTATTGGGTCAACCCAAACAGTTCCATCTGCATTTAACTCTATCTCTTTTGGCAAAAATGCCAAGTTGGGCATCTCACCTATCGCCAAAATCACCATATCCGCTTCCCGTGTGAAATCTGAACCTTCAATGGGAATTGGTTTTCGTCTACCAGACTCGTCTGGTTCGCCCAGTTGCATGCGAACAAACTCGACGGATGAAACTTTTCCGTTCTTTCCCAAAAATCTCTTGGGAGCAACCAAAAACTCAATTTTTACGCCTTCATCTTCCGCCTCTTTAACTTCCCAAGGGTTTGCTGGCATTTCATCCCTTGACCTACGATAAAATATTGTCGTTTCCTTTGCTCCATTCCGTAATGCGGTTCTTGCGGCATCTATTGCAACGTTTCCGCCGCCGATTATTGCGACATTCTTTCCAATTTCCATTTTTTCGCCAGAATTCATTTTCCATAAAAAGTCGAGAGCGTGAATTACGCCTTCCAAATTTACGCCTTCAATTTTTAATTTTTGGCTTTCATGTGCACCTACGCCGATAAAAATGGCTTTATGTCCTGCATTCCATAAATCTTCAAAACTCAAATCTTTACCAACAGTTACGCCAGTTCTTATTTCTACGCCTAAGTCTTTTATGAATTGGATTTCTTTGGCTAAAACTTGCTTTGGCAAACGATGCTCAGGAATGCATCTCCTCAACATTCCACCAGCTTCTGGAAGAGCTTCAAAAATTGTAACGTTATATTTTTTCTGAGCTAGTTGATGGGCAACTGTGAGACCAGCGGGTCCAGAACCAATAACCGCAACTTTTCTTTGAGAAACTCTTGCCGCCTTTATTTTTTTTCTCCTCTTAAAATTTTCAAGGCGCATTTGTTCAACCTTTTCAACGATTTTCTCTTTATCCAGTCCAACACGTTCTGGATGAAAGCAGACCAGTGTTGTTGCAAGAGGAAGCGGAATGTTTTCAACTATTTTTTGTAGGGCATTTTCAAGAGGCGCCAAAAGCCCGTGCTCTGCAGCTGTTCTTCGCATGAAAAGAAGAATTTCTGGTATTTTAAGCGCTTGGGGACAATGCCTATAACAGCGATAACACCAAGCGCAAAGCCAAAGCTCATCCGAATTTAGAACACTGTTGGGGTTTAAGAAAATTTTTTCAAGAAGCCCTCTTGGGTTGTAGTCTTTTCCCAAAAGTTCTGCCATGGGGCAACTGGCTGTGCAGACGCCGCATTCAAAGCAGTATTTTAATTTTTCAATGTCCAACAGTCTTTTAATGTTTTCTTTGGAAACTATAGTTTCTGCGGTTTGCAACCCTTTAAGCCTCCTTAGTATTGGGGTTTCTCCAAAATATAAAAGTTTACAAACGTAAAGGTTTTAAACCATATCAAAAACATCATAATATTCACCAAGACAAATTTATAGCACATAAAACAATAAAGAATAAGCGAAAACGGAGGCTTAAAATGAGAAAAGTGAAAGTTGCCATTTTTGGAGTTGGAGCTGTCGGCAGCTTAATCGCAAAATTTTTGCTTGAAAAGGAAGGGGTGGAAATAGTTGGAGCTATTGACGTTGCTAAGGATAAAGTTGGAAAAGATTTAGGAGAAGTTTTAGGCATAAACAAAAAAGTTGGAGTAAAAGTTTCAGATGACGTTGACGCTGTTCTTTCAAAAACCAAACCAGACATAGCCATTCACGCAACATCTTCCTTTCTAAAGGATACACACCAACAATTAGCCTCACTCATAAAACATGGTGTCAAAGTAGTATCCACATGCGAAGAACTCTCTAACCCATACTATACGGAACCTAAAATCGCAAAAGAACTGGATACCCTCGCCAAAAAACACGGCGCAACCATTTTGGGTACTGGCATAAACCCAGGCTTTCTCATGGATACATTAGTGATAACGCTTACGGCTGTCTGTCAAAAAATAGAGAAAATCGAAGCAGCAAGAGTCATGAACGCAGCTACCAGACGCTTGCCATTCCAGAAAAAGATTGGAGCTGGCTTAACAGTTGAAGAGTTCCAAAAGAAAATTGAAAGCAAACAAATCACGGGGCATGTGGGACTTGAACAGTCTATCGCCATGATAGCTGACGCCCTAGCATGGAAACTTGACAAAATAGTAGCCGAACCAGTGGAACCAGTAATCGCCAAAAAACCAGTAGAAAGCGAACACATAAAAGTTAAGGCTGGTCAAGCTGCTGGTTTGAGACAAAAGGCGAAGGGAATAATCAAGAATAAGGAGGTTATAACGCTCGATTTTCAAGCATACATAGGCGCAGAAGAAGAATATGACGCCATAACAATCCATGGCATCCCAACCATAAAAGAGAAGATTCAACCATGCGTTCACGGCGACATAGGCACAGTAGCCATGGTTGTTAACGCAATTCCAAAAGTGATTAAGGCGCCGCCTGGCTTACTTACAATGAAAGATTTGCCAGTGCCCTCCGCTGCCATCGAAGACATGAGAAAATACGTTTCGCTGTAAACATGTTATGGGATATAAATTTGAAACTAAAAATAGACATAAACTGTGATTTAGGCGAAAGCTACGGAGCCTTCAAAATAGGAAACGACGAAAAAATAATGCCACACATAACATCAGCAAACATAGCATGCGGATTCCATGCAGGCGACCCAATAACAATGGCACACACCATCAACTTAGCAAAAAAACATGGCGTTGCTATTGGCGCTCATCCAAGCTATCCAGACCTCCTCGGCTTTGGAAGAAGAGAAATGCGTCTAACCTTAGAAGAAATTAAAAATTACACAATTTATCAGGTGAGCGCTCTTCAAGGATTCGCAAAAATAGCTGGTTTAAATCTTCAACACGTAAAGCCCCATGGAGCCTTGTACAATACTGCGGTGAAAGACGTGGAAACAAGCAGAGGAATAGTAGACGCAGTTAAGGCTTTAGACGAAGGCCTCATAATTTTTGCACCCCCAAAATCAGCCTTAGCCAAAACAGCCACCAAAGCAGGATTGCGTGTGGCATACGAATTTTTTGCGGACAGAGCCTACAACACTGATGGAACCCTCGTCTCTAGAAAACAACCAAACTCAATCATCACAAACCCATTCACAGTTCTCGAAAGAACCTTGAAAGTAATAAGGGAAGGGAAGGTTTCGGCTGCCAACGGTGAAACTGTAACCTTAGACAAAGTGCATACTATTTGCGTGCACGGCGACACACCAACAGCAATAAAATTGACAGAGGTTTTGAAGAAGGAACTGGTTAAGTCTGGAATCGAAGTTACGTCTGTTGGCAACTTTATTTAAAGGCTTAACAATGCAAGCGAAAATTTACGAATCTGCCAGTTACTTGCCTTTCGGCGACAGCGCCTTAGTCATCGAATTTGGCTACGAAATAAGTCTTGAAGCGAATCAAAAAGTTATAGCCTTAAATCAAGCCGTTTCAAAAGCCAACATCATTGGAGTTGAAGAAACAGTTCCAACATATCGGTCTTTACTCATCCGTTACAACCCATTAAAAACAACCTATGAGCAACTGGTCTTTCAAATCAAAGACATTGAAAAGAACCTTAACAAGTTGGCAGTCGAAACTGAAGGAAGAAGAATAGTTGTTCCAGTGGTTTATGGCGGAGAGTATGGACCAGACTTAGGTTTTGTCGCCAAATATCATGGAATAACAGAAGAAACTGTTGTAAGGTTGCATTCTGAAAGGGAATATAGAGTTTACATGATAGGATTCGTCGCTGGTTTCCCATATTTAGGAGAAGTTCCAGACGAAATTGCAACACCACGCCTTGAAACTCCAAGACTAAAAGTTCCAGCGGGTTCCGTTGGCATTGCAGAAAAACAAACAGGAATTTACCCTTGCGAGGCGCCAGGCGGATGGCGAATAATAGGCAGAACACCACTTAAACTATTTAATCCCCTCCAGCATCCGCCCACACTTTTAAGACCAAGCGACACTGTGAAGTTTAAACCAATTTCTGAAAGCAAATTCAAAACAATCGAAGAAGCAATTTTGAAAGGCGAATGGAAACCCATTTCTGAGGAGGAGTAAATGCAAGTTTTCCAAGTTTTAAAGCCAGGATTATTCACAACTGTTCAAGACATGGGAAGATTTGGCTATCTAAAATATGGCGTGCCAATCTCCGGCGCCATGGACACCTTCGCATTAATTGCAGCAAACCTCTTGGTTGAAAACAACCCAAACGACGCTTGTTTGGAAATAACCCTAATAGGTCCAGAACTTAAAGCCTTAACAAAAACTTATATTGCGGTAACAGGCGGAGACGCAGAACCAAAAATCAGTGGCGAAAATGTTCCCATGTGGCAAACGTTACCAGCAAAAGAAGGTGACATAATCTCCTTTGGCAAAATGAAAAGCGGATGCCGAGCCTACCTCTCCATAAAAGGAGGGATAAAAACGCCGTTGGTGCTTGGAAGCAGATCAACATATGTGCGCGGAGGATTTGGCGGCATAAACGGCAGACAGTTGAAAACTGGAGACATAATTGAAGGATTCGCCACTTCACCGCTTAAAACAGAATACACAATGCCAAGAGAGTTGATACCGCAATACACGGGCAAATTTACTGTTCATGTGGTACTGGGACCGCAAGCTGACATGTTCACCGAAAATGGAATAACAACATTCCTATCAAACCAATACAAAGTTACACCAGAAGCAGACCGCATGGGATACAGACTAGAAGGACCACCCATAGAGCATAAAGCAAAAGCAGACATTGTTTCAGATGCTCTCTTGCCCGGCGCAATCCAAGTTCCAAAAAATGGAAAACCAATACTGATAATGCTGGACGCCCAAACAACAGGCGGTTATCCAAAAATTGCCGTAGCAATTACGCCGGATGTTTCCATGCTTGGACAAGCAAAACCAAACGACACAATAGAATTTTCCAAAATCTCAATGCAATTGGCCCACGAAAAAACAAAAGCCTATTACCGCCTTCTTAACAACCTCGGCACCATACTAATAAAGAGGCCATATTAACACTTAATAGAAAACTAAAACAATTTTATCATGGTGACTGCCATGAAAACTGTCGCTGGAGTTCATGAGAAAGGAAAATTCTCACTTTCAGAGGCTATAAAAGGTGTCAAAAGTTTGCCCAATTTTGAAGAGGCTGGAGCAATTGCCTTGTTTATTGGAGTAGTCCGTGGAGAAACGTTAAAGAAAGAAAGGGTTCAGAAGTTGGAGTTGGAAGCTTATGAAGAGAAGGCAAATGAGATTTTAGCCAAAATTTGCCGAGATTTAGAGCAGAGAGATGGCATAGTAAACGTTCAAATTCACCATTTACTCGGCAGCTTTAATGTTGGCGAAGAAATAGTCTACGTCATAGTTGCTGGTTCCCACCGCAAAAACGTTTTTCCAGTTTTAGAAGAGGCTGTTGAAAGATACAAGAAAGAAGCACCAATCTTCAAGAAAGAATACATCATAGATAAAAAGGGAAAAACAACTGCTCACTGGGTGTCAGAATCATCATCTTCTTTGAAAAAGTGAATTTGGAGAAGGGTTATAAGTAGACTAATGAAATAACAGTTTAAAAAGGGATGCAAATTTGGAAAAAAGAAGTTACGCATGGTTTGAAAGACGCAGAAGAACAAAAGCTTTAGACTTGGCTCAAGAACAAATAACCAAAGCCTTAGACACAGTAACACTGCTATATCAAGCAATAAAAAGTATGTCAGAGGGAAAAAAGAAGGAAGCACTCCAAAACGTCGAAAACCTCTTTGAAGTGGAAAAAGAAGTTGACAGCCTACGAACAGAAGTTTTCAAAGAATTATCAAAGGGTGCAGCCTTATTTGCAGAATACCGTGAGGACTTAATGCACCTTGTAAAGAGACTTGACACTCTTGCAGATCATGTGAAGGATGTGGCGAGATGTATAAAAATGCTTGAAGATGCCCATGTTCCCAAGGAATTGTGGGATAGCACAGTTCACATGACCTCAACATTGGTGGACTGCGCTCACGCATTAAGAGGAAGCCTTGAAAAAATAACTGTAGATGCTGCAGCAGCCATGCAAGGCGCCAAAAAAGTGGAAGAAATTGAACATGAAATTGATGAGGAATATTTGAAAACGAAAGCTTTGTTCACCAAGTTTTCAGACAAAATCAATTGTGGCGCCATGGTAATATTCGACGATTTAGTCGAGTTCATTGAGCATGCGGCTGATATGTGTGCTGACACGGCAGATTACATTGTTATACTTGCAAGCAGAGAATGAAATAAAATGCTAATCGCTCAAATATCAGACGTTCACTGCGGTCCAATGCTTCGCAGAGACACTCTAAGAGCGGGTATTAAAGAAATTAACGAATTATCTCCAGATGTGGTTCTGGTTTGCGGAGATTTAACAGAAAACGGTTTAATATCAGAGTTTGAAACAGCGGTTAAAGAATTGAAAAAACTGAAAGCAGAAAAAATAATTTACGTAAGTGGAAACCATGACTATCGTTCCACTGGCTATTTACTCTTTAAAGAGTTTTTTCCATTCACACAAGTAACAGAAGTCAACGATGCCGTTATACTGGTTCTCAGCTCAGCCAGACCAGACAGAGACGACGGCGAAGTAGGCCATAGACAAAACCTTTGGCTTGAAAAAACTCTCGAAAAATACAAAGACAAAGTCAAAATAGTAGCCCTCCACCACCACATAATTCCAGTCCCAGATACAGGCGCAGACCAAATAACAATTGTGGACGCAGGCGATGTCCTAAGAAGTCTCGTAAAATCAAAGGCGAACCTAGTTCTCTGCGGACACCGCCACAGACCATGGAGATGGAGAATCGAAGACATGCTCGTGGTTCATGCAGGAAGCATATCATGCGAGAAACTTAGAGGCTTCTTCTGCAACTCCTACAACATCATAGAAATTAAAAACAAGAAAGTCGAGGCAAAACTGAAAATCGTAGGCGGAGGTTACGTGGACTTTAAAGAAATAGTGAAAAGAAGAGAGATACTCCAAGCATCCGACATTTCACAGTACGGCGACTCACTGGCACAATAACCACTCACAATATACAAAATACGGGTGCCCAGATAATATTAAATCGTTCTCTAAGTATAGCAGAACGACAAGTTTGAAGCCTTACGAAAAGGTCAATGAAGCTTATGGAAATTTTGGAAGGCTTCGATAAATTCTTGTGCAAACTTGTTAGCATACTTCTCTGTGCCTTTATGCTTTCCATCTTGGGTTCGAAGATGATGATAAAACTCGTGAAGAATCACGAAGGGGTCTTCAAGTTTTTCATGGTTCATAACATGGATAGTCTTAGTTTTGGAGACATAACACCCAACTTTACCGCTATGCCCCTTCGGCATTCCAACTTTCAAGAACGGAACAGCAACACCATAATAATGGCTAAGCGCATTCAAAGCCTTATCAGTCTGCTTCATAAGGATCAAGCGCACAATTTCAGCCTTAAACAGATATTCTCGATCAAACACAAGCGTACCCCTTGCAAGCTCACACTATTAAAAATATTTCATAATTCTAGTTAAACTTGACGGCAAAAGTTTTAACAGTAAATTAGCATTCAAATTTTAGGACAATAAACCTAAAATATGGTTTATTTAGCCAAAGTACGCCAGTATAAGGCTTTATTTTTAGTGCTGAGTGGGATTTACGCACAAATTTACCAGTAAATTTTCTTGAAGCTAACTATAACTAAGGAGTATAAGAGAAGGCGCCGAAAGAAATTTATGTGTGAATTAGTGGGAGTTGTTGATAAAATTTAAATCTTGCTGTTTGTTTTCATGAGTGAAATGAAAAAATGTGTTATGACATCTGAAGATACTTGATTAGGGAAGGTGTTTAAAGCGCAAAGGATGAAGCATAATATTGCGGTTATAAAGGAGGCAAGCATACGGTTATTGAGTTAACGGTCGCTTTTGCCTTGATTTTGGCTTTGTCGTGTATAGTTTATTTGCTTGGGCGTTTGTTGTCAGCTAAGTCTGTGCGTAACGGGTATGGCAAATCCTCTTATGCTTGTGGTGAGAAAGCGAATTTTGGTAAATTAAAAATTAGCATTTCTCATTATAGGTATCTCATATACTTTGTAATTCTGGATTCCTCAGTGTTGTTAGTGGCTTTTGCATCAACGGCGCTTAACGTAGCGAATGTTTTATTTTTCATACTTTACTTATTCATCGTTTTTATGTCTGGCTTGCTGCTTTTGGATGGAGGCGACCGTTAACGGATTTTGCTAGCCTTTCAAAGTGGGCGAGGCTGAAATCGCCCTGGGTTCTTCATTTCAATTCTGGAGCATGTAACGCTTGCGATATTGAGGTTGTTGCACTTTTAACGCCTAGGTATGATGTTGAACGCTTTGGAATATTACTTGAGCCTTCGCCAAGACACGCTGATGTTTTATTAACAACTGGTGTTGTCACTCGCCAGTGTGCTGAGAGGTTGAAACGCATTTATGAGCAGATGCCTGAGCCGAAATTTGTTGTTGCTATAGGCGCATGTGCTTGTTCAGGCGGAGTGTTTGAAGGAAACTATAATGTTGTTGGCGGAGTCGATAAAGTCATTCCAGTCAATGTCTACATTCCAGGCTGTCCACCGAAGCCGGAGGCGATAATTGACGGTGTTGTAAAACTGCTTAATTCAATTAAGGAGGCAAGGCATGTCGATAAACATTGACGAGATTTTGAAAACCTTAAGGGATGTGCTTGGGGATAGGATACTCCAAATTAAAACTCTGCATCCCGAAAAAACATGTGTTCAAGTTAAAGTTGGAGCCCACAGAGATGCTGTAAAAGTCCTGCTCCAACAAGATGAAAATGCAGGTGTTTCTGCAATTACGGGCGTTGACCTTGGCGAAACGATTGAGTTAATGTATCACATCCGCACTTACGGCACGATAATTACCATCGGAGTCAATGTGCCAAAGGAAAATGCAAAAATTGAAAGCATAACCGACCTAATTTCTGGAGCGAATTTCCATGAAAGGGAAGTATCTGACCTTTTAGGCGTAACATTTGAGGGACATCCAAACCCGAAGAGGCTTATTCTTCCAGAAGATTGGCCGGAAAACGTTTTTCCGTTGAGAAAGGATGTTACGGCGGCAAATTTTCAGAGCAAAAAAGAGAATTCTGAGGCTTCAAAAGATGATGCGCACGTTTCCAACGGTGAAAGACTAGTAAATATTGTGTTGGGGCCTCAGCATCCTGCCTTGATAGAGCCTGAAAAGTTTTCCTTAAAAGTTGATGGGGAAATTGTTAGGGCTGTTGAGCCTAGAATTGGTTATGTTCATAGGGGGATTGAGAAGGCTGCGGAAAGTCGCACTTATTTGCAGGATATTTACTTGGTTGAGAGAATATGCGGTATTTGTAATGCTTGTCATGCTGCTTGTTTCTGTCAGACTGTTGAAGCGATAATGGGAGTGAATGTGCCGCCTAGGGCTAGGTATTTGCGTACGATAATTTTGGAGTTGAATAGGATTCATAGTCACATGCTTCTTTTGGGTCATGCTGGACTTGAAATTGGATATGAAACCTTGTTTCATTACATGTGGCGAGACAGAGAACCAATAATGGATATTGTGGAGACGCTCACTGGTAACCGTGTTGTCGCATCTTTTATTACCATAGGTGGTGTGAGGAGGGATTTGAAGGAGGAGGATGTGCCGAAAATTAAGGTGGAATTGGCAAACTTGAGGGAAAGGCTAAGTTTTTACAAAAGTATCTTTGAGGGTGATGCAACATTGAAAATGCGAACAAGGAATGTTGGAGTTCTGAGCAAACAGGAAGCGTTGAAATTGTGTGTTGTTGGTCCTGTGGCTCGAGGTTCTGGTGTGAATATGGATGTTAGAAGGGATGAGCCATACGCAGCTTATAACGAAATACCCTTTAAAGTTATCACTTATGATGAGGGTGACTCTTGGGCTAGACTTATGGTTCGTTTAGATGAGATTGTCGAAGGCATTAACATAATACAATATGCCCTAGAACATTTGCCAAGTGGACCTTACAGAATTAGGGTTCCAAGAATTGTGCCAGCAGGCGAGGCTATCGGGCGTGTTGAGGCGCCTAGGGGCGAACTATTTTATTATGTAAAGAGTAATGGAACGGCTTTTCCGGAGCGTGTTAAGGTGCGCACTCCAACTTTTGCTAATATTCCATCTTTTGTTAAGATTGCTGAAGGTGGTAATATTGCAGATGTGCCAGCAAGTTTCGTCAGTCTTGACCCATGCTTTTCATGCACAGATAGATAGGAGAATGCAGAATGAGTTTTGATTTATGGTTTCTGTTTCGTGTGTTGGTTTTTCCAGGGTTCACTTTCATTCTATTTTTCACGATGTTTTGCGATTGGGTTGAAAGAAAAATTGAGGCTCGGATGCAGAATAGGATGGGACCCACATATACTGGTCCATCTGGTGTTTTTCAGCCGTTTGCTGACTTTGTCAAACTGTTAACTAAGGAGGACATTGTTCCGTTTAACGTGAAAGATTTCGTTTTCAAGTTCGCTCCAATTCTCTCTTTCTCGATTTTTGTCTTCGCATTTATCTTCTTGCCAATTGATGGAGCAAACATTA
Organism: Bathyarchaeia archaeon; assembly: GCA_049969855.1. Taxonomy (GTDB): domain Archaea; phylum Thermoproteota; class Bathyarchaeia; order Bathyarchaeales; family Bathycorpusculaceae; genus JASEJA01. The sequence continues at coordinate 1,781 of JBMFOB010000023.1, read as the reverse complement.
TTTTTAATTCAAACTTTGAAGGCGACCTTGTTCTTGTTCTAACGTTAGTTTCAATTGCTAACTTCTTTCTTTTCCTTTCTGGGTGGTCTTCGATTAATCCTTTCAGTGCGACTGGTGCCGCACGAGTTTTGACGCAGTTTTTGGGCTATGATATTCCACTTTTCGTTCTTGCTTTGGCTCCTGCCTTTTTGGCTAAAAGCCTTAGCATCTCAGCCGTAGCCGCTAGCCAGTATTTTCCATTTGCGTTTGTGATCCCATGGGTTTTTGCGCTTTTTGTGATCACGCTTCAGGCGGAGTTGGAGAAAGACCCCTTTGATGTTCCGCATGCTGAAACTGAAATTGTGGGTGGGTATGAAACGGAGTATACTGGTAGAAGGCTGGCTTTCCTTAAGCTTGCTAAGGATGTGCAAATAGTGCTTGGAGCGGCTATTGCTGTGGAGCTTTTCTTAGGTGGACCTTATGGCCCCGTTTTTTACGGTCCATCAGCCTTGTGGTATACTTTTTGGTTTGTGCTTAAACTTCTCGTTGTTGTCGTGCTTACTGAGTACTTGACATGCGTCTTTGCGAGATTGCGAATTGACCAAGTTTTAGTTGTTAACTGGAAGGTGCTTCTGCCTTTATCTTTGCTTTCTCTTGCTACGGCTGTTGGTGTTGGCTTGTGGCTTAGTCCGTTGAGGTGAGTGTGAAATGGCTAAGTTATCGCCGATTTTGAAGGAAGTGTTTGTTCACCTTTTTAAGAAGCCTGCAACCCGCAAATATCCAGAAGAGAAGCCGCATGTTCCCGAAGGCTTTCGCGGCAGACAAGTGTTTGATATAAGTATTTGCATTAGTTGTGGCTTGTGTTCTAGGGATTGTCCTGCGAAGGCGATTGAGATGGTTGAGGTTGATGGAAAGTTAAGACCGCTTTTCCATTTGGACCGCTGCATATTTTGTTATCAGTGTGCTGAAAGTTGTCCTAGAAATGCGATTAAAAGTTCGGAGATTTTTGAGTTGGCAGCAACAAATAAATCGGATTTGGTTGTAAAGCCTAAGGCAAATCATACGAGTGAGGGGAGCAAATGATATGATTGTTGAGTTGATTGCTGTTGGTTTGGTTGCTTCGGCTTGTTTGGCAATTTACCTTGATGAGGCAGTTTATTCTGTTGCTTCTTTGGCTTGCATGCTTGTTTTGATGGCTGTTTTGTATGCCTTAAGTGATGCCGTTTTTGTGGCTGTTTTTCAGTTAGCTGTTAGCGCTGGAACTTTGGCTGTTCTCTTTTTGGCTGGCGAAATGCTGAGCGAGAAACCAGAAAAGGAAAAGTCTTTAAAGAAAATTTTTCCTGTTGTCTTGCTTGCGGTTGTTTTGTCTCTTCCTTCGATTTTCTTGTCTGTTGCGGTTACGCCGGCTAATATTTCTTCTAGTTTTTCTTTTGCGGAAGCACTTTGGAATTTGAGAGCCATAGATGTGATACTGCAGGGTTTGGTTATAATGACTGTTGCTTTAGGCATTGCCATAGTCCTTTATGAACGAAGGGAGGGTGAGAGCTGATGGATTACATGATTTTGTCGGTTATTTTGCTTGCTGTTGGCATTTACGGCTTATTAACCAAGCGTCATCTTGTGAAAGTGTTAATTTCCATTGAAATTATTGCTGTGGCGGCTTCGATGAATTTTGTTTTATTGGCGTCCTCTTTGAATAGGGCTTTAGGCGAAACATTTCTTGTGCTTGCTTTTTCCACGGACACTTGCGTAACCGCTATTGTTTTGGCTTTGCTGGTTATAGCTGCTAAGAAATATGGAAC
>JBMFOB010000022.1:0-20743 GCA_049969855.1 Bathyarchaeia archaeon | reverse complement strand
AACCAAAAGTAACTGTTAAGGAAGGCGAATTAGACATTCCAGAATTTTACGATACAGTTAGAACACTTGACCAAACAGTGGACGTGGACTATTACGTCCCTGGCTGTCCACCAGCCGTTGAACGCACACTATATGCGTTAGACGTTATAGCAAAGGGCGAATTGCCGCCTAAAGGCTCTGTTCTAGCGCCACTTAAATCGGTTTGTGATGAATGCCCAAGAAAGAAAGAAAACAAGAAAATCTCTAAGATATATCGGGTTTATGAAAAGGCACCAGACCCGGAAAGATGCTTGCTTGAACAGGGGATAATCTGCATGGGACCAGCCACAAGAGGCGGATGCGGTGCAAGATGCCTAAAGGCTGATATGCCCTGCACAGGATGCGGTGGACCATGTCCAAACTCGCCGGAACAAGGGGCGGCGATGATAAGCGCCTTAGCTTCCATATTGGGGTTGGAGGAAGAGAAGGACAAGTACACTGAAGAGGAAGTTGAAAAATTAATTAGCCAAATAAAGGACCCTATTGGCACTTTTTACATGTATGCTTTACCTGCATCAATTCTTAGGAGAAAAGTGATAAAATGAAAAAAGTTGTTATCGACCCAATAACAAGACTTGAAGGCCATGGGAAAATAGCCATATTCCTAAATGACGAAGGGGAAGTTGAAAATGCTTACATGCAAATTCCAGAGCTTAGGGGCTTCGAAAGGTTCTGCGTTGGAAGAAAAGCTGAAGACATGCCGCTTTTGACAAGCAGGATATGCGGTGTTTGCCCAGTAGCCCATCACATGGCTGGAACAAAAACCTTAGATGCAGCATTCAATGTTGAACCACCATCTGCAGCCAAAAAGCTTAGGGAACTTATGTACTGCGGCTACTTCATTTACGATCACACGCTGCACTTTTACTATTTGGGCGGACCAGACTTTATAGTTGGACCAGACGCTCCGCCTGAAAAAAGGAATATTATAGGCGTCATTGAAAAGGCTGGATTAGACATTGGCAAAGAGGTCATAAAGCATAGGGCTTATGGACAAAGAATAACGGAGATAATTGGCGGAAAAGCCACGCATCCAGTCTGCGGATTACCAGGCGGAATCTCCAAGCCATTAAGCGAAGAGGATAGAAAAGAAATTGAGAATATGGCTTCTTCTTCTGTGAATTTTGCAAAGTTTTCGCTGAAGCTTTTCCGTGACATTGTGCTTGGAAACAGCAAGTATGTTGACTTAATCAAAAGCGATGCCTATACATTGAAGACTTACTATATGGGATTGGTTGATGAAAACAACAAAGCGAACTTTTACGACGGCAAAATTAGGGTAGTCGACCCAAACGGCAAGGAATTCGTGAAATTCGAAGCAAAAAACTATCTCGACTACATTGCAGAGCATGTTGAAGAATGGACCTACGTCAAATTCCCATACCTAAAGAAAATAGGCTGGAAAGGCTTTATCGATGGACCAGAAAGCGGAGCCTATCGTGTTGGACCCATTGGAAGATTTAACGCTGCAGATGGCATGGCTACGCCACTAGCGCAAGAAGAATATGAGTTTATGTACAAAACACTTGGCGGAAAACCAGTCCACTCAACGCTTGCTTATCATTGGGCTAGACTTATAGAACTGCTTTATGCATCTGAAAGAGCTTTGGAATTAAGCAGAGACCCTGAAATAACAAGCAAAGATGTCCGCAACAAGCCCGGCGAACCAGGAGAGGGTATAGGGGTTGTTGAAGCGGCTAGGGGAACCCTAATTCATCATTATGTTTTGGATGAGAATGCGCTGATAAAAGACGTTAACCTTATAGTGGCGACCGTCAACAACAGTCCATCCATAAACATGTCTATTCGGAATGCTGCTAAAGGCTTAATTCATGGCGATAAAGTTGACCAGGGAATATTGAATATGGTTGAGATGGCTTTTAGGGCTTACGATCCATGCTTTGGATGTGCCACGCATTTTGCGGTTGGACAAATGCCACTAACCATTGAAATTTATAATAGGGAAAAGAAACTTCTAAAAACGGTGCAAAGGTAAAACCTTTTCCTTTTCTTTAATGATTGATTTGTTTCGTGGTAGTTTCAGTGTCTAGCGAAAAATACAGTCTTGAAAAGGAATTGAAGACTTGGTTTTCTCATGCTAAGCGAGTGGTTGTGGCTGGCATTGGAAACCCTATTCGCATGGACGATTTTGTAGGGGTCCAAATTGTTCAAAATTTGCGTGGAAGAGTTTCTGAAAAAGTTTACCTAATAGAATGTGAAACCGTTCCGGAAAGTTTTATTCAACAAATTACAGATTTCAACCCTACGCATATTCTCCTAATAGATGCTGCACTTTTAGGTTTGAAACCAAGCGATGCAAAGCTTGTACAAACGGAACAGTTGAAAAGTTTTCCTGCGTTTTCTACGCATATGCTTCCATTGCGAATATTTTGTGAATACTTGACAAAGACAACGGGAGCCAAAATTGCCTTATTGCTCATAGAACCAAAAAGTGCTGATTTTGGAGAAGGATTAACGCTTGAGCTTGCAAAGGTAGCGGCAGAAATTGCCAAACTTTTAATTCAAATTCTGAAGCAAATTAATTAGAAAAAGGAAGATTATGAAGTTATTGGAGTTGCCTTTAGGGCTTCTTTGAAAAGTTTCTTTGTGGCGGCAATTCTTGCCTTCTGGGCTAAGACATCGCTTGTAACTAAGTCTAAGGCTTCTTCTGGACACCATTTGACGCATTGAGGTTCACCCTTATCTTTGCACAAGTCACAGACAAAAACGACTTTCCTATCTGGATGTATCATGATTGCCCCATAATCGCATGCTTCGATGCACCATCCGCAACCATTGCACTTATCTTCGTCAACCATTATTATGCCTGTTTCCTCAGACTGCGTTAATGCATCTCTTGGGCATGCTGCGACACATGGTGGGTCTTCGCAGAGTCTGCAGGCGATGGAAACGTTTACCAGCGGGTTTAGTCGCACAACTCTTATTCTTGATTTTAATGGGTTGAAAACTTTTTCTTTCTCAAATGAGCATATGTACTCGCAAACTTGGCATCCAACGCATTTTTCAGGGTCGGCTGTTACAAATTTTCTTTCATGAACTTTAACCATCATTTATTCCTCCGTCTTTTTCGTTTTCTCTTCAACAATGTAAATGAGGTCGTCCATACCCAGTTCTTTCAGCTTCTCTATTGTTGGCACACCTTCCCTATTCCATCCACGAGCCATATAATAATCATCCAATAACAGGTCAAGTTCTTCTTGTGAAACATAAGCTCCTTTTGACGGTCCCTCGTCCTGAATTGGCTGGTGCATAACCTTGTAGGGTAATGTGTCATCTTTTCTGCCGAGTCCTTCTCTGACATTGAATAATCTGGCGACGTTGTTTATTCTCTCACCGCTTCGTCTAATCTCCTCTGGCGTAGTTTCAAATCCAGTAACTAACGAGTAAAGTTTAGCCAAATCTTCAGCTTCTTTGTAGTATGTTCCCCTTGAGAATTTGCAAATTATTAGGGAGTCGATAATGGTGTATATGTCCTCGATGTCTTTAACCATTCTTCCTCTACCCTTCTCAGCAACTAAGCGGTTGACTTTTCCTTTCACGTCGAAGGCGTAGGCTCCATGTCTGTTGTGGTCTGCTCCACGGAAGGAAACGGCAAAGCCTAAAGCAGCTGTTTTTAGGGATCGGAGGTCGTAGCCGGTAACCTCTACTCCTTTGATGTGTTGTGCCAGTTTTTCTGCTCCTTTTCCAATTTTTTCAGCGGCGATTTTCACTCCTTCTGAAAGGATGTCTCCTATCCCTTCACGTTTGCCCATTTTTTCTATAAGTTTGACTAGGGCTTCATGATTGCCGAATCTGGCGTCTATTCCATCAAGGTCTTCCAGTGTTAAGATTCCATTTTCGTAACAGTCCATGGCAAAGCCGACTATAACGCCAGCGCCTATAGCGTCTATCCCATAATGATTGCAAAGTTCTATTCCCTTAATTACAGCGTCAAGGCGGTCTATTCCACAGTAGGGTGCCAAAGCCCATAACGGTTCATATTCAACCCGAGCCATTGCACCTTTGTATGGTCCTTCGGGAACAACAGCAATGTGTTCACATCGCATAGCGCAGGAGCTGCATCCTATGATTTTGGCAACGAATCTTTCATTCAAGGTTTCTCCGCTTACTCTTTCTGCTGCTTCAAAATGTGCGTTGTTATAGTTTCTTGTAGGCATGCAGTGCAAAGCATTGTGGACTAAAACGTTTTCCGGCGTGCCTAAGGTTCTGTATTTTTGTGTGGCTGGCCCCTTCATTCTTTCATGAAATTCCTTAACAAACTCCATGAATTCATCAGGTTTCGCCACAGCAACATCATGTGTTCCGCGAACAGCAATTGCCTTAAGATTTTTTGAACCCATGACGGCGCCCATTCCTGTTCTTCCAGCAGCCCTTGTTTTTTCATTGATTATACAAGCGATTCTGACGAGTTTTTCGCCTGCTGGACCAATGGCTGCCACGCGGATGTAATAGTCGCCTAACTCTTCTTTTATGGTGTCTTCTGTTTCTGCTGGAGATTTGCCCATCAAATGTGAAGCGTCTAAAAGTTGCACTGAGTCGTCGTCAATCCAAACGTAAACGGGTTTTTCTGATTTGCCCTTAAAAATTACGGCGTCATATCCCGCCCTCTTCAGTTCTGTACCAAAGGAGCCGTGGGATTTTGCTTCCCCAACTCCGTAGCTTTGCGGCGACTTTGAAACGAAAGCGTGGCCGTTCCCGCCTGTTGGCCAAACCGTACCCGAAATTGGTCCTGTTGTTAGTATTAGTGGGTTTTCTGGACTGAAGGGTTCAACTCCAGCTTTTGAGTGGTCAAGCCAGAGGCGCATTCCTAAGCCTATGCCGCCAATGTATTTTTTGGCATAGTCTTCATTTAATGGTTCAACATGGGTTTTTCCTGTTGTTAGGTCTATGTGGAGTACTCTTCCAGCATATCCGTACAAGATTTTTCCTCCAAGCTTAACTTAAGAAAAGTATAAGGTGTGAAGTAGGTTATATTAATTTAATGGTTTATTTACACAGCATCTTTCAAGAGTTCTAATATGTCTTTCACCACTATCTTGCCTTCCACATCCAAAACTTTCACGGCATCTTCTAACGTTGTCACGCAGAATGGGCAAGCCGTAGCTATGACTTCAACGTCTAATGCCAATGCTTCTTTAAGCCTTTCCACGCTTGGTCTCTTTTCTGGGACTGCCTCTTCAGTCCAAACTCTTCCGGCGCCTCCGCCGCAGCAGAAGCTGTTTTGTCTTGTCCTTTTCATTTCCACAAGTTCTAAGCCGTTTATAGACTGCAAGATTTGTCTGGGTGCATCGTATATGTTGTTGCGTTTTCCGAGGAAGCATGGGTCGTGGTATGTGACTTTTTTCTTTATGGTTTTAGAAGTTTTCAGTTTGCCTTTTTCGATGGCTTCAGCCAAAAACTGCGTGTAATGTTGAACGTTAAGTCCCGCATCCTTATAGGGCTTATCGTTCTTGAAAGTATTATAGCAGTGAGGCGATAGGACCACAATTTTTTCTGCATTGAACTTTTTGAACAATTCAATGTTGTGTTCAGCAAGCTCTTCGAATAATCCCTTCTCGCCTAATCTGAGAATGTGGTCTCCGCAGCACCATTCTTCAGAGCCTAAAGTTGCATAGTTAATGCCCATTTTATCCAATATTGAAGCCATTGCTTCAGCCATTTCCTGATTTCTCATATCATAGGCTGTTGAACAGCAAACAAAAAACAAAACATCAGCCTTCGCCACATCAGGAAACGTCTTGATATTAAAGCCTTTACTCCAGTCCATTCTCTTGCTTTGATGGGTTCCCATAGGGTTATGATATTTGATTACGCTTTCCAAAACGTCTTTAACAGTTCTCGGTATAACTCCAGACTCAACTAGGAGGCTGCGGTCGTCAATTACGGCGTTTGAACAGTTAACAAGTTTTGGACAGAACAGCGTACATGAATTGCATGAAGTGCAAAGCCAGATGTTGTCTGCCATCGGCTTTAATCGTTCATCCAACCCTTCATCCCTAGAATCAGCTATGAAGCGATAGTTAGCAGTTAATGTTGATGGCCCGAGGAACTTCTGGTCTATTGCTGCTGGACAAGCGGAATAACAAATTGAACATTTCGTGCAAAGCGTAAGGTCCCAATATTTCTTCAAGTCTAAAGGATTCTGCACGAATTCTACAAGCTTGTTAAGTTCCGCTTCGGGTTTTATTAGAAACTTTTTAATTTTCTTAAAAGTGTCAAAGAAGGGTTCAATGTCAACTATTAAGTCTTTTATTACTGGCATGTTGGATAAAGGCGCCAACTCTAACGTGTCAACTCCAAGGTCAAGAACTTGAGTATAACATGCCAGCATGGGTTGCCCGTTAACGTTAATTCCGCAGCTTCCGCAGATGCCCATCCTACAAGAATGCCTAAAAGAAAGCGTCTCATCAAGATTATCCCTAATATACTGGAGGGCTTCAAGGATGCTTGTTCCCTTACGAATCGGCACCTTATACGTGGATACATAATGCCTTTTATTTTGAGGGTCAAAACGGTTTATCCTAAACTCAACAATTTTCTCCACTTTAGAGTTCATGCATTCAACCTCCTAATACGTTCTCGCTGCTGGCTGCCACTTAGTTATCGTTACAGGAATGTACTCAAGCCTTGGGCCTTCCTTTGTGTAGTATGCCAGCGTATGCTTTAACCAGTTTACATCATCCCGTTTCGGATAGTCAATTCTTGAGTGGGCTCCACGGGACTCGGTCCTTGGAAGTGCACTCACTATGGTGACTTCTGCAAGCTCCAGCATGAAGTCAAGCTGCAAAGCATCCACCAAACCAGTATTGAACGGACCGCCCTTGTCTTGCACCTTTATGTGTCTGAACCTTTCTTTGAGCGCCCTTATCTCTTTCAAGGCGCTTTCAAGTTGGTCGCCTCTTCTGAATATCCAAACTTTCTCTTTCATTATACGCCTCATCTCATCTCTTATAACTGAAACCCTTTCGCCGCCTTCGCTGCCCAAAATTCCATCAAAAACCCTCTTTTCCTCTGCTAGAACTTTTTCATGGGATAGTTCTTTTATGCTGTTTGATAAGGCATGTTTAGCAGCCTCTTCTCCAGCAACTGCTCCAAAAACAAGGCATTCTGCTGTTGAGTTTGTGCCAAGCCTATTTGCTCCATGAAGGCTTAGACAGGAGCATTCACCAGCAGCGTATAACCCTTTAATTGGCGTTTCAGTTTTTATGTTAGCCTTTATTCCACCCATGGAATAGTGGGCTGCCGGCCTTATTGGAATAGGCTCTTTGACGGGGTCTACTCCGCTAAGTTTTATGGCAACTTCCCGAATAAGCGGCAATCTCTCGTTTATTTTTTCCTCACCTAAATGCCTCAGGTCTAATGCTATGTAAGACCCATAAGGTCCTTCCAGTCCTCGGCCTTCGTTAATTTCTGTTTGTTCAGCCCTTGAAACCACATCTCTGGGGGCTAACTCCATTTTTTCTGGAGCGTAACGTTTCATGAAACGTTCGCCTTGAGCGTTAATTAAGTATCCGCCTTCACCTCGGGCTCCTTCAGTTATTAATGCGCCAGATGGTACTAAACCAGTGGGGTGAAATTGGACAAATTCCATATCCATTAATGGAGCCCCAGCACGGTAAGCCATAGCCATCCCATCACCAGTGGTTGTGTAAGAGAAAGTTGTGAATTCGTATATGCGCTCGTGACCTCCAGTTGCAATCACAATGGCTTTTGCTTGGAAGGCATGTATCTTGCCAGTTTTCAATTCTATAGCTGTTAAGCCAACTGCTGTTTTGTCTTCAACCATTAGAGATGTGGCGAACCATTCATCATAAAATTTAATGTTGTCATATGAGGAGGCTTTTCCATACAATGTGTGCATTTCATGAAAACCAGTCATGTCCGCCGCAAAACAAGCCCTCGGATAAGTGTGGCCTCCAAAAGGGCGTTGGTCTATTTTTCCATCGGATGTGCGGCTCCATGGGCATCCCCAATGTTCTGTTAAAACTATCTCTCTTGGTGCTCGTCTCACAAAAAATTCAACAATATCTTGGTCGGCTAAATAATCAGCGCCTTTAATGGTGTCGAAAGCATGCAAATCATAAGAATCTTTTTCCCGCATTACTGCAGCCGTTCCGCCTTGAGCACAGACAGAATGTGAGCGGAGTGGATGAAGTTTTGATATTACGGCTATGTCAAGTTTGTTGCTAACTTCAGCCGCTGCAATTGCAGCCCTAAGACCAGCCAAGCCAGCTCCAATAATAATTATGTCGTGGACATATTTCTCCAACATGTTCACCCATTTTAGAGAGAACCTAAATTTTGCGACCTACCCTTTATAGTTTTCTAACACTATTCGGCTATGAAAATCTTAGTTTACAGCAAGTTCTCATTCAAAATATTTAGAAACTTTTTATAATGTGTTTAACATGGCATTTAAAACTCTGTGAGAGGTGAAGCATGTATGCTTACAGGTATTGACCATGTTGGTGTTGCTGTAAAAAATTTGGATGAGGCAATTGGCATTTACAAGAATGTTTTGGGTTTTAAGCTTGAGGGTATCCATGTTTTAAGTGAGAGGAAGGTTAAAGTTGCTTTTCTCTCCAGCGGTGGCGAAACCCGAATTGAGCTTTTAGAGCCCTTAGGCAGCGACAGTCCAGTTGCAAAGTTTCTTGAAAATCGAGGCGAAGGCATCCACCATATCGCTGTAAAAGTTGAAAACATTAACGCTGTGCTTGAGGATTTTAAGCGTAAAGGCGTGGTTTTGGTTGACGATAAGCCTAGAGCTGGCGCTGAAGGCGCAAAAATTGCCTTTGTTCACCCAAAAAGCACAAAAGGCGTTCTTCTGGAGCTTGTTATGAGGTAATTCGGATTTAAAAAGCAACCATTCTAAACACGTTTTGGTAGAAAGTGATGGTTTGAATCAAAGGAAGGCTCAATAGGGGCTGTAAACAGGGCTTGTTAATGTTTAGCTTGCATGTTGGCAAACCAAGTTTGGCTTTATCCGGCTTTCTCATTGCAGCTTTAGGTTTTGTTATTCCGTTTCTATTGGCCGCTTCAACATACATAGTTTTTTACATACCTTCATATATCATTCTTGAAGAGTGAATTATAGTTGAAAATAGATAAGATTCAAGAAAACCTTCAAACCAAAAAGCTTGGCAAAAAAATACTGTTCTTACATGAGGTTGGTTCCACAAACGACTTAGCTAAGGAAATGGCTAATTACGGGGCTTCTGAAGGAACCATTGTCATAGCAGAAACTCAAACCGCTGGACGAGGAAGACTTGATAGACAATGGTTTTCGTCAAAAGGCGGACTCTATTTTTCCGTTATTTTAAGGCCAAAAGTCACCGTAAAAGAATCTGTTGGTCTCATATTTGTGGCTGGCTTAGCAGTTGTAGAGGTTTTGCATGAAAAATATGGATTGCATGCGGAGACTAAGTGGCCAAACGATGTTTTGGTGAACGGTCGAAAGGTTTGCGGAATACTAAGCGAGATGAGGACAAAAGGTGGAAAAGTTAACTATGTAATAATAGGCGTAGGCATAAACGCAAATGTTAATGTTAAAAAAGAGTTTCCAGAAGAGCTGAAGACTGTTGCAACATCACTTGAAAGCGAGTTGGGCAAAAAAGTTAAGCTGGAAGAACTGCTTAAATTGTTGCTTGAAAAGTTGGATAGTCTTTATGAAAAGTTTTTGAAAGAAGGTTTCACTTGGGTTCTGAAGGAATGGAAAAAGTATGCAGATTTTCTTGGTAAAACAGTGGAAGTCGCTGGTGAAACGGAAAGATTCTGTGGCTTAGCTTTAGACGTTAATAATAAGGGAGCATTGGTTGTTAGGCTTGAAGATGGAACAGTGAAACGTTTTTTTGTTGGAGATATTTCTCTTAAAATAAATGAATGGAAAACTTAGGTTTCCTTTTCCGTATATTCTAAATATCCGAGATGCCATACCTAAAAGCAAGAGGTATTAGCGATGGTCTTTACAAAAGAGCCTAGTGTTGATGAGAAGGTTAAGCGTTTACGGGAATTAAATGAGCAAGCAAAACTTGGCGGTGGACAAAAGCGCATTGAGGAACAACATGCTAAGGGTAAATTGACAGCTCGAGAGCGCATTGAATTGTTGCTTGATCCAGGCAGTTTCAATGAGCTTGACCGTTTTGTGGTTCATCAGTGCACAGAATTTGGCATGGCAGAACGCAAATATCTTGGCGATGGCGTTGTTACGGGTTATGGCACAATAGACGGCAGACTCGTTTACGTTTTCAGCCAAGACTTCACTGTTTTTGGCGGTTCGTTGGGTGAGATGTTTGCAAAAAAGGTTTGCAAGATAATGGATTTAGCCCTAAAAGCTGGAGCGCCAGTCATAGGCTTAAATGACAGTGGCGGAGCGCGCATACAAGAAGGTGTGGCAAGCCTTGCTGGTTATGGGGACATTTTCTTCAGAAACGTCATAAGCTCAGGCGTAATTCCACAGATAAGCGCTATAATGGGACCATGCGCTGGCGGAGCCGTCTATTCGCCTGCACTAACCGACTTCATAATCATGGTTGACAAGACAAGTCACATGTTTATCACTGGTCCAGACGTGGTTAAAGCTGCTTTGGGACAAGAGGTTACTTTTGAAGAATTAGGCGGCGCTATGGTGCATAGCACAACCAGCGGCGTAGCCCATTTCATAGCCCAAAACGAAGAGCATTGCATTCAAATTATAAAGAAACTTTTGAGTTATCTGCCAAGCAATTATCTTGAAGACCCGCCAGCAGTAGAGTCCACAGATAACCCAGACCGCACTGATGAAGATTTGGCGAGGATTCTTCCAGACGATCCAGACAAACCTTATGATGTTAAGGAGATTATTACTCGTGTGGTTGATAATGGCGAGTTCTTTGAAATTCAGCCCTTGTGGGCGCAGAACATTGTTATAGGCTTTGCAAGGTTAAATGGCAAGACGGTTGGCATAGTGGCGAATCAACCATTGCATTATGCTGGAGCCCTAGACATAAACAGCAGCATGAAAGCAGGACGATTCATACGTTTCTGCGACTGCTTCAACATTCCAATAATAACATTCGTAGACGTGCCAGGCTTCTTGCCCGGTCTTGAGCAAGAGCACGGCGGCATAATAAAGCATGGTTCAAAACTTTTATACGCTTATTGCGAAGCAACAGTGCCAAAAATCACCACCATATTACGCAAATCCTATGGCGGAGCATACGACGTCATGGGCTCTAAACATTCAGGCGCAGACATAAACTATGCTTGGCCAACAGCCGAAATAGCCGTGATGGGACCTCAAGGCGCCATAAACATAATATTCAGAAAGGAAATAGCCGAAGCAGAAAATCCAGAACAAAAGCGAATGGAACTTGTAAGCGAGTATCGCCAAAAATTTGCAAACCCATACGTTGCAGCCCAGAAAGGCTACATAGACGAAGTAATCGAACCAGCAGAAACAAGACCAAAACTTATCAGCGCCTTAGAAAGCCTAATCACAAAACGCGAGCCTAGACCATCCAGAAAACACGGAAACATACCATTATAGATTAATAGTTGCTTGACCATTTTCAAACTCTAAAAATACTAGAGGGGCTAAGCAATTTATGGCTTCGAAACCAGTTAAAATCACCGACACCACATTTAGAGACGCTCATCAGTCTTTGATGGCTACGAGAATGCGCACTGACGCCATGCTTCCCATAGCAGAAAAAATCGACCAAGTGGGCTTTTTCTCTTTGGAAATGTGGGGAGGAGCCACATTCGACGTTTGCATACGCTATTTAGGCGAAGACCCTTGGGAGAGAATACGCCAGCTAAAGCGCCACATAAAAAGGACGCCGCTTCAGATGCTTTTGCGGGGACAAAATATTGTTGGCTATCGCAATTATCCAGACGATGTTCTCATAAAATTTGTTGAGAAGGCGGCTGAAAATGGCATAGACATCTTTCGAGTTTTTGATGCTTTAAACGATGTAAGAAACATGGAAGTGGCAATAAAAACTATTAAAAAAGTTGGCAAGCATGCGCAGGGAACAATATGCTACACTATAAGCCCAGTCCACACAATAAAGTACTATGTTAAAGTTGCCAAAGAATTGGCTGAACTTGATTGTGATTCCATATGCATAAAAGACATGGCTGGAATGCTTGCGCCACAACCAGCTTATGAGCTTATAACAGTGCTAAAAGAGGAGATAAGCCTACCCGTACACTTGCACAGTCACAGCACAAGCGGCATGGTTATGATGACATATCTTCGAGCATGTGAAGCTGGAGTGGACATAATTGACACGGCCTTTTCACCTTTTGCTTGGGGTACATCGCAGCCGCCAGTAGAATCGATAGTAGCCGCCTTAAAAGGAACGCCATACGATCCTGGACTTGATTTGGAACTTTTAAGCGAAATTGCATCTTACTTCAGAGAACTGCGAGAGAAATATTATGACCCATTAAAGCTTATAGACAAAAAAGCTGAACAGGTTGATCCATCCATTATTGTACATCAAATTCCAGGCGGAATGTTCTCCAACCTTCTCGAGCAATTGAGGGAACAAAAAGCGCTTGATAGGCTTAAGGAGGTTCTTGAAGAGGTTCCGAGGGTTAGAAAAGAGTTGGGTTATCCTCCATTAGTAACGCCTACAAGTCAGCTTGTGGGTATTCAAGCCGTTTTTAATGTTATTTCTGGTAAACGCTACAGCATAGTGCCAAAAGAGATAAAAGATTATGTGAAGGGCTTGTATGGAAAACCGCCAGCCCCCATCAATCCTAAGGTTAAAAAGAAGATAATAGGCGATGAGGAACCAATAACTTGCCGTCCAGCAGACCTATTAGAAAGCGCCCTTGACAAAATACCTGAAGAAGTAAAACCATACATTGAAAGTGAAGAGGATAAGATAACATATGCGCTTTTTCCACAAGTGGCCTTAGAATTCTTTAAAAAAAGAAAAGCCAAAAAAGAAGAAGCCAAAACTGAAATTTCACCTGACAAAATCGCAGAACTGGAGGATGTTGCCGCAGTTTCTGTGGCTGTTGCCGCCTACATTAAAAGTTTGGGAAAAACCAAAGCACTAATACCTCTACGAGCAAGGGGCACAATGTCTGCTTGGGTTTTGACTGGACGAAAAAGCTTAGCAGAATATGGTGTGTAAAATGCCAGTTTACGAAGTTTTTATTGACGGCAAACCACGAAAAATCGAGTTGACAAAAACTGGAGAGAACACTTTCGAAGTCAAAGTGGACGGAAAGCCTTTAAAAGTGGAGTTAGAAACTGAAAAGCTTGAATTAGAAAAAGGTTTCTTCATAAATATCGATGGCAAAAAGTATCAGGTAAATTTGCCAGAACTCAAGAGGGAAGAGCCTTTTTCGGTTAAAGTTGAAGAAGCAGTTTTCAAGGCGGAAGTAAAAACGTCAATGAGAAAACTTGCATTAGCAACTTTTGAACCCACTACAGTAGCGCCTGCAAAAAGACCAGCGGAACCCAAGCCAGCAGTGGAAGGTGCTGTGGCTGCGCCCATGACTGGAAAAATTCTTTCCATAAAAGTCAAAAAGGGAGAACAGGTGAAAGCCGGACAGGTTCTTTGTATTCTGGAAGCCATGAAAATGGAAAATGAAGTTGCAGCTCCTAAAAGCGGCACAGTTCAGGAAATACTTGTTTCTGAGGGTTCTTCGGTAAGCGAAGGCGAAGCCCTATTTATTATTGTTTAGAAGATGGAAGGTGGCTTATATTCTCCGAAAACCTCCCGCAAGGTGTCGCAGATTTCTCCTATGGTGGCGTATTCTTTTACTGCTTGAATTATGAATGGCATGAGATTCGCATTTTCTTTTTCAGCAGCCAAGCGTAATTTGTCTAGCATTTCTTTAACTTTTGTTTGGTTTCTCTGCTGTTTTATCTGTTTTAGGCGTTCTACAAGCTTTTTCTCTATTTCAGGGTCTATCTGCAAAATTTTTATCGGTACCTCTTCCTCTGTTATAAACTCGTTTACTCCAACAATTATGCGCTTTTTTGCTTCCACTTCTCTTTGAAAGCGGTAGGCGCTTTCTACAATTTCTCGTTGCATGAAACCCTTTTCGATGGCGGCAACGGCTCCTCCCATTTCGTCAATTTGTTCAATGTATTTTGCTGCTTTCTCTTCTATCTGACTTGTCAAGTACTCCACATAGTATGAGCCTGCAATTGGGTCTATGGTTTCGGCTACTCCGCTTTCGTAAGCTATTATCTGTTGAGTTCTAAGCGCTACTGTGACGGCTTGTTCGCTTGGCAAGGCATAAGCTTCATCAAAAGAGTTTGTATGCAAAGATTGGGTTCCACCTAAAACAGCAGCCAAAGCTTGAAGAGCAACCCTCACAATATTGTTGTATGGTTGTTGGGCTGTGAGGGAAACCCCAGAAGTTTGAGTGTGGAAACGTAACATCCATGAGGCTGGATTTTTTGCTTTGAAGCGTTCCCGCATTATTTTAGCCCATAGCCTTCTTGCAGCTCTGAATTTGGCAATTTCTTCGAAGAAGTTGTTGTGGGACGCAAAGAAGAAGGATAATCTGCCTGCGAATTTGTCCAAATCTAAACCTCTGTCGATGGCTGCTTGCACGTAGGCGATGGCGTTTGCTAATGTGAAGGCTACTTCTTGAACGGCTGTTGCTCCAGCCTCGCGAATGTGGTAGCCGCTTATGCTTATAGTGTTCCATTGTGGCATGTGTTGAGAGCAGTACTCGAATATGTCTGTTACTAGCCTCATGGATGGTTTAGGTGGAAAAATGTACATGCCTCTGGCTGCATATTCCTTCAAAATGTCATTCTGCACTGTTCCACCCAACTGAGATGGTTCAGCACCCTGTTTTTGTCCAACAGCAACATACATGGCAAGCAAAACTGTTGCTGGAGCATTAATAGTCATAGAGGTCGTGATTTCCTTTAAGGGAATTCCATCAAAGACGATTTCCATATCCCTTAAAGTGCTAACACTTACGCCAGCCCTTCCAACTTCGCCACGTGCCATGGGATGGTCGCAGTCATAACCAACTTGTGTTGGAAAGTCAAAAGCCACGCTTAAGCCCCTTTGTCCCTGCTGTAACAGATATTTAAAGCGTTGATTCGTTTGTTCAGCCGTTCCGAAGCCTGCATATTGCCTCATAGTCCATAATCTAGCACGGTACATTGTTGGATAAACGCCGCGGGTGAAGGGATATTCCCCTGGAAAACCTAAATCTTCTAAATAGTCAAGCTTTTCAATGTCAACTGGCGTGTAAACCCTATTTATGGGAATGTCAGAACTTGTTGAGAATTCAGCTTTTTCCGGAAGCTTTTCCAAACTCTTTGATACAGTTTCTTTCTCCCATTCCTTTTTCCTTTTACGAATCTCCTCCAGCGTCTGCTTGTCAAACAACATTGAAGACACCCTAAAACTAGACTGTTTGAGAAACATAAAAGAATTGTCAATGAGAAGCGTTCTCTTCCATAATTCTTACGAATTCTCTAAGGAGCTTTTCAAAAAACTTCTTTTTCAATTTTGGGCCTTTACCAATGTTTGGGCATTCAGTTGTGTATGCGAATTCGAATCTGCCATTTTTATTGTTAAGTTGGAATGGATAGAATTTGCATATTAACGGTCTTATCTGGTAAATTGAGCATAAACCGTCTTTAAGGAATACACATTTTCCTTCAGCAGTTTTTCTCATCTGGTAAACGTAAAGCTGTGTGTCTTCAACTTTTTCAGCGAACTCCTCAATATCTTTTAGAGTTTTCTTTGCTATGC
The DNA here is from genome assembly GCA_049969855.1 of Bathyarchaeia archaeon. Lineage (GTDB taxonomy): Archaea > Thermoproteota > Bathyarchaeia > Bathyarchaeales > Bathycorpusculaceae > JASEJA01. Next base: position 4,955 of record JBMFOB010000022.1, on the reverse strand, counting down.
GTTCAGCCTCTTTCTTTAAGAGAAGAATGAACCTAACCTTTTCCTTGGTGTCGCCGCAGCATATGGCACATTTCTTGCATATGAAACGAACATTTTTGGGATATTCAAAATCCAAGCGTTATCTCTCAGTAAAATGCGTTTAGTATTTGCCTATTTCTTTTCCCACTTTGTAAAAGAAGCCGTCTTCACCTATCCACTTAAACAGTAAACCCTCACTCCACTTGTATCCTTTGCGAACATGAGCAGCGAGCACTTCGCCTATAAACCAAACGTGGTCGCCGATTTCAACTTCTTTAACAACCTTACATTCAATGCTAACGGGACTCTCTTTGATGAGGGGCGCATTTACTTTGGTTCCCTTTTCTGGAGTAAGCTTCGCCAGTTCAAATTTGTCCACTTCTCGCCCTGATTTTTCCCCACAAATCCGCGTAGCCTCAATAAGATTCTCGTCAACAGCGTTAACTACGTACTCTTTACTTTGGCGAATTAATTCAAATGAGTATCTCGTAGGAGCAATGCCCACACCAACCAATGTTGGTTTTCCGGAGAAGAAGGCGAACATGCCGACGGTTATAATGTTCTTTTTGCCTTTATGCTCTGTTGAAACTAAATAAACTGGTCTAATTGGGAACTGGCTTAACCCTTCGGAAACTGGAACTTCCTCTTTCATTTTCACAAACTTCCTAAAGGCATGAAACATTAGTGGTGTAATCAATATTAATTTAGCGATAGAAAGGGGTGAAACAATTATATAACGAACTTGAGCCATGATATTATAGAAGCCTTTGGGGTTTCGCCTTGAAAGTTAAGGTTGAATACTTCGGTCATATAAGAAATATTATTAAAAGTGGTCGGGAAGAGGAAGTTGAAATTAGCGAAGACTCTTCCATAGCAGACTTATTGGTTAGGCTTTCTGAAAGATATGGTGAACCCTTTCAAAAGGCTCTTTACGAACCTAAAGGCAAGGATGTAAAGACAAACTACGTAATCACAGTGAACGGTTATCTGCTCAACCAGTTAAACGGAATCAAAACAAAACTTAAAAACGGGGACCATGTGGCTTTACTTCCCATAGTTAGCGGTGGATAACGCCGAAATTTAATTCTTTTTGCAAAAGATTTTAAACTAAACAGTCATTTATGATTGCTTTCTAGAAGGTGAAAAAATGAATAGGATAGAGGCTTTAAAACAAAAGGCTTTTGAGCAAAAGGGGTTTGACGGGTTTTTGATTACAAACGAAATTAACACTTTGTACTTTTCAAGTTGTCCTGGATTGGCATGCGTGTTGATACCAAAATCTGGTGAGGGCAAAGCATATGTCTACAATGTTAATTATGAGCAGGCGAAAGCTGAAGTTAAAGGTTTCACTGTTGAATTGGTGAAACGCAACGAAAATTTGTTGGCAAAAATTGCAAAGCAGACTAAGGCTTTCAAAATAAAAAAGTTAGCCATAGACACATTAAACGTTGAGAACTACCGCAAACTCGCAAAAGAATTGCGCGGCGAAACAAAGCTAAAGGTTAGAGGAGACCTTGTCTGGGAACTGCGTAAGGTGAAGGATGAAGAAGAGCTTGAACTTATGCGGAAGGCTGGAAAACTAACAAGCGAAGGCATGAAAGCTGCTTATGAAGTGATTAAGCCTGGCATAAAAGAGTATGAGGCTGCTGCGGAAATTGAACATGCCATGCGAAAAAGGGGGTCTTGGGGAACAGCCTTTGATACCATAGTGGCTTCCGGCGTTCGTTCAGCCTTTCCTCACGGCGGATGCACAGATAAAGAGATACGTGAAGGGGATTTGGTTGTTGTTGATATAGGAGCCACTTACAAGTATTACCGTTCTGACATGACAAGAACCATTGTCGCTGGGAAACCCTTAAATAAACAAATTAAGCTTTATGAAGTTGTTAAAGAAGCTCAGGAAAAAGCCTTCCAAGCAGTAAAGCCGAAGGCAAAAGCCAAAGAAATAGACAACACCGCCAGAAAAGTCATAGAAAAGGCTGGATATGGAGAATATTTCGTCCACGGATTAGGCCACGGTGTAGGCTTAGAAATTCATGAACCGCCAACGCTTAACATGGAAAGCAAGGATAAATTAACAATTGGAAATGTGGTAACAATTGAGCCGGGCATATACCTTATTGATTTCGGAGGCATCCGCATAGAGGACACGGTTTTAGTGAAGAAGGGAAAGGCTGAAAAATTCACGGATGGCTTTTACACTTTAGAGAGTGCAAGATAAATAGCTTAAATATGACGTAAGGCATAATCGAAATTGCTGAAGGTGTCTTTCGCCCTTGAGTAGGAAGGCTGTAATAATAATTGATATGCTGAACGATTTTGTCACTGGAGATTTAAAATGCGAAAGAGCCAAACACATAATTCCAAATCTTAAAAAGCTAATAGAAGCCGCCCGCAAGCATAACATCCCAGTCATCTACAGCAACGATGCCCATTATCCAGAAGACTTTGAAGTTGTCGCAAAATGGGGAAAACACGCCATAAAAGGCACAAAAGGAGCCGAAGTCATTCCAGAACTCAAGCCTACAGAGGAGGACTTCATCGTCGAAAAAAGAACATATAGCGGCTTCTACGAGACAGGTTTGGACCCGCTGCTTAGAAGCCTATACAACGGAGAAGGCGCCAAAACAGTCATTTTAGGTGGACTGCACACGCACATATGTGTAAGGCACACGGCAGCAGACGCCTTCTTCAGAGGATACAAAATAATAATCGCAAAAGACGGAGTGGAATCATTCACACAAGAAGACCATGAACAAGGATTGAAATATTTAGAATATGTTTACAATGCAAAAATAATGACTGTGGATGAGATAATAAAGGAAATGGGCAAGAAGGCTTAAAGGTAAAATTCAATGCAAGATAAAGTGAGAATCGAAAATCTCCAAAAGGCTCAACGACCCAATCCATCAGCAGGGCATGGCGCTGAAAAGACAATGGCTACATGAAATGCTTAACGGTTATGGATCGTGCGCAAAAATCGCTTACTACGATGGAAAACCAGTAGCCCAAATACTCTATTATCCAGAAGAAGCTGACGTAGCCAAGGAGTTTAGGCGGGAAGGAGTTCTTGTCATAAACTGCATTTACAATCCTACATCAGAGGCGCAGAAAATTGGTATAGGCAAAAAACTGCTGCAAGAGGTAATTTTAGATGTTAAAATGAAGAAGTCATGCCTCGGCAATAAACCATGCAAATTCATCTTAGCCAAAGCTTTCAACACCGGTGAGCTTCTTCCAATGCCAGAATTTTACAAGAAAAACGGGTTCCTCCCAACAAAAGAAGGAAGCATGCTATACCTTCCAATCGAAGGCACATATGAACCCGTTCCAAAAGTGGAATATGAACCGTTAGAAGAAGACAAGAACAAAGCAGTAATCCTTTATGGCTCCGCATGTCAGTTTTCTTATTCATTTGCAAAAAGAATTGAACAAATTATTAGAGAAGTTTTACCCGACATAAAAATTGAAATGATAAACGAGTGGCAAAAGCCCGAAGAATCAATGAAACGCAAAAACTGGTGGCTCATAGTTAATGCTAAACCAATACAAACTTTTTTTATGGAAACAGAAAAATTCAAAAAAGAAATAAAGCAGGCGGCAAGCCAAAATCTCTAATTAGGCATGCAACTATTAATGAATGGGTGTGGTGTATATGGCTAAGTTTCTTGTTCTTTATTATAGTCGAACTGGGAATACTGAGAAGATGGCTAAGGCTGTGGCTGAAGGCGCTAGAACAGTTCAAGGAGTGAATGTGGAAACAGCTTATTATATGGCTGTTGAAGCTTTAACCAGTTTTGACGCTTTAGCGTTTGGAGTTCCAACGTACCATCATGACATGCCTTTAAACATAAAAAATCTTTTGGAGGAGGCTGCTGTTAAAAAAATAGTTTTAAAAGGAAAAATTGGAGCTGCTTTTGGTTCTTATGGTTGGAGCGGCGAAGCTCCTCGTTTGGTTCTTGAAATTTTGAAGAACAAGTTTGAAATGGAAGTTGCTGAACCGCCGCTTTTAATTAAGTACACGCCTGACCATGATGGTTTAGAAAAATGTAGAGAGTTTGGGAGGAAAGTTGCCGAAAGACTTATGCACATAAGCTAACATGTTTTAGTGAAGGAGAAGATTATGAAAACGAAAAATGAACTAATTGAGTTTATGAAGAGGCAGATTAAGATTGAAAATGAGATTGTAGATTCGCTGAACAATGCGTTAATTAACATGAAAAACCCGCCTGTAAAAGGAGTTTTGAAGGGTATATCCTTAGACTCATTGAAGCATGCAGAAATGTATGCTGCAGCCACAGAACTTTTGACAAGGGTTTCCCAAGCCATTACTCAAGAACAATTGGACAAGCAGAAGGCGGTTGTGGAAAAGCACATACGTTTGGAGGCTGAGCTTATCAAGAAAATCAGTGATGTTTTGCCAACTGTTGAGAATGAGAAGGTTAAGCTTCTTTTAAGCGCCATTTTGGAGGATGAGAAGAGACATCATGAACTATTAAAGATGGTTTTGGAGATTCTTGTTAGGGGCGAAGCCATAACAGAGGCTGACTGGTGGGATTTGCTCTGGAAGAATGTTCCTTTCCATGGTGCTCCGGGAGGATAAACTGGGTTCATTTTTGGTTTGTTAACCGACAAGTTTTTATGACATACGGCATATTAAACAATAAGTGAAAACATGCAACATCAACACCACGCTCACCACATACAAGAATTCAAAAACAAGTTCTGGATTTCCCTAATATTAACAGCACCAATTCTGCTTCTCTCAGAAATGATGCAAACATGGTTTCCAATTCTTCAAGCATTACAAATACCATTCAAAAAAGAAATCCTACTCTTCCTATCCCTAATCGTTTACCTTTACGGTGGATGGCCCTTCCTTAAGGGCTTAGCGGACGAAGTAAAGGCTCGACAGCCAGGAATGATGACGCTAATAG
>JBMFOB010000021.1:0-21795 GCA_049969855.1 Bathyarchaeia archaeon | reverse complement strand
TAAGAGTTCTCATTTACATTTTGACCCCGCCAACCGTTTTGCCATGGAACTTCATGTTTGCAGTCCTCTCAGCGTTAACTATGGTTGTTGGTAACTTGCTTGCTTTGACTGAAAGAAACGTGAAACGTTTAATCGCTTACATATGCATTGCAGATGTGGGCTACAATCTTGTGGCGATAACAAGCGTAACACCGCTGGGCATAATGGGAAACCTCTACTTCTTCTTTACTGGTGGAGTAACAACAGCCCTCGCGTTTATGACTGTAGGAATATTCAACAGCATGGGCTTCAAAACCTTAGAAGACTTTTCTGGAGTTGGAAGAAAAATGCCACTTACGAGTTTAGCCTTAACTTTAGCTGCTTTTTCATTCATCGGAGTCCCCGTGTTCGCTGGTTTCATGGCCAAATATTTAGTTTTTACATCAGCAATAGAAGGCAACCTTGGCTGGCTAGCAGTGATAGGCGTCTTAACAAGCGTCATCCAAGCTGCATACCTTTTGAGGCTAATCAACTACATGTATGGCAAAAAGCTGATGGAAGAAACTGAAACCAAAATTAAAGAGCCAAAAAAACTGCTCGTTCCAATGTTCATCCTCGTCATTGTAATAATTGTCTTAGGCGTTTATCCAACAGCTGTTTTAAACTTAATAGACCCAGTAATACAGCAGTTTCCTTTTATGCCATAACTCCTCTAAATATTAAATGGAGGGGTCGCAAAATGGAGACAAACAAAAATAAGCTGATAGCTTTCGATGATTTAAAAAGGCTTGTAATAGACCATGATTTTTGCACACTATGCGGCGCATGCGAAGCGGCTTGCCCAATCCACGCAATAAAAGTCACAGACAAGCCAGAGAGGTTGTATGATTGCTCTGAACATTTAGACACTTGCCCAATCTGTTATGACATATGCCCACACACCAGCGCACTTTTATATGAAACATTAAGGTTTGTTGCAGATGCGCCACACAGAAGAGAAGCCTTGGGGTGTTACAGAAAAATTCTACTCGCACAAGCCACCAACCCAACAATAAGAGAAGCAACAAAAAGCGGAGGAGTTGTAAACGCTCTGCTCAATTTCGCAATTAACCAAAAAATAATTGACAGCGCAATCATTTCAAAAGTTTCTCCAAGTTTAGCCGTAAAAGTTAAGCCTCTAATAGGTCTTGTGCCAGATGATGCTCTTTCCGCAGTTGACTCAAAAATCATGCCCTGCGCGGTTGCAGAAGCTTTCGGCCGTGCAGTTTTTGAACATGGCAAAGTTCACATAGCCTTCGTTGGCGTCCCATGTCACATCCTTGCCCTTCGAAAACTTGAAGCTTGGCAACACAAACTCATCGACAGTCTGGAAATAACCGTAGGGCTTTTTTGCCTCTGGACTTTTTCACTTGGCAGACTATTAGAGTATCTCTTTCAAGAACATGGCGTCGCAGCTAACGAAATTAAGAATGTTGACTTGGAAGGGAACGAATACGTTGTAAGCACGGAAAATGGCACACTCCGAATTCCCATGTCGGAGATCAAACCTCACATCATGAACCGCTGCAAAACATGCACAGACTTCACATCCGAACTTGCGGACCTAAGCGTTGGCGGAGCAACCCCACTAAAAGACTGGTCAATAATAATAGTCAGAACCAGAAAAGGCGAAGACTTGCTTAATCTGGCAGTTGAAAAGGGAATCTTAACAATCAAAGAAATAGCTACAGAACCAGACACGCTAGCACACTTAATAAACATATCAACCCAAAAAAGGAATAATGCATTGCAAGAAGCCAAAATCATGGAAAAAGAGGGCATAATAATACCTACAGCTGCAGAGTTTTACATAAAGCCAACACCAATCGAAATCAGCATGCTAAAAGAAATGAAAGTGGAACAAATAATGACAAAAAACATAATTACATTAACGCCTACGATGACGGTAAATGAATTCTTTGACAAAGTAGCAGAGCATCATCACATAGGCTTCCCACTAACCAACGAGTCAAATAAACTCATTGGAATAGTCACACTGCAAGACGCAATGAAAATTGCAAGGGAAAAGCGGAGCAACGTTTCTATCGCTGAAATTTGCACAAAAAAGTTAGTCACAGTCTTCCCCGAAAACTCCATCGCTGAAGCCCTCGAAAAAATGAACAAGTATAATGTTGGAAGGCTTCTCGTCATCGACAAAATTGATAAACAAAAATTGGTAGGGATATTAACAAGAAGCGATATCATGCACGCAATAAAAGAAACCTCACACTAGAACGGTTATAAAGGATTCTGACATTTAGCTCCTACATTTGCTAAAACAACAAGGCGTCTCTCTAATTTGTCGAAAAGAAAACCCATTTTTACTGGCAATTCGTGTTGAAATTTAACTTCCATCTACAAATCCGAAAATAAAGCTTCTTTAGCCAAAATACGTCCGTATAATGCTCTGTTTATGCGGGGGGTGGGATTTGAACCCACGAACCCCTATGGGATAGGCGCCTCAGGCCTACGCCTTTGGCCATGCTTGGCAACCCCCGCTTTAGGAATGTATCCTCTTATCCTCTAATTTACGGTTAAAATTAAATCTTGCTTTCACTACGTAACTGAAAAAGAACTTTAACCTTTAGTAAAGTGATGTGATGGCTAAACTGGTTTCAGCTTTCTATTACCTTTACTTTTTCCACGTTTGCAAACCATGGAATCATTGGTAAACTCTTTCGCAGGCTCTCAAAAATTTCCTTTTCGAGCTCTTTATTAGATTTTTCTTCGCTTTCTTTGACGAGTAGAATGGTAATTAGGGCTTTTTTAGTTTTCATTTTAATTCTTGAGTATTTGTTTTGTAAAGAAAAGTTTTGGGAGTCACCCATGATTCAAGATAATAACAGAACTATTCTTCTTCAAATTTTATTTTATGAACAAACCAACAATAATGATGCCTAACAGAATCTTTAACGAAATCTGCAATGCTGCTGTATCCACATTCAGGATTATTTTTAATAATGGAGTCAACAGCCTCAAGCATCTTCGCAGGCAACTTAACAGTTCTATATTGCTTGACCAATACACAGATCCAACCGCAAATTGTAAAGTGTTTTTAGAAAAAGGGTTAAATTAGGCTTATGAAGACAAAATAAGGATGATTAGTTTCTGTAATTCAGATTCGGAATTCAACTTCTAATGTTAGATGACCCGAAAGTCTTCCTTCACTGTTGTTAAAACGACATGAGTGTTTGTGCGTTCCACATAAGGTATGGAAAGCAAACGTTTCGTGAACTTGCTCAGTTCTTCTCGAGTTTTGAACTTGGCAATTACTACAGCGTCAGTTAAGCCAGTAACATCATAAACACAGCAAACATTTGGAAGCCTTGCAATCTCGCTTTCCACCTCTAAAAGCCTACCCTTAGAAACTGTCAACTCGGTAACAACAGTCAACTCGTATCCAAGCTTTTCATGGTCAAGCAAAGCTGAATAACCCTTTATAATGCCCTCTTTTTCCATGCTCTTTATCCGCGCTAAAACAGTACTCACGGACTTTTTACATTGCTTGGCTATTTGCCGCGATGAAAGCCTTGCGTCCAAGGTTAACGCTTTCAATATTTCGACGCTTGTTTTGTCTAATTGCATTTTCACCACCTCTCGCCGCACATTTATTCAGATAACACATTGTTTATTTAACGTTTGCTCTAATTTTTGTCAATAAAGCTTTTATATTTATTGAAATAATGCATTTTGCTGTAAACTTGTTTCAGAAGAGAGGCAGCTTAATGCGTACAACAAAAAACACAATGCAAAATTTGGACATGTATCTCAAGCTTATGAAAAACGCCGACTACGTCCTACTCCATTTCACAGACATTCTCGGAGCCCTCAAAGGCAGAACCATTCCAGTGGAAGAAGCGGAAAACGCTTTCACAGAAGGTGTAGGCTTTGATGGTTCCTCCATTATGGGTGGAGTGAGAATAGAAGAAAGCGACATGCTTTTGAAGGCAGACCCATCAACCTTTACGGTTTGTCCCTACTATTTTTACGATAAAGGTGTTGTGAGTTTCATCTGCAACATATACAAACCAGATGGCCGACAATTTGAAGGCGATCCGCGGTTTATCTGCGAAAAAGTCATGGAGAAGATAGCGTTGAAAGGATATAAGCCGAGCGCAGCCGCTGAATTGGAATTTTATCTTGTACAGAAAGGTGCAGACGGCGAAGTTTGTCCAGTTGAAAACCACATAATTGACAAGCAGAGATACTTTGACATAACGCCTGGTAGGGACACTACAGAAGCGTATCGAATGGATTTATCCAATGTTTTATCCATTATGGGAATTAATGTGGAGCGAATGCATCATGAAGTGGGCTCAGCGCAAAACGAAATCACATTCACATACTCAGACCCAAAAACCACCTCTGACAATATTATTAGATACAAATTTGCAGCCAAGGCTGTAGCGGACAAAAAATATGGGTGGATAGCAACTTTCATGCCTAAACCATGGTTTGGAAAACCCGGAAACGGTATGCATGTTCATTTAGGACTTTTCAACGCAAAAACAGAAGAAAACATTTTTTACGACCCGAAAGGTTACGCCCACATTTCACAGAAATGCAGATACTTCATAGGCGGCATTTTAGAGCATGCAAGAGCCCTGTGCGCAATTGTGGCGCCCACTATTAATAGTTATAAGCGGCTTGTTCCAGGTTATGAAGCTCCGGTGTATATTACTTGGAGTAAAAGAAACCGCTCAGCCCTCATAAGAGTGCCAGAATATTTTCCAGGGAAAGAAAAGGAAGCCAGAGTGGAGTTTAGATGTCCAGACCCCCTTTGTAATCCTTACTTTGTATATGCGGTGATTTTCGAGGCTGGATTGGATGGCATTAAAAAGAATATTGACCCCGGAGATCCTGTAGATGTAAACGTTTATCATCTCAGCGAAGTGGAACGCAGAAAACTTGGGATTAAAGTTTTGCCAACTTCATTGAAGGAAGCCTTAGAAGAGTGGAATAGCGATGAAATTTGTGTTCAAGCTTTGGGTAAGGGAATAGCTGAAGCATATAGAGAACTTAAAATGCAAGAGTGGAAAGAGTACGAACTACAGATGCCGAAAAATAAAAATGAAGTGACAGATTGGGAAGTGCAGAAATACCTTTACGCCTAAAGTTGCAAAATCAAGCATCTATGCTTAAGTATGAAGCATGTTTTCTAAAATGGGAAGAGATGTAAGAATGAAGTATGATACCATACTTGTCCTTGACTTTGGCGGGCAATACTGCCACCTTATAGGGAGAAGAATAAGAGAACTTGGAGTATATTCCGAAATAGTGGCTCATGACATAAAACCAGAAGAAATAAAACTTCTAAACGAAAAATTCAATGTTAAAGGACTCATCTTTTCTGGAGGACCAGCCAGCGTCTACGAACAAAATGCTCCAAAACCCAACCCGCAAATTCTTGATTCGGAACTGCCAATTTTAGGCTTGTGTTACGGACACCAACTTATAGCGCATATGGTTGGAGGAAAAGTTACGCCTGCTAAACAGAAAGAGTATGGAACCGCTTATGTCACTGTTGACAAGCTTGCTGGTGTTTTGAAAGGGTTAAATAGGAAAGAAAGGGTTTGGATGAGCCACGGAGACACAGTTTTTTCCATCCCAACAGATTTTGAAGTCTTAGCCCACACAGAAAACTGTCCAGTGGCAGCTTTCAAACATAAAGAAAAGCCAATCTATGGCTTGCAATGGCATCCAGAAGTAATTCACACAAAAAATGGTATGCAAATGCTTCGCAACTTTGTATTTGAAGTTTGTAAATGCAAAGCAAACTGGAAAATAGAAAACATCATAGAGAAAATGATAAATGAGGTAAAAACGGAAGTTGGTGGAGAAAAGGCAATAATAGCCCTCAGCGGAGGCATAGACTCCAGCGTAGCCACAGCAATAGCAGCCAAAGCATTAAACGGCAACCTCACAGCAGTTTTTGTCGACCACGGATTTATGAGGGAAAATGAGCCTGAATTTGTGAAAAAGACTTTCCAAAAATTCAAATTAAACTTGATAATAGTAGATGCGCAAAAGAGGTTTTTGGAAAAACTTAAAGGAGTCACAGACCCGGAAAGGAAAAGAAAGATTATTGGTGAAGAATTCATAAGGGTTTTTGAAGAAGTTGCGGAGAAAACGGGCGCAAACTATCTGATACAAGGAACAATTTATCCAGACAGAATTGAGTCGGGTTTTAGAAAGTTCTCTGACAAAATAAAAACGCATCATAACGTTGCAGGATTGCCAACAAAAATGAAGTTCAAGAAAATAGTTGAGCCACTCCGCGACTTGTATAAAGATGAAGTTAGAAGAGTTGCAAAAATCCTCAAATTGCCAAAAGAAATCGTTTTCCGACAACCCTTTCCAGGTCCTGGTTTGGCTGTGAGAATCATTGGAGAGCTTACGGAAGACAAAGTCAGAATTGTAAAGAAAGCAGACAGAATCGTGAGAGAAGAGATAGAAAAGAGCGGGTTAGAAGAGAATTTATGGCAATATTTTGCCGTTTTAACGGATACAAAGGCGACAGGCGTTAAGGGCGACGCCAGAGCATATGGTTATGTTGTTGCCATTCGAATTGTGGAAAGCCGCGAGGCTATGACTGCCAGTTTTGCAAGAATCCCATATGAAGTTTTAGAGAGAATCTCGACTAGAATAACTAATGAAATAGCAGAAGTCACACGCGTTGTTTATGATGTAACTCATAAGCCTCCAGCAACAATTGAGTGGGAATAAAAAGGCGAGGTTTAAACTTTAGGTTTCTGCACTAAATCTTCGATTTTAGATTTTTTAAGCTTGTTAACATGCCCAACCAGTTCGTCAATAACGGCTTCTAAAACTTTTTTCCCCTTTTCTGCTGAGGCTGTTGTTGACTTACCGAATACGCCTAAGCTTGTGTAATCTATGGTGTCTAATGGAAGAGTTATGCCCTCTGCTTGGGCTATATGCTCGTGTGGTTCTTCATTTACAGCCTTGCTCATATTCACAAGTTTAGGGTGCAAAGCCAAATTTACAGAAGTTTCCTCAGCCCCCGCATGTCCTCTTTCTTCAGGTTTAAAAAGCTCTGGCAAAAGCTTGCCCGCTGCTGGCCACCATTGAAAAACGGATACGAAAATGCCGTTTTCCCTAAGTTCTCTGGACAATTCCGCCAAGGCATTTAAGTTTCCGCCATGGCCATTAACTATTACAATTTTCTTTACTCCATAATAATTAAGCGCTAGGCATACGTCTTTCACATATTTCTTGAGGGTTTTTGGCGACACGTGGATGGTTCCCCAAAACTGTTTGTGATGGGAGCTTACGCCAAAGGGAATCACTGGCAAACAAATAACACCAGTACGTTTTGCGGTTTCCTCAGCCAGAGCCTTAGCAATTAAGTGGTCTGTTCCAAGAGGGTTCTGCGGTCCATGCTGTTCATTTGAACCAACAGGTATAAGGGCAATATCATTTTTTGCAAAATATTCTTTCGCTTCAACCCAGCTCATTTCATGGAGCAAAAATTTCATAGGCTTCACCTTTTCTAAATCGTTTATATTACAAGATAAGTGAATATAAATTTACAGTTTAAGATTGGTGAAAACATTTGAAAGCCGTCATCCTCGCAGGAGGTTTTGCCACAAGACTTAGACCCCTAAGCTGTACGAGACCGAAAATTCTCTTTCCAATAATTAACAAACCATTATTAGAGTGGACTTTTGAAAGACTAGCCAAAAACAACATAAAAGAAGTAATAATGGCAGTTAACTATCAAACAGAAATCGCAATAAAACAACAAAGAATCCAAAAATATAGAGTGCACATTTCCTATTCACATGACCCATTAAGAAAACCCTTAGGAACTGGTGGACCAATAAAAAAGGCTGAAAAACAAATTGGACACGACTCTCCCTTTTTGGTTCTGAACGGAGACGTTTTTGCCGATGTAAATTATAAAGAAATCTTAAAGGTGCACGAAGAAAAAAGTGCTGTGGCAACAATAGCTCTTCATGAAGTTGAAGACCCAAGCAGGTATGGAGTCGCAGAACTAACAGCAGATAATCGCATAAAAAGATTCATAGAAAAACCACAACCGAAAGAAGCCCCAACAAATTTGATAAATGCCGGCGTTTACGTTCTAAATCCAGAAATATTTGAATATATCCCACATGGCAAAGCAGTTTCCATGGAACGTGAAGTTTTTCCAAAACTTGCAGAAAAAGGCATGCTTTACGGTTACGTATATGACGGCTTATGGATGGATATAGGCAAGCCGGAAGATTACCTAAAAATAAACAAAATCCTACTAGATTCTTTTTTCACACAACAAAAGTTGAAAGTTAAAATTGGAGTGAAAATTAAGAAACCAATATTCTTTGATAAAGCTTCATTAGGAGAAAATTCAGTCATAGGACCCTATACAATTTTAGGACGAAACGTTACCGTTGGAAAAAACGTTCACATACAAGAATCTGTCATACTGCCAAACACGGAGATATCCGATTTTGCTTCCATAAAAGGCGCAATAATAGGCGAAGGAGCTTTTATCGGAAAGGGAGCAAAAATCAGTGACGGATGCATTCTCGGGGACCATACCAAAATAGGAGACACCGTTTCACTCGCCAAAGGAGTGCTAATTTGTCCCGCTAAGGAAGTTTCTGAAAGCATACCAGCAACTCAATGCATTATTTAAAATCAACGCCCATTTCAGAAGGCTCATTTAAAAACTTAAAAGGACTGATGACAGCTTAAAGAGTTAAAAATGGTTTCTTGCAAGGACTCTGTGTGTGGAGAACACTAACATGTCATTAGAAGCATTAAACATAAAAAAGGAAGATGTCGATACGCCAGAGAAGCGTGGAAAATACGCAGCCAGCGTTATAGGTTGCGGAAAAAATGGTAGTCTCCACGCTTGCAGTTTTGCTGAGGTGGGATTCAAAGTAATATGCGTGGATGCCGACCAAACCATGGTTAATGGCCTCCTAAGAGGAAAAGCGCCATTTTTGAAACGTGAAACTGAGCTTAAATTAAAAAATTATGTGAAAATGGGAATTTTAAGCGCCATAACCGATGTCAAAACAGCAGTTTCTCAAAGCAATTTTATCATCATAACAACTCCAGTTGAAATCAACGAAAAGAAAAAACCTGATTACTCAAACATTGAAAACATTTGCAAAAAAATTGGATCAAGCCTTCGCCGAGGAGCTTTAGTTATTGTTGCAAATACAGTGGGAGTTGGCGTCACAGAAAGTTTGATCAAAGAGACTTTAGAAAATACTTCAGGGCTTAAAGTTGGAGTTGATTTTGGATTAGCCTACAGTCCAATCCGAATTTTGAATAATCAAACATCTGAAATGTTAACAGCTCATAGTAGAATTGTTGCAGCATTGGACAAAAGAAGCTTAGATGCAGCCTCAACAATTTTGGAAACAGTTACGAAGAGCATTGTTAAAAAAGTTGGAAACATGAAGATAGCAGAGGCAACAGTGCTTTTCGAAGCCGTGCAACACGATGTCAACATCGCCCTCGCCGCTGAATTCGCCACATTCTGCGAAAAGGCGGGTTTAGATTACCTTGAAATTTATCAGCTTTCAAAGGCTTGTGGCTATTCTGAACTTTCCCTGCCCACGTTCATCGATGAAAAAACAGATGACGAACCTTATCTATTTTTGGAAAACATTGAAAATTTTGACTTAAAACTCCGAATACCCCAAATTGCAAGAGAGATAAATGAAGAAATAATTAAGCACGCGATTAATTTAACCAATGACGCCTTAAGAAGTTGTGGAAAAACGTTAAGAAGAACAAGAGTTTCAGTACTTGGAGTTTCACAGACGCCAAACGCAAAAAGTTCTCCCAAAAAAATGGCGAAAAGCCTTATTAAAATGTTAGAAGCGAGGGGCGCCAAAATTAATATTTATGACCCATACCTTTCAGGTGAAGAGCTAACGGAGATGCAGCACTACTTTAAGAAAAACTTAACCGAAACACTGGAGGGAACAGATTGCATAATAATATTTACAGGACACGACCACTTCAAACATCTAAACTTGAAAAAGATGAAGCTAATGATGAAGATGCCCGCTGCCATTATCGACTTTGAGGGAATAGTTGAACCATATAAAATTGAAAAGGAAGGCTTCATATATAGAGGGTTAGGCAGAGGAGTTTGGACTAAATGAAAAAGTTGGGCGTCGCAGTTATTGGAACAGGATTCTGGGGAAGAAACCACGCAAGAGTCTATAAAGAGCTAAATGAAACAGAGCTCTTAGCCGTCTGCGACATAGATGCTGAAAGAGCAAAAACAGTAGCAAAACAATTCGATGTAACACCATACACAAATACGGGAAAAATGCTGAAAAGAAAAGACATAGAAGCCGTTAGTATATGCACATGGTCAACAAGCCTCGCAAAAGAAGCAGTAAAGGCTTTGAAGGCTGGAAAGCACGTTTTAGTTGAAAAACCCATGGCGGCAAACGTTAAGCAAGCGGAAAAATTGCTGGAAATTGCCGATAGAGAAGGACTCCACATTATGGTAGGCTTCTTAATGCGGTTCATTCCAGGACTGCAACATATTAAAAAAGCTATTGAAACAAAAACGCTTGGCGAAATTGTATGCGCCACAGCAAAAAGAGTTTCCCAATGGCCAGAAAGAATCGGCGACGTAGGAGTTGTTAAAGATACGGCAATCCATGACATAGACATAATGCGGCACATATTCAACGAAGACCCAACTGCCGTTTATGCAAAGGCAGGGAGCATGATGCATAAAAAATTTGAGGATTACGCCCAAATAATGCTCACATTTGAAGGTGGAAAAAGCGCTTTTATCGAATCTAACTGGTTGACACCTTACAAAACCCGAATATTGATAGTTACTGGGAGCAATGGCATAATGAAACTTGATTACATAACTCAAGAATTAACTATTGAAGATGTAAAAGAAACAAAGCAGCCAAGATACGCATGGCAAGAACCATTAAAAATTGAACTTCAGCACTTCGCAAATTGCATAGTAAAAAATGAAAAACCACTAATAACTGGAGAGGACGGATTAAAAGCATTAAAGATAGCAGAAGCAGCACTGAAGTCTTCAGCAACGAGCAAAGTGATAAAGCTAAAATAACATTTTATGATTCCTTTGAAACGCCACCTTTCAGGTTGAATGGTTTGCCCTCTTGCAAGATTTTTTCCGGAATTTTCTCCTTCCATTTCTTCAAGAAGGGTAAATCTTCACTTTCCTTTCGCAGTTCGTCGGGCAACATCTCTGGAATCTCGTCGCGTATCGGATACCACCTTAAACATTTGGGGCAAACAATCAACCCTTCAACTATTTCTTCCTTCTCATCAAACACCAACAACTCCAACGGATAATATTTATCCATTGGACATGCCAATATCTCCATCAGTTTCCTTTTCATTCAATAATTCTCCTCTAAAGAAGGTAAACAGCAAGTATTTATTAAATTTACCAGTTCACTGCTTAATGGCTACGTCTAAAACCACTTGATACCAGTTTGGACCAGTTGAGCGAACAACCCGCCCAAAAACAAAATCAAACGCCACGCTTAAATCCTCAAGCTTTTCAGCCACTTTCAACTTAACTTTTTCAATGAGGTTTTCGCTTTTCAGCGCATGTTCAAAATCATAATAGTGCATTAATCCATCCCTTTTAAGGGTTAACAAGGCGTAAGGCAAATACTCAAGCGCTTTTTCAGGTAAGGGCATTAAAACCCTATCCGCTACATGGCGCAACCTATTTTCAATAACTTCTTTCGCATCGCCAAGAATGGGTACAACTTTCCCATAAACCCTGTTGAGCCTAACGTTCTCTTGCATATACTGAAAAGCAAACGGATTAACGTCAATTGAATAAACCTTCTCAACTTTAGAGTGTTTAGCAATAACTATGGAAAAGCAGCCAACACCAGCAAACATGTTCACAACAACTTCTTCATCTCCAACTTGTTTTGCGATTCGCATTCTTTCATAGAAAAGTCTTGGAGAAAAATAACATTTCTCAACATCGACATGGAATAAGCATCCAGATTCCCTATGTAATGTGACTGTTTTATTTTCGCCCGCAACATGCTCCAACTTTCGAATTCTAAAACCGCCACAAACAGGACCAGTTTGAACCAAAACAGTTTTAACATTTCTGTGAACATGCATAAGGGTTTCAGCAATAATTTGGCTATATCTCATCGACCTCTCAGTTAACCGCAGAATTGCAATGTCCCCAACAATATCGTAAGAGTTGTAAACATAAAGCAACTCATCCTTCGGAAGAACTGTTGAAAGGATTCTTCTCAAACGCTTTTTCAATTATCAGTCCTTCTTTCCTTCTGGAAAATAGAATTTTGTCTGGAAACGTTTAAAAGCAAAATGGATTTCCGTTATAAAGGGAGGAAACTAAATTGGAGAAAACCACGGCTGGAACCGTTTATGAATGCGTTAGATGTGGAGCAAAAGTTCCTTCTGAAGAGTTGGAACTTCGCGGCGGAGAAATAAAATGTATAGTGTGCGGTTATAGAATTTTGAAGAAAATTAAACCGCCAGTTGTGAAACGTGTCGAAGCAAGATAAAATAAACTACTCAACCAATGCGAAGCTAATTCTTACCGATTAGTGAGCCAATAGAGATGCTAGAAAACTTCTTTTTCTCCGATTTTGCGAAGAGCTCTTCCACGAAGTTTTATTGTTGGACCAATCACTTCTTCCGGCGGTTTCTCAACAGTTTTCCTCTTTATAGTTTCTCCACAGATTCCTTTTGGCAGTAGTCGCCTTTTAACGCAAATGGCATATGTACAGTTTGCAATGTTGCACATTTCTTCGGTCCATCTGCACCACACGCCATCTCGACGGTATACAGCAGCATTTTTCGCACACTTAAAAGATGGACATGTTGGAGAACAAGTTTTCACTTGGGCCAATATACGCACAACCCTTTGACCATTCATTAACAAAATTTTAAATCGCTCAACTGTTTCTCTCTACAAATGGTTTTCACGAGAGCAGATATAAACTTTTTTCCTACAAACTCTTTATTTCAACTCTCACTTTGGCTTGTTTTTGGCTTGAGACGTTTTCTTCTGTAAATCTCCAAGCAAAGAACCAGAATTACACTAACCGCTATTATTATTGAAGTCGCTAATTGGCTTGTCTCCACAAGAAAGCCCGCCAGCATCGTGTATCTTTCAATTTTAATCTGGATTGTTTTTGAACTGTCGACATATAATGGTGATGTCATGTATGGCTGTGATTGCCCAGGCAAGTAAACCATTACTTGTAAGTTTCCGCCAATAGCGTCTAGAAACTCGGCAGTGCCATCAGACTTTGTTAAACTCCATTGTTGTAAGTTTTCAAGCGATAATGTTACATTTGCGTTTGGAATTGGCTGTCCAAAATAGTCAACAACTTGAATTGCAATGTTTAAGCCGTAAAATTTGCAGCTGATAGGTACGTTAATGAAAGTTTCGTTTAAATTTGCAAAGGTTTCGTTAAGCTTTATTCCGTTAACATAAACTGCTACAATATACTTGCCGAGAATACTGTTAAAAATCGTAATTCCATCCATCGTTGTGGTGTTTTCAAAATATAGCCCACCCATAACATCTTGAATCGTCACTAAAGCGCCGCTGATTGGTTGATCGTTCGCGTTTGGGTTGGTTACGTTAACTTGCAACGTGCAGGTTGGGCATATAATGGTTAGGTTAAACCATGCAACTGGATTTCCATTTTTAAGCAGTCCATAAAGCGCTGTTGTGTTAAACTGCATGTCATACCTTGAAGCATTTAAAGTGTAGTTTTCGTAAGGCAGCAAGTGATGAAAAACAGCAACTCCAGTAACGTTTGTCGTTAAGTTTGGGGTTAAAGTCAAATTTTCCGGCGATAGGCTTAATCCAACTTCTGGAACGCAGAGTTCAGTTTCATTCACAACCGTCAAAACCCTAACCATCAGGTTTGTGAGGTTGCATGGAATATCGAAGGATGCAGCTCCAGTAACGTTTATCCAACTTTCACCAACCTTTTTCTCTTTGAAATAAGCTTCGACAGTGTAATTTCCAATTTCAAGCGTTACGCTTGGCGAATCACTTGTTGCATTAGCAACTGAAGTTCCATTCTCGAAAATTTGAATGGACGCTACTGGCACAAGTTCCCCCGCAAGGTTCTTTGCAGTAACATTAACATCGAAACCCGGAACTAGGAACTCTTGAAAGTCGGGCGGATTTTTTATCGTTTGATTAGATACAGAAGTGATGTTAACGGTGTATGTGCCAATGGAAGCATTCGCTGGAACAGTCCAATTCGTATAATAAATAATTCCAGTATCATCAACTGTCAGATTTTCAGAATAATACAGGTCTTTTCCCGTTATTGTTATGCTTACATTTTCTCCAGAAGCGTAACCAGCAGCTTTGATGTCCACTGTTTGGAATCTGTGATATTCGGTGGAATTTGTTAATCCTACTGTGAAGCTTGTAGTTGCAAGTGTCCCGTTAAAGAAAACTTTGTACTCTCCCGTAAAGTTCGTGTTAGCATTCGGAGAACTTTCTAGAAAATCATCTGGATATTTTATAGTTGCGTTGCCGTTTCCAAGCTCTGATGTAGGAATGCCAAGCATTTTTGTGTAGGACGCGTTATTTGGAGCTTGAACTGTAACATTTGCAACATATGGTTCATTTGATTCTCCACCAGTTATATTTACAAGAATCTCTGCGAAGTCGCCTTCTTGTCGCTGTTGCATCGGCAACTCAAGAGCGCTTACCTCCAGAAAATATGCTGTTAAAATCTCAAATGTTGCCGTGTCATTTTCTCCAGAAGTTACATCAACTATCGTTAAACTATGATTACCAGCAGGTGCTAGGGGAATAGTAATTGACGCGTTGACGCTATTTCCAGTGGCGTTGTCGCTCCGTAATAATTCTCCATCAAACAAAATTTCATATTGCCCGTCAGGAGTTGTTATGTTAGCTGTCAACGTAACGTTCGTATAAACATGCCCGTAAGTAGGATATATTGAAATGATTTTCACTTCAGCTTTCACTCTCGGCAGAAACGAGATAGTTGTGATTGCCGATGCTAGGATTAAAAGCAAAATTAAAGATTTAACTTTTTTAAACGAAAGGTTCATCAAATGTTTTTCCCTCGTAACTATTCAGATTTGTGAACACTTCTAATACTCAGAACATTTTAAACTTTACCTTTTATTTTTCAATGTAAGCAAACTTTCAAATGATGAGAATGAGTTAAATGTTTGAGAATGATATTATTGCGTAAAATTGCGAGGACTTGGCATGCTCAGTGAAATTTTGAGTTTAGTTGAGAAGCATGAGGAGTGGCGGGGGAAACAATGTTTAAACCTTATACCATCGGAAAATGTTATGAGTCCAGCTGTAAGAAGCCTTCTTTCATCAGAGCTTGGAAACCGCTACACGGCAAGACACCATTTTTACATGGGGACACGCTTCACAGACGAAATTGAACAGTATGGCGAAGAAATTGCAAAGGACGTTTTTAGGGCTGAGGTTGCTGATTTGCGTCCTCTTTCGGGGCATATAGCTGACATGATTTTCTTAGCAAGTTTTGCAAAATCAAACGATACGCTTATGTGTGTTTCTCCGGAGGATGGTGGATATCCGGGAATGTGGAGCAATGGCTTAGCTGGACTTTTCAACCTTAAAGTTATACCGTTTCCATTTTCAAAGCATGACATGAACATAAAGGTGACAGAAGCAAAGGAAACAATGAAACGCTTAAAGCCAAAAATAGTTATTTTTGGTGCAAGTTTAATAATATTCCCGTATCCAGTCAAAGAATTGGCTGAAATTGCCAGCGAAAATAATGCGGTTGTTGGATTTGACGGTTCTCATGTCATGGGACTTATTGCTGGTAAGCAGTTTCAAGATCCATTGAGGGAAGGCGCCAGCGCTTTGTTCGGTTCAACCCACAAAACCTTTTTCGGCCCTCAAGGGGGCATAATTTTGGCTGACAAAAATCATGGAGGAAGAATTAAAAATAAAATTTATCCAGCTCTTGTTGATAATGCGCATTGGAACCGCATAGCAGCACTAACCTTAGCCTTGGCTGAAATGAAAGAATTTGGCGAAGCCTACGCCACTCAAGTTATCCGCAACGCCCAAACTTTGGCTAAAGCCTTGCATGATTATGGTTTTCCAGTCATTTGCAAACATTTAGGATTCACCAAATCGCATCAAATAATATTGGATTTTGGAGGTTATGAGCATGGCAGGGTTTTTGCAGAAAAGCTTCAAAGGGCAAATATCATTGTTGATTGCGCTGTCAGAATCGGCACATGTGAGGTTACAAGGCGTGGAATGAAGGAGAATGAGATGATTAAAATAGCCGAATTAATTCAAAGAGCTGCCAGTGATAAAGAAAGACCAGAAGATGTTAAGAAGGATGTTGCAGAATTCTGCGGTGAGTTCCAAAAAATCCAATACTGTTTCGAAACATAAGCGCTTTTATTAAGCCAGCTAATTTTATTTTTGGAGAAAGTGAACCGTTTGGAAGCTCTTGTTCCACATTCGCTTGTAGAGGCATTAAAGAAACAGAAATATCACATGGTTGGTAAACATTCAGCGGTTAAGAGGTGCAGGTGGCTTTATGAAACCTTAATCCACGATAGACCATGTTATAAACAGAAATTTTACGGAATAAAAACGCATCAATGCATACAAATGACCCCAGCGCTTTTTTATTGTACGCAACAATGTCTTTTCTGTTGGAGAGCCCAAAGTGGAGACCTCCAAGTAAAATGGGATGAGATGAAACTTCCAAAATGGGATTCGCCAGAAGAAATTGTCGATGGAAGCATAGAAGCCCAAATTAAAATCTTAAGCGGGTATAGGGGTAATCCCAAAACAAACATGCAAAAATTTAAAGAAGCCCTAACCCCCAAGCATGCAGCCATAAGCTTGACGGGTGAACCAACACTTTATGAGCCTATAGGAGAGTTAATCCAAACATTTCACAGAAGAGGATTTACAACATTTTTGGTTTCCAACGGAACTGTACCCGCACGCCTAAAAAATTTAAGCCAAGAACCAACACAACTTTACATCTCTGTTTGCGCTCCAAACGAAGAAACATTTAAGCATGTTTGTCGCCCCCAAATCCCAAAAGCATGGGAAAAACTGAACGAAACTTTGGCATTATTGCCAAGTTTTAAATGTCCAACAGTGATGCGAATAACTCTTGTGCGCGGTTTGAATATGGCAAATATAGAGGGATATGCCAAACTTGTTGAAAAGGCAGCGCCTACTTATGTTGAGCCTAAGGCTTACATGTATGTTGGATTTTCAAGACTTCGCTTGGGTTATGAGCATATGCCGAATCATCGAGAAATTCGAGAGTTTGCAGAGAAATTGGCAAGGGAGACTGGTTATAATATTATTGACGAATCCGTGGATAGCCGTGTTGTATTGCTGAGTGAACTTGAAAAGCCAATAAAGTTTGGCAACAGCTGAAAGTTTGCAAATGATTCAATTATTTTATTTTAAGATGAGATTCAGCAGTTTTTACAGAATTAAACGAGAATAAAGCTTAAATGTTTGCTAACGTTTTCCTCTAGTCTTCAAAAATGAACCAAAAGTTTAATTGAGGTGCCAACAAATGGTTAGCGAGGGAAGAGGACGCCTATTCAGAAGAAAAGACGGCAAATTCCTAATTTACTTGCCAAAAGACCTAGCTGAAGACAGCATGTTTCCATTTAAAGGCGCAGATTCCATATTCGTAAAAATAAGCTTCAAACTGGGAGACAACAAACTTCTAGTGGAGAAATGGAAAGAACCCACACAAACATAGCAACAAAGATTTCAAAAGTAAACCGCTGCGCTCCATTTTCTACATTTTTAATGGTTAAAACTTAACAATATAATAAAGTACTTCAACTATATTTTAAAATGGTAAGGGTGCAAGTCTTATGCCATCTTTAAGAAGTATTCTGAAGGAAATAGGAAAAGAATTAAGAGAGAAGGAAAAAGCGCGAGAAAACCTACAAAAAAACATGCGGAAAGCCACAAGTCTTTCAAAACAAGCCATACTCTTGATTCATCAAAAAAGGTTAAGGGAAGCAAAAAAACTCATAGAAGAAGCAAAAGAAATCATTTCAAAACTTAACGAAGCCTCATCAACACATCCAGACATTATTTATAGCGGCTTATTCAGCGCCGCCCTTCAAGAATATTCTGAAGCATGCATATTTCTAAAACTAATTGAGGAAAACAGATTTGCAACACCAAAGGAGATTAACGTACCATCAGTTGATTATGTATTAGGCTTGGCGGATGTTATAGGGGAATATAGGCGATTCGTATTGGATGCTTTACGCGAGGGAGACATAAAAAAGAGTGAAAAATGCTTGCGAACCATGGATGAGATTTACGTGGAGCTTATGGCTATGGACGAGGCTTACATGTTAGTTCCAGGGCTTAGAAGAAAATGCGATATTGCCAGAAAAATTATCGAGTCAACACGAGGAGATATAACACAAGAGGTGCGAAGAAGCGAATTAGAGAAACAACTGAAAAGACTTGAAACGCTTACAAGAACTTGAGAAGAGAATGCATGAACAAAACAGGAACGGAATCGAAATTTTCTGTTGAAAAGGCTCATAAAGCACAGTTGCGATTATCTGAGAAAATTGTCTTTGAGGATAAATTACCCAAAAAAGTTCGGCTTGTGGCGGGAGTAGACGTTGCTTATGGGAAGGACTTTTCTGTGGGCGCCGCTGCAGTTTTAGATTATAATTCCCTCAATTTAATTGAATCCCAAACAGCCATATGCAAAACTTGCTTCCCATACATTCCAACACTCCTTTCCTTCAGAGAAGTTCCACCATCAATTTTATGCATCAGAAAGCTGCAGACAACGCCAGATGTTTTTCTTGTTGACGGACATGGTTTTGCGCATCCTTATGGTTGTGGATTTGCAAGTCATTTAGGATTAGCAATAGGCAAACCTACGATAGGTGTTGCAAAGGATAGGTTATTCGGAGAAGTTGAAAAGGTAAAGGCGGAAGAGGAGTTTGCTTTTCTGAAGCATCATAATAATAGAATTATTGGGGCAGTTGTGGCAACGAAGGATGGATGCAAACCAGTTTACGTTAGCGTTGGACACATGATTTCGTTAGAAACAGCCATAAAAATAGTTAAACACTGTGCACGCTCCAGCCGCATTCCAGAACCAATTTTAAAAGCTCATGAAACAGCAAATTTAGTTAAACGAAAAATCAATAACACTGCAACAACTATAAAGTGAGAGGAAACCAAATTGCTTAACCCAAAACTTAAGGCACTAACCAAAAAGATTCAAGACAAAAATCTTCGGAAAAAAGTTGTTGAATTGCTTGAAAACCTCACATTTGAAATAAATGGGAAAAAATATTCAGGTCTGCCTCTCGACATTTCGCCAGCAGGCTTATCCCATCACCACTGTTATCAAGGCGGCTACATCGAACATATTATTTCAACGGCTAACCTCGCTGAAGCATTATGCGATTCCGTGGAGAAGGTTTACCAAGGAAAAGTGAACCGTGACCTAGTAATGGCTGGTGTTTTGCTGCATGACATCTTTAAGCCTGTAACTTATATGGTGAACGAGAATGGGAGTTATGACTCAACAAATTTAGCCGAGTATTTGGATCATTTATCCCTTGCAATTTCGGAGCTTGTTAGAAGAGGCTTTCCATTAGAGCTGGTTCACGTTGTTTCAGCCCATCATGGAAATTACGGTCCAATAAGCCCCCACACAATCGAAGCCTTAATTTGCCATTTAGCAGATTTGATGGATTCACGGTTGAACGGTGAAGTTTTAAGCGCAGCCACATACCTCACAAGAAAAGCTGTTGGCGAAGAACTGCTTGGATTAACCTCGAAAGAAGCCTTTGAAATAGTTCATTCTAAGACTGTTGAAGGTTGGGAAGGCGTTACAAAAACAGTTAAAAAGATAAAACAGAAAAGAAAAACACGCAAAGCTTAATAATATTCGCTTTTGAAAAATTGGAAAAGGTGCATGCAAAAATGGAGATATCATTTGAAGAATTTCAAAAACTAGATATGAAAGTTGGAAAAATTTTGGAAGCAAACCAAATTCCCGGCTCAAGAAACCTCATAAAAATGATTGTTGATTTTGGAACAGAGAAAAGACAAGCAGTGGCTGGCCTCTTACAATGGTATAAACCAGAACACCTTGTCGGCAAAAAATGCGTTTTCATACTAAACTTGCAGAGAAGAAAATTTATGGGTGTGGAGTCCCAATGCATGATTTTGGCTGCAGAGGATGAAAAAGGAAACGTTGTAGTTTTACAACCAGAAAAGGATATTGAAATAGGAAGTAAAGTGCATTAATGTAGAAGACTTTAATGCCCTTTGTCTTCAGATAAATATTCAATCATTTCTTGGTCTAAGTCCAACCATTTAGAGAGCCCAGCAGCCATATCAGCATTATTTCTGAAAATAATTCTCAGATAGGGGAGTATTTCTTTTGAGGCTCTGTTTGCTGAAATGTGACATTTATGCTTAATCTTATATCCTATTTTCAGTTGCATAGCACGTTCAGCCTTAGACCCTGACAACATTTGAATACGAACAGGAAACTTGAACGGTATCCATCCGCCAGGTTTAGTGTTCTGTCTAGCCATGGCAACGCCAGCCGTCATATAATCAATAACATATCGTATGAAACTCCAGTCTTGGGTTGAGCGAATTCTGCCCCGATAGACATCTGCCATTGAAAGGGCATCCATAGCCCTTGCCAAATCATGCGGGTCTGTGAGGTGGGCTGGAACGTTTTCGTATATCCACTCAAAAAGCATGTCAATGTCAACATCAGCCATATCCACAGCTTGTTTTGCACCCATGCATGTTCTTCCATAAATTATCATTCTCAAAACATTAAAAATAGTGTCTTGCCTATCACGGTAGCCAAGCCAAGAAACATCCTCATACGTTAACTTTTTCTTGCCTTGAGCCAAAGCTTGAAGGTCATTCACCGCCGAGCGAACATCACCCTCTGAACGTTGGGCAATAAACTTAAGCGCACTTTCTTCAGCTTGAATCCCCTCTCTTTCACATATGTGCTTAAGATGTTTCATAACCTCGCCTGCTGGCGGTTTCTTAAACTCTATTAGGAGACAGTGGTTGCGAAGGTCTGAAAAACGAGGGTCATAGGCGTTGTTTGCAATCAAAACTATTGGACATTGAGCAGACTTCACAACATCAGCTATTGCTTTAACTCCACCCTTGTCGGCTGTTCCCGTCAACCCATCCAACTCATCAAGCAAAACAATTCGCCGACCACCAAACAACGAACTATACTGCGAAGCCAAACCAGCAAAATGCTTCACCGCCTCCTCTGTTCTATAATCACTTGCATTCTTTTCCACAAGCTCCATCCCTAAATCGTTAGCCAAAGCCTCAACAGAAACCGTTTTTCCAATGCCGGGTGGACCATAAAGAAAGACCGCTTTCTTCTTTGGAACGCCCTTTTCCCAAGATTTAATCCAATCAGTGAATTTTTGGATTGCTTCTTTGTTTCCCACGACTTCTGTTAGGGATTTTGGTTTATGCTTTAAAGTCCAAGCAGCATACAAGCCCATTTACACCTAACTTGCCCTTTTTAATTCATGTCCAGCCTCAACAAGCCTCGCCAATAAGGCACTCAATTGAACCTCTTCGTCAGCGCCTTCAACAAGCCTATAATCTATTTCGCCGACAATGTCAGCCAATTTTATTTTCCATTCTTCTGGTATGTCTCCCCGAAAGATTTCTGCGTGAATTTGTCGGAATAT
>JBMFOB010000020.1:20199-24365 GCA_049969855.1 Bathyarchaeia archaeon | reverse complement strand
CTTAACAAGCTTGTAGTAGGGACAACTCTTGTATTTTAGGGTGAAACCGCCTTCAAAATATTCTATTTCAACTTCTATGCCGAGTTCTCTATACATGCTCATGAGTCTTTCGCCAACATCCTTTATTGTCCAAGGATAGTCTTCAGGAAATATTTCGTCTAATTGTTCTTTTTCAATGGCGAAAGCTTCTTCAACAGAGTTGCAGGACATGCCTTCAATAAGTGTTTGCATCATCTTTTTCCTTGGTAGTGGTTCTAAAATGGGTTTTTCCAAAAGTTTCAATTTAAAACTGAGGAGGTTTTGGAAGGTTGTTGTTGTAATTTCGTAGCCTAACTCTTTAAACATGGATTCTATTAAAACTCGCTGGCTGTTCATTACGAGAGGGTCGATTCGTTTGAAAATTATGGTAAAATGTTCATCATCAACAAACCTTACCTCTGCGTCAGGCTGCGTTACACCAATGTTTTTAAGAATAAAATTCTTGGAAAGCCTGTTAATTTTTTCCGGGTCATTTCTTGCAAGCATGCGAATAGCGTTGGAAATGCGGACCCCTGTTGCACGATATATTTCCTCAAATTTTTGCCTGTCACTTTCGTAAACTTTTGATGCGAAGGAGTTAAAGAGGTCCCGAGGAACAGGGACCACATCTAAAAATTGTTTTCCTATTATTTGGAAGAGATTTAATTCAGCTAGTTGGTCAAGAACGCTTTGATCTTCTGCGCCTACAAATTGAATTGACATGTTTACGGTTGTGTGTTCAATGGAATAGTTCAGAAGTTTCCATCCGCGGGTTGCTAACATAACGGAAAGAACAGTTACGGATAATCGGGCTAGTGGAGTTGCGGTTACTTGATAGACTAGTTCCAAAGTGTTTTCTTTCTTTTCTGCCAAAATTTTGGCTTGTTTGAACCAGTTCATTTTGACAAAAGCTGAAAGGATGGCTTTTACAAAATCTTTAGGTTCCCTTGGAAACTCGCTCATGCCGAGAACGGTTCTCGCATCCTCTATAAAGTTGCCCAAATCCGTGACAGGTTCCTCTAAATGTTTTTCTGCCCAACTCATAAAGGCTGGACCAACAAGCATCAAAGTGTTTTTGAACAAACCAGGAGTTACATTCATTAATTCTTTTTCAATCTGCTGATTCAGAAACTCGCCGAACTCTTTCCTTTTTAGGGGGTAAACTTCGGGACGAATCATTTTAACAGCTATATCTTCACCCATCACACGAAGGTCGAAGCAAACTCCAATGCCTTCTAAAATTGTGGCAATTTGAAAAGCAACCAATACTGGCAAACGCTTAAAGACTTTAGGTCTTAAAACTGCCATGCTGTCGATTTCGCTGTATGATGGAATGTCAAAAAGGTTTGTGAGACCCCTAATCTCCTCTAAAACTAAGAGAAATTCTTTAAAGTTGGAGGGCGTTTTCCAAGCGACAGAACTTTTAAGAATTTCAATAATATTTTTCGCCTCTTCCTTTTGCTCCCTAACCAAGTCATCAACTGTTTTATTACCAAGAGCAACGTCCAAAAGTCCGTCAAGACTTCTCCTTCCAATTGAGGTTAGGTCAAGGGCTTCCCTTAACTTGGTTTGTTCGTTAACCTTTGCCTTTATAACACAGTCATCACAAGAACCAACTTTATCCACTCTAAGCAGAGTTTCTACAGCCTTTTCAAGAACACGGCTTTTTGTACCATAGGTTTTTGCCAACTCTTCAAGGATTTCATTTGTTTTCCTTGTTATGGTTGTATGAAGATGAACCGACATGCCATCTCACGTGCTTATTCTTTTTAGCGGTTGCTTTTAAACATGTTCATAAAAATCAAAGAATGTACACATTAAATAGAAAAAAGGGAGACGGTTAAGGGGGCGTTAATGGAGATTCCAGAGAAAAGGCGGTTCCTTTGCGTGCCAATAGAGCATCCGCCACCCTCTTAACAGCCAACATGTAAGCGGCGGTGCGCATGTTCACGTTATGTTGCTTTGACATATTAAGAACATCATTGAAAGCTTTCGTTATTGTTTCTTTCAGTTTGTTTCGCACTTCCTCTTCAGTCCAATAATAGTTCATTTGGTTCTGCACTTGTTCAAAATAGCTGACAATGACGCCCCCAGAATTGGCGAGAATGTCTGGGATAACGAAGATTCCTTTCTTGAATAGGATTTCATCTGCGTCTGGGGTTGTTGGTCCGTTGGCGCCTTCTGCCACTATTTTTGCTTTTATCTTGTCTGCGTTAGCCTTCGTAATTTGGTTCTCCAAGGCTGCGGGTATGAGTATGTCGCATTCCAACTCTAACAATTGCTCATTTGTTATGAAAGTGCTGCCTGGATAGTCAACCACAGAACCGGTCTTGTCTTTGTGGGCTAATACTTTTTCTGGGTCTAACCCTTCTGGATTGTAGGCGCCTCCTTTAGAATCTGAAACTGCGATGATTTTACAGCCAACCTCATGAAGCAATCTTGCAGCGTGATAGCCAACATTTCCATAGCCTTGTACTGCCACTGTGGCACCTTTTAGGTTTATACCCAAATGTTTTGCTGCTTCAATAACAGTGTACATTAAACCTCTTGAAGTGGCTTCGCTTCTTCCACGGGAACCCCCAACATTGATTGGTTTGCCAGTTACAACTCCGAAGACTGGATACCCTGTTATTTCGCTGTATTCATCCATTATCCAAGCCATCATTTCCGCCGTCGTGTACACGTCTGGAGCTGGAACGTCAGTGAATGGCCCTATGAATCTTGCCATAGCCCGAACGTATGCTCTTGTCAGACGCTCAAGTTCAGCCTTTGACATTTCTTTAGGATTGCACCTGATGCCGCCCTTACCCCCACCGAGAGGCAGTCCAGTTACAGCGGTTTTCCATGTCATCCAAGCAGCTAGGGCGGTTACTTCATCCAATGTAAGGTCTGGGTGATAGCGTATTCCACCTTTTGTTGGACCTAAGGCATCGTTGTATTGGACTCGGTAGCCTGTGAAAACTTGGATGCTGCCATCATCCATAACTACAGGAATATTGACTATGAGGGTGCGCATGGGACGCTTCAATATTTCATGTATTCCAGGGTCAAGTTTCAGTTTCTCGGCAGCTAAATCCAACTGTTTGAGGGCGGCTTCGTAAGGGTTTGGCGCAACAGCCACAGGAGCCAGCGTGTCCACTTTAATGAAAACTGCTGTTTGAAGCTTCTCAACCAAGTTTTTGAGAGTTTCTCTTGCCACTTCGCCGTTGCCTTCGTTGCTTCCATAAAACCACAGGTATGCTTCAGCCAAGGCATCTTCCTTTTTCGACAGAAACGAACCAGCTGGAGCCATCTTTGGGCTTTCGGAGAAGTAATCAACTAAAACCCGAAGCATGTTAAGTTCTTCTCTTGTTAATGGCAAAAGCTTCTTTATCGGTTCCGGCGCCTTAACATGAACATATTCAGCTTCTGTCAGTTTTCTTTGAAGTTCTTCGAAGACTTTTAAAGAGTCTTCTATTGGTATGCCGAAGTTTTCAGAGTATGTTGTTAAGAGGGCATAGTGGGCTGTTGTGTAGCTTTCTATTTTTGCAGTTAGCTCTGGTTTTTCGGCGAAGAAGTCCACCATAAGTTTCATCATTCCCAATTCGCGTGCAGATAGTTCCACAGAGTTCAACATTTTTTATCACTCCTTCTGAAGAAGAATAAAGCTTATGTTCAACTATAGAAGGGTTATGTCCATTATGTACACTCGTGTACAGACCAATAAAATATCCCAAAGCTTAACATAACATTTTTAACAATCCCCACGAACCTTAAACGTGGTGCATGCTCATTGCTTAACGAAAAAACAGAGTTTCATTCAACAGGAATAAAAAGTTTAGACCAGCTCTTGGGAGGCGGGTTGCTACTTGGAGAAAATGTGCTGTGGGAAGTTGAATCTGGAACCTTTGCAAGAGAATTTTTATACTCATTTATGCGACAAGGTTTAGCAGAAGGAAGACAAGTTATCTATTTGGATTTTATATATCCCCCACAAGCCTTAATGCTTCAACTTGCACCTTTGACCAAAATATTGCCAGACGGATGGGAAAAGAAACTTTTGGTTCTTGATTGCTTCTCAGAATCAGCTGGACAGGGCGAACTCATATTCAGCGACTTTTATGATAAGGCTCCATCGTGGATTAGAAAGGTTCCAAGCTCAAAAGACC
>JBMFOB010000020.1:0-20100 GCA_049969855.1 Bathyarchaeia archaeon | reverse complement strand
CGGACCGTTTCCACCACTTTTTCGGAAGAATCGAAAGAGAATTCGTAACTCCTGGAACAAGACTTGTTTTTAACAGTTTATCTATTATGGAGCATAACTGGGGAAGAGACGCCGTTAAAGCCTTCTTTGGACATGTGTGCCCCGCATTGTATGCTTATCAAACCCTCGCCTATTGGACAATGGCAAAGAATGCTCACCCAAAAGAGTTTTGCGCCATAATTGAACACATGACACAGGTGGTCATAGACCTTTCTAAACAAGACGAAAAGAACTTTTTAAGAGTTAAAAAGGCTGGCGGAAGGTATACCCCTAAAACGTACCAAAGGCGTGAGTATACGGTTAATGGGTTGCAGATAGATATTCCCTAAATGCCTAGTTATAGGCAAGGATTAAAGAAATTCGTGTACATAAATGTTCATTTTACCGCTCTTTTAAAGTAACGTTTAAATGTATATCCAAATAACCCCTCATATCTGAAAGTTTGCAAATGTAAAGGTGAACAAAATGACTGAACGTGTTCAAAGGAATAGTGCGTATTTGAATGGGAAATCAACAACAGGAACAATGACCCGCGTCAAAGATACAAGCCCAACAAGTGGAATGTGCCCCATTTGCATCCGCGACTGTCCGATACTGTGCGAAATAGGCTTATCAGCCTTCAGAGGAAGAGAAGCCCTCTACCCAGAACCAGTCCAATTCGGATACAGCACAGCTGGAGCCCTCAAAGATTTCGGGTTAGACTGGTCCCACTTCAACATTCAAGCCGGCTTATTCGAAGCATTGGGAATCGAAGAAAACTCAGATGTTGCCATCTTCCCAAATGTTAACATAGAAACAAAAGTCGCAGGCATACCCCTCAAAGTCCCAATATTAAATGGCGCCTTCGGCTCAACAGACGTTGCAAGACTAAACTGGGAAGGCTTAGCAATAGGCTCAGCCCTCTCAGGAGCAATAATAGTGGTTGGAGAAAACGTTTGTGGCATGGATCCAGAAGCACAATTCACAAAAGGCAAAGTAACATACTCGAAAGAATTAAAGCGCAGAGTAGACTTGTTCAGAAAGTTCTGGGATGGAAAATACGGCGACATAGCAGTACAAACAAATGTTGAAGACCAAAGACTAGGCGTAGACGTATATGCCATATCAAAACTGGAAGTAAACATTATCGAAAGAAAATGGGGACAAGGCGCAAAAGCCATCGGAGGCGAAGTGCGCGTAAGAGACTTAGAAAAAGCCATCATGCTGAAGAAAAGAGGCTACATAGTAATTCCAGACCCAGAAGACCCAACCGTGCAGCAAGCCTTCAAAGATGGCGTGTTCAAATCCTTCGAAAGACACAGCAGGGTTGGCATACCAAAAGAAAAGAACATGATAGAAGACATAGAATGGCTACGCCAGCAAGGAGCAAAACATGTCACATTAAAAACAGGCGCATACAGACCCTCAGCCGTCGCATACACAATGAAAATAGCCTCAGAAGCCAAAATCGACGCCGTATACTTCGACGGAGCAGGAGGCGGAACAGGCATGAGCCCAGTTCCAATGATGGATGAAATGAGCATCCCAACAATTTACCTAGAAACTATAGTCCTAAAATGCGCCCAAATACTAAAGAAGAAAGGACGTTATGTGCCAGACCTAATAATGGCTGGAGGCTTCATAAACGAAACGCAGATTTTCAAAGCCATAGCCATGAGCAACTTCGGAGACGGACCCTTCGTAAAAGCAGTTCTAATGGGACGCTCACCATTAACAGCCGTGATGAAAGCAAACTACTTCAAACAATTAGCCCAAGAGGGTAAATTGCCAAAAACCTTCGCAGACAGATACGGCAACACACCGGAAAAGTTCTTCATTGCAGTTCCAGAATTGGAAGCAAAATATGGCGAACGCTTCAAAGAGATACCATGGGAAGCCGTCGCTCTATACACGTATCTCACAGACCGCATAGGCGTCGGACTGAAACAGCTTCTCGCCGGCAACAGAAAATGGAAACTTGAACTTATTAACAGAAATGACTTGATGAGTTTAAGCGAAACCGCTGCAAAGGTTACGGGCATACCACTGCCTCACGAAGCAGAAAAGGACGCAGTCGAAAAGATCTTAGAATAACATCCCATCCTCTTTTTCTAAATTTTACACGTCGAAGCCAAACTACTTATGCTTAAAATATTAAATAACAATTCAAACAAAACATGTTAAAGAAGAAGGAGATTTTATGAAAGAACAGTCAGCATTAGACACAGCATTAGAACAGTTAAGAATAGCTGCTGAAAAATTAAAGCTTGACCCTGGAATACATGAAATGCTAAAACACCCAAAACGCTCACTTATCGTCTCCGTCACAATAAAAATGGATAACGGCAAAATTGGAACTTTCCTTGGTTGCCGCGTACAACATAACGATGCAAGAGGACCATTTAAAGGCGGAATAAGATATCACCCAAACGTTTCACTCGACGAAGTCACTGCTTTGGCAATGTGGATGACTTGGAAATGCGCCGTCGTAGATATACCATATGGTGGTGCAAAGGGCGGAGTGTGCTGCAATCCAAAAGAAATGTCCCAAGGCGAATTGGAACGCCTTACAAGGCGATACACAAGCTTAATTTTAGACGTTATCGGACCATACCGCGATGTACCAGCACCAGACGTCTACACAGACGTCCAAACAATGGCGTGGATAATGGACACCTACAGCCAATTCAAAGGTTACAGTGTTCCAGAATGCGTAACAGGAAAACCGATAAGCATAGGTGGTTCAGAAGGAAGAGCTGAAGCCACATCACTGGGCGTGGTTGTTTGTGCAAGGGAAGCCGCAAAGGTTGCGGGCTTAAGGTTTAAAGGGGCAACAGTTGCTGTTCAAGGTTATGGGAATGTGGGTTGGAATGCTGCAAAAATAGCCTACGATATGGGTTGCAAAGTTGTGGCAGTAAGCGATTCTGCAGGAGGAATCTACTGCCTAGAAGGCTTAAACCCATACGCGGTTTACGAACATAAATCCAAGACGGGTTCTGTGATTAACTATAAAGGATGTAAGAACATAACAAACGAGGAGCTTCTTGAAACAAAATGCGACATACTAATTCCAGCAGCCTTGGAGAACCAAATTACGAAGGCTAACGCAGACAAGATAAAAGCAAAAATAGTGGCAGAAGGCGCCAACGGACCAACAACCCCAGAAGCTGACAAAATGCTTAATGAAAAAGGAATAATGCTCGTTCCAGACATATTGGCCAACTCAGGCGGTGTGACAGCAAGCTACTATGAATGGGTTCAAAATCTAACACGAGAACACTGGACGGTAGAAGAGGTAAATCAGAAACTGGAAAATAAAATAGTTAAGGCTTTCAACGATGTTTACAACATAACTAAGAAAGAAGAAAGCGACATGCGAACAGCAGCCTTAATGCTTGGCGTTGGAAGAGTAGCAGAAGCAATAAAAACGCTGGGCTTATGGCCATAACAACACTTTAGTGCCAACATTTCGCATTTTCTTAAACTCTTTAATCTAAGTTTTTAAACTGTTGCTTTTATATTTACTCGTGCTAGAAAGTTTAGAGTCTCAAGAAGAAAGGGGCGAAAGGATGCAAAAAACAATAGCGTTGCACATTAAAAATTTGGATTTCATTTTCGAACACACGCCTACAAAAATTATTGCCAACAGAAATTGCCCCGAAATTAAGCTTGCTGGATTAAATGTTGGTCCTTTTGAAGAAGGAAACGAATATGAGGCCCAATTTTGGATAGCTCAAGAGCTTGTTAAGGCTGGAATAGCACGGTTTAGGGAAGATGAACGGTTAGACGCCACAAAACTTTACAAGATTCAGTGGACAGAACGGGTGCAAACGGCTGGGCAAATACCGAAGCTGCCGGAGAATTTCTATCCAAAACTGCGCAGATACCTTACTGAGCTTAAGGAGGAAGCTTCTAAAGTTCCTGAGAAAATGTGGGAATACGAAAAGATTAAACATTTAACGCAAGATGTGTTAAATGCAAGATTGAAGAAAATAGTTTCCCTTGCTTCGGCTCCAGCCCAAGTTGAACAAACATTAAAAAATTTAACAGTTGAAGAGAGATTTCTTTACGATCAAATTTATAATATTATTCAAAAATGGAGAACGCAAATAATGAGCTATGAGAAGGTGGAACAATGACGGAGAAATTGGAAACCTTAGACCCGCAGGAACGTTTCCAAGAATTTTTTAAAGCAGAAAAATATCGACAAAGAATTTCGCAAATGGCTGTAGCTGGAAAAACATCGTTAATAGTTGATTTCGAAGACCTTTGGGCTTTTGAACAAAAACTCGCCGAAGGACTTTTGGAAAAACCAGACGAATTCCTAAACCACGCCAACAATGCCGCTTACGCACAACTTCAAAGCGAAGACCCAGAATATGCAGAAAAAATAGACACGGTAAACGTAAGAGTCGTTAGGCTTTGGGAAGCCACACAACTGCGAAAATTAGGCTCAGTCCACATAGGAAAACTTGTAATGGTGGAAGGCATAGTTGTCCGCTCAACACCAGTCCGCCCCATGGTCATGCAAGCAGCATTCAAATGCAAAAGATGCGGCGAAATAACCCCAGTAAACCAAACAGGACAATTTCTTAAAGCACCCTTCGCCTGCGCCAACCCATCTTGCAGAGCAAAAGGACCCTTTGATTTCATCCAAGAAGAATCCACCTTCATAGACTCCCAAGACCTACGCTTACAAGAAAGACCAGAAGATTTGCCACCTGGACAGTTACCAAGAACATTACACGTTAAACTTGTTGGAGGAGAAATAGTTGATGTGGCAAGACCAGGCGACCACGTTTCCGTGGTTGGAATAGTTCGCGCTGTATCGTCTACGCTTCCAAGGGTTGGAAAACTCCGCACTTTCATCTTGCACTTAGATGCCAACTCGATTGAGGTTTTGGGAAAAGAACCAGAAATAGCCCTTCCATCACCAGAAGAAGAAGAGAAAATCCTTGAACTGGCAAAAGACCCATGGATACACCGCAAAATAATCAACTCAATAGCACCATCAATCTATGGATACGACCACATAAAAGAGGCAATAATGTACCTTCTCTTCGGAGGTGTCCCCAAAACCCTCCCAGACATAACAATTAGAGGAGAAATGAACGCCCTTTTGATAGGAGACCCCGGAACAGCAAAATCCCAGCTACTTCAATACGTAGCCAGAATCGCACCACGCGGACTTTACACTTCTGGACGCGGCACAACAGCAGCTGGCTTAACAGCAGCCGTTATCCGCGAAAGAGGCGGTGGAATGAGCCTCGAAGCTGGCGCCCTAGTGTTAGCCGATAAAGGAGTAGCTTGCATAGACGAAATTGACAAGATGCGCCCAGAAGATAGGGTTGCAATCCACGAAGCCATGGAACAGCACACAGTTTCCGTTGCAAAAGGAGGAATAGTGGCAACTCTAAACGCAAGAACAGCCATACTTGCAGCTGCTAACCCAGCCTTGGGAAGATATGAGCCTCACCGCACAGTTGCCGAAAACATCTCCTTACCAGTAACAATACTTTCAAGATTTGACTTAATCTTCGTTCTAAGGGATGTGCCAGACAAAGAAACAGACGGCAAAATGTCAGAGCACATCCTTGAAATTCACAGAAAAGGCGTAACTCCTGTAGAACCACCAATACCCTTAGAGTTGTTACGAAAATATGTGAGCTATGCAAAGGGAATCAAGCCCGTTTTAACCCAAGAAGCGCTGAAACGCCTAAATGACTTCTACTTAGCCATGCGCTCCGTAAGCGAAACAGAAGGCTCCCCTGTGGCGATAACAGCACGTCAACTTGAATCTCTTGTACGTATAGCTGAAGCAAGAGCCAGAGCAGCCCTAAGAAAAGAAGTTTTAGCCGAAGATGCAGAGGCAGCAATCAACATCATGAAAAGGTCCCTTGAAGAAGTTGGCATAGATTTGTCCTCTTACAAGTATGACATCGACCTAATAATGACGGGAAAACCAAAAAGCGTAAGAGACAAGCTTCAAACGGTTCTTTCAACAATGCTTGAAATGGAAAAAGAAACCGGAATAGTGGAAAAAACAGCGCTATTAAATGAATTAGAAACAAAATATAAAATTTTGAGGAACGAAGCAGAACGCCTCTTAGGACAATTACTACGTGAAGGAACAATCTACGAACCCAGAGAAGGCTACCTAAAGAAGACCTAAAATTGTAGATTTGATAGAAAAAGGAATGTTGCCTACTGCGCTGCTGCGATGTTAGTCTCCACGTAATACTGAGCATTCGAAGTGAACACTGTAATACCTACTGGTAGCCCCACATCATTCAATGCAATGCTGTCTGGATTCATTATGTATATGACGATAGACCAACCAGACCTCAATGTTAAATCTGTGGTCGCTGGCTGAAAAGATTCTCCGGATGGAAGATATGTGAATATGGTTCTCCACATTGCCTCAGTCATGCTGGTAATTTTATCTTGCGTCACGTTTAAATCAGCTGAAATTGTCACAGTGCTTGTTCTCCAATAATAAACGTTCGACCATGGACATTCTTGTCCTCTAACTGAAATTTTATCAAGAACCACGTCTCTTCCGCCAGTGTTCAGAATAACTAATGCAGCCTCAGCCCACCCTTCAGTCGTGTTATACCATATGTGTTGTTTAGTGAGGTGCAGCGATTCTTCCTGAACCCGTGTTGTTGTAACGTTTATGGCATAAAATGTCACAACCGTTGCCAATAGAACAGAGACAACTAGTATTATCAGTGTGGTAACCACTACGCTTAATCCTTTTTCGTTCTTTAACAGTCGCATAGATTTTATCACCAATTTTCGTTTTTATTTACAACATTAATTGAAAAAGAAAAGTAAGACGCTTTGTATGTCGCAAAAACTAACGCAACCTAACGATTATTATTCAAAGCGTTAATTAGAACTTAGAACTTTCTGAAAATATTAGAATTAAGTTTTAACGGTCAGTTGTGGGTTTTGAATAAACTTTAAAACTCGTTTATGGCATTAATGAGCAACCGTGAAGTTGATGAAAACAGTGACGGTTGTTGTGGGTACACGCCCAGAAATCATAAAAATGGCACCCATAGTCAGAGCCCTTCAAAAAACGGGGATTCCGCTAACTTTTGTTCATTGCGGTCAACACTACAGTTACAACATGTCTCAACAATTTATGGAAGAACTTGAACTTCCAACGCCTGACTATGAATACAAGGTTAAAGCTTACTCCCAAGGATTACAAACTGCCGCTATAATAACCCGTATGGAACGCCTATTTAAGAAGATTACACCATCTCTTGTTTTGGTGGAGGGAGATACGAACGGAGTTTTAGCGACGGCTTTGGCAGCAGTTAAGCTTGGAATATGCGTGGGGCATGTTGAAGCTGGATTAAGGAGTTTTGATTTGCGAATGCCAGAGGAACATAACAGACGCCTAACAGACCATATATCCGCTTATTTATTTGCACCCACCACGACGGCAGAAAAAAACTTGAGAAAGGAAAATGTTTGGGGAAAAATCTATGTAACAGGAAATACCGTCATAGACGCCGTAATCCAGCACCTATCAATAGCACAAAGGAAATCAAAAATTTTAGATTCTATTCATTTTGAAAAGTTCATTTTAGCCACAGCCCATAGAGCGGAAAACGTGGACGACTTCTCAGTTCTTAAAAATTTCATGGAAGCCTTCGCAGAAGCCCCGTTACCAATCGTTAATCCAATGCACCCACGCACTAAAAAACGTGCTCGACAGAACAAATTTTATGCAAAAATCAAAAATTCCAGAAACGTGCAAATTTTGCCACCCATAGGCTATTTAGATTTTCTGGTTTTAATGAAAAAATGCGAGCTTATATTAACTGATTCAGGCGGCATACAAGAAGAGGCAACAGCGCCATGCATCAGAAAGCCCGTTTTAGTTACTCGCCTATCCACCGAAAGACCGGAAGCCGTGGAAGCTGGTTTTGCAGAAGTTGTAGGCGTTGAAAAATATGATGTAATAAACGCCATCAATCGAATGTTGAGCAATCGAAAAGAATTGCCAGATAAATCGCCTTATGGAGATGGAAAAGCGGCTGAAAGGATTGCTGGAATAATTAAGGAAGAGTTAGCCTTTTAATGCTTTTACGAAATATAAGTGATTTTCTTATCTTCTTCCTTCTTCAATTCCTCAGTTTGTAAAGCTCTCTTTTCCTCAATTTTCTGCAACCGTGCAACCATCTTTTCTGCCTTAGAAATCTCTTCATCTAAACCAGCTAAATCCACATCCATACCCAACAATGCTCTTAATACTTCCAAAACACTTTTAGCGGCTTTCGGGTCAGGAAGGTAACCACGAGTCTCGCCTAAAAGACAAAGAGCATCTATCTTTTTGAAACGAGCCAATCCCAAGATTAAGCCAGCCGTGCCAACAATGGGGCTTCCCATGGGACTTACAATGGCTCCAGCTTTTAAGGCAGTGCCTAATAGCTCAACATTTGTGGCTGCTGCTAC
This sequence comes from Bathyarchaeia archaeon, assembly GCA_049969855.1. GTDB lineage: Archaea > Thermoproteota > Bathyarchaeia > Bathyarchaeales > Bathycorpusculaceae > JASEJA01. The sequence goes on along the minus strand of JBMFOB010000020.1, from coordinate 11,610 downwards.
AACTTTCGGCTTTTCCTTTGCCTCCATTCTGTAGCCACCTATGGTAATAATTAATTTTACGTTGCATTTCTTGGCGAAATCTAATATGCGGTCAGAAATTTCATATTGCCCCTCAATTGTTTGTGCTTGACTGTCGCCCGTAAAGAAGATAACATCATTTTTGCCATTTTTGTTTTTCCAGAAATAAAAACTCCCACGCAAAAGCCTAACGCTTCCCTTTTTATTGACAAGCACAAAATATGGAAAATGCGGAGAATAGAGATAGGCGAACTTTTCAGCCTTTAACTTTTTAACAAGATAACGCGTGGCAATTTTGCCAACAAGCCCCAAGCCTGGAAGCCCCTCAATAAGAATTGGATTGTTTAAATCAACTTTCACAAGTTCCTTGATGAATGTCTCCTTCAACCGATTTTTCCCTCATCTTTAAAGCCATTCTATACATGAGATATTTATCGTCAGGCGAAAATTTCGGTGGATGAGGCACTTGAACCTTTCCACCACAGTAAGGGCATGCATCTTTGTTCAATGTATATTTTCCACATTTTTCACACTTCCTCAAAAGCCAAACCATCATTTTTCCCTTCTAAAAACTCCTTGTCCGCCAGCCTTGACAACATTTGCCACAACACTTTCGGCAACCTTCTGCAAAACCGCTTCTGCACGCTTATAATTTTCAGCCATGACTTCAATGCAATATTTTGGAGCAGCAACTACATAGAAACGAACTTTTGCATCGCGCGACTTTTCAGCCTTTTTTGCATTCATGAAGGCTTCTTTGATAATGTTAACTCCATTCGGCTTCATACAACGCAGCTCAACTGAACCCTTCACCTTAACCATGGGCACACGCATTCTTTCTTTGGCAATTTCAGCAATAACTGTTGCAAGTTCTTCTGGCACCCCTATTTTTGTTAGAGCCCCAACACCTTCTTTAACAACCTTTTCGAAGCCTTCATACAACCCATACTCCTTTTCCATGAGAGCCCAGGCTTTTTCATAAACCTCTTCTAATGATACACCAGCCTTTTCAGCAACATTACGAAGTAAGGTTTCAGCCTTCCTCTCCCTTTTCCAAGACATAATTTTCTCGATTTTCTCTCGTTTTGTAACCCTTCTAAGAGACAAATCTATGTGCCCCTTTTCCACATCCACACGTAAAACTTTCAAAACCACTTTTTGTCCTTCACGAACAAAATCACGGATGTTCCGAATCCAAGAAGAGGACACTTCAGAAACATGAAGCAAGCCCTTCTTATCATATTCATCCAGATTTACATAAGCGCCATAATCAGCAACAGACTGCACAGTGGCTATCACCAAATCGCCAACTTCAGGCCACTCAGGTTTTTTAAACGCCATTCCATATCCCTACTCGAAAACAGCGACAACTTCACCCTTAATTTTTGCTTTCCCACCAGAAGGCTCAGCCAACTCTGCGCCACAAACGTTACAATTAACTCTGTTTACGGCGTGACTGTAGACTAGCTGTTCGTTGCCACATTTCAGGCATTTCACTCTGATAAAACTGCTTCTCGGTTTTGGAATAAGCTTTTCCCATTCAGCCATAATATCCACCCCGTTTTATTCAATAGCCAATTTTCTTAAACGTATACCGTCTTTATGTCTCGTGTAACCACAAACCTTACACTTCAACTTCAAAGTTTGCTTCTTCGTGGTCTTTGCAAATTCCCTCTGAAGAGGATACTTCTGCCCACCATAACCCTTCTTCTCCCGCTCGTGATGACGCTCACCCTTAGCCAAAGCCCTACGCTTTCCAGCCTTGTAAAGAGTAACCGCATGAAGTTGATGGGCTTTACATTTGGGACAGTAAGTTCTAATTTCCTTTGGCACATTCAATTCAGACACGACCAGCTTTGCATACAAACAACATACACGCACTTATACTTTTTCGCATCTCTCAAAACACTTAAGCGATGTCACAGCTTAAATCTTTGTTGGACGATTATAATGCAAACTACACGCATGGAAATGATTAAATGCCAAACATGATACAAACGATTAAAACCAAAATCCTAAATGCTGCACAAACAATCAAGAAAAATACCAGCCTTTTAATAAATATCTTATCCATCCTCGCATTCATCATACCCTTTCTCATACTATATTCACTTTATCCAGAATCATATGAAGCGACATGGAAAGGCAGAACCTACTACCTTTTCTTTATATGGCTAATTTTCTTAGAGGTCATATTAAGTTGGGAAAAAATCCAAGTAAACAAATTGAAAAAACTGAAGTCCATAAGAACCATGGCGTTTATTATTTTTCTATTACTCCCTACAACATACGTTGTCGCCGCCAATTACTATGGACTAAACGATACAATCATGGAATTAGCCATAAAAAACAATGTTCCCCGCGCAAATGAAATACCACTGTCAATGGAATATTTAATTTTCACAATAGTTTTTGCCTTAACAATTTTACTTGCACATGGACTTCAAGGCTTAATGACCCACTCAATTTCAGTAATTTTCTTAGGAATTATTGGTTCAATATACACGGTTGACAGCATATACCCTTACGGAAGCTTCACACCATTCCAGATACTTGTTCCAACAACAGCCACATTCGCAGCAAGTGTTCTCAATTTAATGGGCTACCAAACCGAATGGATAGGACAACTCGCTGGAACACCCGTCTTAAGGGTTTGGAACCAGAAAGGCGAGGCTGAAGCTGGAATAGCTTGGTCATGCTCTGGCATTGACAGCCTCTTACTATATTCTGTTACACTTCTTCTGTTTTTGAAGAACAGCGGTATTTCTTGGAGGCAAAGGACAATTTACTTCATAATCGGCGCAATAGTCACTTATTTCATCAACATTATGAGAATAGTTACAATTTTCATATTAGGAGTAAACTATGGTGGTATGGATTCTCCTCAAGTTACCCAGTTTCATAATTATTATGGTGCATTGTATTCAATAACGTGGATTATAGCATATCCATTAATAATAATTGGAACCCAAGCATTATGGAGAAAAATCAAAAGCAGAAGAGTCCAGGAATCATGAAGAAATCAACTGAAAAATTCTATAGACAAGCGCTATTCGAAGAAATGGATTCTTTGTTCTCTATGAACTATGTTTACATGCACACATATTATGAAACGAAAAAGAGAGCCATTGAAAATCTAGACTTGTTCATGGCCAAAAACGTTTTGGATGTTGGTTGTGGACAAGGGCATCTTCTCAAATTGATGTCCGAATCATATGAAAAGCTCGAATGCGTTGGTGTAGATTTAAACTCCGCAGATCTTAAAAGAGCTAAGCGAAGATGCTTCGGCAAAAAAATGCACGTTTGTCCTTGCAGATGCTTCTTGTTTACCATTTATAGATGAGTGTTTTGATCGAGTAGCATGTACTGCAGTTTTGGAACATGTGGTTGACGAAAAGAAAGTTCTTAGGGAGATATGGAGAGTTCTAAACAATGAGTGGAGTTGCGGTTTTAGATGTGCCTGGAAAATACCACCTTCAAAACAAGCTTTCAGATTTTTTCGTTAAAAAACATAATATCTTCCCATTTCATCGCGAATATTCCGAAAAACAAGTTAAATCCCTCATTGCTGCTACTGGTTTTGAGTTGTTGTCATTCAATACAGCGAGGTTTGTAGGCTCTTTCATTCTACCAGTTATCGAAACAGTTTATACACGTAACAGACGAAAAATTGTTTGGTGCAAAGGAATCATAGCCAAACTCGTCTGCAAAATTGGAGATAAACTTTCATCCATTTTTGGAAAAAGAAAATATCTAAAACTATTTGGTGGTTCCTGGTTCTTTAAAATTAAGAAGGCACCTCAACTTTCTCAGCCAAACCCTGTTTAACCAATATTTTGGCATTCTCTGCTGGTAAGGATGCAATATCTTCAATTTTGAACGGCCCATAAGTCTTCATGTCTGAACCGATAATGGCTGGCACGTCCTTTCTAAAGCGTAAAACAACGGTTTTGTGTTTCTTTTCAACGCTAATCTTCAAAAATTGTCCCTGAATAAGGTTTTTGGCAAAGTGTTGGTATGCTTCTGCAAAAGGTGAAACATCAGTAAAAATTTTCCTTTCCTCCACCGTTAAGGCATCTACCGGTATTTTTTCACCCTTAGCCACTTTTTCGACCAACTTTTTGTAACGCGCTCGAATCAACTCACGAAGCATGCGTTTAACATTCTGCCATTCTTTCTTCAGAAGACTTGCCTTCACAGTTCTTTTATCAAGCATGCGGCTTTCTTCTCTGATTCTTTTTAGATAATCAGCAACTCTCGAGTAAAAATCATCTGGAAGCCTCACAAGTTCAACATTCTCAAGCTCTTGCCTCCAAACCTCGTATAACTCATTATACATTTTACTCTACAACCTCCGCCCTACCTTTGCATACGAGAAGCACGGCTGCAGCCATGGGTAATTCAACCTTCTGATTTCTATATGGACCAAAAACCTCATTGTTAAGTTTAAACTTTGGCGCATTGGAAACAAAAACAGTTGCAGTTCCATTTTTAAAGGCTACCGCATTTTCAAAGGGGTCGAAATCTTCGATTTTAGAAATTGGAAACTCAACCTTTTTTAGGCCCGTTTTGCCGTGCAACGTGTTAGCCAACCTAATTAAGCGATGAATATCCGTTGTAACAACAGTGTCAACCTGCGCGGACTGAGATTTCGCGCAATATTCAGCAATCTTCTTCAAAGTCTCAAAACCTACCCCTTTGACGGCACCATAGGAACCTGGAACGCTTAGCTTTTTTAAAATAGCATCTTTGTTCTTTATTATGGCTTTGGAAACGTTTCCTTTCACTCCTAAACCCTTATAATCATCTGGGTTAGCATTGAGCAAAAAATCATACATGCCACGGGCAACTCTTCTACGCCATCCAGAACTATTTAGGTTCAGACTTTCAAAAGCGTAGGAGTCTCTTTCGCTTAATCCTTGAAGAGTTGCATCGAACCCTAAACCACAAACATAGTCCACTATCTCTTTACGTGCAATCGCATCTAAACTTTTTACCGCTTCGCTTTCTACATGAACATGATAGCCACGATGCCCCGAAAAAAATACATGTAATTCCTTTTCAGAAAAACCAAAATCTTCCATCAACATGTCCAAAAGTTTCACAGTTTCTGCCCTTGCCGAAGCCAAACAGTTTTCACAAGGCCAAGTATTCACCTCAAACTTTTCGCCACCACAAATGGGACATTTTTCAGGTTCAATTCCCTTTCCAGAAAACCCACAGCTGCCACAAATCCATTCATCATGAACCTTACTGCAAGATGTAGCGATGTGATCTGCATCAATATCAAAAATCAAATCAGCACCAAGCCACCCTTTCTTTTCCATCTCAGCCTCCGGATCTTCATAATAAGCACAAGAGTAGTAAACATCCGACGGCACAAAACCCCTCAAAAAAGCCTCAAGCTCACCTTTATCCTTGAATTTTTTATGGCGAAGCATTCCTTCCTTGAACAAAATAAAACCAAACTCACGCTTCTCAATCATAAAAACAGAATCAGCTAAGAAAAAGTCTTTTACATAATAGTCGCGGAACCTTTCTTGTATAAAGGCTGACGAGCTCAAGTTTACCACTTACATCGTCTTAACAGAAGATAAAACTTATTGAAAGGTGTTTCTAAAGGATACTTGCACTATGACAAAGCCTAAATTCTCAAGCGCCAGCAAGATAAGAGTTTTAAAGAATAGTCTAAAACTAGCTTAGTGAGCAAATAAAATGAAGACTGAAATACTCCGCAATCGCTTGCTAAATTTGCTGAAATGGCTAAAAGAGTACAGAATTCTTCACATAATGGTAATAGCGTACATAGCAATCTTAAGCCTCATAGTTTTGGTTAGACACTACTCATTTGAAACATCAACATGGGACCTTGGAATTTTCAGCCAAGCATGTTATACAACACTTAATGGAAAACTGTTCTATTATACTGCCGAGCTCTACGCGAACCCTGGAGGCTCCATCTTTGGCGTCCATTTTAGCCCCATACTCTTCAGCGTCCTACCATTTTATGCAGTCTTTCCAGCCCCAGAGACATTACTTATTATTCAAACAATTGTCCTCGCTATTGGCGTATACCCAACATTCTTTATCGCAAAAGAAATTTTAAACAGCAAGACGCTTGGCATAATTTTTTCAGCATTCTATCTTTTCAATCCGCTCATTTACAGCGTAAACATATTTGACTTTCACCCTGACGCCTTCTTTGTCCCTTTAGCCCTTTTCTCCCTTTACTTTTTTATGAAGGAACGATGGAACTTTTATTTCGTGTTTATGTGGCTAAGTTGTCTAGCAAAAGAATTCATGTCCTTAGGCTTTTTAACATTCGCTGTTGGAGAATTATTATTGGAAAGAAAGCATATTCGCGCATGGCTAAAGGGAAAAGAACCATGCCAAAAGAAAACATTAGTCTTAATCTTAACAATAATAACGTCGTTGTCTTGGTTTCTCATAGCAACACTGCTCATTCGACTTTTTAACCCAAATCCTCCTTCTGGATTCGTGGAAGGTTCACCTTGGGAAATTTTGGGAGGAAACCCGCTAAATCCTTCCAGCTGGCTTAACATAGGTAGTTTCAACTTTCTAGGAGCAATAAAATTTGAACTTCAGTCAAAACTCTTTTTCCTTATAACAATATTAATCCCTTTGGCATTTTTGCCCATTTTTAAACTTTCAAGATTTCTTCCAGTTTTATTTTGGCTTTTGTTAGCATTCCTCTCAAACTATGCCCCTTACTATACTTTAGGATTCCACTACTCGGCACTGTTTATTCCATTTTTAATAGTAGCTGCAGTAGAAGGATTCCGCAACTTCTGCGCTAGGTTTAAGCTTGAAAAAAGCGAATCACATAAAATTGCAAAAAAACTTCTCTTAGTTGGCGTACTTTCATCGCTAACATTAATCTTCACATTCTCACCAATAGCAGACCTACGATTCCATATGATCAGCGAACATGACAGAAAAGTTGCAGAAGCCTTAAGCTGGATAAAAAACACTTCACCAAATGCATCAATCTTAGCTGAGTACGATCTTTTTCCACACATTTCAAACATGATAGACGCTTATGTCATTCCTCCTCCATTTGCAGCCTTCAGAAGAGAGTACTACTATGAATATGCAAACTCTCTTTATGACAAAAAATTAGACTATATCATAATTGACTTGAACCCAGATGTCAGAACCTATGCCCACTACATGGCTCATTTGCTCACGTTTAAGAACGTGTATGAGAAAGGAAACTATGGGTTATATGCCTCCATTGACGGTGTACTAATATACAAATATGGGTATAAAGGCAATTTAACCGAATTTATACCCTTCACAATACACAATGATTATGAGGTAAAAATCGGCGCAGATACTACACTGTTTGGTCAATATTTCCCCCCAGGCATATACAATATCATATATTGCCTTGAAATCTCTCCCAAAGTTGATGAAAATGAAACAGTATGCACTCTCCAGGTTGAACAAAACCGAAGCATAATCAAAACCGTTGATATATTCGGAAATGCGTTTGTGGAAGCTGAAAAATATGAAACTTTTACTTTTTCTATAACGATTTTTAATCCCAAAGAAGAAGTAGACTTTATGATAATAGACCCGTCAATTTACACAGGAATAAAAGTCAACTGGTTAGAAGTTTCCATAATAAATCATTTGCCAACCTAAACCGCTAGAATGGTGAACAAATGAAAATAGCTATAGCAACAAAAAGTATGACTCTTGGATATGGAATAGGTGAAATTGCTAGCATAATCTCAAAAGAACTTCTTAAAATGGGTTACGACGTCACCATTTTCACAAATGAATTCAACTTTCCATTAAACAATTCAAGAGTAAACATAAGGGAACTGCAACCTTTCCGTTTACCTTTTCTTGATGATTATTGGCAGCAACATTTCCTTTCAGATATACGCTCTATCAGCGTTTTTTTAAAATATTTACAAAAATATGATATTCTAATAACTTGCGACCCCATGCATTTAGTTGGGGCAACAGTGAAAGTTAGGTATAGAAAGCCTGTAATAATGTATTTTTTCGGCGTCACTCCGTACAATGTGCTTGATTCCTTTAAACGTAAAATGGAAGTTTTCCGCCAAACTTTAACATGGAATTCAAGCTTTCACTTTGCAGATTACATAATGACAAACAGCAAATACACAAAAAATATGCTTCCAAAAAATCTTAGAAAAAAGGCCTTAGTAAATTATCATGGTATAGAACATTTGATTGGCGAAAAAAAGGCCGCGGAGCAGTTTAGGAAGCAATTAAAAGTTGAAGGAAAAAAGCTGATACTCTCTATAGGCAGATTTTCAACTCCTTATAAAGGAATGAGAGAAATAGCTAAAATATTTGCAACGCTTCAAAAGAAACGAGACGACATAACACTTCTTATAGTCGGCGGAGGCAACGTTCCAAAAGACATAGCGAATTCAACATCTAAGAAAAATGTGCATATCCTAACAAACATATCATACGACATGTTAAAGCTCTGTTTGGCGGCATCTGACATTTACTGCACCGCCTCAAAATGGGAAGGCTTCAACATTCCTCTTGTCGCAGCCCAAGCAAATCAAAAGCCAGTGGTAGCCTTCAACGTTGGAGCGCATCCTGAAGTGACAGTTAATGGAGAAACAGGCTTTTTAGTTGAAGATTCCATGGAGTTTATTAAGCGTTTGGAGTTTCTGCTAGATGACGATTCATTAAGAATGAAAATGGGAGAAAAAGCTGCGAAATTTGCCAGAAAATTTACGTGGCAAAAAAGCATGAATTTAATTAAACTCCTAATTGAAAGCATCTCCAGAAATTAATTAAATAATATGGATTAGTGAATCCAAAAATTCTCAATAAAGAGTCAAATTCATAATTCTGTATTTTTAAACCGTTTTGTTAATGGATGTTCAATTTTGCCAATCCATGCAGAAAGTTCAAAACTTCCTTTATACATGTATCTTTGGATTTCTTTATCAGAAACTTTTCTTGAAGATTGAACAAGTAAATGTTTGAGCCAAGTGCCTTTAAAATTGACCAAATTCCAAAGAAAACCCTGAAAAACCGCAAATTTTTCACGAAGCCCCCTTCCATTTTTCATCAACCACATCGCCTTCAGAAATTTCAAAACTAAGTATCTTGGAAACAAAATGCAAATTGTTTTAAAACTATAATTTTTGAGGAAACTTGCAAGCCAATGCCTTTCCAAAAACTCAATTATCGCTCCCCGCGAACCTCGCCACTGATGATAAATTTTTGCATACGAAACATAAAGAAGTTTGTATCCTTTCAATCTCGCTCTCCAACACCAATCTAAATCTTCGCCATAAAGAAAATAGCGTTCGTCAAAAGGTCCCACATCTTTCCATATGCTCTTTCTTGTAAGCATGGCTGCCCCATTTACGTAAAAAACTTCTTCAACCGCTCCATATTGACCCTTGTCAAATTCGCCATTCCCCCTGTTCCAACCAACCCCGTAGACATCGCAATTCCCCCCAACAGCGTTTATGATTTTTTCATTGCCTAAAAAGAGAATTTTAGGGTTCACTGCTGCCACATCCTTTACGCTTATATAGCGAATTAATTGCCCCAACCAGCCGGGCTCAACCACAATGTCGTTATTAAGAAAAACAACATGTTCGCTCTCAACAAGTTCCATTGCCAAATTAATTGCACGGGCATACCCAAGATTTTCGCTATTTTGGATTATCTTGACATTAGGATACTTTTTCTTCACAAACTCGACAGAATCATCTGATGAACAGTTATCTATAACAATAACCTCAAACGTGGGATAATGGGTTTTAAACAGTGAATCTAAACATAACGGTAAATATTTTTTGCCATTATAGTTTAGAACCAGCAAGGTCACGAACGGCAAGTTTTCCCTTAAAGCGTTCATAATTCTTTAAATAAGTTTCAAAAGTTTATTTTAATTATCCTCTATTGATCCTCATTTTTCTCTTAAAACTAACTTTGAATAATAACGTAAAAGAGAGAATGTCTAAAAAATTCAAGCATAACTTGGCGGTCGTCTTCTATACGCATTTATCAAGTATGACTCTCTTTCAGAAGTTAACAGAATGCGAGAATCATTCGTAAGGGAATATTCTATTTCGGTGCTTTTGCTAACGTTTAGGAACTGTCTGAAGAAAACATATGTAATAAATTGTTTTATTTCGTTGAATGTCAGTTTGGATTTTCCTTTTTTCCTATTTTCGAATGTTATTGGAATCTCTTTTATTTTGAAATTGCGGATGTGCGCTTGTCTTATGGTTTCAATCTGTATCTCATATGTCTGGCTATGAAGTCCCCCTATAATGTTTCTGACAAGACTCATAGAATAGCAACGCAACCCACTTGTGTAATCACTTATTTTCTCTCCAATAATAAATGACGCTATGAGGTTGGCAACTTTGCTTATTGCAAGGCGCACCACACTCCAATTTAACGTTGTGCCCCCTCGGCAATATCTGCTTCCTATGACAAGGTGGTATCCTTTTTTCATATTTGATATTAACCGTGGGATATCTTTTGGATTATGCGAATAGTCTGCATCCATAGTGATTAAATACTTAGGAGGATTTTGCAGCGACATGAAAATTTTGAAGCCATCTGTTATTGCTGTTCCAAGACCAAGTTTTTTGGGTCTTACATAAAGTAAAATGTTGTCATACACTTTTTGGAGTTTTCTTACAACATTTGCTGTTCCATCCACACTAGAATCATCTATAACCAATAGAGAAGCATTCAAATTCAAACTTTCAATTTCGTGAACTAAACTTCCAATGTTTTGCGCCTCGCAGTAAGTTGGAAGGATTACTCCGATTTCAGTATCTATTTCGGGATTTCCTTCCAGTTCATGAAAATCCATTACCGTTTTTCACCTTTAAATGTAAGTTCAGTATTTAGACATGTGTTATATAAAATCTACTCCGTTGCACCATTTAATTTAGCCGTTTTATTTGGTTGTCTTTACTTTCCTTCGGTAGTAAGCTAATGGGTGGCGTATGTTTTGGCATAACATGTCTGGGTTCATGCAGATGCCGTGGGTTTTTAGTGTGTCGCATTTTGGTGGGATGTAGCGTGTTCTTGAGCCTCTTTCGCCTGCTATGTGTTCAACTTGGTAAGTGGTCATTCTTTGGTCGTAGTCGGAGAAATTTTTGAATAAGTCTATTACGTTTTCGGGTGGCATTCCAATGTTTATGAGGAAGGATGTTAGTGTGAACCGTCCGATGTGTGAGATGTGGCGGCCGGATGATGTGGCTTCATACAAGGTTTTTATGCATGGAGGAAAAGCGGTTTGAGTTATGGTTTTGGGGAATCCTTCCATTTCGGTTTTTCCTATTTTTTCGATTGATAATTTTTTTATTTTTTCCGCTATATCCATTATTGCTGGCGGAAGTTGAGGTAGCTCTTCAACGTTTAGTCTTTTTTCAATTTGCCTTCGCACTTCTTCGCTTAGCAGTCTGGCAATTTCAGTTTTTGTTAGGTAAACATTTCCGTTTGTTAGGAGGCGGTTGACGAGTTTCCATTTTTTCTCTCGCAGTTGTGTCGTGTTTTTTAGATAGTCTGTGAAGTGCAGTTTGAACTCATATGGAG
>JBMFOB010000019.1:0-26406 GCA_049969855.1 Bathyarchaeia archaeon | reverse complement strand
TAAAAGGATTCTTCCAAAAAGAAATTGCCGACAGCGCCTACAGATACCAGAGGGAGGTTGACGAGAAAAAACGCATATTAGTAGGCGTAAACGAATTCACCATAGAAGGAGAAGAATGTCCAATAGAGCTTTTAAGGATAGACCCAAAAGTTGAAAAAGAACAAGTCGAAAGACTTCAAAAACTAAGGAGAGAACGCGACAACAGGAAGGTGAAGGAAATCCTCGAAAAACTCCACTACGCAGCAGAAAAAGAAGAAAACCTAATGCCAACAATAATCGAAGCAGTAAAAGCCTACGCAACCATCGGCGAAATCACGGATGTTTTGCGAAAAGTTTACGGAGAATATAAAGAGTTAATAGTAATCTAATAAGAAAGGGGCAAGGAATATGCAGAGCAAAAGAAAAATTAGAGTATTAATCGCCAAACCAGGCTTAGACAGCCACGACAGAGGCGCCAAAGTTGTAGCCAGAGCCCTAAGGGACGCTGGAATGGAAGTAATCTACACGGGTTTGAGGCAGACGCCAGAACAAATTGTTGAAACAGCCCTTCAAGAAGACGTGGACGTCATAGGTTTAAGCATCCTTTCAGGAGCCCACAAATCACTTTTCCCAAGAATAATGGAACTTCTTAAAGAAAAGGGATTAACAGACGTTATGGTTTTCGCTGGAGGAATAATCCCAGACGAAGACATTCCAGAAATGAAAAAGATAGGCATAAAAGAAATATTTGGACCTGGAACCCCAACGGAAAAGATAATAGAGTTTGTTTTGGAAAACGTGCCGAAAAGAACCTAAAACGTGCCAGAAATTGTCGAAAATTGAAGAACTAGCTCAAGGCGTCTTAGCTGGAGACCGCAGAAGCATAGCAAGGGCAATAACAATAATAGAAAACGACGCTCCAGAAGCAAAAAGGCTTATTGCAAAAATTTACCCCCACACTGGAAAAGCCCACATTATAGGGCTGACGGGTCCAGGCGGTTCTGGAAAAAGCACCCTAATCGACAAAATCGTTAGAGAATATAGACGAAGGGGCAAGACCGTTGGCGTCGTAGCCGTGGACCCCACAAGCCCATTCACTGGCGGAGCCTTCTTAGGCGACAGAATAAGAATGCAGGAACTAAGCACTGATGAAGGCGTCTTCATAAGGAGCATGGCAACCCGCAACTATTCAGGAGGAATAGCAAAAGCAACACGGGACGCTGTTAAAATTTTGGATGCAGCAGGCAAAGACATAGTTGTTGTGGAAACTGTTGGCGCTGGACAATCAGAAGTTGAAATAATCAAGGTTGCAGAAACAATAGTCGTTATCCACGCGCCTGGTTTAGGCGACGATATCCAAGCCATAAAGGCTGGTTTAATGGAAATAGCCGACATCTTCGTTGTAAACAAGGCAGACCGCGAAAACGCAGAAAAAGCCGTAACAGACATACAAGCAATGCTTCAACTAAACACTAAAGAAAAAAAGTGGAAGCCTCCAGTTCTAAAAACAATAGCCATAACAGGCGAAGGAGTCCCACAACTCATCGAAAAACTGGAAGAACACAGAAACTTCCTAAAGAAAGAAAAAGCTGAAGAAAAAAGCCTTCTAAGAGCAGAAACCGAACTTGTCGAAGCCATAAAAGAAAAAGCAGTAAACTCCATAATAGAAGAGTTAAAAAGAGAAGGAAAATTCCAAGAAGCCCTACAAAAGATTATGGCTAAAAAAATGGACCCAGCTTCAGCAGCAGAAGAGCTTTTACATTCAAAATTTAAGAAGGCAAAATAATGCCAAAACTTGAAAAGGGAATGGTTCAGGTTTACACTGGAAATGGGAAGGGCAAAACTTCAGCAGCTTTTGGGCTGGCCCTAAGAGCCATAGGGAGAGGATTGAAGGTTTACATAATCCAGTTTATTAAGGGCGGATTCGATTATGGCGAACTATACATAGCGGATAAGCTTCCAAACTTGGAACTAAAGGCTTTCGGAAGAGGCAAATTTGTAACAGAAAAGCCCCCAGCGGAAGAGGATGTTAAACTTGCAGAAGAAGCTTTAACATTGGCTGAAAAAATTGTTAAAGGGGGCGAATATGACATAGTAATTTTGGACGAAATTAACGTAGCCATAAACTTGAAACTAATAGAGATTGAGAAAGTTGTTAATTTGATAAAAAATAAGCCAAAACATGTTGAACTCGTATTGACTGGACGGTATGCGTCAAAGGAAATAATTGAAGCAGCAGATTTAGTCACGGAAATGAGGGAGGTTAAACATCCATACAATAAGGGCTTCCAAGCAAGAAAGGGGATAGAATTTTAGCAAAATTATGGGTTACGTTTCTTTAATAGATTTTTGAGGGCTTCCCGAATCTCCTTTAAGGGCTGAGGGATAAGGTGAAATTCTGGTTTGAAAGGGTGCACTTCGCTTTCTAAAAGCTCCATTAAACGGGCGTAGTAGACTTCAAACTCTAATATATTGCTGCTTTTGAACTTGAATACTGGAATGTCGCCAGCAGGTTTTTGCCAATGCTTATCCCATGCGATAACAGCGTTTGCATCGCCGAACTTTTCAATGTTTCTTTTAATTAAAACATCCCTATCCACGGTTAGCATGATAAGCAAGCGGTTCACAAGTTTCCTTCTCGTTGTTAACAAAAACTGACGTGTAATATTGTCAGGCGCCGTTGAATCAATGACAACGCTGTAACCTTTCTCCAACAAGGCATCTCGCATGTTAGCAATCATGGAATATACTAGAAATTCGTCACGGCATGGAGGCGCCTCATTGAAAAGCATTTCCCTCAACTCGTCCACGCCTATTCTTGCAAATTTTGGGTTTTCAGCAATCAACCTTTTGGCAAGCGTTGTTTTGCCAGATCTTGGATAGCCGCTTAAAACAATATTCCATAAACCCTTAACAGCAACCCTCATTTAATTCACCTTACTGAACAAATTTGTTCAGCGTCTAACTGTTTGGTGTTTCGTGTTTTGCTTTATTTTATTATTAGCTTGTAAACTTCTTCTGCAACATACTCCAAATACTTTTCCTTATCGGTCAAATTGAAAACAGTCACAGAAGCGTCTCTTGTTATGCCAACAACATAGCCATATTCCCTAGCCCTAGCTACCACATACCACAAGTCGCCATGCTTACAATAGTCTTCGAAAAGCGAAGTGTTTATCAAGTCTGGACCGTAAAGCGAAAGCTTATTCACGTTTGGAATATCCACATTGTCAAAAAACGTAATTTTCGTGTCTTCAGGATTTTTCAGGTGAAACTCCCTTAGGGTTTCTGGCGGAATTCGTGCTTCAACAATGCCACCAACCTTTTCAAAAATAATCTCGCTAAGCTTATTGGCTATAAAATTGGCTAGGCGCTTCTTCTCAACAATCGTCAAGAAAGTGTTATCATCATGTTGGGCAAAACTGAAAACCGCTTCAATAGTGCGTGGCAAAGGCGCCATCTTACCCCTATGAAAAACGTGAATCACATAATCATGCGAATAAACACCTCTAAGCATATTCTCTTTTGACTTTGGCAATAATCCCACAACTTCGCTTACAAGCGTAAACTTGTAATCACCTTCCTCATAAGCTTCTTCAGTGCGATAACCCTCAAGCCTAGAAGCAATTTCCGCAATGGAAAGCGGTTCAGAAAGCCTAAAAACCTTACCAGCAACAACCATAATTTTCACCAATCTTGAATAGGAAATATTTGCTTAAGAAGTTTAAGGTTCAGTTTAGCCTCCAACCAGTCAAATTCTTGTTATAACTGGAATGCAGCTTTAATTATAAATTGGCTAATTGTTTTAATAAGGGAGTTTTCACCTCTATTATTTTACCGCAAAGAGAGGCGTATGGGCTTCAATGCTGATTAGCGAAGTAATCCTTGAAAACTTCATGAGTTACGAGTATGCTAGGGTACCCTTTAAACATGGCGTAAACGTCATTTGCGGACCGAATGGTTCTGGAAAGTCTTCGCTTCTGTTGGCTATTTCCGTGGCGCTTGGGCAATCGTATACGGAACGTTCCAGAAAATTGAGCGATTTGATTCGTTGGGGGAAAGACCAAGCCCGTGTCACATTAATATTGGATAACACGAAGAGGGGTGGAAAGCGACCTGTTCCAAAAGTTAACAAAGACCAAATTTTCTTAACAAGGGTTTTGCGTCGGGATGGCAAATACTGGTTTGAATTGGAAAATAGGGCTGCCACAAAAACTGACGTGGAAAGGTTATTGTCAAAGTTGGGTGTTGACCCGGAAAATATGCTTATAATAATGCATCAGAACATGGTTGAACAGTTCACTGTGCTTTCTCAACAAGAAAAACTGCGAATGGTTGAGGCGGCTGTGGGGTTGGAGCCATACCGCCAAAACGTTTTAGAAGCTCAGAAAAAGCTAACGCGAATATTAAGCCAAGAAGATTCTGTAAACAAGCTTTTGGAATCAGCTGAGCAGACGCTTAATTATTGGAGGGAACAGTACGAGAGATACCAGGCGAAGAAGCAATTGCAGACTAAGAGGAGATTTTTGGAGAGGGAACTTGCCTGGGCGGAAGTTTCAAAAAGAGAGGAAATTGTTAAGGTTTTGGAAGCGAACAGAAAAAGGGAACTTGATGCCTTAAATCAGGTTGAAGAAAAGACAAAAATAGCGAAGGAGCAACTGCAAACTCAACAGGGCGAACTTGAAAAGCTAAAAAATGAGTGGAAAACCCTTTTCACGGAACGCTTAAGCCTTGAAAAAGAAAAAGCCAAGAGCGAAGCAACCATTTTATTTTGCGAGCAAATTCTGAAAGAAACTGCAATCTTGGAGAAGGGAAATCCTTCAATCCAAACAAGCATAACAATTAAAGAGAACCCAGCTCAGTTCAAGTTTCTGAAAAGCGAAAATTTGAAGGAGCTTATGCAAAACTCTAACCAGCAAATTTTAAAGTTGAATGTAGAAATTGACGAGAATCAAAAGAGAACCAAGTTTTTGGAAGAAAATATGGACAAAGTTGGCAACCAAGTTGTGGACAGCCGCATCCAATTGGCTTTACTGCAGTACCGCAAAGAAAACATAACAGCCAACTTGGAAAGACTTGAAGGCGAGCTTAAAAGTGCAAAGGCAAATTTGAATGAAGCTTTGGCAAAGGCTGAGCAAACTGGTCCGAGAATTGCTGTTACAAAGAATGTTGGCGAAATTTTGGATGAAATTCGTGTTACAGATGGACATTTGGCTGCGCTTGCAGATGTTTCAGAGGACATAGAACGCATGTATGAATCCTACTCAAAACTTTATTTAGAGTTGAAGGAGAAGGCGCAGCAAGTTGCCGAAAACCGTGAAAAGGCTTTAGAAGAGGTTAAAGTGCGAATGCAGAACTGGCGAACAGTTATCCAAAGCCTCCTAGACCGTGTAAATTTGGAATATCAGAAGATTTTGGCTCAAGCCCAAGCCGTTGGAGAGGTTAAACTTGTTAATGGACATGACATAGAGGCTGCAGGATTGGAAATTGATGTTGGTTTTAAGGGCGGCAAACCCGTTCCACTTGATGCTTACACGCAAAGTGGCGGAGAAAGAACAACAGCAACCATGAGCTTTTTGTTGGCTTTGCAACAGCATGTTCGTTCGCCATTCAGAGCCGTGGACGAGTATGACATTCACATGGACCCGAAAAATCGGGAGTTAATCGCAAAAATATTAATTTCAACTGTTAAAGACGCAAACGCCCAATACATCGTTATAACGCCAAGTCAAGTGACATTTGCAAAGGAAGAGGCAAACATAATAACTGTTCAAAACATTGAAGGAAAATCCATAATCAGAGAGGTTGTCTAATGCAGTCGAAAAAAGAGCATGTGAAATTTGGAAGGGAAAAACTTCAACGCATAATAGAAATGTGCAAGTCAGTTGAAGAACGCTCTCTGGACCCGTTTTTAATAAATGTTGAAGAATTAATAGGCATAGTTAAAGAGTATTTTCCAGAATGGGAAATCCCAGAAGACCTTTGCTTAGACGCTGAAACAATACATCATTTGGCTTCAGTTATAAAACTTCAAAGCGAATGGGTTAAACATCGCTCCACATCCCTCTACACGGACCCTTTTCTGCTTGAAGAAAAGCTTGCACGCATAGAAAAGGAAGAAATTGTTGAAGCCTTCCTCCAAGCTTGGCATCCAATAGTGGAGATGGAGCAGATTTCGCTTTACAGCTTGGCAGAAGCCACAAGATACTGGGAAAGCTTACTGCCACTGAAAGAAAGGTGGAAGGGGTTTCCGCCAGCAGAGGTTGAAACAAGCCTTGCAACAAGAGAAGAACTTATTAGACAGAAAATTTTGCGAGACAAAGCTTTTTCGGAAGAGCTTGAAAATCTCTGGCAAGAACTGAAGGCTAAGGTTGGAGAAAACGGAAAAATTCATTACTGGGATTTTGTGGGCGCAGAAAACTACGAGGAAACAGTACACAGAGCCTTTTTAACAAGCTTCCTCGTCACATACGGATACGCAACTTTGGAGGTTCATCCGTTAGAAGAGGAAATTTTCATAAAACCAAATGAAAAACCCATAACAAAAATTGGAAAAAAACAGTTGGTTTCCATTCCCATAACTGTTTCGCCAGAAGACTGGATGAAATGGAAGAAGGGAGAGCTAAAGTGAGCAAGAGAAAAGGCTATTACGCAAGCAAAATAAAACGAGCAACCCACATGCTCTTTTACAGGAGACACAAAAAGCCAGGAGTGAAAGGCTGGGAACTCCGCAAAGCCTTAGGCGCAGACTATCCAAAAGTCTTGAAAATTTTAGACGACTATTTAAAAGCGTTGGATTTGCAGGTTAAAACGGTTTTTGAAGGAGAAAAAGCTGTGGAAAAGCCAACTTTAGAGGATTTGGACAAGGCAAGATTCTACATCACATTAAGGGGCGATTTAACGCCGAAAGAAGCTAAAATGATAGGGTGGCGCATCGACGATTTGGCAGGCTTGGCAATAACAATCGCATACATAATATCGAAAAAGGGCAAAGTGCCACGAAAAGAGGTTGAGGAGTTATTGCGTGATAAGCTTCCAGGATGGAAGGTGGGCTTAAACATTGACCGTTACATTCGCTATGGATATTTAACGCAGGATGAAAATGAGCAGTTATATTTGGATTGGAGAACACGAGCAGAAGTAGACCAAAAAGCCCTCATAGACATGATTTTGTCAAAATAGAACAGTAAATTTCTTCAGCGCTTAGCACCAGAATCTTCTCTTTCTAAAATTACTTTTTGCTTAACAAATAAAGAAACACTATAGGAGCTACGCCGAATAACCATGCTTTCCAAGCCAAATAAAATAGCCAAAGTTCTTGAGGCATCATGCTGAAAGCCAATGGTATCATTGCTATTCCTATTCCAATACTAGATGCAATAATCCATGCTTGTCTCAGCTTCATGAGGCTATCTTCCAATTCTTATCGTTCGATTACTCCTTCTCCCTTTCTCACAAGAAACACAGACTTTACCATGGTAAATAAATCTGCATAGAATAGTCTTCTAGTCCAAGCGGAAATCAAATGCAAAAAGTGTGAAAATTACTCTTTCATTTTCTTATTTTATGGTATAGGATAGCTATTAAGTCAATGACGATGAACGCTGCAAGAATCAATAGTGGACTGCCAATAAACTGATCTATAAACTCCATACGCTACTCACCTTTCTAAGTTATGCTGACGTTTTGTATTTGGAAATATCTTTTGGCTAAAAAGCGCAAGCGCTCAGCGTTTCTTCCGTTTTTGCCTATGGCTACGCCTTTGTCTCTTGGATTAACTGAGACAACAGCTATTGTTTTTCCGTCAGGTCTTTCTGTTAGGCGAATCTCTTTGACGGTTGCTGGTTTTAGGGCGTTTTTGATAAATTGGGCTGGGTCTTCTGAATACTCTATTATCTCATGTTTTTTCCCAGTCATTCTCTCCAAAGTGCGGATGTTCCTTCCGCCTTTTCCGATGGCTACGCCGACTTGACCCTCATTAACAATGAAAATTACTCGTCCCTGTTCCTCGTCAACTATGCAGTCTTTGACGCTTGCGCCTGTTATGCTTTCAAACAACGCTATATAGCGCATCTCTGTGCTTGTGAATTTGATTCCGCTTGTCATTCGTTTCCTCCGTGGGTTTCCTCTGACTCCGCGCTTTGTGTCAGTTCAAGAATTTCTGAGTCGCCGGGTTCTCTTATACTTAACGCTGAAATTGTGAAGGGTTTACCGCAAACAGAAGCCAAATCCATTGATGAACCCTTATATGTTATTAAAGGAACATTTGAAAGCTTGCAATAATATTCTATGTCCTCACGCAGTGTTGTGGGACAGTTCGAAGCTAAAATTATCATTTTCGCTTTGCCTGTTTTTGCATTTTGGAGGGCAACGTTTGCTCCAAAGGATACTTTGCCAGTTTTCACAGCGGTTGCGATAGCCTTATCCACATCTATCATTTGTTCTCCCTTCCTAAATCTATGGTTGACATGAATAATTCAACCAATCCAGTGCCAATAGGTATAGATTGCCCAACAATAACGTTTTCGGTTACCCCTTCCAAGGGGTCACTTTCGCCCTTTATGGCTGCGTCAACAATGTTTGGAACAGTTATTTCGAAGGCAGCCCTAGCCAGAACACTTGACTTCTTGCCGCTTATGCCATGACGCCCTATCTGTTGCACCTCGCCAGTGGACGTCATCATGTCAGCGACAAGCATGACGTGGCGAACGTCAACATCTAAACCTTGATCTTCCAGAACACCTTTAGACTCGTGGATTAAGGCGTTTCTTGCGGCTTCTATTCCTAAGGTTTTGGCTATTTCGTGAACATTGTTTGTCGTTGTTCTTGATGTGTCTACGCCGTAAACTTCTAAGACTTTTGGCAGGTTTGAGCCGTCAGTTCTTATAACCCATTCTCCATGTTCTTCTGTGATTAAGACTCGCTTTATGCCTGGAACTCCTTTAATGTAAAATGATGAAACCTTGTCTAACATTTTTTTGAGGAGTTCAGCTTTTTTAGGCTTTATATGTATGCTGTTGCCCCTTACTTTTATTGTGCAGTTTTGCATCTGCAGTTTTTCCTTCAACTCTTGAAGCGAAACGCCTCTATCCTCCATCATTGATTTGTTAAGCTCAACAACTATTTCCTCATGCATAGGATCTTCATAAACTGTTTCAGCCAAATCCTCCAAAGTTGTGTAATATATGTTACGCGCAATTTTCACTGCTGCCTCCCTGCTTTTCTTGTGTTCTCCAGTTAGGTAAATTGTCATTATCGGCGTGGATGGAATTCTCCGCGCATCAACAATTTCTATCAATCTTGGCAAACCCAAGGTTACGTTCTGCTCTCTAACTCCAGCATAATGGAATGTCCTTAAAGTCATCTGTGTTCCAGGCTCACCAATTGATTGGGCTGCAACTATGCCTACTGCTTCGCCAGGCTCCATTAATGCACGCTTATAATGCTCAACAGTTAATTTTATGGCTTTGTCAACGCCTGCCTTGCTCAGTTTCGCCTTGGCTAGGCTTTGTTCAAGTTCTTCTATGAGCACTGGTGTAAGCTGGTCTTCAACTTCTTTCAGCTGTTTTTTGATGTATTCTGCTGGGGCTGGTCTACCTTTCTCTTCTGAAATTTTGAACTGTTCAACTAGGCGGCTTACGTTAACGGCTTTTCCATGGTCGCTTTTTGCTGGGTCAACGCCGTCTTCTCCGTATTTAAATTGGATTATGTCTCCCGCTGAATTTCTAACAGTTCCATCATATTCTAAGCGTATATGCTCAAGAGCATTAATCAGTCTCCTTTGCATGTAACCACTCTGTTGTGTTCTAACGGCAGTATCTACCAAGCCTTCCCTTCCACCCATGGCGTGGAAGAAAAATTCAATGGCGTCTAATCCTGTCTGATATGAAGAGTAAACGAAGCCTCTTGCCTTTGGGCTTGGGTCGCCAGACTTGAAGTGGGGTAAGGCTCTACCAACATATCCACGAAGTATTCGTTTTCCACGCACTGACTGTTGCCCTATGCATGCGCTCATTTGTCCAATGTTTAGGCTTGAACCCCTAGCGCCTGTTCTTGTCATTACTATGCCAGCATTTTCCAATGTGAAGTCTTCATCAGCAATTTTTCCAGCATCATCCCTAGCTTTGGCAAGTTCGTTCATTACGTAAATTTCGAAAGAATCTTCCAGAGTTTGTCCTGGAAGCCTCGGTAACGTGCCATTACGGTAACTTTCTATGAGCTCTTCCACTCTTTTCTGGACTCTTTCCATGGTTTTGTTTATTTTGCTTTCAGCTTTGGAAGATAGTACAAGCTGGTCGTAAGAGTATGTGAAGCCTCGCATTGTGATGAAAAGCTTCAACAGTCTTGTTATCTTGTTTAAGAATTCGCGTCCAGCTTGGGTTCCATAATCTTTTATTATTCTGTGGAGGAGACTTTCTGATTGTTCGGCGCCTATTGAACGCCTATCTATGACACCGCTTATAAGTTCACCATTTTTAACAACAACATAAGCATCATACTTGCAGTCTTCTTCCTCACATTTTGCGCATCCTTGACAAATGTTCGCCTTCAAAACATAATTCATATCTTTTGGCAAGAAGAGACTGAAAATCTGCTTACCCGTCCATAATGGCTGGGGCTCTTTAATTTTAGGCTCTGGTAAAGGTCCTTCATAACCGGCAGCCATCAGCAGCCTGCTTACTTCTTCTTTCGTTACATAGTTTGTTCTTCTCGTGAAAAGGTATGCTGCTGTTATAAAGTCTCGAATTGCCCCTATTATTGGACCACCAAACCTTGGCGAGAGAATTTGGTCTTGAACCTGCATTAGTAGAAGCGCTTCTGTTCGGGCTTCTTCGCTTTGCGGTATGTGAAGGTTCATTTCGTCTCCATCAAAATCTGCGTTGTAGGGTGGACAAACGCACAAGTGCAAACGGAAGGTTTTATAGGGCAAAACGCGGACACGGTGAGCCATTATTGACATGCGGTGCAGTGAAGGTTGACGGTTAAATATGGCTATGTCGCCATTTTTAAGATGCCTCTCTACAATAAAGCCGGGCATTAAAGCCTCGGCAATCTTTTCCCTATCCGTGACAAACTCAAGTCTTATTCGTTTGCCGTCGGGTCTTATAATGTAGAGGGCGCCAGGATACTTTTCAGGTCCATTTACTACAAGTTGCCGCATCTCTTCAAGGTTCCATTCCGTAACCTTTTCTGGCACAGATAAGCGCATGGCAACTTCTATTGGAACGCCAACCTCGCTTATGTCAAGGTTTGGGTCTGGAGAAACAACTGTTCGGGCTGAAAAGTCAACCCTTTTTCCGGAAAGGTTGCTTCTGAATCTTCCCTCCTTTCCCTTCAACCTTTGAGAAAGCGTTTTTAATGCTCTTCCAGAACGATGCCTCGCTGGCGGTATCCCTGAGGCTTCATTGTTGAAGTATGTTGTAACATGGTATTGCAGAAGCTCCGACAAGTCTTGAATTATAAGCGTTGGAGCGCCAGCATCCATGTTTTCCTTAAGCCGCTGGTTAATGCGGATTATGTCCACAAGTTTGTGGGTTAAATCATCCTCTGAACGGATGCCCGATTCCAGCGTTATTGAGGGGCGAACGTAAACTGGTGGAACTGGTAAAACTTGCAGAATCATCCATTCTGGACGGGCAGCTTTTGGATTGAAACCTAAAAGTTCAAGGTCTTCGTCAGGTATGCGTTCCATCCTTTCCCTAATCATGCTTGGCGTTAAAGGTTCTGAACCACTTTCAGGAATTTGTTCACTAAACTTTGTTGGCTTTTCAAAAACTATCTTATATTGAACTGCCCCACAGTGGGGACACTGTTTCGCCTTTATTTCCTGCGTAATAGATTTGTAAACTTCATCTGGAACCAATCCCAAAAGTTGACGACTCTTGTCAATTCTTGCTCTGGCTCTCTTTATGGTTTCATCTGGAAGCAATATGCGCCCACAGTTTCTGCATGTGGATTTCAAAAGTTCATAGATTAATTTGGTGAATTCAATGTGAACTATTGGAACTGCAAGTTCAATGTGACCGAAATGACCTGGACAACGGATGGCCGTGTTTCCACAGGTTTTGCATCTTTGCCTCGGTTCAAGGGTTCCAAGTCTGCCATCCATGAGTCCAGCCGTTATTGGGGCGCCGTCTTCATCGTAAGTGTCTGGAGTTTGAATTTCTACAACAGAGAGTTTGCGCACATCTTGTGGCGAGAATAGGCTGAAGTGGATGCCGTCTATGACTTTGTGGACTACTTCTTCAGCAGCCATATTAAGCCCTCTCCTTAAGCTTCAATTTTGGAGCTATGCAAAGGCTCATCAATTCTTGGAGGAGAAGTTTGAAAGCGTAGGAAACTACCACTGGGGAGATTTTTGCTTTGTCCCCGCATATTCTGCAAACGTATTTTCTCTGTTTCATGTCATAATAGGCAATGTAACCGCAGTTTTCACAAACGTAAAGCGTATACTTATCAGACTCTTCTAAAAGCCTATCCCGCAGAAGCATGGCAGCTCCATGTCCAATTAGGCAGTCGCGCTCCATTTCACCGAACCTTAAGCCTCCGCCCCTAGCCCTTCCTTCTGTGGGTTGCCTAGTCAACATTTGCACTTGTCCTCTGGCTCTTGCATGGATTTTGTCAGCAACCATGTGATGCAATTTTTGGTAATAAACAACTCCGACAAAAATGTCTGCAACAAATTTTTCGCCAGTAACACCATTATAGAAAACTTCGCTGCCAGTGTGGCTGAAGCCCAAGTGGATTAGAGCCTTTCTAAGCTCTTCTGATTTTTCGTTGGAGAATGGTGTTCCATCCACTGGTTTTCCCCTTGCAGCGGCAACTTTTCCAGCCAATGACTCCATAAAGTGTCCAATAGTCATTCTTGATGGAATAGCATGCGGATTAATTATTATGTCTGGAACTATTCCGTCTTCTGTGAAGGGCATATCCTCCTGGGGAACAATCAATCCTATGACACCCTTTTGCCCATGGCGAGAAGCAAATTTGTCGCCCAACTCTGGAATGCGTTGGTCTCTAACGCGAACCTTCACAAGTTTGCTTCCTTCTCCAGATTCCGTTAAGAAGACAGCGTCAACAATTCCAGTCTCTGAAGGACGCATATCAACCGACGTGTCTCGCATTGAAGGACCTTTAACCTCAAACTCTTTATATTCCTCAATAAACCGTGGCGGGCTTATTCTGCCTATCAGAACGTCCCCACCAGCAACACTTGCCTCCAAACTTATTATGCCATCAGGCTCAAGAAGCCTATAATATTGTTCTCCCCTAAAACCGCGTGTTCCAGGCTCTGGAACAATGAACTTATCCTTTAATCCACCCAAATACTGGCGACATTCTGCTTCATAAATTCTATAAAAGGTTGAGCGTCCCAAGCCTCTTTCAATTGAAGCTTTGTTAAAGATTAGGGCGTCCTCCATGTTATAGCCTTCAAAGGATAAAACGGCAACTACACAGTTCTGCCCAGAAGGTCGAAGCTTATATCCTATAATATCCATTAAAGCCGTTTCAACCAGTGGTACTTGCGGATAATGCAGAACGTGAGACCTTGAGTCTACGCGTTGGTTAAAGTTTGTGGCGTAAATTCCTAAGGCTTGTTTTGCCATTGCCGCTTGGTAAGAGTTGCGGGGTGACTGGTTGTGTTCTGCGTAGGGTATTGTTGATGCACAAATGCCAAGAATCGTGTATGTTGCAATTTCCACATGTGTATGCTCAGGGGTTATTTTGTCAAGGCTTACGGCTACATAGGCGTTTTCTTCTTCCTCAGCATCCAAATATTCGATTATGCCGTTTTTGACAAGGTCTTCCCATGACCATTCTCCAGAAACCACTTTTTCCACATGTTCCCGTTGAAGCCTCGGCACGCCGTCTTCAACTATTATGAGGGGTCTCCTAACTCTTCCCTCATCACAGTTTAAGTATACTTCATCCCTTTCCTCATGAACTTTTGAGAAGTAAGCGATGTTTACTTCTGTTGAAATTTCTCCTCTTCTTCTTCTATCCCTAAATTCTCGTGTTAACTCCTCTGGAGAGTTGCAGTATCCAATGAGGTTTCCGTCAACGAAGACTTTAGCTCCAGAAAGTTTGATGGTTTCGTTTGCTTCATAAACTGGTATTACACCCATGCTGAATAATACTTGCTTTATCTTCTCAGGATTGACGCCGACTGAAATGCATGCTGATAAGGCCAAATTTTTGACAAGACCACAGTTTGAGCCTTCCGGCGTTTCGTTTGGGCATAGGCGACCCCAATGAGTTGGATGTAAGTCTCTTGCTTCAAAGTTTGGTTGACTCCGACTTAACGGTGATTGAAGCCTGCGCAGATGGCTTAAGGCTGAAATATGGTTTGTCCTGTCCAAAAGCTGGGTTACGCCAACTCTTCCCCTTCCCCAGTTTCCAGTTGCAAGCGCATGCTGAAGGCGTTCCGTTATTATTCCGGGGCGGACAGCCGCAGAAACCGTTATTATTGGTCCTTTCACGCCTATACGTTCAAGCTGATACTTTATGTCTCTGATAAGGTTTCGGAAGGCTACTCTGAAGAGGTCTGCAAGAAGTGGACCAGCAAGTCTTAGGCGTTTGTTTTTGAAGTGGTCTTTGTCGTCTACTTTTCTCCTTCCAAGCTTTAGTTCAATTACTCTGCAAACCATCTCGCCTAAGAATAAAGCCTTGTCTTTTCTGCTCTCGTTTGTTCGTCCTATATGCGGCAGAAAGTTTTTGTCAAGGATTGTTTCCGCCTTTTGTATACGATATTCTTCAACTTGACCGTGGGCAACACGATTTCCAATGAAAATTATTGCATCTTTCACTGTGTCTACACCTAAAGCCTTTTCAAAAGAGGATTCCAATTCTCTCTGTATTTCCTTATCCAGAGAAACGGCTTCAGCAATTTCCTTATCAGATTCTAAGCCTAAAGCACGCATTACTATGACAACTGGGACTTCTGTGGGAACGCCTGGCATTGAAACATATATTGCGCCGTCCGACTTCATTTTTAATTCTATTCTCGCCCTGAAACCCACAGTTGTGGAGAACATTTTCGCTTGATACACTGGCGTTGCGCCTTTCTCGTCTATGTCCACTATTATGCGGTTCGGAGCCAAATCCTCCATAGCCACTATCACACGTTCTGAACCGTTAACTATGAAATAGCCGCCAGGATCATCTGGATCTTCCCCACACGCTATTAATTCTTCCCTTGAAAGCTGTGACAAGAAGCAAAGTTTTGATTTCAGCATTACTGGAATGTTTCCAATGTAAACAAGCTCCGTGTCCTGCTCTCTGCCGTCAATGACTGGCGTCATCTCAAGGGCTACTGGAGCCGCATAGGTTAGGTTTCGAAGCCTTGCCTCCATCGGATAAATTTCATGCTTTGTTCCGTCCACTTCTGTTGTGTATGGACCAGTAATTCGCGTTTGAGGATCTATAATCCAAACTTGTCCAAGTTTAACTTTGTAGGGACTTTCTGGAACATCTATTGGAATTTCGCCAACTTCATCTATAACTTCTTGTAAGCCATGGTCTATAAACTCGTTGAAAGAATCTAAATGTTGACGGACTAAGCCTTTCTCCTTAAAAAATGCCTTTAACAAAAGGTTTGCGTCTTCTCTTGAAATTTCAGCCAATTTTAACAAACCCCCGCCGTTTTACCCTTAAACATGCGTGGATAGGATTATGTGATGCGGGTTTTCTCAAACTTTCAATTTCCTCCAACAGTTGGTTCATCCAACCGAAAAATTGTCTCCAATTTTAAAGAGCTAAACACAGAAACCACACACCTCACTAATAAACTTTTTCATAAAATCTTCAACTTCTCTCTTGCATCACGCAAACTTTAGCCCTAAATTTAATCATTTATTGGGCTTTTTCGATCCCAATACGGACCCTACCCTCTAGATTTTTCAGCGTCGGTAAGCTTAAATCTCCATTATCCAATTTGAAACATTGGGCGGCGGTAGCCAAGCCAGGTCAAAGGCGGAGGACTCAAGATCGGCAAAACTCCTATGAGCCATCCTCTCCCGTAGGGGTTCGCCGGTTCAAATCCGGCCCGCCGCACTAAAATAATTTTTTTCAAAAAAGTTATGATGTTTCTTCCTTGGAAAATGCGGCTTTCACTGGAAGCGTTACCTCTCTTATCTTTGCCATTCTTTTCGTCACGTTTAGTATAGCAAAGCCCGTTATGTTTCCTCTATGATCCACTCTAATGAATATGTCATCACCTACATCCTTGAAAAACCCTTTTGTGGGTTTTGTTTGTCCTATTTCGAGTAGATCACCTTCTGGATCAAACCATATTCTTATGGCTTTTTCCTCCACACCAAGTCACTTTTCTTCACTCTATCTGTAAAGAACGCCGTAACTATAAACCCTTCCCTATTTAGGGGTTTGATTACGACTGTTAGGTATTTTTCTGTCACTGGAGTTTTCTTATAAAGTTTATAGAAAAGAAGAGCTGATGCGTCGTGGACGCTTGTCCTAACTTCATCCGGATTTACAACTTTTCCCATTTTTGACAGAATTTTAAATACAACCACATGAAAACCTCAGCTGGACCGCAAACAACGATTCAGCTATTTTAAAACTTAAAACTTACTCTAACAGATATAATCAAACACCAAACTCAAAATTCCAGCAGTAGGGGTTCGCCGGTTCAAATTCGACCCGTCGCACTTTTTATTATGGATAGGGCTTATCGTAAGCTTTAATACACGCTATAAGGCTTTATTCTATCTGGTGTTTATTGTTGGGCTTTATAGGGGATTTGGCTAAGGCTATACTTATTACATGGGTTGTTTGGTGGGTTATTGTATTGCTTTATTTTGCTTTTAGTGGGCAGACGGGAATGGCATTGCTATTTCTTATTGGTTTGTTTATTCCCTTATCCATTATAGCCTATGAGTATATGCAATACAAGAAAAAAGGTTAGAATTTTATCTGTAAATTTTAGGGCAAGGGTAATACTTCGAAATGTTCCAAATAAAAGACTGTGTTGAGGTTTTCTGCTTGTTCACAATGGACAATCACTTCAGCAGAATAGTCTGTGGCATTTATGTTTTGGTAGGTTGATTCATGATGATAGCTTCCCACAGGAACACTCATAAATGCTGATTCGCCTTCCTTTATTTCTTCTATAAATTCAGTTGTCGCCCACTCGAAGGGTCGATAGGAAGAATTTGAGCTTGGCGGTCTAAGGAAATAGAACGTTACAATTACGTTTTTTGCTGTTGCGGTTCCATTATTTCGAATTTCAATAAGCGTGTAGGTATAGGATACGTAGAAGTTAGCCAACTCAAAGGATGGCTTGCCTTGTTGCTTACTGTTATTAACGATTAGGGTGTAGATAGGTTGTGTGAGACTTATAATGAGAGCGATTGTGCTTAAAATAACAGCAATCACAGATAAGTTTGGTCTAGTTTTCATCCACATGGGTAGTGGTAGTTTCGTTAACTTTACAAAGACAAATACATAAATAATGTCGATTACAATGGCAGTTAAGAATAGATAGTTGTAAGCCTCAGAAACTGAAGGTACCGAGTCTATGAAAAAACCGAAATTTTGACTGCCAGCAACAAAATTCAAGAAGCCAAGGTATAGAGTTAAAAAAGTTATTATGGTGGCAGTCAGAATCGCATATTTTTGTTTGACCTTAAACAAAAGCAAATAAGTGAAGATCATTGCTGGAACATAGAATATTAAAGCGCCTAAAGCTCCAAAAGGCCAGCCTAAAGGGTTCTGCTCAGCGGCAACTCCTAGAACATCAATGGCATAGTAAGTGCTACAAACGTCAAACATCCAACAAGCAAATGAAATGCCATACATGGAAATTAGAATCTGCTTTAGCCTACCTAAACGATTTACGTTTTTCTTTCCTGTTTTCCACTTCCAGCTTTCATAGGCTATTATTGAGATAGGAATTATTAGAATTAGAAGAAAGAGCGTGGCTGCCAAGGTCTTTCCCAACACAAAAAATGTGACGATATTCAAAATCCAAATAATAACTGTCATCGTGAGGAAACCTTTGGCAAAATCGCTTAATGAACTCATAGTGTCACCTAACTCAATCCGCAGTTTACTTTAAGTGATTAATTAAAAACTGCGTGTCTCTACATGCTATGCATGGCATTTGTCAAACAAACACCTTTGAGTATTTTTGTTGTGCGTTTAAACGGAAATGTTTATTAAGACTTGCGATATAATAGGCTGAAAAGTCGGTGAATGAAAGATGAGAAAAAATCTCGACACAAAAGTGGAAAGAAGCAAAAATGCTTTAGAATTTGAATTAATCGTTGACTACCCTATAGCATATCAGCTTCTCATTCAAAAAAGACCATATTAAAACAAAAATAAAACATCACGCTTTTAAGACAGTTCCAAAGTCTGTGTGGACATTCACGAAAAAGGGAGTTTAAACTTTGGCTGATGCTAATCTTGTGGGAAGATGCGGATTATACTGTGGCGCCTGTGCCATTTACAGAGCATACAAAGACAATGGAGAATATTTAGCGAAACTTGCACAACACTTCAAATGCCCACCAGAAAAGGTGCAATGCGAAGGCTGCATGGCTTTAACGCCAGAATGCTGGGGATACGATTGTAGAATCGTCCAATGCTTGAGGGATAAGGGCTTAGAATTTTGTTATCAATGCAGCGAATACGAAAATGGAACTTGCGAAAAATTTGAGAAATTAGCTAAGCCTTACTTGGAAGAGGACGGCGTGGATTTGAGGGCAAATCTTGAAAGAATTAAGAATGGTGAAACAGAGGAGTGGCTTATTGAAAGTGAAGAAAAATACAAATGCCCAATATGCGGAAAACCATTATCAGCTGGCGCAATGAAGAAGAAGTGTTATCACTGTGGAGCAGACTTATCCAAAATGAAGTTGTAAGCAAAGGATATATCCATCGACGCTGTTAGAAAATCTTCACAAACAAATTTAAAAGGCGAACAGAGTGGCATTAGCGGATAAAATAATTAAGTTGAAAAGGGAAAAGAAAGCCGTAATCTTAGCCCACAACTATCAAAGACCAGAAATTCAGGATATTGCAGATTATGTTGGCGACAGCATAGAATTGAGTAGAAAAGCCATGGAAGAAAAGGAAGCAGAAGTAATACTTTTCTCCGCCGTCGATTTTATGGCAGAATCCGCTGCGATTTTGAATCCTGAAAAGAAGGTTTTGTTGCCTTCTTTGGGGGCGCGG
The DNA here is from genome assembly GCA_049969855.1 of Bathyarchaeia archaeon. Taxonomy (GTDB): domain Archaea; phylum Thermoproteota; class Bathyarchaeia; order Bathyarchaeales; family Bathycorpusculaceae; genus JASEJA01. Next base: position 7,230 of record JBMFOB010000019.1, on the reverse strand, counting down.
TGTCCCATGGCGCAAATGCTTACGGTTGAGGAGATTAAGAGGTGGAAGGCGCTTTATCCTCTTGTGCCTGTTGTTCTTTATGTGAATACTTTAGCTTCAGCCAAAGCCTACTGCGATGTTTGTTGCACTTCGGCAAATGCCGTGAAGGTTGTAGAATCTGTTAATGCAGAAACAGTGCTTTTCGGACCAGACCGCAACTTGGCGGATTACGTTCAAAGGAAAACTGGAAAGACAATAATTCCAATTCCAGAATGGGGCTTTTGCCCAACCCATTTGCTCTTCCAACCAGAAGATGTGCAAATGCTTAAGAAGCAATATCCAGAGGCTGTTGTTATGGTTCACCCTGAATGCACTCTTGAAATGCGAAACATTGCCGACTTCGTTGGAAGCACATCGCAGATGTGTCGTTATGCAAAGGAAAACAACGCTAAAACTTTCATCGTAGCCACTGAGGAGGGAATCTTGCACCGCTTGAGGAAGGACAATCCAGAAAAACAGTTCATTTTAGCCTATGAAGAAGCGGTTTGTCCAAACATGAAGTTGAACACTCTTGAGAGGCTTTATGCAGCCCTTAAAGAAGAGAAATACTTGGTTACGGTTCCAGAAGCCATAGCAAAAAATGCTAGGAAGGCTTTGGAAAAGATGTTTGAGTTAACAAATTGAGATGAGGCGTTAAAGGGAAACAAGCATTGTTTTTAGGATTTTAACTCCTCTTTTTGCTGCCAGTTCATCACTTAGCTTTCTAATTTCCGCTGCATCGCCCTTTACGGCAATAGCCTCTAAACAGTCTCTTTCGCTAAGGTGAACATGCAATGTTGAGGAAATTACGTGGGAATAGTTATGCTGAATGTCTGTTAGTGTACTCTCCAAATCCCTAACTTCATGGTCGTAAAGCATCATGAGCACTCCTGCTTGCACGCCTCTTTCTTCTTGAAGCCATTTCCTTTCGGAAACAAACATTCTTACAGCGTCCTGAACAGCTTTTGAACGGTTTTCATAACCCATTTTGTTGATTACTTCGTCAAAATCTTTAAGCAAGTCTGGTGGGAATGTTACTCCTACGCGGATTATTTTTGTCATAAACTTCCCATTTTAAGGTAGGAGTGTTGACCATAAAGCTTTTATGCGAATATGGTAACACTAAAATAATAAAAAGTGTTACCGAGGAAAAGCGTGTGCACATCCCAGACGGATTCCTAAGCCCAGCAATATGCGCTTTAATGTACGTCATATCCATAGGGTTTCTTGTTTTGTCTTGGCGAAGAGCAAGAGCCACCTATTCAAGTGCTCTTACACCTTTGTTGGCGGTTTCAAGCGCCTTCATTTTTGCAGCCCAAATGATAAACTTTCCAATAACCTACGGAACAAGCGGACACTTAGTGGGCGGCACATTCCTCTCAATGTTACTGGGGCCTTACGCAGCAATCTTAAGCATGACAATTGTCTTGCTGATGCAGGCATTGTTCTTTGCAGATGGCGGCTTGTTCACGTTTGGCGCTAACGTCTTCAACATGGCCATCATAGGCGGATTAAGCTTCTTCCTAATAAAATTCCTCACAAAAGACCTTAAAAGAAGAAAGTGGCTTTTTCCGTCAGTTTTCGCAGTTTCTTGGCTTTCTGTTGTTTTAGGCGCTTTGGCTTGCGGTTTAGAAATTGGTTTTTCTCCCGTTTTTTCTGAGGCTGGAGGAATAGCGGTTACTGTTCCTGCAATGCTTTTTTGGCATGTGCTGATTGGTTTAGGAGAAGCAGCAATAACAACTACGCTTGTATCTCAACTTCAGAGACTGCAACCAAACGTTCTTAATGGTTTGAAAATTCTTAAGGGGAATCCAAGTGAAGGGATACTTTAAAGCCTTAATTCTAATATTGCTCTGTCTTGCAGTTCTGATACCTTTCGCTTCAGAATTCCCAGATGGATTAGAAAAGGTGGCTGAAACCCTCGGAGTAAAAGAGAATGAACCCTCATGGACGGGATTAATGCCAGACTACAAATTGTCAATAATAGACACGCCCTACATTTCAACCCTTGCAGCAGGCGTTTTCGGAGTATTTTTGGTTTTCTGTATCACATTTATGCTAGGTATGATAATAGACAAGTCAAAAGGTAAAAAGACATGAAAAACAAAACATATTTCACAAGTAGGCAAATTGCTGCTATAGCTATAAGCGCAGCTTTGTACGGTGTGCTGAGCGCTTATATAGCGCCAATCTTTTGGAGTGCCACTCATTTGCCTTTTTTCTGTGACACTTTAGGTATGTTCACATTCATCCTCACATTATGGTGGGTCAAAAAATATGGAGCAGTAACTGCCACCGGCGTAATTGCCACAATCGTAACCTTAACGCTTAACCCATATTCCACTCAATTCTTTGGCTTTACAGCTGCAAGCATAGTCTTTGACATCTTAACAAAACTCATTGGATACAGAAACAGCTTAGAAAAACCAAAGCTAAGTGTAATCAGTCTACTCTTCGCATCAATCGTTTCTGCAGCCACAGCGGGCGTCATAATAGGCTACATTTTCATGAATCCAAACTTTTTGATACAATGGTTTGGAGGTGTAGCTTTCTTTGTGGCTTTGCATGTGACTGGCGGTGTCATCGGAGCAATAATAGGCATTACTTTAACTAAAGCGCTACTAAAGCGGATTAACTTGGCAAGGGTGTAAAATGGAAGCAAAAACTGAAAAAGCTGCAGATTTCGCGAAGCTTATAGAGAAGGCTGCAGATTTGCATGGGCATTTTGGTCCCTTTCTTGTTTTAGGCGTTAGAATGGGAGAAACAGCCAAGAAAATTTTGAAAACAGCAAATTTAAAAGTAACTGCTAAACTTCCACTTTCAACGCCCTTCTCATGCGTGTTGGACGGAATCCAAGTGGCAACTCAATGCACTATTGGAAATCAAAAGTTAAAGATTGAAAACTCATCAAAAGGAATATGTGTAGACTTTCAATGTGTAAACACTGGCAAAAAATTAGCCATAACCATTAACTCGCAAATAACAAAAACCCTAATGAAAAAGTTTTCAGAAGGCGCATCAAACGAAGAACTCGCATGGGAAATTGCCACTACGCCTGAAAAAACCAAATTTTCATTATGAAAAAACAATAATAGTTTGATGAATTATAATTGCCAATTGAAATGGAAAAGCAAGATTTAATCCTAGCGAAAAAACGCCTATTAAAAGAGAAAATTTTAACACTTGCTATAGCGAAGAATGGAAAGATAATTTTTGAAACTTCATCCCATGGAATTTCGGGCTTTTTAGAAGCTGTTGAAAAGCTTGGAGACATGCTTAATGGGGCTTCTGTTGCGGATAAGGTTGTTGGAAAAGCCATAGCATTATTATGCGTTTACAAAAGCGTCAAAATGGTTTATGCTGTAACCTTAAGCAGAGAAGCGAAGGCATTTTTTGAAGAACATGAAGTTTATCATGAATGGGAGAAGCTTGTTGAAAACATACTTGACTTTAAAAAGGTTGGAGTATGTCCCTTCGAAAAATTGGCAACCGAAATTTCAAATCCAAACGAGGCTTACAAAAGGCTTAAGGCTTTACAAAACTCTTTGAAAATGGTTGATGAAAAGACATGAGCGGAGAGCACGAACAGTTTATATCTGGGGAAGATGAAGAACTGAAACGTATCAGAGAAAGAAAACTTAGAGAACTGAAGGAGAGAAAACGTGAAATGGCGTCGGAACCAGTCCACGTAACAGATTCAAACTTTAACCAAATAGTAAATCAGCACCATTTGGCTTTAATTGATTTTTGGGCTCCATGGTGCGGTCCATGCCTAGCCCTTGCCCCAACAATTGAAGAATTAGCTGAGGAGTATTCTGGAAAAATATTTGTTGGAAAACTTAATGTTGACGAAAACCCAGAAACTGCGGAGCAATTCCAAATTTTCAGCATCCCAACCCTAATAATAATGAAAGACGGAAAGGAAGTGGACAGAATCGTTGGACTTGTGCCGAAAAAGCAAATTGAAGTTGTTTTAAGAAAACATTTAGGATAGGAACAGCATGGAAATTCCAGAACGAAGAGTAATAGGAGCGCTTCTACTTCTTTTAGGAGTCTCCTTCTTGGCTGTTGGCATATATAAAGAACAGTTAAACACAATATTAGAAATGTTAAAGAAAGCATTCACCACACTGTAACACCCATCATAGTTAGGAAGGCGAAAAATGGGTCCAACAATCGAAAGCCAAAACGCAGAAAAAGGAGCACTTTTGGAAGCAGCCAAACTCATGCTCGTAGCCGCAAGAACAGCTCCAAAAACAGGAGGCATAGACGACACTTTAACATTAATCGTTTATGACAAAGAGAAAGACACTATCGCCGAGAAAATGGAGCAAATAGCTGAGGAAAGAAAAATTGAAGGCTTTAAGCGTGACGCAAAAAACGTTAGAGACTCAGAAGCCGTAATTCTCATTGGCGTTAAAGGAAACAAAAATTTTGGATTAAATTGTGGCGCATGCGGCTACAAAAGCTGCAATGAATTTGAAGAAGCAGAGAAAAGGCTTGGAATAGATTTCACTGGTCCAACATGCATTTTCAAAGCCTTAGACCTTGGAATAGCCTTAGGCTCAGCCGTGAAAATAGCAAGCATATTGAACGTTGACAACCGCATAATGTATCGTGTCGGCACAGCAGCAATGAAACTGAAGCTTATGCCAGAAGCAACAATTATAATGGGAATTCCAATATCCGCTAAAGGCAAAAGCATATACTTTGACCGCAAATGATTTTGCTTTAGCCTCAACCTTGACTCTTCATCTTTTCATACATTTTCTCCAATGTCCAGCGGATGCTTGATTTAAGCTCCCTCAAACGGTCTTGGTCCACGTTCTCAACAATTATTTCACGAATTACGTCGCCTTCTCGAATAACATTGTAAGAGAAAACCTTGTCAGGCGTCAGTTGTCCTGTTCTAGACAACTCGTTGTCTTTTTCCTGCATTTTTGCAAAAACCCTCTCCACAAGAAATGGAGTGAAAGGAGGGGTGTTCACGTTAAAGTTTTTACCTTCTGCTGGCACAACCCGCAGCGAGTCTCCACTCACGTAAAGATTTGCGAGTATTTCGCCATCCGCAGTCTTTAAAGGCGTAACACTTTCATATTCTATTAGAGGCGCTTTTTCAACTGGAGCCTCTTCTTTTGGCGGTAAAGCCTCCACTTCGGCTGGCGCTTTTGGAAGTTCTGCCCGTTTAAACCCTTTTTCCAACAATATCGAGTTTACCGCCTCAAGCATCGTCTGCAGTTCTTTAAGCTCAGACTCTAAATCTTCAACTTTCTTTTCAAGCTTTTTCTTGAAAGCCACAAGCCTCTTTATTTTTTCAGCGTCTTCAGACATACTCCTCACAATAATAATTTAGAACGCTTTTCCCTTATCAAACCTTTCAATTTAATGTTAAGCCATTTCCGTAACTGAGCAGCTTTCCGGCGTAAATTCCATGTTGGAAATTGGTTTAAGTTCAACTTTTAACTCATTTTTTAGAAAACTTTCAAACTCTTGAAAAACAGAACTGTCCGTATTGTTGAGTTTTCCACAGAGGTTTTTGCCCTCAAGCAAGGGGCTTAAATCGTAAAGGGCTATCCGCTTAGAAAATTCTGGATTTTCAAAAATCGCTTTAACAAGAGCCTCGGAAGGCTTTTCCGAGAAAAGCCAAGCAGTATAATATGCTTCAACAACACGATAAGACAAGCCTTCTCTAACCACACACCTATTATGAGAAGCTATACTTTTAAATGACGATGGATGAACATCCCTAGTCCAGAGGAAATTGTGATATTTATCGTCAACCTCCACCCAATCTTCAGTTTCAGAAGTTTTCCAACCGTGAAACTTGCAGAAATCCTTAAACTTTCTTATTATTTCCCAAACTCTAGGCATCTTCATCTTCTCATCACAAACCTCTCTGATAGAATCTTCTAGAACAATATTCTATTGCGCACACATAAATTTAAACTTGTTTGTCAATTTATCTGTAAAAATGTAGGATATTGTGTTCATAAATTGAAAGTTTGTAGATAAAATGGCTGATTACCTACAAGTTTACGGAAGATTCAGAATAAAATTCTGAAGGAAAAATAAGGAAAAATCTACACTTTTCCGACAAAAAACAATAAATTCAAAAACATTTTATTAATAAGCGAGAGGCAGAACCGTCCTTTGAAATTCAAAAATAACACATTAACTTTAGACCCCACAGATTTGAAAATTTTGGAGGCTTTACAAGAAGACGCGAGGCAAACTTACACAGCCATAGGAAAACGCTTAGGCATAGCCCACTCCACAGTTTACGACAGAATAAAAAGGATGGAGCAACATGGCATAATAAAGAAATATACGACTATGATAGATGCTGAAAAAACTGGAGCAAAAAACATCACAGCCATAATGACCATCTACACAGACCCAAAAGAAAGCGAAAAAGTCGCAGAAAAACTATGCATGGCACCGCAAGTCTTAGAAGTTTACACATCCCTATCAGAAGAACTCCAAATAATAGCCAAAGTCGTAGCCGAAAACCAAGAAAACCTCCACACTTTCATCGCCAACTCTATTGCGCCACTTCGTGGAGTTCTAAGAATTCGCACTTCAATAATAACAAAAAAGTTTAAGGAAACCCAACTTTCAATAGCCAATGACCCGAAAAAGTTAACACTTATAAAGGAAACAACCCAAATAAAGGAAGAGAAATAAAATGAATATAGAAAATGCCGCAAAAATTTTAAGAACAGTTCCCCGAGAAAAAGCCTTCTACTTCTTCACATCAATAGGCAATTACACAGGCGAAAGCGCCGCATCCCTAAAAGAATTCATGGAAAAAATAAACGTGGTTAATGTAAAATCCTTAGAGTTTCACCTCTGCCGCGGAGACTTTGAAAAATGGGTAAACGAAGTTCTGCAAGATGAAGAGTTAGCTGCAGAATTCAGAAAAATACAAAAGGCTAATTTGACAGGAGAAACCCTTCGCAGCCAACTACACGCCACAGTTTCAAGAAGAATGAAAAATTTGATAAGTCAAATCAGTTCAAGTAAGACCTAAAATTTTGTGTTACCCTTTAATTTTCCTTAAAATTATTGTTGACGAAAACATCATACCACTAGAAATATTGGATTGTTTATAATTTGGAATACGGTAGCTTGCAACTTCTGATGTGGGAGGATAGTAACGCAGCCGGCTTGTTCCATATGCTGGTATACTTGTGACAGCTTCTAAGATTGTAC
>JBMFOB010000018.1:0-27944 GCA_049969855.1 Bathyarchaeia archaeon | reverse complement strand
CAATGTACAGAGCCTCTGCAAGAGCGATGAAAACTATCATTTCAGCGAATATCTTTGTTTCCGGAGCTTTTGAAATACTCTTATTTTGTTCCACGGTTCTTTCCTCCGCCAGTATTATCTGGGTCAGGTTCTAGGGGTCGACGACTTTCAGCCGTCCTCTCAGCCGGGTCATAACCCAGCTCCCTCAAACCTTGGGTGGGGTAATTGTTATTTACTCGTATATTTATCTTTCCTAAAGTTAATGGCTACTGGGATGTTGGAACGTGAAGTCTTTGCCTAAAGAATTCAATCCAATCGAAATTGAGAGGAAATGGCAAGAAAAGTGGGAGGAGATGGGTGTTTACCGTTTCGACTGGAAGGACAAAAAGCGCCCAACCTTTAGCATTGACACTCCTCCACCTTATCCTTCTGGCGAATTTCACATGGGTTTAGTGTTAAATTGGACATATTTTGACATAGTAGCCCGCTACAAACGCATGAGAGGATACAATGTTCATTTTCCCCAAGGATGGGACTGCCACGGCTTGCCAACAGAAGTGGAAGTTGAAAAGAAACACAAAATCAAGAAGACAGACATTCCGCCAGACAAGTTTAGAAAACTTTGCGAAGAACATGTGGAAAAATATATAGGACTTATGAAGGAAGCCATCAATAGGCTTGGATGCTCAATAGACTGGACAACCGAATATAAGACTATGGACCCGGACTATTGGAGGCGCACCCAACTCTCCTTTGTTCTGTTATATAGGAAAGGTTTCATTTACCGTGGAACGCATCCAGTGAACTGGTGTCCGAGATGCGAAACAGCCATAGCAGATGCTGAAGTGGAATATGAAACGAGAACCGCCACCTTACATTATATTAGGTTTAAAATGGATGACGGCGGTTTCCTAACAATAGCCACAACAAGACCGGAACTGATTCCAGCATGCGTAACAGTTGCCGTAAACCCCCACGACGAACGCTACAAACAATATATTGGCAAAAAGATTCATGTACCAACAACAAACAGGACAGTTGAAATAATAACAGACGAACTTGTTGAACCAGAATTCGGAACAGGCGTAGTGATGATATGCACTTACGGAGACAAGGCAGACGTAAAAAGTGTTGTAAAACATAATTTGCCAGTCATAATGTGCATAGACGAGAAAGGCAGAATGACGGAGAATGCTGGAAAATATGCTGGACTAACCATTGAAGAGGCTAAGAAAGCCATAATCGAAGATTTGAAAAATGATGGGCTATTAGAAAAGACTGAAACGCTTACGCAGGAAGTTGGCGTTTGCTGGAGATGCCACACTCCAATAGAGATTCTTGAAAGAGAACAATGGTTCATGAAAACCCGCATTCTAACGGACAAACTGGAAAAGAACGCTTTAGAAGTTAAGTGGTACCCAGACTACATGAAATATCGCCTAATAAACTGGGCAAAATCCCTTGACTGGGACTGGGTGATATCCCGCCAAAGGGTCTTTGCAACGCCAATACCAATATGGTACTGCCAAAACTGCGGCGAAACAATTCTAGCAGAACCAGAATGGCTACCAATAGACCCGAAAATAGAAAACCCAAAAATTACAAAATGCCCAAAATGCGGCTCAAACAAATTCAAGCCTGAAAGAGACGTTTTAGACACATGGTTTGATTCCTCAATAACATGCGCGGTTCACGCCGGCTGGCCAGACAAGAAGGACTGGCGTAGGCTTTTCCCAGCTGATATGCATCCATCCGGCGTTGACATTATCCGCACATGGGCCTACTACTTAATGGTTAGACATCTTGCTTTGTTCGATGAGAAACCATACAAGAGTTGTCTAATTAATGGCATGGTTTTGGGCACAGACGGGCGGATGATGCACAAGTCTTTAGGCAATTATGTGCCTTCCTTAGAAGTTTTTTCAAAATATGGCGCAGATGCAACGAGACAGTGGGCAGCTGGCGGTGGAGCAACTGGTTCGGATGTTCCATTTCGCTGGTCTGACGTGGATTATGGAAGGCGCTTCTTGACTAAGCTTTGGAATGCGGCACGATTCACTGGCACCCAAATAAGAGACTATAAACCAGAAGAGAAGGGCGACTTGCAACTTTTAGACAAATGGATTCTGAGCAAACTTGAGAAAGTTACGCAAAGAGTTACAGAAGCGTTAGAGAACTGCCAATTTAACATAGTCCTTGAAGAAGTTCGCAATTTTACGTGGCATATTTTCTGCGACGAATACATCGAAGCTGTGAAGGACAGACTTTACAAACCAGAAATTTACGGAGAACAAAAAAAGAAAGCTGTCCAATTCACTCTTTACAATGTTTTGTATCGCATAATTCAGCTGCTGGCGCCTATAACGCCTCACATAACAGAGGAAATTTACCAAACAATATACGCAGAAGCTATAGGACAAAAAAGCCTACAAATAACTCCTTGGCCAGAAGTAAAAATGGAAATTGTGAATGAGGAAGCTGAGCGGAAAGGCGACTTAGTGATAGCCTTGATAACTGAGATCAGACGCGAAAAGGCTGAGAAGAGAAAACCCTTGAACTCGCCTATTAAACGGGTTAAAATATACGCTGGAAAGAGCGAGTTTGCACAAATAATCAGCGAAAACAAGGAAGACATTGCTGGAACATGCAAAATCTTACAACTTGAAATTTTATCTGAGAAAGGTGATGGTAGACAAATTCGAGAATTTCCCGAAATAAGCTTCGTAAGCGAATATTAACCTTTTAGGGCTTAAGCCCAGTTCCCACATCAACCCAAATTTTTTCGCCTATTTTTTGATAACCAATTTTCTCATAGACTCTGATGGCTGAATAATTATCAGACCTTACGAATAGGGCGGCTGACTCAGCATTTTTTAACGCTTCTTCTGTTACTGCTGATATGGCTAATGTTGCATATCCCTCATTTCTTTGATTTGGATGCGTGTAAACTCCACCTATCATCCACACTTGTGGAAGTTGCAGAAAAGAGCTTGCATAAGAGACTAATTCGTCTTTTATGAAAACTCCATAAGTGGGCATTTTACGTATCCATTCCAAACTGCTTTCCACTGTGCCAGCTCTGCGGTCTTCACGGCTGGAAAGAAGCGTAAAGAGTTTATGGGCATCATTTTCAGAGTGTAGCCTACGCACAAAATTTGACCTGAAAAAGTTTGCTCGTCCCCTTTTAACAAGCATCCAATTTTCAACGTAAGTCTTTGTAGATGAGAATGTACCCCTTCAATTCGCTGTTTTCAAAGGCTGCATACACGATTGTGTTGTTTAGGTCGTGTTGAAGGTCATATACGGCGAAGACATGCTTGATAACGTCTTCTTTTAGAAAATCCATAATCCGCTGTTTATTGCTTTCATCAACCTTTTCCACTTTGAGCGTCAAACTATCTCTTTACCATTTCTTGACTTCTTCAACCAACCTGTCAATTTCATCTTCAGTATTGTAAAAGTGCGGCGAAACCCTTATTCCACGAGCTCTGGCGGAAACAACAATTCCCTTTTGACGCAATTGCGCAACCAACTCCTGCGGCTTACGTATTCTGAACAAGACTATGCCTGAACGATACTTTTTCTCTTCTGGAGTGAAAATTTCCAGTCCCAAACTTTTTATAGTCTCTATCGCATGATCTGTCAGTTTGAGTATTCTATCTTCAATGTTTTCTATGCCAAAGTTTAACAGCATTTTCAGCGCTTCTGCCGCGCCAACTAGACTTATGAAGCTTGGTGAACCAACTTCAAAGCGGCTTGCCGTTTCCGAAAGCCTCAAACTCCAAATGTCCCAAAAATCTGTTGTCTCAAATACTTCGGGTTTTACGCTTGCCCAACCAACAAATGGCGGCTCAAACTTTTCAATAAGCTCATCTTTCACGTATAGATACCCAGCCCCAGGCGGACTTAGAAGCCACTTGTAGCATGCTGTTGCCAAAAAATCCACCTCATCTCTTTTAACGTCTATTGGTATGGCTCCTGCGGATTGGATTGCGTCAACAATTAGGTATGCCCCGTGTTTGTGGGCTATTTCGCTTAAAGCTCGAAGGTTATTGCGGAAACCGTTAACGTATTCAACGTGGCTTATGGCAACAGCCACAGTCTTATCGTCAACAACCTTCTCCACGTCATCAAGCAAAATTTTACCATCAACATTTTTAACATAATGCACTTTCACGCCTAAGCTTTTGCGAAGCCAAGGATAAACCACAGAGGGATATTCCAAATCTGTTGTGACAATTTTTGAGCCCCGCGGATAGTGAAGCACGTTTGCAGCAATATTCATGCCAATAGAAGTGTTTTCGATGAACGCTATTTCTTCCTTTTTTGCGCCAATCAACTTCGCAAATAATGATTTTCCGCCGTCGTTCCATTCCATCGAAGTGTCTCCGAAATTCGAGAAATCGTCAACATACTTGCGAACAGCCTCTGCAACGCTTTTCGGAAGAGGCGATTGCGCAGCGTGATTTAAGAAAACTTTATGCTTAGTTACGGGAAACCATTCACGAACCTTATCAATGCTTTCCATAAAGCTTGTCCCCTTGCTTGTCCGGATGAGAAACCAAATTAAATAGCTTCAACTATTAAAGCCTCTGGGTTAACCAAAATGAGTGAAAAAGAAATAATCGTTGTAACAACGCCGGAACTGCCCAGATATAAAATAGTGAAGGTTTTAGGATTTTGAAACAAGCGACATACTCCAGGGAACAACCAGTCTTCGCAGCTTATGGAACAGCCGTAATCGCAAAACTAATTGAAAGAAAAGTTTAGCCTTTCACCTGAAGCAATTCCATTTTTTCTTTAGCAAACCCTTCAATTCTTCAATTGTGCTTTCAACTTTCTTTCGGCAGAAGGGCGGTTCTTCCGGCGGAGTGTAAGGGTCTTTCACATTAATTTCTTCTAGACCTATTATGCCTGCGACAAGTGCATACCAACAGAGTGGCAAAACTTTGGGGTTGTATCCGCTTCCAGGTATCAGGACAAGTTTTCCATGGCAATCTTTCTCGGCAGTTTCACGGATTAAGCGGGCTATTTCGAAAAAGCCTTTAACGGTTAAATTTAAATCGCCTAGCATATCTGCAAAATGGGCGTCGCTTCCGCCATTTGCAATAATTATTTCAGGCTTGAACTCTCCAGCTAAAGGAACAAAAATATCCTTTAAAGCGTAAAGATACGTGTTATCGCCTGTTCCTGGAGGCAGGGGCACGTTAACATTGTAGCCTTCGCCTTTTTCTTCTCCTATTTGCCAAACGAATCCTGTTCCAGGATACAATGTGCGTGGGTCTTGGTGTAAAGATATGTAGAGCACGCTTGGGTCTCGATAGTAAATGTCGCTTGTGCCGTTTCCAAAATGCACATCATAATCCAAAACGAGAAAACGTTTGACGCCATATTTTATTCGTAAATATTCAATCAAGACGGCTATGTCATTAAATAGGCAGAATCCGCCGCCGTGATTTCTGCCTGCATGATGGTAACCTCCGCCAATAGAAATTGCATGCTTCGCTTTTCCATCAAAAACCGCTCTGCCGCATTCTATTGCACCGCCAATGATTAAGAGTGCAGCCTCAAGAATTTCTTGAGAAACAGGAGTCTCAACATCATATGGCTTCTTTTCCCTTGCTAAGCGGAAAATGAAATCAACATAACTTTCATCATGAACCCTTAGCAAATCTTCCTTTAAGGCAGGTTGAGGTTCCACAAGGGCAATTTTAGAAAGGTTGAACAACCCTTGGCTTTCAAAAAATTTTATGGCGTTTACAAATCTGTCCCCTCTAAAAGGGTGTCCTTCGCCTAAGTCGTACTGCTTAAACTTTTCATGGAAAGTCATAATTACCTTTTCAGACATTCGCATTTCTCCCTAAAGGAAGATGCTGCGCTTTTATTATAAGGGTTTGTAAATAGAAAAAGGGAAAGTTTTATTGGTTCCTTAGCCTTCTGTCTTTTCCACCTTTGCCGTTTCTTCTGCAATTTGTGGTTTTTCTTGAATTTGTTCCTGCTGAGCTTGAGGAGAATCTGTCTCCACTTTTGAAACTTCAACCGTTGTCTCTTGCATTTGCGGTTGGGGTTTGACTTCTTGTTGGGGAGCCACATCAGTTGCTGTTGGAATCTGTACGTTGCCTGAAAGCTGGTTTAGGGCTTCCTTAACGGCGTCCAGCTCTTTCCTCGCAGTGTCAAGTCCAACCGATAAAAGGCTAATTTCTCGCTGGTAGACTTCCTCATCTACTTCGCCTGTTACGTGTTGAATCTCGTAGTTTGCAACTAAAACCTCTAATGTCTTAATTTGGCTTTCAAGTTCTCTAACTTTTGAATTCATTTTCTCAAGCAAATCCCTCTTCTGCCTCTCAATTTCTGCAATGGCATCAGCTATTTCTTTGTCAAACATTTCATGGGTAGACTGCGAAATTCTGCCGTTACCTAACAAACTGTCCAAAGCTTGCTTCTTTTTCTTCGCTATCTCGTATTCTTCGTTTAATCTCCTAAAAGAGTGCTTCCACGAAATCAATTTTAACACCGTCCATTTTTATGCCTTTAAAGAAGGAAATAACATTTTTTAATATGCAGATATATCGCTGGCTGTTAAGAACGTCTGCTTTTGGCATTTAAATGAGAAATTATCTTTAAAAATTGAGGGTGCAGTTAACTTCTTATATAACTAAATGTTAAAACATTTGATTCATCAGCAAACGTTTGTGAAGGTGATTTGTTTCGAAATTTTATGGATGTTGGGAAGTATAAACTTCTCATAATCTGTTTCAACTTCTAATTCGGAATTAGAATAAAATTTAAATATTTATATCCAACCTAAAATCTTAAAACGTGAACAAACATGACGGCGCTGACAATAATCATTGGCGGTGAAAGATTGGAGGGAAAAATATTAAAGAAAATGCATGAGCGCATAATCAAAAACTTCATGGACATAATAATACTGGCAGAACTAAGAAACGGACCCCTAAGCGGATACGACGTAATCTCCTTCATCCACAACAAATTCCACCTCCTCGTAAGTTCAGGCACCGTCTACTCACTCCTATACTCGCTTGAAAGAAACGGTCTAATCGAAGGAACATGGAACGAAAGAAAAAGAGTTTACCAGCTAACAGAAAAAGGCAGAAAAACAATAGAAACCATTTTGAGCGCCAACGACAAAATAAAAAACTTCATAACAGGACTCCTAAAAGTCCAATCCACCCCCTAAACTTTTTAAAAAACCCAAAACAATCGAAACCCTAAAAAACACCTTCTAAGACTTCTAAAAGCGAAAGCCAAGAGGGCCCGTAGCTCAGTAAGGATAGAGCACCGGGCTTTTAAACAAAAGCCCAAAAGAAGAAACCCGGGGGTCCCGGGTTCAATTCCCGGCGGGCCCGCCACAATACCTTTAGCATTTTTAAATAAAATCGTGAGGTTATGATGCTTCTAAAACACATCGTTTATAGCAATATTTGTGATTACGGAATATTTGTTAAAGAATTCCGCATTCAATAAATGCTTGATAACAATGAATCTTAAGCTAAAAAAGTTAGCTCTAATGCTAACAATAACCATAATCCTACTTAGCCTACCACTGCCAAACATGAAAACTGCCATTTCAGAAAGCCCCAGCGGAAAAATAGACCTTTTCACACAAAAAGAACCATACAGCGGAAAAGGACCAAACAACCCAAGCGACTCCTTCAGCCCGCAAGAAATCGTCATTTTATATGCATTTGTGACTTACAACGAAATGCCTGTCCAAAACTTGTTGGTAGCTTTTTACGTGCAAACTCCAAATGGGACTTCCTTTAGTTTTTCCGAGAAAACTAATTCAAGCGGGATTGCAACCATTAATTTTACGATACCATGGCCTTGTACAAATGGTGAAAACGAAGTTTTTGGAGAATGGCATGTCTTAGCAGATACAGTGATTGGAGATGAGCTTTTTCAGGACAGTTTAACTTTTAAAGTGAGTTGGCTTGTGGAATTAATTTCGGTGAGAACAATTGATGAAAATTTAACCTATCGAACAAATTTTGGCATCAATGGCGACGTAGGATTAGAGATTACTTTAAAAAGCATTGCCATGGTTACGAAAACTGCTACAATTGCCATAGTGATACAGGACGAGTTAGATGTTCCGATTAGTTTTTGTGAAATATATGATTTTAAGGTTCAACCAAATGAAAAGCTGGTTTTCCTTTACTGCAAATTATACATTCCTAAATGGGCACATGTAGGAAAAGCAACGGTTTATGTATCAGCACTAACCACAACACCAAATGCTAGCGGAGTTCCTTATTGTCCATCTGTATCTACAAGTTTTTACATTCTGCCCTATGAACCGTTAACAATTAGTTTTCATGATGTTGCAGTTGTAGAGGTTGTTCCTTCTGCCGATTCTGTTGAGGTCGGTCAAATTGTGAATGTTTGCGCGGTAGTTCAGAATGAGGGAACAGAAACTGAAAGTTTCAATGTAAGCGCCTATTATGATGGTTCTCTTATTGAAACATTTTCTTTAACGCTTGCCTCGCATTCCAACAAAGTTTTAAATTTCACCTTCAACACCACGGGTGTGGCTCCAGCAAATTACACGATAAGCGTTTCCATTCCCTATTTAGCACATGAAGCAGACTTAACAGACAACATTTTTGTTGATGGAATCGTTGAGGTTAAACCTAAAAAACCAGCGGTTATTCACAATATAGCAATAGTTGATGTCAAACCATCAGCAAACATTGTTTACATCGGCGATTCCCTTCAAATCAATGTTAGTATCCTCAATAAAGGAACTGAAACAGAAAATTTCAGCATAGGAGTTTACTACGACTTTATATTAATTGAAACTTTACAAGTTAGTGCCTTTGCACCTGGTGATCGGCAAACATTAACTTTCATGTGGAATACCAGTTCCGTGAGCGAAGGCGTATATCGGATAAGTGCTTTTGCTCCCCTTCCGGATGACATAGATGTCTCAGATAATACTTTTTTGGATGGAGTTGTTCAAGTTAAAGCTAAACCGCATCTGTTATTGTTTCACGACATTGCAGTTTTAACGGTATCCCCTTCTTTAACATCTTTGTATGCGGGTGAAATTGATGAAATCTACGTTATTGTTAAAAATCAAGGGAATTTCACAGAATCTTTCAATGTTACGATTTTTTATGATGGAAATATTATTGATACGCTGCTCGTTGAAGAACTAGAATCTAATGCCCAAGTAATGTTACATTTCAGTTGGAACACGCAAAATGTGGCTGAAGGAAACTATACTCTAAGCGCTTTGGCAAACACCGTCCCCGAAGAAGAGAATTTGGAAAACAACCTCTATATTGATGGTTTTGTCGAAGTGAAGGCAAAGGGTGTGACGGGTTGGTTTGTTCCTGGTTGGTTCTGGTGGCTTTTGTTGCTTTTGATTTTAATAATTCTTTTGTTGCTGATTTGGCTTTATCTTAGACGAAGAAGAAAGAAAGCGGAAGAGGCTTTTCGTTCCGGTTGGACTGCTTGGTATTATTGTTATGATTTGCGTAAAATTCGTAAAGTGTAACGGAAGCCTTCTCCTTTCTCCCTTTTCGGGTTAAAATTTTTATAGACTGATTTTTTATAAAACGCTTGCTGTTCGCACGGGTATATATCTCTATTCAAAATATGTTTGCTAATGTGCTTATTTCAAACGTGGAAACTCTGCTTTTAACCTTTAAAATGGAATTAGTAGGTGAGAAGGCTGAAGGAAATGTTTGAGGAGATAGCTTCAGACGCTGCTAAAATGTTAATATTCCTTTTCTGGACAACCATAGCTTTTGTCATAGTAGGGGGAGCCCTTTGGCTTAAATCCCATAATAGGATTAAGTGAAGTCAAACTACGAAAAGGATAAATCTAATCTTCTTATTTTAGAAATTTTGGTTCGGGCGGTAGCTCAGCTTGGTAGAGCTTCCGAGCCTGCTGGAGATGCCAGCTGGCGGAGACGCTGTAGACATCCACCCATGGTGGGCGTCCATTCAGCCTACCAAGCGTACACGCATAAAGCGGAAACCGGAGTGTCGCAGGTTCAAATCCTGCCCGCCCGACCATAAATGTTTGAAGGTACATGTATGAGAAAAGGTTTTAAGGTAGTTGTTGTGGAGCCCATTCATTCATGTGGCATAAAGGTTTTAGAAAGTTATGGCGAAGTTGTTCAGCTTGGACCCGACGCTACTTGGGCGGATCTTTTAAGGGTTTGTGGTGATGCTGATGCCTTTATCACGAGGGGCTTCATAAAAATTCCTAAGGAAGTTTTGGAGGCTTCTGAAAGGCTTAAAGTGATTGGGGTTCACGGGGTAGGAGTTGACCATATCGATGTGGATTTTGCTGAGAAAAGAGGCATTCGTATAGTTCGAACTCCTGAGGCTTTATCAGACAGTGTGGCCGAATTTACTGTTGGGCTTATTTTGTCTTTGTTGCGGAAAATATCATTGGCTGATGATACCGTAAGAAGGGGAGAGTGGAATAAGAAATACAATATTCTGGTTGGTGCCGAGCTTATGGGCAAGACTGTTGGGATTCTGGGACTTGGGCGAATTGGAAGCGCTGTTGCTAGAAGACTTGGCAGCTTTAACGTCAATTTGGTCTATTATAGGAGGAACAGAAGCATCGAGCTTGAAAGGGCGCTTGGAGTAAAATACGTCTCTTTCGACGAGCTTTTGAGAATTTCAGATATAATATCCATTCATCTGCCCTTAAACTCTGAAACGTATCACATGATTTCTTTTAGGGAGTTTGCGTTAATGAAGCATGGCGTTTACATTGTTAACACGGCTAGAGGCGCAATTATAGATGAGAAAGCATTGTATGAAGCTTTGGTTTCTGGAAAGGTGGCAGGGGCTGCCTTAGATGTTTTTGAAAGTGAGCCTTTAAACCCAGATAATCCTTTAACGCGGCTGGATAATGTTATTGTCACACCGCATTTGGCGGCATGCTGTGAGGAAACCCTTAAGAGGCTGGCTGTTGCCGTGGCTGAGAAAGTTATTCAAGCCTTAAAAGAGTGTACATAGCCTTTCTGATTTTCTCTATGTCTTCGCTTAGCACTTTATCCTCTTTTAGGGCTGGCACCGCTTTTCTTATCACCTCGTAAATTTTTTTGGTTCCTTTTCCGAGTTTTTCTGGTCCTCTGTATTCTATGGCTTGGGCGGCGCAGATGAGTTCTGTGGCGATTATGTATTCTGTGTTTTCTAGTATTTGCGTGGCTTTTTGGGCTGCTGTTGTTCCCATGCTTACGAAGTCTTCAAAGTTTGCTGATGTTGGAATTGAGTCTACGCAGGCTGGGTGGGCTAAAACCTTGTTTTCTGATGCTAGGGCTGCTGCAGTGTACTGCAGTGTCATTAAGCCGCTGTTTAGTCCAGTTTTTGCCTCTGGCGGAATTAGGAAGGCTGGTAAACCATTGTTGAGTTTTTCGTCGAGGAGTCTGGCTGTTCTTCTTTCTGAAAGGTTGCCGACAATTGTTAGGGCTATTCCAAGCATGTCCATGGCGAGGCTTATTGGTTGTCCATGGAAGTTTCCTCCTGAGAGACAGAGTTTTTCTTCTGGGAAGATTAGTGGGTTGTCTGTGGCTGAATTAATTTCAGTTTCCACAACTTTTCTTGTGTAGGCTATGGCGTCTCTTGCGGCGCCCAAAATTTGTGGTGTACATCTTAGGCTGTAGGGGTCGTGGGGACGCTTCAGTTTCTCAAAGGCTTCTTTTCCTGTTTGGACAAGTTGGCTTCCAATAATCATTTCTCTTATGTTTTTTGCTGTTACGGCTTGCCCGATATGCGGTCTTACTTTGTGGATTTTCTCGTGGAAGGCGTCAGAAACTCCAAGCAATGCTTCAAGGCTTAAGGCGGCTGCAATTTCCGCTGTTTTAATTAGATTTTCAGCATCGTAAACTGTTAGTGCGGCTGTGGCTGTCATTAGTTGGGTGCCGTTGTTTAGGGCTATGCCTTCCTTAAATTCTAGCTGAACTGGTTTTATGTTCGCTTTTTCTAAGGCATCTTTTCCATTCATCACTTTGCCTTTGTATTCGGCTTTTCCTTCGCCTATAAGTACCAAACTCATATGCGACAGTGGGGCAAGGTCTCCGCTTGCTCCAACAGAACCTTTGGCTGGAATTATCGGGTGCACCCCTTTGTTTAGCATTTCCACAATTGTTTCAAGAGTTTCTAAGCGTATGCCAGAATATCCCTTAGCAAGAGTGTTCGCTCGTAAAAGCATTAAAGCGCGGACAATTTCTGTGCTTAAATTTTTTCCCACTCCTGTTGAGTGGCTTCTTATGAGGTTTGTTTGCAGTTTTTTGCTTTCTTCTTGTGTGATGGTTTTGTTGCTTAATGCTCCAAAGCCCGTGTTAACGCCATAGATTATCTGTTTTTCTTTGATGAGTTTTTCCAGAACCTCTCGGCTTTTCTTCACTTTCTCTTTCACTTTTTCTGGTATTACAACTTTTGTGTTTCCTCTTGCAACTTTTACAACATCTTCTATGGTTAGTGTTTCTCCGTCAATATGCACTTCATGCATGGCGTTTTCCTCCCTTATGCAATAGAAAATCTTCTCATTTTAATTCTTTGGATGCAATTTTTTGTTTTAGAATTTGAAGTTTCCTAGGCGGGGCTTTGTGGAAAGGGATATTTTGAAAAAGGCTTGAAAATTTGGAACATGATTAATTTGCATTATTTTTTGGAATAGGTTTTCATAAACCTTTTATATTTGGTGGTTTTGGATATGAGTATTAATGTAAATAATCTGGTGCTGTCATGGAGCCTAGTAAGAAACCGTTGAATGTGCTTGTTAAGCAGTTAAATGCCAATATTGCTGTTGTGCTGAAAAACGGATGTGAATATAAGGGGAAGATGATTAAGTGTGATGGGCACATGAATATTCTTTTGGAAGGAGCAACTGAATGTAGAGAAGACCAGTTAATCACTAATTATGGGAATGTTTTGCTGCGTGGAAATAATATTCTCTACATTGTGCTTGATATGCACTAAAAGCTTATCGTTCTGTTTTTTCCAGTAACATATTCTAAGGCTTCTTTTAGTTTCGCTTTCACCATGTGTTTACGTTTAAAGTATTCCAAAATGTTTTTGACATCTCTTGTTAGAAGTTGTTGGGCGTTAGGATGTTCCCTTTTAACGTATTGGGGCCAGTCGATGATTAAGATGTGCATGTTGGGTTTTAAGATGACGTTGTATTCGCTTAAATCAGCGTGGATGACGCCAGCTTTCAAATAGGCTTTTCTAACGTTGCTTAATATTTCCTTCAGAACTTTTTCTGGTTTTGGAATTTCCCTAAATTCTGCGAGTTCTGCTCCTTCAATCATTCCCATTGCTAGGACGTGGCGGTTTTGGCTTATTGGTTTTGGAACAGCAACTCCGTATGGAAAAACGAGTTTTAGGGCTTCAAACTCTTTTTCCGCAGCAAGTCTGGACTGGAAAAGCCAGTTGGCGTGTTCGGTTGTGTAGCCTCTTTTTCTTATTGTTTGGCGAAAACTTATTCTGCCCAGCCTGTGGAATTTTACGGCTATTCTTTCCCCTTTCGGGTTCAAGGCGTCGTAAACATCTGCTTCTTTGCCTACGCCTAAAGGTTTTCCGAAGGCTTCGATAACTCCGGCTTTTACTAGGGCGTTTATTGCCAAGCAATCGTAGCCTGCATAATTCAGTGTATAGCCAACATATGCGCCTTTCATTCTGTATATGAGTTTTAGTTTGTTTAGGCGGTTTAGGCGAAATTCTGTTTCTTGCGGACTGAATTTTGTATATTTTGCTATTACCTCTTTTGGGACAAATTCGTGTTTGCTTTTTGCTGCTTCTATAACTTGCAGTATTCTAATGTCTTCGTTTTCTAACGTGCAGAACACTTGAACAGCAACTTCGGCTGATGACATGGTTAAAGAAATTATGTTGTCTGGTTATTTAAAGGCAAACTGGAAAATGCAAAAGAGGAAAATTAAATTTTGGTTTTTCCTACTGTTTGGAATATGCCTACTCATACCCTTTGTTTTTCCTCTCCGTCCTAGCCAGATTATTCTTTTACGCCACTTTGGTTTTTGGTTGCTTCCTCGCATACCTCTATTTTCTCTATCGTTTCGTTTACAAGAAAGAGAAGGCAAAATACCCATTAATGCCTCCTGAGGGGCGTATGGATGCTTATTTTCCGAGAACTAATGTTCCGAGACCAATTTATGAGGATGTGCAGCGGTATCCTCAGCTATTCGGAAAGAAGAAAAGAAAATTTGATAACACGAAGAAGGTGAAGAGAAGGAAGCGTTAAATTTTCTCCATACTTTTGGTTGGAAAATCAGCCAATAGCGACCCTCCCCCTCTAGATTTTCAGTTTAGCTTACTTTATTTCTGCGGTTTCGGTTTTTTCGAGGCTTTCTTTTATGGCTTCTTTTAAGCTCATTTTCTTTTCAAGGGATTCCACAATTTCCAGTTTGGCTTTTGTTGCGGGATGTTTTGTTAAAAAGAGTGAGCAGCAGTCTTTGTATGGCGTGATAGAAATTTCGAAAGTGCCAATTTGTTTGGCTAAATTAACTGTTTCATTTTTCTCATAAGTCAATAATGGTCTAAGGATTGGAAGGGTTGTTGCTCTGCTTATTACAGCCATATTCTCCAATGTTTGAGAGGAAACCTGCGCCAAGTTTTCGCCGCTTCCTAAGGCTTTAATATCATATTTTTTTGCAATTTCCTCCGCAACTCTAACCATAAATCTTCTAAACAGGATGAGCCTATACTTGGCTGGTGCTTCCACGGCTTCTGCTTCAAAGGGATAAAATGGAACGAAAAATATTGTTGGATTTGGGTTGTATTGAGCTAAAACCTTCCCCAGTTTCAAAATTTTCTCACATCTTTTCTCGTCAAACTTTTTGAAGGCGTGGAAATGTAGAAAATCTATTCGGCATCCTCTTTTCATTAGCAGCCATGCAGCCACTGGCGAATCTATTCCGCCAGATAACAAGTGTAAAACTTTTCCCGAAACACCAGCTGGTAAACCGTACAACCCTCTAATTTTCTTGTCAAAAACGTATGCTTTTCCTTCTGCAAGTTCAACAAAAATTTCCTTTTGCGGTTCTTTCAAGGAGATTTCCGCATTGAAATTTTTGACAAGATAAGCCCCTAATTCGCGGTTTACATCGATAGAAGTGAAAGGCAGAGTTTTGTCTGCTCTTTTCGTTGAAACTCTCAATTTTGTGCCAGCTTCTATTTTGAAATTTTTGTTTATCAGTTGTTTTATATGGTCTAGTTGGGCTTCTGTTGTGAAACAAAAGGCAAACCATGATATTCCAAAAACCTTCTTGAGGGCTTCCTCAATTTTTTCTATTTCAGATTTTTTTGAAAGTTCTAAAAGTATTCTTCCTTGAATTTTCCTTATTTTCCCATATTCTAACCCGTCAAGGGCTTTAACTATGTTTTCTACCAGTTTTTTCTCGAAACTTGGTCTGTTTAATCCTTTAAGCCCAAGCTCGCCATAGTGAATTAGAACGTAATCAAACAATATTGGACACAATTGAAGATAATCTGAGGGAAAGTTTTTAAACTTTCATTTTCTAGAAAAGTTTTTCCTTCATTTTTGGTTTTTAGCAGAATTTTCTCTTAGACTTTGTAGCCGCCAAAACTGATGGTTAGGAATATGAAGTATATGAATAGTAAGACTGCGCCTTCCCTCCAGCTGATTTTTTCGCTTGAAAGAAAATACCATAAAAGCAGATTTGTTATAAGCGAAAACATGACGAGGTCGGAGAAAGCCGTCATATTAACCCTTAAAGTTGAGGCTGTTAATGTTACTCCCAAAATACATGTTATGTTTATGAAGCAGCTTCCAACAATGTTTCCCAAAGCCATGTCTAAATGTCCCTTTCTCGTGGCGTCAATGCTTGTGGCAAGTTCAGGTAGGCTTGTGCCGAAAGCCACAACGGTGGCGCCGATAACAACTTTTGGAATGCCTACGCTTTCTGCGATGTATGAGGCTGAGTCCACTATAAAATATGAGCTGGCGACTACTAAGGCTGCGCCTAAAAATGTTAGGAAAGCGTATTTTCCGAGTTTTTCCTTTTCCTTTCCTAAGCTGCTTTCTTCTTTTATTCTGCGTATTTTTGAAAGTTGATAAATGTAGAAGACAAAGATTGCGAGGAGAATTATTCCTATGAATCTGCTTGCATAGCCTATGTAAAGCAGTGTTAATGGAATTATTGAAGCTATGAATAAGCCGAAATAGAGGCTTCCCACATCTTCCTTTGCCATGGCTGGAAGAAGCGTTGTATAACTTGAGCTTTTTAACGCTGCAATTATGAAGCATAAGCCGAGGATTAGGCATATGTTTACAATGTTTGAGCCTAAGACGTTGCCGATGGCTACGCCTATGGATTCTTGTCCAATTGCTGCGAAAATTGATACTGAAAGCTCTGGCAGGGATGTGGCGAAAGCGACTAGGATAAAGCCCACCGTTGTTTTTCCGAAACCAGTTATGTCCGCAACTCTAACGGAGTTGGTGATGGTCCAGTCGCTGGCTTTATCCAATATTAATAGAGAAACGAGGAGAATCAATGCGTTAATCAGCATTCCCTCAAACAAGGATGATTCACCTTTGCTATTCCTTTTTGTGCAAGATTAAAAATGTTTTCTCCCAGTTTCAAACTTAAAAAGGAAAAGGGAAATTTTAAGAACGATTAAGGTTAATTCTTTGTAAGACAAGGTGAAAACCCTTTGAAGGATTGGGTCCTCTTCTTTATTTTGGCTTTGGGCGTGCCGCTTCTTTTGGTTGGTTTGTGGCTGGCCTTTGACTTGACAATTGGAGTAGCCCTACTAATTTTTGGCATTGTTTCACTGGCTTTTTCTGCAGATAAGGCAGTTGAGCACTCCGTTAGCATTGCTTCAGCCTTAGGGATGTCTCCCCTCATGATAGGGCTAATAATAGTGTCGTTGGGCACTGATTTTCCAGAAATTGCCAACTCAATTTTTTCATCAGCCTTAGGTCACGGCGACATAAACGTTGGAGATTCCTTCGGGTCAGTTTTGGCTCAAATGACTCTAATGTTGGGGCTTATTGCCATATTTGGAGGCACATTCAAAGTTAAAAAGGAAGAGATAACGGTTATGGGTGCTTGTGAGGTTTTGGCGCTTATAGCCGCAATATCTATGGTGGAAAAGGCTTACATTTCAAGGATGAACGCTATATTCTTAGTTGCCAGTTGGCCAATCCTTATGCTAATAATTAGAAATGTTATGAAAAAGCCTGAAGTTGCGCCGCATTCTGGTCGAGGATTATTATATCATTTAGTGTTTGCCATTCTTGGTTTTCTAGGGGTTGCCGCTGGGTCTTTCATTGTTATCGAGTCAGTAATCAACTTGTCAGCTGTTCTGCTTATACCCGAATATTTTATCAGCTTCTTTTTAGTTGCCATTGGAACATCCCTCCCAGAACTTGTTGTGGATTTGACTGCTGTGCGAAAGCGACAGTATGAAATCGCCATAGGAGACATCATAGGAAGCAGCATTGTTGACGCTGGCTTTTCCATTGGAATTGGACCCTTATTTTATCCAATTACTATTTCTGGAAGATTTGCGGAAACCACTGGTTTGTATGCGCTTTTCGGTTCCATTATAGTTTTATCAATTCTTGCATTAAGAGAAAAATTGGACAAGAAAACGGGGATGCTATTCATAATTCTTTACCTATTCGCCTACTCAACCCTTTACCTCTAACCATTCACCAAGGCAATCGTACGTAAAGCAAAAATCATCTAACCCAATATAATGTTGCTCATGAGCTCAAAGTTTGAAATAATCCTCCTCGGAACTGGCGGTGGAAGATTCGCAACAATAACACAGAAAAGGCGCACCGCTGGCATCCGCATAATAAGCGAAAACTTAAACTTACATTTGGACCCTGGACCCGGAGCCCTTGTGCATTCAATTAATGAAGGATTAGACCCGCAAAAAATTAACGCCATCCTCGTTTCTCATTGCCACCCAGACCATTACACGGATGCGGAAGTCCTGATTGAAGCTATGACGCGTGGAATGACTCGAAAACGTGGAGTTCTCGCCGCAGCCAAAAGCGTTCTGAGCGGAAATGCCTTATGTGAACCTTCCATTTCAAAATATCATCAGCAAATGCCTGAGCAAAAATTTGAGGTGGTTCCAAACACGAAATTTCAAATTGACAATGTGAACGTTTCCGTTACGGAGGCTAGGCATACGGACCCGGACACTGTTGGCTTTAGGTTTGAAACCGAAGATTTTGGAGATTTCGCCTACACAAGCGACACGGAATATTTTGAAGGAATAGGCAAATATTATGAGGGCGTAAGGCTTCTCTTATTATGCGTTATGCGTCCCGCTGGAAAACCATGGAAGGGGCATATGACAACCAATGATGCAATAAAAATAGTTAAAGAAGCCAGTCCAGAACAAGCGGTTTTAACCCATTTTGGAATGCAAATGATATTTAAGGGACCGGCAAGCGAAGCGAAACTTATAGAAGAAGAAACTGGTGTTCCAACGGTTGCTGCTTCTGATGGCATGCGCATTAATTTTGGAGAAACCATAACCGTTCAGGCTGGAAGAAAAACTCAGCAAGGCTTAAACAAGTTTTTCTAAAAGGTTTTAACCAGAAAATTGTATACTCTGCTCTGGAAGGATTGGGTTCAATGCGAATAGTGCTGAGAATAGGCGGTTCAGTTATTGCTTCACCAATAAACCAAACCCTAATCGGCGAATATGCGGATTTATTGAAAACTTTGAAAAAGAAGGGACATGATGTGGTTGTTGTTGTTGGGGGCGGTGCCTTAGCAAGAGAATTCATCCAAGTTGCAAAAAATTTGGGACTAGCTGAAAAGGCTCAGGATGAAATTGCAATTTCTGTTTCGCGACTTTTTGCTCAACTTTTCGTTGAAAAACTTGGAAGACTAAGCTGTGGAATTGTTCCTTTAACAGTTGAGGATGCCGCAAACTGCGTGCATGAAGGCAAAATTGCTGTTATGGGCGGCTTAAAACCAGGCATGACCACAGACACTGTTGCTGCCCTAATTGCTGAAAGGCTTAAGGCGGATTTGCTTGTTAAAGCCACAGACCAAGAAGGCGTATATGATAAAGACCCTAAAAAGCATGCGGATGCAGTTATGCTTAAGCATTTGCGTTTTGAGGATTTGCCAAAATTTTTTTCAGAAAATAGGCATAAGGCTGGAATCCACCAAATCATCGACCCAGAGGCAATCAAAATTCTTAAGCGTATGAGGGTTAAGTTTGCCGTTGTAAATGGTTTCAAGCCTAACAATGTTTTGTTAGCGGTTAATGGCGAACGTGTTGGAACAATAATTGAGTAAATTGCAGATTAATGGAATGTTCACTTAATCTTAAAATTTTTGGGATCCAATCGTCTTATCCAAGTTATTTTGTCAAAATCTTTGTCTGCGGAGATAATCTCTCTAATACTCGCTCTCTTCATAATTGCTATATGAACGCAATCGTATGGGCTTATTCTAAATTCGTCATAAACATTAGCGGCGGTTCTTACATCTAATGGGTCAACTTCAAAAATGCTCATATTCAAAGAAAAAATTGCGTCAACAACATCCTTCACTTCATCACTTAGCCCATATTTACTCAAGGCATTCGCTAATTCAACTATAACCAAAGTTGACGTAGCAGCCCTTAGCTCGTCTTTCTCTATTTTATTCAAAATTTCAGCGCATGCTCCACCATATTGGCGATCCAGAATTTTTGCATAAAAGAAAACGTTGCTGTCAATGTAAACTGCCAAATTTTTACCTCGTTTCAGCCTTCCCTTCAAACTCTTCTGGAGGTACATGACGACGCAGGGCGGTTTTGCCAATTAACACTTTCAGCGGTTCTTTCACCTTCCGAAATCTTCTAATAACAATTTCTTCCTCGCTAATGCTTTCTACGTTGACAATTTCTCCAGGTTCAACTCCAACTTTTTCACGAACCTCCTTGGGAATAGTGAGTTGGAATTTGTTTGTGACTTTAGTTTTTGGCATGTTTGTTCAGAAAATAGTGAGGAATGCAGGTATATAAGTATACCGTATACTCTATTGTTTTGTGAAAAGATTTAAATATCAGTGTTGATATCGCTGTTGATATCAATGGTGATATGATGTTTCCCTTCAGAAGACATTGGACGAGACACACAGCCCTTGTGCCAAAAGGATTCCTAAGGCAAAATGTGCTTGAGTTGTTAAACGAGAAACCCATGTCGGGTTCGGAAATTATAGATGAAATTGAAAAGCGAACAAACGGAAGGTGGAAGCCAAGTCCAGGCTCAGTCTATCCTCTATTAGCGTGGTTGCAGGATAATGGTTATGTTAAGGAAATTGTTGCTGAAGATGGTGGAATGAAACGTTATACGTTAACTGATAAGGGTAAAACCCTTCTTGAAGAAGGAAGAAAAATAAAGAAGGAAGCCAAATTTCTGCCTCCACCCTTCTTGGGAGCTTTATGGTTTAGAATACCGCCTGAAAAAACTGTTAAACTTCGAGAATCCATGAACAGGGTTGTTTGCGCATTCTTTGAGCTTGCAGGCAGCCTACAAGAACATTTCTCTGAGCAGGTAATTGAGGAAGTTCAGAAAGTTTTAGATGAGACTGCTGATAAGCTTGAGGAGATAAACAAAAAGTTTGGAGAGTAAGCCATTATGAGTGACGATATAATTAAGGCTGAAGAATTAACAAAAGTTTTCAACAAAACCCTAACAGCAGTGAACCACGTGAACTTCAGCGTCAAAGACGGCGAAATCTTCGGTTTCTTGGGTCCAAACGGTGCTGGAAAAACCACAACCATAAATATGCTCATAACCGTGTTAAAGCCAACAGAGGGCACAGCGTCTGTTTTGGGCTATGACATTAATAAGCAAGCAAACGAAGTTAGGAAGGTCATAGGTGTTGTGCCCCAAGAGTACACAGCTGATGAGGATCTTACGGGTTACGAAAACATAATTTTATGTGCAGACCTTTATGGGATTCCGCGAGAAGTCTCAAAGAAACGTGCTCTTGAACTGCTCGAGCTTGTGGAACTGACAAATTTCAAAGATAAGCGAGTTGAAACCTACTCTGGTGGAATGCGGCGTAGGCTTGAACTTGCATGTGGGCTTATTAACAGGCCGAAGGTGCTTTTCTTAGATGAGCCAACTTTAGGTTTGGATGTGCAGACTAGAACTGCAACATGGAACTATATTAGGCGTTTGAAGAAGGAGTATGGCATGACGCTTTTCATGACGACGCATTATTTGGAGGAAGCTGACGCTCTATGCGACCGCATAGCCATAATTGATCATGGAAAAATAATTGTGACTGGAACACCGAGCGAGCTTAAAGAGGGTTTAGGCGGTGACATAATTACCATAGGTATAAAGGAAAATGTAGATGTGAGCGAAATTATCAGCGGCGTTAAAAATGTTAAAGAGGTAAAAAACGAAGATGGCGCCTATCGGATTAAGGCTGAGGCTGGAGAAGTAACCGCTCCGCTCATAATTGAGGCGTTGCGGAAGAAGGGCTACACGGTGACAAAGCTTTCGCTTACAGAGCCGACGCTGGATGAGGTTTATTTGGAGTATACTGGCAAGGCTATGCGCGATACTGAAGAATCCAAGGAAGCCTTTAGAGCGCAGAGGATAACCCTTAGGAGGGCTAGAGGCGGATGAGCGCAAACGAGTATCATCCAAGCCTCATTCGTGGTTTGTGGGCTTTAACAGTTAGGGAGCTTAAAAAATGGCTAAAAGACCCCGTGATGGTTTTGATGCTTGTGCTTCAACCGTTAATATGGATGGGTCTTTTGGGCAAATCAATGAACATAGGCGCACTCTTTTCAGCCAACAACATGAACTTGCCCCAGCAAATACCAATTCCAGGCAATGCTGTTCTTTCTCCCCCTGGAACAACCGTAATTCTTAATGGCACAGTGCTTGCGCAGACGTTCGCCAACATGGGGACAAGCATCATGCAGGGCACTTTCGGTGTTGCAGACTATTTCAGCTATATGGCTGTTGGCATGATATCCATGATTGTTATGACAACGACTATGTTCAGCGGCATGTCAATAGTTTGGGATAGGCGCTTAGGCTTTCTAGACAAAGTTTTAAGCACTCCAGTGCCACGCGGAGCAATAATATTTTCAAAAGTTCTCAACGCAACATTGAGGGCAATGTTTCAAGCGACGATAATATTGGCACTCGCATACATTCTAGGGTTGCAGTTAAGTTCAACCTTCACGTTGCTTAACCTGCTAGGAATTTACGCTGCAATATTCCTACTCGGCGTAGGGCTTTCATCCGTTTTCATAGCGTTCTCCTTAAGATCCACAAGAATGGAGAGGCCAATGCAAATCATAAGCCTAATCATGATGCCGTTGATGTTTGCAAGCAACACTTTCTTCCCTATCTCTCTGATGCCGGACTGGATGCAGGCAATAGCACGTGTTAACCCGCTCTCTTATGTGACAGACGCTGTTAGGCAGTTGACTATACTGCCATTAGATGCTTCAGCGTTAATGGTTGACTTCGCGTATCTCAGCATATTTGCAATAGTCTTAGCTGCAATCGGCATAGTGCTTTCATGGAGATACCTAACCAAATAAAATGAAGGTATTAGAAAACATGGCAACAATTGTTGAGGCAGTTAACCTTAGAAAAACCTATTTGCTTGGCAAGGTTCCAGTCGAAGCCCTCAGAGGCATAAACTTAAAAGTTGAAGAAGGCGAATTCCTCGCAGTTTTGGGTCCATCTGGAAGCGGCAAGTCAACGCTTTTGAATTTGATTGGCGCATTAGACAAGCCAACAGAAGGAAAAATCTTCATAGAGAATATTGACATTTCCACTTTGAATGACAATCAACTTGCAGATTTGAGACGGAGAATAGGCTTTGTTTTCCAATTTTTCAATTTAATTCCACGGCTTACTGCAAGAGAAAATGTTGAACTTTCCATGGCTATAGTTGGCTCTGGCAAATCTGAAAGAAGAAAGAGGGCTGAAGAACTTCTCGAAACGGTTGGTTTGAAAGAAAGAATGAACCATAAACCAGCAGAACTAAGCGGCGGCGAACAACAACGTGTAGCCATAGCCAGAGCCTTAGCAAATAACCCAAAATTCCTCTTAATGGACGAACCCACAGGGAACATAGACTCGAAAACGGCTGGAGAAATATTAACACTTGTTAAAAAATTGAATGAGGAAAAAGGCATAACAACAATAATTGTCACACATGACCAGCGCATAGCTTCACAGGCAAAGAGAACCCTGCAGATGCTTGACGGCTTAATAGTTAAGGATGTGATGAACTAATGAACGTTAATGACATTTTATCTTATGCTTTTGGCGCCATAAAACTGCGAAAACTCCGCGCCGCATTAACAACGCTCGGCGTAATAATTGGCATAGCAGCCATAGTGGCGCTCTTATCCTTCAGCCAAGGCTTACAAGACACCATAACAGTGCAACTTCAGAAAGGATTCGCAACAAAAACACTCATAGTTTCGCCTAAGGGAGGACTTGGCGGCGGAGATACGAGTATTCCACTTTTTGTTTCAGATACCCAAACAATAGAAGAAATAGGCGAAAATGTAAGCGCAGCAGTGGCAATAATGCAAAAAACATGTTTCGTAAACGCAAGTGGAAGAACATTCACAGTCAACATTGTAGGCGTAGACTTCGCAAAATATGAAACAATTTACGAGAGCACATTTGTTGCTGCAGAAGGAAATATCACTTCAGAAAACGACTCAGTTGTTATAGGCGCAAGAATACGTGACCCATGGCAAAATGGAACAACAATAGCTAATGTTGGCGATACTGTTGAGATAACATGGACAAAACGGAGCGGAACAATCCCGCCCCAAAACAAAACTTACACTGGACGAATAACAGCGGTTCTTAAGGAAATAGGAGGCTTCAACATAGGTGGACCTTCAGACCTTGGCATCTATATTCCAATTGCTCAAGCCCAAAGTTTCTTTGAAACTAATGAATGTAGCACAATTATTGTTTTGTTGAAGGATGATGATAAAGCAACAATTGACAGCGTCTCTGAAGCCATAAAAGCCAAGTTTAACAATCAAGTTTCTGTCACTTCAGCCACAGCCGTTCTTGACATAATTTCAGCAGTGTTCTCAAATGTTGATTTCTTCTTGGCTGGTATTGCTGGAATATCGCTTTTAGTTGCTGGAGTTGGCATAATGAACATAATGATAGTTTCCCTAATGGAAAGAACCCGTGAAATTGGCATCCTCAAAGCCTTAGGAATGAAAAACAAGACAGTGCTTATGATTTTCTTAAGCGAAGCCATAATCATAGGCTTGTTGGGTTCAGCCATTGGCATAGCTTCAGGCTGGGGATTAGCAAACATAGTGGCAAGGGCTGGAATTTTTGGAGGAAGAATTCAAAGCGGAAACCAAGCAGCCGCAGCAGCAACGCAAATATCAATAACTCCGGTTTTAACGCCAACAGTTTTCTTGGGCGCCTTTGCCTTCGGAATAATTGTAAGCGTGATTTTTGCGATTTATCCTGCTTGGCGGGCTTCAAAACTTAAACCAGTAGAAGCATTAAGATACGAGTGACAAAACTAAGTATGCGAGGGCATCCCGCTTGGTGAAGAGGCTCTATCCAAAACAGCCAGTTGTAGGCGTTGGCGCAGTCATAATTCAAAACGGAAAAATATTGCTTGAGAAAAGGAAAAACGAGCCCGGAAGGGGAAAATGGAGCATTCCAGGCGGATTGGTGGAGCTTGGCGAAAGCGTTGACCAGACTGTTGTTAGGGAAGTTGCCGAAGAAACTGGTTTAGAAGTCTGCGAGCCTGAGCTTATAGATGTTGTTGACAATGTGGTTAGAGATGACAATGGCGAGGTCAAATATCACTTTGTCATAATAGACTTTTTTGTCAAACTTAAAGGCGGAAAACTAAATGCTTCAAGCGACGCAGAAGAACTCAAATGGGTTCCACTAAACGAAGTGGAAAAACACGATTTAACAAAAACCTTCAGAGCCTTCATCCAAAGAAACATGCAGAAACTGGAAAGGTTCAATTCATGTCTGTGAAGAATAGGCGTGTTTCCCCCATTGTTTTAACGTCTAACGCTTTAACTTTGGCAACCATTGGAAAATCTTTAACAACTTTTCCCAGCACTAGGCAGTGATGGGGCGGCAAGTCTTTGGCTATGGACTTCACTGTTTCTGCGTCTACTCGGGCTGCTCGTGAAACCACTTCTAAATCATGCTCATTTGTGAAGTTGAATAGGAATATGTTGTCTGCTTGGCGGTAAATGTTTTCGCGTATCGTGTCTGGCTGGTTTGTTATGAAAGTTGTGAATATGCCGAAGTGGCGCATCCGCGTTACAATGTCATCCCAATAGGTTTCCCGCAAATACAGGTGGGCTTCTTCGGCGAAGAGGAAGACAGCCTTCAATTTCCAGCTTGTCAAAAGTTCAACAAGTTTTCCCAGTAGGTATTCTACGACTATTTGGCGGTCAATCATTGAAGTGTTTCTCAAGTTTATTATTATGGCTCCGCCTTGTTCCTTCGCCTTGAATAGGCATTCTTCGAGTATTGATGCTTCTGCCACGTTATCCGTAAAAAAGCCAGAATTAACCAAAGCATAATAACGTGAAAATAATGCATCTTTAACATGCTGGTTACAATGCCAATTTCTTATAGCCTCGCCCAACTCATGCATGTTAAGCATGTCTCGTTCCTTTAATGATTGCCATATGCGCCTAAATTCACGGGCTGATGTTCCAGGCAAATGAAGTGCATGAATAAGAATGTCCAGTAGGACGTGGAGGTTTAGTTGTTTTAGGGCTATTCTAAAGTTTTGTGCTGGCGTTAAAACGTGAATTTTGTCGTAGTAAGCGTTTCTTTTTCCATCCGCCGTCATTCCAAGGCTTAGATATTCGCCGTTTAGGTCAAAGACGATAACTGTGGCTTTGTATCCTACAAGGTTTGAAATCAAAAGTTTTGAAAGATGCGACTTACCAGTTTCCTTTTTTCCAGTTATTATGTTCAGTCTTCCGTCTAAAGCTGTGGCGTCAATTGTCAGTTGGGAAGAGTCTTTTGTGGAGCCTAATGATATTGGCAGTTTTCCATCAACCCGAGCCAGCTTAAGCAGCATCGGTATTGGCAGTTTCTTTATTGCCGATTGCGAGCGTGAAGGAAGCCATGAACTGCTTGGGCTTAGGCTTTCATTCTCCACTGTAGCCCTAATCTTGCAGATGAGAAGGCTTGCGTCTTGAATATACGTGATATGCGGCGCAATTTCTAGTGGGTCAAAATCTTCGCCTTGGATTAGTTCTCCGCCGTCTGGCAAGCCGCGCAAGAGTTCTTCAAGGATTCCTGGAATGTTTGCGAATTGCACGTCAATAACCTGTGCAATTAACGCCTTACCAGCATCTGCATCCTCAATGAGCAAGTAATCGCCTTTTTCCACGTTTTCGTTTGGGAAGCTTAAGATTTGAACTATGTTGCCCTCTTTCTTGTACAGCTTCATGGGTTGCCCTCACCTTTTCCGAAAATTCCGAATAAGAGTTTATGCATGTCTGGTCTGTTTATGATTTTGACGCCGCATTTTCGCGTTATAAAATGCTGCATGGCTATGACTTCGTTAGCTGTGAAGGTGCAGAGTATATGCGCCAACCGCAGCGTTTCCGGATACCCTTGAGCGAGGAGGTCGTTTCCTAAGAGCCTTTCGACAGCCTCAACTCTCTGCGTTAATGGCGTTTCTTTGTCTATGTCTAATCTGAAGGCGTAATTGCCCTTGGATAGTTTTGCAACGTAAACGTCGCCGAACAAAACTATTGGAGGCTTAGCCTTTAAGCCAACAGCCTCAAGTATGTATGGCGGCTTATGTGCTGGTAAAATATCGGTTATTATGTGTCCATTAAGCCTCAAATTCGTCATTTTTGAAAAGGCTAAAACTATGTTTTCTCTTTTTCTTGCAGTTTCCAAGATTTCTTTCATGGTTTTTGTTGGTGTGTCTGGGGTTCCGCTGGTTAATGAGCCGTCAAAGAGGATTAATGCATTGTTTAGGGTTTTTGAGAGCATTTTTTGGAGCCATCTTTCGAGGAGGCTTGCGAGGCGGGTTGGCATTTGTTGAAGGTTTGGTGGGTTTTGGTTGTTTTCGCCTGTTGGGTTTAGTGCGTTTTGCAGTGTGTTGTATACTTCTTTTTTGTTTTCTTCTGTTATGTGGAGGATGAATGGTCCTAAGCGGATATAGCGATAAGTGCGGTTTTGTTTCCAAATGTTTGCTCCTCTTATGGCGATTAGGATGCCTATGCTTGTTTCGCCGATTTTTATGCTTGAGGTGTCTACTGCTGCGACTATGATTGGTTCTTGTTTTGGTTTTAGTGGTATGGGTTGGAGAAATTGGATTGCGTGTATGCCTTGTTGAATTGTTTGTTGGTTTAGTTGAAAGTTTTGCACGTTTTTTAGTGATTGAAGGCTTAATTGTATGAGACGTTGGGGCAAAGCGGTTTCCATGGTTGGTTGTGGAAAATTATATTTCTGTGTTGTTGTTATAGTGTATTGCGTGTTCACCAAGATTCACCAATAGCCAATTGTTTGGGGAAGATGTATTTAAATGTTGTGCATGAACAAGATGCACAATTCAATAAACAACAAGGTGGAAAATTGACAGAACCGTCTCAAAAACCACCAATCCGAGTAAAAATGAAAATAGGAGAAATAGAATTCGAAATAGAATGCCAAGAAGACCAGTTGCAGGCAACAGTTGACCGCATATTATCAACAGTAACAGAAAAACTAAAAGAATCGCCCATCATAAGCGAAAGGGCAGCACCACCGCCAAGAGCAGAAACATGCAAAGGCATAATCCAAAAACTATGGGAAGAAGGCTGGTTCGCAACGGCTAAGGGCTTAAGCGAAGTCCACAGCGAAATGGCAAAACGCGGATTCCACTACGATAGAACAGCAGTAGCCCACGCCCTAATAGATTTGGTTAAAGATGGAATGTTGGCAAGAGAAGGAA
>JBMFOB010000017.1:0-28096 GCA_049969855.1 Bathyarchaeia archaeon | reverse complement strand
CTGGAAGGGGCGACCATCCAAAAAGGGGAAGATGGAAAGAAGGACCAAGGGAAGAGGACATAATTCTAAACCTTTCTCCAGACAGCCCAAAACCAGAGGGAAAATGGAAAGCAATTGTTTGGGAACCAGATAAGCTTTACATAGCCAAATGGCAAGACAAACTCACTGGAAAAATAAAGTATGTTTGGTTCTCTGATTCAGCTTATCTCAAACAGAGAAAAGAGAAGGAGAAATTTAGGAAAGCGGAAAAGCTTGATGGCGTAATCCCAAAAATTGAAGCCCACATCATGAAAAATTTGGAATCAAAAAATGAAGAGAGAAGAAAGATAGCAACTGTGTGTTGGCTTATACACGCCCTAAACATGAGAGTCGGCGACGAAAAAGACCCAGGAGAGGCGGACACTGTTGGAGCCATAACTCTGAGACCAGAACACATAAAGATAGAAGGCGACACGCTACATTTTGACTTTTTAGGAAAAGACTCTGTCAGATGGGTTAAACAAACAAAAGCACCGCCAAGCGTTATCAAAAACATTGAATATTACTCTAAAACATGCAAAGAATACCTATTCGAAGGAATCAATTCCAGAAAAGTAACCCGATTTCTTTCAGAAAAAATGGGCGGATTAACAGCCAAAGTCTTCAGAACTTGGAGAACAACAAAAGCCGTCAAGGAATATTTAGACTCATGCAACGCTAAGAAAGAAGACCCTGAACACGTTAAAGTTTTCCACGCCAAAATGGCTAATCTTAAAGGAGCTGAAATTGCCAACCACAAGAGAAAAGTGCCTAACAATTTTGAGGAGAGATTAGCCAAAAAAGAAACCAAACTTAAACAGTTGGAGCTTGATTTAGAAGAAAAGAGGAGGCAAGGCAAGAAAACAGAAGCGCTCATCAAAAGAATCGAAAAAACCAGGTTGGATATTGAGTTGATGAAAAACACAAGAGAATACAATTTGACAACTTCATTAAAATCCTACGTCGACCCCAGAGTTTATGCGAAATGGGCTGCCATGGTGGAAGCGCCCATTGACAAAATTTATTCCAAAGCTTTAAGGAAAAAGTTCAGTTGGGCTTTAGGGAAACTGCTTAAACTTTACGCTTAATGATATGTTTTTATGGCTTTTTCGAGGTTTTCTAAAGCTTCTTTTAGGATGGGGTTGTATGGGTTTAGGTTGCCGAGACCAAGCCTTATCATGTTTGACTTCACCAGTTTATAGTCGCTTTTGAAGAGAAAGAATGCTCCGGGCACGGCTGCTAAACTGTAACTGGGTATTGCGTAGTTGTTTGTCCATGTGTAGGTGTCTTTTATCGGTGTTTTCATCCAGTATGTTACGCTAATTTTGTTTGGGGAAAATTCAAAACCCTTTTCGTTCAGCCATTCTTCTGTTTCTCTTTTGAGGGTTATCCATTTCTGTTTGTGTTTTTCAAAAATCTCTCTATCCTTAGTTAGTAGCTCTAATGCGATAAGTTGGACTATGTTTGAAGCTCCTCCAGCGGTATTCATTAAGTCTGCGTATAAGCCGTCTACAAGGTTCTTATTTGCCAAGGCTATGCCAAGTTTTAATCCTCCCAGACCATAGGCTTTGGTAAAACTGGTTGTGACTATGCCTAATTCTTCGTCAACGGAGAAGACTGGGGGTATGGCATCTCTTTCGAATTCAGCGTATATTTCATCGCATAGAACGTAAAAGCAGTATTCATTGGCAACAGCCATTATCTCTTTAAGTTCGCTTTTTTGGGCGATTGCTCCGCTTGGAGCGTGAGGGTTCGTCAAAACGAGTAGTCCAGTTTTTTCTGAAACAACTTTTCGCAGCATATCTGCATCCATTTTAAACGATTCTTTCTCTTTTCTTTCCAGCCTTTTTACATGCGGAAAATGTTCTTGTGCTTGGCGCAGTAACGGTTCATATGTTGGATATTCCACTACAGCTTCTCTTTTCTTTTTGTCTTTTTCCGCTATATACCGAATTATCCGTGAATTTTGACCCGACGCTCCATCGCCGGAAATGAAAACATTTTCTGGCTTTACGTGATATCTTTTGGCTAAAAGGTTTGATAAATGAGGCGTATAATTAACGTTTAAATCAACTTCTTCCAACATCAAGTTATGCTTGAAAGGAAGTATTCCACTGGAGCGGAAATCATACTTCAGGTTTGGAACGTGATTGTACCAATCTAAATATAAAGAGTGATATCGCATAACGTGGCACCTACTCGTTTTGCAGTTTGAACCGAAGGATTGCTGCTATTCCGCCAAAGGAATTCTTAAGCATTTGTCCCTCTTCCGTCTCGCCGGATATCATTTCAACTTCAGTGTTCGTGTATTCCGCCAGTTGAGCGAAATTTTCTATAAGCTCCTGTGTTTCCATTATTTGTAGGGCTGGAGATTTGCATTTTGGACATGGTTTTCCATAAAGGTTCTGCTCAAAACTTGTCAGCATTTGGCTTTTCATTGTTTGTTCTTCTTCATAACCGCAAGCATTGCATTTCACCTTAACTCTCACTATGTCCAATCCTTCAGAAAGAAGCAAAGTTCTGACGGCGCCAACTTCTAAAGCCTTCCTAACTTCTTGTTCGCCGTAGGTTGCCATTCCAGTGTCGTGTCCAATCTCGTATAGAAACTGTTGCATTACTTGTTTTTCTTCTATGTAACGCACTTTCCGCATTATTTCCGGAGCCTTATCCACAACTTCCTTTACGCCCTGCTCATCCACATAAGCCGTGTCAACAGTGTCCAAAACCTTCTCTTTTAACATATAATTTAGATAGTCGCCTTTTTCGAAGTCGTATTTTGTTGGTCCTGGTCCAGCAATTATCAAACCTTTCAAGTTTTCAATTGGCAGAAATGTCTCGTTTGCATGTTCGCCCACCCGCCTAAAATATTCTTGAAGTCGCATTTCTCTTAGGCGTTCAAATCTTCTGGCTGATTGTCCTCCAGCACGGGTTTTTCCAGGCACGCCAGACGTTATTTGCCTAACAATTTCAAGTCTTCTACCTTGAAGAGTGGCGAGAGTGGCGGCTGAAGAGTCTATGAGAAGTATTCCATAACATTCCTTTTCCCTTAATAGCTCTTGCAAATGCTCAGTGTGAAAACGCGAATCGCATCTGTAAAGGTAAATGTTTATGGGCTCCGGCGGTATAATCACGTAAGTTTCGATTCTCTCGCTTCCGGCTCCGTTTTGGGGAACTGCGCCGCAGAAAATTACAAGTCCATTTTCTGGAGTTTCCTTGAATAGTTTTAGGCGTTGTTGGGTTTTCACGATGGCGTCTTGAACGTTTTTGCGGGTTGTTGTGGATTTTATGTTTGACGCTGTGCCGTATTCGTCTCTTAGCATGTTCATGACTTCGCTTATTTGTTTTCCAGGCGGAACATAAAGCGAAATAAGCTCTGTTCCCCGTCCCTCTTTGTTGGCTAGCATGTTCAATGTCTTTTTTAATCTGAACAGTTCAAGGGATGTTCTTTTTTTGCTGCTCAATTTGTTTTCACTGTGGGTTTAGCCGTAAAGCTACTGACGTTGCATTAAATAAGAGTTTAGGATTAAATTATGTTGCCCCGATAACTTCTTTTAAAAATGCCTTGTATGGACCCAATTTTCCACCATAATTTCCAGCCGAAATTCTAACCACGCCAGGAACGCTTGCAGCAGCCCTTATGCCTTCGCCCATAGCCTTCTTAATAGCTTCAATGGTCAAGCCATTAATGACTATTTCATAGACGCAGTTCACGTTTTCCGGCACTTGCGAATCTTGCACTAAGGCTTTTAATCCTGGACAAAATGGATGGTTTGTCGAAGCCTTAAGTTTATACTTTAATGAACCAGCCTTGGAACCTGAACGGCAAATTCCCCCCGGGAATGGCAGTATAACTTCGCTTGCCTTGTTTTTTATGGCTTCCACTGCTTCCTCTGCTGCCTTAAGTCCCGAAAGTTTGTCTTTGGCTAAGATTAGGAAGTTTCCTCCAGCTATGGCTTCTGCTGCACCGAAGGAGTCTTCAACGAAGAAGCTGCCTTCCATGACGGGAATCTTCCAACCCTTCCTGTTCCCAACAATTCCTTTCTTTTGGAATCCGTCGCCGAACAATCTTATGCTTCTGCCAACCTTTAATCTTCTTTTTGCGTTTGGCATGGCGTCAAAAGCGGATGTTGTTGGACAAGTCATTATGCATTGTCCTATGCGTAGTATCATTTGATTTTTCAATTCAAACCTGCTGCGATTATATATTTGTATTAAAACGCCAACTCGATTGTCGGGAGTTTTTTCAGGTGGCACTGTGCTTTCTATTCCAGCTTCGGCAGGCGACATAATGACGCTTGTTGCGAGTCCGGTGGCGATGGAAGCTGCTGTTAAAGCCCATTTTTCGCTGTCAGCCGTAATAAGCACTCTTCCAGCCCACATTGGAAACATTTCGGCGAAGGTGTCTACAATTTCGGTGATGTTTCCGTTTTCTGTTTTGTAGGGGAATGTTTTTTCGTTCATGGAATCCCTCTAAGTTTATAATCGTCTTTTAGGATGGTAGCCATTGTTTTTCTGCTTCTGTTTTGAACGTTTTTTTCTCTTCAATCTTTTTGGATATTATTTTTTTGGCTATTTCATAGGCTGTCTTGTAGTCGAATATTCCCTTTGGCTCTTCAGTAGCCTTTTTGATTAGTTCGATTTCAATTTTGTTTTTGAGTTTCCCTATGGCTAATGCGCCTATTCCAAAAATTTTTGGTAGGATTTCTTCGCCTTCAGCTTTCGATTTTAATCCCTCAACACCTAATGGTGGAATGGCGTTGATGTCAGCTACAATTTTACAGTTTTTTCCATATCCTTTAAGCACATCCAATGGAAGAAGCTGGGTTCCAGCAGCTCCTGCGGAGAGAACTATTTCTGCGTTTTGGATGGCTTTTCCAATTTCGTCTGGGGTTTGCGCTTCCATGCCTTGAACTTTTTCTTCTCCAAACTCTTCATTTATCTTTGTTGCTAGGGATGATGCCTTTTGAAGGTCGCGGGAAGTAATGATCACCTTAGCCTTTTCAGAAGCGTAGAGTCTTGCAGCAGTTTGTCCAACAGGCCCGGTTCCAGCCAACACTGCAACAGTCTTATTTTCTAATCCGCCAAACCCTTTCTCCATTGAAAGTTCCATGGTTTTTGCAACAGCTGCGCTTGCTGTTGTGTAGGCTCCTCTTGGGTCAACTATTATTGAAAGTTCAAAGGGTAGGAACATGCATTTTTTGGCTCTTTCCAAAATTTCGTTTACTCGTTTAAAGTCTCGTCCGTTAATGAAAATTTTCGTGTGTTTTGCGCCTTCCGGGCCTCTTGGAAACATGGCGTCATAAACTATTTTTTCAGCATCTTCCACTGTTACATCTTCATATTTCAATATTTGGGCTTCTGGGAAAATGTCTATGGTTGTTAATATGTCAAAGGGGCTTGCATGCTTGTCCGTGTCCAGAAAAATAAACACTTTTTTAAATTGTTGTTCTGGCAATGTTAAACCTCTTTAGCCTATTATTATTGTTTTAACGTTTAAAAATTGCCATTGTTTGGGCATAGATTGCGAATGCCTTAAATATTAACTTGGCTAACCTATGTGTAAGAGGATGGACATAAAATGACAGAAGTTGTAGAGAAAGGATTGAAGAAAATTGGCATTACAGTTTCTAAGCCTGTTCTGGCTATTCTATGCATAATCTTCGGCATCCTCGTAATAGTCATACCAGCCCTTATTGGAATCATAATAGGCATTTTCCTAATAATAGAAGGAGTTCTGCTGCTGACGGAATACTTAGAACTTCGAAGACAACAACCAGCACCATCGCCAACGCAGTAAATTACTTAGCATGCCTCATTTTTCTTTTTGGTTTCTCCTTCCAACAACTTTAACTTTAACACACTTATCAGCAAAGGCACACCTACAACAAACGAAACTAAAACCACAATCAAATCTTCAATGTAAGAAGCAACTGCGGCTTCGACAAAAACACCGTAAAGAGCTTCAAAGGTGCTAAAATAAGTAAACAAGGTGTATAATCCGCATGGAACCAGAAGGAAAATTCTAACAAGCGAATCCGTGGCTATGCAAACAAAAGAAATCAAGACTAACTTAATGGGCAGACGCTTAAAATTCATATCAAACAAATTTCCGCCGAACTTGGCTGCTGGATAAATGAGGAAAAACGCAGCGATCACGTCAAGAATTGTCCATAGTGGAAGACCTTGCCCAAAAGGGTTCCCATAAGGATGCATAAAATAGGCTGACAAAGTTATTGAGTATAATCCTAAAACTGGTTTCCATTTTGTTTTAGCTAGTAAACCAGCAACTAGGACGCTTATTGGTTCGGCTATTATGCCAAACATCCAAAAATCATCTGGCTTAATCATCCGCGCAATTGAAGAGCCAATTAATGCAGCCATAAACCCTACTTCTGGACCTAAAATTATTCCTTCTATTGATTCTAAATAGATTCCCCAGTTTCGCCACAACCCGAAGGATATGAAATAGAGGACAGCATGTAAAGCTGCAAATACTGAGGCAAGGCTTAATTGTAAACTTTTTCGCACGTCATCACTCTCAACAAATTGAAAAAGAATAAACGCTGCTTGTGGTTTATAAGTTTTAAAACGATGCGAACAATTGAATGAGAAAGATTATTAGTGCTGTGAATGCGCCTACTACTAGCATTGCTACGCCATATAGCCAACCGTTTTCTTTTGCCACCTTTCCAAGATATACACCCAACAAAAAAAGCGTGATTAGCGATAATGCTAGGGAAATCATGTAAGCGTTAGATATGGATGTTAATCCAGCTATAGCGAAAATGAAGGGCATAAGCGAAATAGTTGCCGTTAATGCTGGCGATAATCCGTCGATTAAGGCTACATAGAACGTGACGAAACGTGCCGCTTCATAATGTATAGGGTCAACCCTATTTTTTGTTGCATCCTCCATTTCTCGCAAGTGGCGTCTTCTTTCAGCATTTTCAGCCATAAAAGCTCCGAAAAAGCCTGAAAAGCCCATGGCAAGGCTTGCTCCCAAACCCGCAAGCAAAATTATTTCAGGTTTTGAAACGTTAGCTATCCATGAACCCAAAACTATTCCAGAGGCTGTCATGGCTCCGTCAAAACCATTCATTACAAAATATCTTCTAGCTATGCCACTTGCCTTCGTAATACGGAGGTAGACTCTAACCTTCTCGTAGAGCCTCTTGAAAATTTTACTCAAATGTTATCTCTTCACCCTTGAAAATGGCGAAACATTGCCCATGTTTAAACTCGGTTCTTTATACCACAATTGTTTAATATAAAGTTTTAGAATCTTAGCTAAACTCTAAAGGTGAAATTAAATGATGCTTGCCGAAACCTTGGAAAAGCTGTCCAACGCCTGTGGCGTTGCCGGCAGAGAA
Source organism: Bathyarchaeia archaeon (assembly GCA_049969855.1). Lineage (GTDB taxonomy): Archaea > Thermoproteota > Bathyarchaeia > Bathyarchaeales > Bathycorpusculaceae > JASEJA01. The sequence goes on along the minus strand of JBMFOB010000017.1, from coordinate 20,708 downwards.
GATGAAGTTAGAAGTTTGATGAAGACTTTACTAAAACCATACGTAGATGAGGTGAGGGAGGACAAGCTTGGAAACGTAATTGGAGTGAAAAAGGGTAAGAAAAATGCGCCAAAGGTTATGCTTGCAGCCCACATGGACGAAATAGGCTTGCTGGTGAAAACAATTTCGAAAGATGGCTATTTGCAATTTACAAAGATAGGGGGAATAGACGACCGCATCCTATTAGCCCAAAAAGTAATGGTTTACACGGAAAAAGGACCCTTACATGGAATAATTGGTTCAAAGCCTCCCCACATCCAAAAAGAAGAAGAACGCAAAAAAGTCCTAACCTACGACGAACTCTTCATAGACATAGGAGCCGAAAATGAGGAACAAGCCAAAAAAATGGGAGTAAAAATCGGAGACCCAATAGGCTTTGACATAAAATTCGCAAAAGTAGGAAAAGACATAGTTATCGGCAAAGCCTTTGACGACCGTGCCGGATGCGCCGTAATGATTGAAACAATGAAAAGCCTAGAAAAGACTGAATGCACAGTATACGCCGTAGGAACAGTGCAAGAAGAAGTCGGCTTAAGAGGCGCCACAACAGCCGCCTTCGGAATCTATCCAGACGTTGGCATAGCCCTCGACGTAACTGTCGCTGGAGACGTGCCAGGAGTAAGGGAAGTTGAAGCGCCAATAAAGCTTAGGAAAGGTCCATCCATAGAAGTTGCGGATATGGGTTTGATTACGCATCCGAAAGTTTTACGATTACTAATTGATGTGGCTGAAGAAAACAAGATTCCATATCAACTTGAAACTGGCTTGCCAGGCTCAACAGACGCAGCCCGCATATCATTAACAAGAGAAGGAGTGCCAAGTGGCGTCATATCGGTGCCGACACGTTACATTCACAGCCCAGCATCATTGCTTAGTTTGAAAGATGCAGAGTACACTGCAAAACTGACAGTTGCGGTTCTTCAAAAAATTTCAAAACACTTCTAACTTCATCCTCAATTTTTCTTCTCAAGAGCAAGTAGGTATAGAAAATTATGCAGCAGAAAAATTTGCTCTGCGAAAAGGCAGTGAAAAGTTTCCTTGAAGACTATAACTGCGCCCAAAGCGTCCTATTAACCATGTTTGAATATTGGAATGGAGAAAACGAGTTGATTCCAAAAATAGCAACGGCTTTTGGTGGAGGAATAGGAAGATGTGGGTCTGTTTGTGGAGCCTTAACTGGCGGCGTTATGGCTTTAGGAATCAAGTATGGAACTAATGAACCATCATTGGAGAAACACTTGGAAGCCTACAAAAAGCGCAAGAATTTTACAAACAATTCGAATGGCAGCATGGAAGCGTCTTATGCCGAGAACTCATTGGATATAACCTTTCAAACCCTAAAGAGTTGGATGAGGCTCGTAAAGAAGGGTTTTTGAAGAAAAATGTGCCAACTTCGTAAGGAACGTTATTGCAATTTTATTGAAGCTTAGTGAACATTAAATTTCCTTTACCAAAAATTTTATAAATAAAAACGCCGCAACCGCCGCTATTGCATATGGCAAAAGCCACATCAAAATTTGGTTTAAAATTGAAGTTTGCTCAAGCAGTTCCAGCGCTGCACTATTTTCCACAATCCCCGTTGGAAAGCTGTTCCAAAGTCCATGAGTTAAAACTAATGGAATCAAGTTCTTGGCTTTACTGTAAAAGTAGCCAAACAATAAGCCTATAAAAAACGTGGTTGCCATGTATTGTGCCATGCCCAATGGGTTAAAAGGTGAAAGGTTCCAAACGAAATGCCAAAATCCAAACAAAACTGCTTGAATGAGAACAGCCTTAAAAGCATAGAATTTTTGAAGGTGCGTTTGAACGTAGCCCCTGAAGAGTCCTTCTTCGCTTATGCCGACAAGCAAGGTTTGGAACGGTATTGATGAAAGGAATGGTGAAATGTCATATGATAAAACTGGCATTTGATTGCTGAGGAAGTAAATTAGGAGATAGAAAATGAGTAAGGTTATCCCGCCGAGAATTATGTAAAAGACTATTCCATAGAAAAATGCTTTTCTCATATTTTGTGTTTTAAAACCAAAGGCTGAAACATCAGTTCTTTCAATAACGATGATTGTTAAGGTTAAAAGGTAAATTAATGGAGCCTTCTCATATGGCATATTAAGCAATAGCACAGAAGGAATGCGCACCAATAGGGCTAAAGTGAAGAGTGTAAAAACCCAAAAAAGAACTGAACTCTTACTTCTTCCATTAATTTCTTTAGAAAGCTCCAATTTCTTCTCGTAATTTTTCTTCCAAAAATAAAGAGGAATTAAAGATAACAGTGAAATGAAAATTGGAATTTCACTTTCTCTTGGAAGAACGCATCCGCTTAGCAGTATTATCAAAGCAACAACAAAATATGCAAAAATAACAGTAGCCGTTGCTTTCTTTATCATGTTTCGCCGCCGCCTTAAGTTTGCTGTTCGGAAAGTAAAAGGATTAAAGCCTTTAACATTTATGTAAAAAAGTAAAAAACAAAATGGTTTTAAAACAAGGTGCTTCATGATTTAAACGGCTGAGGTCATGACTGAAGAAAGAGGCTACAAGTTTTTAGAGCACACGGCAGACGCTTACATTGCTGCTTATGGAAAAAATTTAGCAGAAGCCTTTGAGAACGCTGCCCTTGCCATGTTTGACGTGATGACAGAGGTGGAGAAGGTTAACCCTAAAATTAGGGAAGAAGTTGAAGTTGAAGCGGATGATGAGAAAGCGCTTCTCTACAGTTGGCTTGAGGCTTTGCTTGTAAAATTCGAAATTGAAGAAATGCTATATTCAAAATTCAAAATTTCAAGCTTGAACCGCACTTCAAACGGTTTTAGGCTTAAAGCGGAAATTTGGGGAGAAAAATTTAATCCAAAAAGGCATCCGCAAAAAGTTGGCGTGAAAGCCGTCACATATCACCGTATGGAAATTATAAAAAAGCCAAGAAGGGTTACGTTAAAATTTATTCTTGACATATAAACGTTCTAAGCTAACTTTAAATTTTTCAAGCCTTTAATAATTTCTTCAACAGCTACTTCTGGCGGCATTTCTAGGGATTCTGTTTTGAATTCAACAAATGGGACGCCCTTTTTTCTGTAATATTCGAGTATGGGTTGAGTTTGCTGTTCGTAAACTTGGATTCTTTTCTTTATGACTTCTGGTGTGTCATCTGGGCGTTGGTAAAGGGGTCCGCCACACTTGTCGCATATCATATCCACTTTCGGCTTTAGATAGCGTAAATTGTAAACTGCGCCGCAGTTTTTGCATATTCTCCGCGCTGATAAACGTTCAACTATTATCCATTCTGGCACTGTAAGTTGGATGATTACGTCTATTTTGGCGAGGTTTTCAAGAAATTTCGCTTGGTCTAAATTGCGTGGGTAACCATCCAAAATGAAACCTTTGTCAAGTGGAATTTTTGCTAAGTGCTGCTTTAGAACTTCCACCACAACATCGTCTGGAACAAGCAAACCTTTCTCCACAAAACCCTTAACTTTTCTACCTAATGGCGTGTTTTCCTTCATAATTTCCCTGAAAATGTCGCCCATGGCGATAACTTCAACGCCAAGCTTAGACTGCAACCGCGAAGCATAAGTGCCCTTGCCAGAACCTGGCGCACCGAAAATTATAGCATTAACCATTTCCACTCACTCTGAGACAGGATTTGCCATATTTCCGTAAGAAAACGGTGAGTTAATAATTAAATCTTTCCTAAACTTTTAGAAACATGAAAGTTCCCAATTAAAAGATGTGTGCATCTGCTTAAAATGTTCACCATGGAAACGCTTAAGGCATTCAATACGCTTTTAAAATTCCCATTAAAAATGAAATGGTCTGATGCTGAAATGTCCACAACAAAAATTGCAAAAAACCTAAGTCTTATTGACGTTCAAGCTGGCGGAATCAAGAATTTTATCGCCAGTTACGTGCTGAAGGGAAAGCAAGTGGCAATAATTGAAACAGGTCCAACCTCTTCAGTGCCAAATCTGCTTTCAGGCTTAAAGGAATTAAACGTGAAGCCTGAAAACGTAGCCTACGTGGCAGTTTCTCACATTCACCTTGACCACGGAGGAGGCGCTGGAACCCTGTTAAAGTATCTGCCAAAAGCCAAAGTCATCGTTCACCCAAGAGGAGCGCCTCACTTGGCAAATCCCGAGAAATTGTGGCAGCAATCTAGAGACGTTCTTAAGGGCATAGCCGAAATATATGGTGCGCCAGAACCTGTTCCTGAAGAAAGGATTATTGCCGCAGCTGACGGGATGACCTTTGATATTGGAGAAAATGTTAAATTACGAGTTGTGGAGACTTTGGGGCACGCTTCCCACCATCAAAGCTATTATGAATCGCCAAGTGAGAGCCTTTTTCCAGGAGACGCTGCGGGCATTTATCTAAGCGAAATTGATGCAATTGTGCCTACAACGCCTCCTCCATTTCGTTTAGATATCGCATTGGCTTCATTAGATAAGTTGATGAAACTAAAACCCAAAGCCATATACTACACTCACTTCGGCAAAGCAAGTAACCCTTCGGAAAAACTTCAAACCTATTCGCGGCAGCTAAATCTTTGGGCAAATGTTGTAAAGCAAAGCTTAGAAAATAAGGAAAGTTTGAAAATTATAAGTGAAAGAATAATTGAAAGCGACAAAGCTGTTCAAAAGGCTTTAAAACATATTAAGATTCATCCAGTTTTAAGCGAAACCGTTTTTAATGAAAGTTTGCAGGGTTTCATTGATTTCATACAAAAATTCGGCTGGAAACCGCCCTAATTGTTTTGGTGTAAACGCCAAAATCGTTTATATTCCAGCCACCATACTCGTATAAACGGTGAAAATGAATGGGAGAAGAAGAAAGCCGCCCCGCTCCAGAAAAAGTTCCTCTGGAAAAAATAGACAATTACACATGGCGAATACCAAAATACAAACCAGGCATGCGAGTCCCAGGAGTTGTCTTTGCTAACGGCGATTTGCTGGAGAAAATGCAGACTGACAGGACACTCTGGCAATGTGCAAACGTTGCGCATCTACCAGGCATTTACAAATACTCCATAACGCTTCCAGACGGACATGAAGGCTACGGCTTCCCAATAGGTGGAGTAGCTGCAACAGACTATGAAGAAGGCGTAATCAGCCCAGGAGGAGTGGGCTACGACATAAACTGTGGAGTTCGCCTACTGACAACGAACCTTTCAGAACAAGACATACGCCCAAAAATTGCACAACTAACAAACGCAATATTTGACAATGTTCCATGCGGACTTGGAAGCAGAAGAAAAGACTTCAAAGCAACAGCCCACGACTTGGAAAGACTTGTAACAGAAGGAGTTCAATGGGTCATCGATCAAGGACTGGGCTGGTCTGAAGACGCTGAACACTGTGAAGAACGGGGATGCATGAAAAACGCAAATCCAGACAAAGTTTCAACAACAGCAAAGAACAGAGGAGTAACCCAAATTGGCACATTAGGCTCCGGAAACCACTTCTTAGAAATACAAAAAGTGGACAAGATCTACGACGCAAAAACAGCCAAGACTTTTGGAATTGAAAATGAAGGACAAGTAACAGTTATGATTCACTGCGGCTCCAGAGGCTTCGGCCACCAAATATGCTCAGACTATCTAAGAGTTATGGAAAGAGCCGTGCACAAATACAATATAATGCTGCCAGACCGTGAACTCGCATGCGCTCCAGGAAATAGCAACGAAGCGGAAGACTATTATCAGGCAATGGCTTGCGCTGTTAACTATGCCTTTGCAAATCGCCAAGCCATAATGCATTGGGTTAGACAAAGCTTTCAACAAGTTTTTAAAGAAGACCCAGAAAGGTTCGGGTTAAAACTTGTTTACGATGTAGCGCATAACATTGCAAAAATAGAAGACCACAAGATTAACGGAGAAAGAAAGAAGGTTTGGGTTCATAGGAAAGGTGCAACAAGAGCTTTTCCGCCAGGGCATCCAGAAATCCCAGCCGATTACACTTCAGTCGGTCAACCAGTGCTCATTCCAGGAAGCATGGGAACAAGCTCTTGGCTTCTTGTAGGCACAGAAAAAGCCATGCAAATAAGCTTCGGCTCCACAGCCCACGGAGCTGGAAGAATGCTGAGCAGAAATGCTGCCAAAAGGAGGTTCTGGGGTGGAGATGTGAAAAAGGCTTTGGAGCAGAGGGGAATCTTTGTTAGATCTGAAAGCTCTGTTGTTTTGGCAGAAGAGGCAGATCCAGCCTACAAAAACGTTGACATAGTTGCAGATGTAAGCGACAAGGTTGGGATAGCCACAAAAGTTGCCAGATTTGTTCCATTAGCGGTTGTAAAGGGCTGAGTGTTAAGTTTTCCTTTTCTTTGTTTTCAACACTTGTTCTTGACCGCTCTGCTTAGAACTAAACTTCTTCTCGATTTTCAGCCTCTTCTCTTCCACCGAATGGGCTTTCAGTATTTCCCTCATGTACCATCCTCTCTCCCTCGCATAATGAATGCTCACAACTATTCCTGCCAACAGTAAAACCAAACCAACCGACGTTAAAGTCAAGCCTAAAAGACTGTAGGGGTGCGGCGTTAAATGGTAGGGAATTATTAGGAGCCACTCTGGATTTTCAACTTTTATCACTGTTTCAAGCAGTCCGCCTACAAAGAAAACGGAGCCTATTATGATTATTAAGTATCCAACGGTTTCATTATGTCTTGACTCCTCTGCCTTTTCGTGCAAGTATTCGCTAAAAAACATTAAAATCACATTTGAGCAGCGATAGAGTTGTCTATAAACTTTATTGCGATTTCCGAATAACCTTTCAAAAACGTCAACGCATCAGTGAAGTTTATAACAAATGCTTTAATACTTATCAAACGATGCCTTGCGCTTACATGTGGTCTAGATGCCATTAAAAGATGAATGCGGAATATGTGGCAGAGTTCTTCCATATAGCTATCTTAGGCGCTGTCAGAGGTGCGGAAGACTTTTCTGCAGAGACTGCATGGTTCCAGACGTTTCCACAGGCGACCCAAATAGACTGTTGTGCCTCCACTGTGCAAGGAAAACAGTTTCGCCAAAATCCAACACAAAATATGGAGCCCTTACTAACCACTTGAAATTTAGGGCAGCCTTCACGGACACGGTTAAACTTTCCCTCGCTAAAATAGATGGAATAATAAAGGATAACCTACCCATAAATGCGTACAGAAACGAAAAATGGTGGAACAACGCCCCAACCAATGCCCATGCCAAGGCGTGGATTGATGCCGGATGGAAAGTGCAAGAAACAAATCTAAAAGAAGGCTACGTGGTCTTCCAAAAAGTAAAAGAAACACAAGCAAAGCGTTTTAAGAAAAGAGCTAGAAGCAACGAAATCAAAAAACCCTTCACACCTGTTCCTGCTCGCATTCCAAAAAGCAAAAAACCATCAAAAACAAAAGTTTCAAAACTCTACGCCAGACTCAAAAACATAGAAAGACAAAGAACCACCATGCCCAAGTATCCAGGCAGTTTCAAACCAAAACCGAAATATGAAAAAAAGCTGTTTAAGCCAGAAAAGAAACCACAATAATAAAAGAAATTTTATCTATATCCATCATAAATATGCAATACTGAAAGCATAGCGGTCGTCGTCTAGCCTGGTTAGGACACAAGCCTTCCAAGCTTGCGATCCCGGGTTCAAATCCCGGCGACCGCACCATAAACAGTTTGTTTTTGTCATTGAAAGAGCGTTTATCAAGCCTACAAAACCGCTAAAAATAGGCATGGGTTGTAAGCTGAAACCTTTAAAGTGAGCTTGTTTTGAAGGTTAAATCCGAAATTCAAAGAAAAATTTAAAAGCAACATGTGCATGCATAATGAAGAATGATGTATGAGGAGAATGGTAGAATAACAATTTTTCTCCCTTCTCTCCTTTCTCCCCTAATAAGAGTTCTGCCATTCTCCTCACGAAATTCCTAATATAATTTTAAACACTTATAGCTTGTGGAAAAATCTTCTATTCCGCTTAGTCATCTGATAAAACTAAAATACCTAAATTTACAGCCTTTATTTTTGAGTGGGAATGGTAATGGTGAAGGTTCTTGTTGTTTATGATTCTAAAACTGGAAACACTGAGAAAATGGCGTTTGCTGTTGCTGAAGGTGCAAAGCAAATAGGCAATGTTGAAGTTGTTGTTAAAAAAGTTGAGCAGACAAGCCTTGACGACTTATTAAACGCTGATGGAATAATAATGGGTTCACCCACATATTATGGGCAAATGTCTGCCAAACTTAAAGTCCTCATTGATGAATCTGTTAAAATCCATGGAAAACTTGAAGGAAAAGTTGGCGCGGCATTTACTAGCTCCGGCGGAACAGCCACAGGCGCAGAAACCACAATACTTTCCATAATTCAAGCCATGCTAGTCCACGGAATGATTGTTCAAGGAAGAGCAAACGAAAAGCACTATGGAGCAGCAGCCGTTGGCTCTCCCAGTCAAAAAGATTTAGAGCAATGTAAAACCCTTGGGAAAAGAGTCGCCAGTCTTGTCGTAAAACTAAAAGAACCATAAGCGATGGGCCCGGGGCGATTTGAACGCCCGACCAACAGGTTATGAGCCTGTCGCTCTAACCTAGCTGAGCTACGGGCCCTCTCTTTAATTATGCTGTTTTTAATTTAATTTAAACGTTTTCTGCGTTTGAGCGAAAGTTATGGAAGATTTTAAAAGCTGTTCTCTTATAAAATTGTGTTTTGGAGAGAGGAGCGTTATGGAGTTGAAGGTTTTCACTTTGCCAACTTGTGGTGTTTGTCCAGCTGCTAAAATTATAGCGAAAGAGGTTGCGGAGAAGTTTGGCATTTCTTTTAGGGAAGTGAATATGGCTACTGAGGAGGGTTTTAAGGAGGGTTTAGCTCTTGAAATTGTTGGCACTCCAAGCATTGTTTTAGATGATGAGGTTATCGTTAGGGGTAGGCTTATCTCCAAGGAAAAGCTTGAGGAAGAAGTTGCAAAGAGAATTGAAAAATGGAAAAAGAGGGCTTTGGCGACATAAAGCTTATCCCTTTATAGACCAATCTTTGTTTGAGAGAAAACACCCTTGTCAGAAACTAAAAAAGCCATAATTGCTTTTCATTATGCGGAAAAGATAAAGTCAAATTTAATCATAACCGCCAACCTTTTGGAAATTCTAAACGATATGAAAAATGAGGAAATAGCGGGAGCAGAGAAACTTCTAGTGGCGTACCTAAATGCTTTAATTCAAGAAATCAATATCGCCGCAAACGCTTCTGGAGTGGAGGGCTTCCAAAATGTTAATGCCAAGCTTATGGAAATCATTAACCAGATTAAACAGCATAATTACGCCAATGTCATGGCGCTTGTTTCTGAAGCCATATCAATCACAACAACTAATGGGAATAAAGCGGCTGAAACCTTAAAGGAGAAAAATCTCATTTAAACTCTTGTTCTTTCGTAGTGATAGAGGTATTCTTGAGCGTAACCCGTATACTCTCCAAAATATTTTCTTCCAAAAAAATTCAATTTTTCATATTCTGCATTACTAAGCGATTTCTTGCCTGAAATCTTTTTCACAAACTCTCTTGAAAAATGTTCTGCATAATATTTGAGAATGACCCGCTTTATCCACACATCCACTGGAAAGGCTTCAAACTTTCCTAAAGAGAAGAGGAGAACGCAATCCGCCACTTTCAAGCCTACGCCTGGAAAGCCCAACAATTCTTTCCTTGCCTCTTCATAGCTCATACTCCTTAAACCTTCAAAATCAAAACGGCTTTCATAGGCTATCTTAGCTGTTTCAGACACGTAATTAGCCCTATAACCTAATCCGCAACTGGCTAATTCTTTGTTTGTGGCTTTTGCAAGCTTTTCTGGTTTGGGGAATGCGTAAAATTTTTGTCCGTTAAAGCTTATTTCTTCTCCGAATTTTTTTGAAATGTTAAACAGCATTTGTTTTATTGCTGAAATGTTTTTGTATGTGGCGCAGATGTAAGAGATTAGGCATTCCCAAGGATTTTGGCGAATAATCCTTAAACCATTAAACATTTTAACTGCCCTCTTTACGTGTTGGTCTTTGCTTATTTCCAAAAGAATGCGTGGTAAATCCTCATCCAATCCAAAATAGTTTTTAACAAAATCCACATTTGCATTCTCAAATTCCAACTCTTCGCCAATTTGACGTATTTTGAAAACTTTTCCTTCAACAACGCCATACCACCATTCACCCTGCTTGCTCCATCTGAAAGCTTGTCCACAGCACAAAGTCAAATCCAGATTGAATGGACATGAAGAACTTATCCGAATTTTCATACCAACCTCACGCCGTTAGGTTTCGTTTATGAATTTTTCTGGTTTTGGAATTTTTGGCGGCAAGCCCCTTCTAGCACGAATTTGCTTTATAACTTCCATGGCAACATTTTCTGGAGTTTTTTCCCAGTGGGAGAATGTGCATTGCCAAAAGGCTCGTCCTGATGTTGCTGATCGCAGTTCTGCGGTTAAGCCGAAAGTCTCTGCAACGGGGATGTAGCCTTTAATTATTGTTAGGATTCCTCTGTTTTCTGTTGCTTGAATTTTTCCGCGTCTGCGGGTTATAATGTTTGAGCATGTACCGAACCATGGGGTTGGGACGGACACTTCTATTTTATAGATTGGTTCGAGAAGCGTGGGTTTGGCTGTTAGAACTGAGCCCAAAATGGCGCGGCTTATGGCTCGCATGACTTGTGCTGCTTCATGAAGTTTTGGGTCTTGGTGGATTTGAGCATCTACCAGATTGACTTTTACGCCTCTTAATGGTTCTTCGCATAGGGGTCCTCTACTGCATGCCCAATGGAATCCTAAGATTACGCTTTCCTTCACCTTTTCTACGCTGATTTTATCTGCTAAGTTTACAAGCATGTTTCCATACTTGTTCAAGGCCAAAATTCTTTCCGCTGTTTCGAAACCCTTTGTCTTCATACCTTTTAATATGGCGTTGGTTTGTTTTGGTTCCATTTCCTCTGCGAGCTCGCCCTTCTCAATTAGCTCCACAACTTCCTTTTCTAATGGCTCCACTTGAACCCAAAAACTGTTCTGTTTGTTCGGCGTTTTTGTTGTGACGGTTTTGCCCTTTTCTGATATGCTTTCTCTGTAGGTGACTGTTGGATTTGATGCTGAAAGTTCTATTTCTCCGCAGTATTCGGCAAGAAGTTTCATGGCAATTTCTAATTGAAGTTCGCCAATTCCGCTTAGCAAGTAATGTCCAGTTTCCTTGTCTATAATGGTTATGAGGTTTGGGTCTTCTATGGAAAGTCTGTTCATGTCTTCAACTAGGCGTGGCAAATCTTTTGGGTTCTTAGGCTCAACAACAACGGTCATGACTGGTTCTGAAAGGTATTTAGTCCTTTCAAAAGGAAACATAACCCCCTTATATTTTGCGTCAACAATGGTTTCACCAGCCTTTGCAAAATCAAGACCGGAAAGGACGGCTATGTTGCCAGCAGTAATCTGGTTAACCCTTTCCCTAAAAGCACCCATATACATGGAAACTTGTTTAATTGTGCATTCTTTTTCTGCATTGACTAAATAAACAGTGTCGCCTTCCTTCACTGAACCAGAAAATAATCTTCCAGTTGCAATTAGACCTTCCTTCATGTTGGGTTGCACATTTGTTATACAAATTGTTGCGGGTCCATTTTCATCACAGTTCAACATTGCCTTGCCTATCTCTGAATCTATGAGACCTTTCCAAATTTTTGGTATGCGATACCTTTGAGCTTCAACGGGATTTGGAATGTTTCTAACAACCATGTTTAATATAGCATTGTGAAGGGGAATCAAACGTAATAACTCTTTATGCTTGTTTTTTTCATAAACGGCTATTATGTCAGCAAATTTTATTCCTTTCTTGTTGGCAATTTGAACTGTGAGACCCCATTTGTGAAGGGCTGAGCCTATGGCTACGCTTTCTTTTTCTGGGTCGACTTTCCATTTTTCTTTAAACATGGGTTCTGCATAAATTTCAATCAGATTGTTAAAATCTCTAATTATGCGTGCAAATTTTTCTTGAACTTCGCTTTCTGAAAGTTTAATCTCCTCGATTAGGCGGTCTACTTTATTTATGAAAAGTACTGGCTTGACTCTTTCCTCGAGGGCTTGGCGTGTGACAGTTTCTGTTTGGGCCATAATCTCTTCTACAGCGTCCACCACAACAACAGCGCCGTCTATTGCCCGTAATGCCCTTGCAACCTTGCCTGTGAAGTCCACATGACCAGGCGTGTCAACCAAATTGATTACGTATGAGTTGCCTTGTGCTTCATGGAGTAGTGAAATGTTGGCTGTTTTTATTGTTATTCCACGTCTTTGTTCTTCTTCAAGATAGTCTAAGGCTCTGAAACCCACCATGTTGGGCGATAGTAATCCTGCTTCAGCCAGTAGGGAATCTGTCATTGTTGTTTTTCCATGGTCTATGTGGGCGATTATGCCTATGTTGCGTATGGCTTCTTTTTTACGCATTAGTTTGAGGATTTCGTTTGTTTGTTTAAATTTCGGCATTTCTTTTCACTTTGAGAAGGAAGGAGTGTTCCTATTAACTTTGCCATTTTCGGGCAAAGCTTATTTTATCAGTTTAAAATAATTGATGTGCCATGTGATGTGAAATGAAGTTCTCATTCATGAACCCCAGTCAGTCGCCGGGCGGTTTAGAAATGTGTACGAAAGCGTGGCCACCCTTGGGTATGTTGTATATTGCTGGAGTTTTAATGAAAGAAGGCGTTGAGGTGTCCATGCTTGACCAAAGCGCTTTAGGGTATACTCATAAGAAGGCTGTGGACTGGGTTAAGAGGGAAAATCCAGACATTTTGGGTTTTTCTGTTTTGCACAGTGCAGCCAAGGAAGCCCCAAAAATTGCTGAACTTGTAAAAAAGGAGAACCCAAACATAAAAATTGTCATGGGAAATTATCATGCAACTTTTAACGCAGAAAGAATCCTCAGAAAATATCCATCCGTGGACATAATTGTTCGAGGAGAAGGCGAATTTGCATGTCTCGATTTGGTTAAATGTTTGGAAAAGGGCGGAGACCTCAGAGAGGTTGATGGAATAACTTTTAGACATAATGGAAAAATTGTTTCCACCCCAGACAGACCTCTAATAAAAAACATTGATGAACTTCCGTTTCCAGACCGCAATTTAATGAACGCGGAATATACCTCAACCATTTTCGGAGTAAAAGTTGCAACAAAAAAGTTCACAACAGTTCTCTCATCCCGCGGCTGTCCCTTCCGCTGTACTTTTTGTGGATGCAGAAAATTTGCAAGAGGAGTTTGGAGACCAAGGTCAGTCGACAATATCATGCAAGAATTGCATCTCTTGCGAAGTCAAGGTTATGAGGAAATCCTCTTTGTGGATGACAATTTCACCTTAAACAGGAAGCGGGTGGTGAATCTTTGCCAAAGAATGAGGAAGGAAGGGTTGGATATAAGGTGGATTTGCGATTCCCGCGTTGATAATAGCAGTTATGACATGTTTAGGGAAATGGTGAAGGCTGGCTGCAACACGCTTTATTTTGGAATAGAAAGTGCAAACCAAAGAATTTTGGACTACTATAAGAAGGGAATAACCCCGCAACAGTCTCTTGACGCTGTCCGCAAAGCAAGAAAAGCAGGCATCGACGTAATTGTCGGCTCCTTTATTGTAGGCGCCCCAGACGAAACACGCAGGGAAATTCTGAACACTTTAAAATTTGCACAGAAACTAGACATTGACGTCCCATCCTTAAACATTTTGGGAGCTTTTTCTGGAACAGAAATCTGGAATGACTTGGTGGCTAAGGGATGGATAAATGAGGAGGAAAGTTGGGAAACAAGCGTTTATGTTCCAAGCGTTTCTCCGTATACTGTCCCATTTGAGGAAATTCGCCAAATGATTTATGAACATTTCCGCGAGTTTTATCTGAGTCCAAAACAATTGTTGAAGGAAGTTTTGAGAACGCTTAAAAGCTCTTATAGGCTTGGAGTTTTACTCGTTAACCTTCCAAGGGCTAACACCGTCATAAACGACGTTATCCAAGGAGTAAGGTACGGCTAAAACCATGAAATATCCCATCAAAAGTTATCCTATAAAGAATTTCCTAAAATGCTGCATCAACAATTTTATCCTAAAAAATCCAACACCGCTGCTGCTCAGTTATGAGATTACTCAAAGGTGCAATGCAAAATGTGGTTTTTGCGGTTATTGGAGGCTTAAAGACGCTCCTTTGGGTTTACCTTTAGATAAGATTAAGAAAATTTTTGACGAAGGCTATGATTTAGGCTGTGTCATTCTGGCAATAACAGGCGGAGAACCACTTTTGAGGAAGGATATTCCCGAAGTTTTCCAACTTGCCAAAAAAACAGGCTTTTCAACTCTTCTTTTAACAAATGGTTATCTTCTTCCCAAAAGAATCCATGAACTAGAAAAATTTGTCGATTCAATTAACATAAGCGTTGACTTTCCAGACGCTCGCCACGACAAAATAAGAGGTTTGCCTAACCTGTTGGAAAGAACTGTTGAAGGCATACGTTTGGCACGAAAATATGGAATTGCAGTTAACATGAACTGTGTTTTGACAGCCCAGCACAGCATAGAAGATGTTAGGAAGCTAATGTTTATGGCTAAAGAGCTTGACGCTACGGTTTCTTTTGAGCCTGTTTTTGAAACGCCAACTCCTGATGGTTCAATACTGGGAACTATGACAAAAGAAGATGCCAGTATGTTAAAGATTAATGATTGGAGCTTTGTTAAGCGTGTTGCAGACATGCTTCTCTATTATAAGAGAAATAGTTTTGGAAAGACTGTGCTAAATACTGACGCATTCCTAACGCTGATGCGAGACAGAGCCAATTATGTTTGTTATCCCTTCTCTATGCAGTTGGGCATAGCATACAATGGAGATGTAACTTCCATGTGCGTTTTAGGCATGCCAAAAGGCTATTTAGGTAACGCCACAAACCAGAATCTGAAAGAAATATGGTATTCTGAAAGAGCGAAGACGCTGAGAGAGAAATATAAACATTGCAGATTAGCGAAGGAATATGGTTGTTACCTCTTCTGTGTAGCAGAACCCTCCTTGCCATTCACAAAATCCTCAGTCCTCCTTGAGTATGTGAAAAAGGTAATTTGATAATCCGCTTCCATTTCTGTTTCATTATATGTGTATTATAATAGGAAACGGGGAAACAATGAAAATATCAATTGAAGAGCTGGAAAAGGAAGATTATGCAGCATTAATTTGTTATCCTAAACCTACAAAGGCGGAATTTAAGAAACGCCTAAAAGAACTGCAGAAATTAGGCGTCAAAGCATTGGAGCTTAAGGGAGGGAAGAAGGTTTTTAACATGCCAGTTTTAGGTAAAGGCTGCGTTGGCATAGTAACCATAGCTCACATAAATCACGAAAAGGCAGCTTTAAAGATTCGCAGAGTAGATGCAGACCGCATCAAGATGGTAAGGGAAGCGAAAATGCTTAAAAAGGCAAATTCAATTGGTGTTGGTCCAAAACTTTTGGCGGTGAGCAAAAACTTCATTTTAATGCAGTTTGTTGATGGCAAATTGTTTCCAGAATGGCTAGGCGGTTGCAAAGGAAAGACGTTGATAAAGCGGGTTTTGCGTGATGTTTTGGAACAGTGTTGGCTTTTGGATAAGGCTGGTTTGGACCATGGAGAACTTAGCCACGCTCCAAAACACATAATAATTGATGGAAGAGCTAATCCATTCATTGTTGATTTTGAGACTGCAAGCCTAAACCGAAAGCCTTCAAATGTTACTTCAATTTGCCAATTTCTCTTCATCAGCGGAGCAACAGCCGAAAAAGTTTCTGAAAAAATTGGTAGAAGGAATGGGAATATGATTATTGAAGCTTTGAGACGTTATAAACGTGATGGGTCTCGTGAAAATTTTGAAAGAGTGCTTGAGGCTTGCGGTCTTTAAACTATGTAATTGGTTGCTTGGCGCACTTCCCGTTTGGCTTCATCTAATTTTTCAATTCCTAACTCTTTTGCGAGTTGGGAAAGGTCAAGCCACGTTTCGATTTGAAGTTGCCTCGCAACTCTTCGCTTTTCATAAAGTAGGGGAATGGAATCCACAAAGAGCCAACCGCAAGCCTCAGCCAATTCTCCCTTCTCTCCTTCTCCCCAAAAATGAAAAATGTTTTTCCCCTTATAACTATGCATGGAAAAATAAAATAGAAGAAAATTCTACATGCAATTTATCCTTGCGTGTAAAAAAGATTTAAAACATTGACTTTCCAACTTCCTAACTAAAATGGTGAGTATAAATGGTTATCAGCAGAGAGGAAATGCAGGAAATAGTCAAAAAATACCAAGAGCCAATTGGATTAAACTTGGGTTCGCATTCAGCCTTAGACGCTTGGCAAGGACAACGCAACTATGGCATAAGAAGCATAATATACACAACTCCAGGCAGAGCAAGAATTTACCTTCAAAATCCCATGGTTGGCAAACCAGACGAAATTGTAGAAAATTTGCCAATTTTGGTTAGGAGAGACTTACGCGTTGTAAATGACCCCAAAGACATAAAAAAGGACGGTGACTGGAAAAGCGTCATCCTCATTCTGGACAAATACTCAGACATAGTGAAATATGTAGATGAACTTGTCAATTTAGAATGCTTGCAAATAACTAACAGAGCCTTCTCAGTTTATGTTGGCGGAGATGAACACTGCAGCGTAATCGAAAATGAATATGCGGTTCCGCTTATGGGTTCGAGAAGGCTTTTAAAAATAGAAAACAGAGGCGAAATAGAAAAGGACTATTACTGGTTTGCCGAACAAGCGGGAATTCCATACCCAAAATCCTACCACTACGCAGTTTATGAGGATGGAATAAAGTTTAAGGAACCCGTTGATGAGCCAATGCTTTTGAAGGCTGAGCATCCTCATAGAGTTTTTGAAAGAGAATTCATTTTCGCTGCAGACTCGCAAGACTTGGAGGAAAAAGTTGCACAAGAAGTTGAAGCTGGAAACTTGAACAGAGAAGTGTTGGAAAGAGCCCGTGTTGAACAAATTGTTTTGGGTCCCCATGCAAACTTTAACTTCTTCTTCTCGCCTCTGGACGCAAAAAGTCACTGGGGAGACGCTGAGGAATGGTTTGCGAAACTTTACAATGTCAGCATAGAAGAAGCCAGAATATGCCTAGCAAATCAGTTCTTATCCATAGACGAAAGAAGAGAAACAATTTTAGACGGCGTTAAAAGGCTTCCAGCTGATGTGCAACAAAAAATAAAGAAAGTTCCCTCCTTTGAAGTGACAGCCCACGCCATCCTAAGCCTAAGAGAATCCCTACTAAAAGACGTGCACCGCTACGCAGACCGCTTTTTACTGGCATGCAAAGAACACGAGCCACCAGGCATAATAGGCGCATGGTGCTTGCAAACGCTCATAACTTGGGACCGCGTCAGCAAATATGAGCTTAAACCAACAGTTAAGCTTGACTTTACAAGCGGTGTGGAAGCAAAAACAGCAGCGGATTATGGCTTATATGATGTGCCAGAAGAACGCGACCCATACATGCACATTCCAGTAACGCAAGACGTAGCCCTAAGACACGGCGGAGGAACAAACGTCCACATGGGATTAGGAGCACAATATGCTAACGCCAAATATAAGCGGCGAATGAGCACTGGAGACCGTATAGCCCTAGAAATCCGACGGGCATGGAAAACAAACCAACTACACGAACTAGTAACATAGAGCTTTTGCCCTTCGAAACTTTTTCTATTTAGGAAACTTTTAGTAATAGGTTTGTCTATGAATTTTATGGGATGGTTTGGTTGAGATTCGCTGTTGTTGTTGAGCGGGACGCGGATGGGTATTATGTGGCTTCAGTTCCAGAATTGCCCGGCTGCCATACGCAAGCCAAAACTCTTGATGAGTTGATTGTGAGGATTAAGGAGGCTATTGAGGCTTACTTGGAAGCTGAGGGTAAACCAAGCGAGGGCATTGAGCTTATTGGTTTACAGTTTGTCGAGGTTCATGTTAAGTGAGTTTAAAGCCTTTACCTGCTAGAAAAGTCATGAAAGTTTTGTATTTTTTAGGCTTTAAAGTTGTCAGAAGACGCGGCAGTCATGTTGTTTTGAAGCATTCTGATGGAAGAATAACCGTAATTCCAGTACATGCTGGTGAAAAAATTGGTGTTGGATTGCTTTTGAAGATTATTAAGGATGCGAAACTAACGAGGGAAGAATTTTTGAAACTGCTGGAGAAAGTATAGTGAGGTTGAAGAGGTTTAGGGAGAATACAAACAGGAATTTTAAGGATATGGCTGAAAAATATGGGGACATATCAAAAGAATTGAAAGAGTTTAGAAAGACTGTTAAAGAATTTTTGGAAGCATTCTTAACAGAATACCAAAAAAGAACATAACCCGAGAAACATACCAACTTTTCGATATCTATGTCCAGTATTTTTCATATTCCTTGATGATATTTGCGAGTTTTGGAACATCGAACATTTTTCTTTTGGTGATTTCGTTTGTTGTTGCCATGTACATTTGAGTTATTATCCTTTTCAGTTTTGGGTCTAGTTTTGGCGGTTCAGTTTTCACCAGCTTTTTCCAGTCTTCTATGCCTTTTTCTTTTGCTTTTCTTTTTGCTTCTTCCACCTCTTTCGCCCATTCCGTTCGCCTATAGTATATGCGGGCTATTTCCTTGCTCACATGCAACCCTTCATAGGTGAATCTGCACTCATCCAATGTGCCAACAACATCAACAACCATAAGCCTTCTTTGCGGATCAAAAGCCAACTCTATTTTGCCATCCTCATTCACCAAACCCGCTTTAGAGGCTATTTCCGTAATAGTTTCATCCACTTTTAAAAGCACACTTTTAACTTCTTCCAGTTCGCTGTCTGTTAAACCCGCAATCTGTTGCGCTTCTTTCCAGCTTACATAGCGGTCGCTCTGTTCCAACTTTGTGCTTACGTCAAAAATTGGTTTAGCTAATCTTTCGCCAGCCTTTGGATAATGGTTTAAGCCTAACTCTTCAAGCGTGACTAAGCCTTGCTCTAAGCGTTTGAAAACTGATGAGCCTTCTGGCAAGCCATTACGGTAAATTATTTCAAGCGGAATTAGAAAGTTCTTCAGTTCTGGCGTGTAAATGCTATAGTCATATTTGAGTTTGCCACTTTCCACATACGCCTTGGGCTTGTAAACGTTAACTAAACTTATTTCCATAACATTTGCTGGCTCTTCCAACTCGTCAAAACGCAAAACCCGCCCATTCTTGTCAACCAAACCCCGATAATGCGTTCTAATGCCATTCTCCTCAAGCCTTTCGAAACAGTAAGCACCCATGAGACATAGGGCTGCGCCTTTCCCTTCAATGTGGTCTGGCATCTCCCCCCAATCAAAAACAGAATAGCGGTCTGAAAAGTGAAAGCGTCCAACACCCATCCTAGCCTTTGTCGGTTTTTTGATAATCTCTAAATCTTTTACGCTTCCCATAGGCATCGCACGCTATTTCAGCTTTTTAACAGACTCATCAGCCCTTTCAATTTCCCGCTTCTTCAATTGTTGATAATCTCGTAAACGCTTAGCCAAATCCTTATCTTCCAAAGCGAAAATTTTTGCTGCCGCAATGGCTGCGCCTTCAGGTTCAATAGTTACCAGACAGCCTATTCCGCTTGGAACCCTAAGCGAAGAGTAGATGTCTGCGCCGCCAAACTTTTCTGAATAGGGCGGACAAGCAATAACGGGCTTAGTCGTGTTTGCATCAACAAAACCGCTTAAAGCGTTAGACCTTCCAGCAACAGTAACATAAACAACATTTTCCTTCTCATACTCGCCTAAAATTTCCAAAACCTTCTCTGGAGTTTTATGCGCAGAGGCGACGCGAAACTCATATTCTATGGCTAAGGCTTTCAAATGCTTGGCTATTTCACGACAAAAATCCAAATCACGCTCTGAACCCATTAGTATGATAACTTTGCCCATTTTTCCACCATTACAACTGCTAAAAGCCCAACCAACTAATTAAATTTTTAAGCATGAAATTTTTCCATTACAATTTGAAAGGTGAACAAGCATGTCTAAGAAGCGCAGAAAAAGCATAATAGACGAACTATTCGGAAACTCCCTATTTGAAGACACCGAAAGATTCTTTGAAGAATTCCCAGAAGAATTAGAAGGCGGATACTCCATAAACGTAGTGCAAACACCGGAAGGAACAAAGGTTCACGCAAAAGTTGGAAAAAACGTAGACGCAGAAGCCCTCAAAAGACAACTTCAAAGAGAATACCCAAACGCAAAAATAGAAATTGAAGGCGGCAAAAAAGAACCATTAATAAGGGAAATATCAACAAAAAACATCAAAGAAGAAAATCAAAAAACCTAGAGAGGCCTATCCTTATTGGTTGCACGGCAATCCAAAAAATGATTGAAAACCAAAAATGTTTTAGAAAAAGAAAATAGGCTGCTCAACCTAAAATTTACCACTCTAATCAAAAAAATGTTTGGGGTAGTCGTCTAGCTTGGTCAAGGATACCAGCCTGGGGCGCTGGCGGTCCTGGGTTCAAATCCCAGCTACCCCACATTTTTGGGCAAGATTCAAGCAACTTTAAGACAACTCGTTGGTGAAGATTGGCAGAAGTTGTTTTTCACCTAGAATGTTAGAGTTATCCGAAAGATATTTAAGGAGTTTGTTCATTTTAATGAACATATGTTCAAAAAAAATGAGCTTTTTAACAAGCAAAAGTCTCCAAATTTTATATTTTCTCT
>JBMFOB010000016.1:0-28100 GCA_049969855.1 Bathyarchaeia archaeon | reverse complement strand
TTGCAATTGTTAAGATTTCCATGCATGTTTTTGCCCATGGAACATGTAGAAAAGTGAACATTTTTTCAAGATTCACGTCTAATAAGAGTGTGCCGTGTTGGAGGACTATACCTCTTTTGTGGGATTGGGCGCTTCCAGAAATTTTTTTGCCATTAACTGTTAGGTTTGGACATGCTTTTGCATTGCCTTGGTTGAAGTCTGCGTTTATGCCTAAAATTTTTAGGGCTTCTGCTATTCCAGCGTAAATTTTTTGGTAAACTTCTGTTATGTCTTTGGCTTTTAGGTCTTTTTTGTCTGCGATTATGCTGTATGTGATTTCGCCTTCTGCGTCGTGGTAAACTGTGCCTCCTCCTGTTATTCGTCTAACAACGTCGACGCCGTATTTCTTGCAGTTTTCGATGTTTACTTCGTTTTGGATGTTTTGGAATTTTCCAATTGAAACGGCGGAAGGTTTCCAACGATAAAATCTTATTGTGTTTGGAATAAGGTTATGTATTCTTGCGGTTAAAATGGCTTCATCAATAGCCATATTTGTGTAAGCGTTGTGGGTTTCCAGTTTTAGCAGGCGCCAGTCATTCATTAAATCAGCTTCTCTGAGCGTTTTAGATGTTTGGTTTGATTTTGCCTTTTCCTTCTCATATGATTTTCTCTGTGCATTACGATAAAAATGTATGTTATTGTTTAAATATTAGTTGTGTGATTAGTCGTAGCGAGAGGAAAATTGCGCTATGGGTTCGAAATCTCCGAGAGGCGAGTTTGCCGCAAGAAAACTGATGGAAAAGCGGAAAAAATTCCGTTGGAGTAGCATGTACTATAAAAGGCGAATGTTAATGCTTGATGTTAAGGCGGACCCTCTTGAAGGTGCACCTATGGCAAGGGGCATAGTTTTGGAGAAAGTTGGCGTAGAAAGTAAACAGCCCAACAGTGCCATAAGAAAATGTGTTAGAACTCAACTGATTAAAAATGGTCGGGTTATAACAGCCTTTTTGCCTGGAGACGGAGCCCTAAACGTTGTTGACGAGCATGACGAAGTTATAGTTGAAGGCATTGGCGGTTCCAGAGGCAGAAGCATGGGCGACATCCCTGGAGTGCGTTGGAAAGTCATAATGGTTAACGGCGTTTCCTTAAACGAGCTTGTTTATGGAAGGAAACAGAAACCGGCGCGGTGAAAGGTTTGGGTCAAAAAGAAGAAGAGAAAGATGTTAAACTTTTTGAAAAGTGGAGTTTTAGGGATATTCAAGTTAGAGATTTAGGATTGCAGAGGTATATATCCCTGAAACCCATGGTTCTCCCTCACAGCATGGGAAGACATGAGCATAAACGCTTCCGAAAGGCAAACGTCAACATAGTTGAAAGACTGGTAAACAATCTTATGAGGCCTGGCAAAAATGCTGGTAAGAAGGCTAAGGCTATGAATATTGTAAGGCAAGCTTTTGAAATAATTCATTTGCGTACTGGCAAAAATCCAATAGAGGTTTTGGTTAGGGCTGTGGAAAATTCGGCTCCATGCGAAGATACGACGAGGATTAGTTATGGCGGTATAGTGTATCACTTGTCAGTTGATGTTTCTCCGCAGAGAAGGGTGGACTTGGCTTTAAGAAACATTTGTGAAGGAGCGAGGACTGCTTCAATAAATAATCCCCGTTCGATAGAAGAATGTCTTGCAGAAGAGTTGATCTTGGCGGCAAACCATGACATGAAAAGTTATGCGGTTTCAAAACGGCACGAAACAGAGAGAGTAGCTCAAGCCTCAAGATAGGCTATTTCACGTGAATCTCCACTATATCTCCATCTTCAAGAACAAATCCAGCCCCAACTTTTTGGGGACTAAAAACGAGGCGTTTGGACCAAACTTTTGCGAAGGAAAAATTCTTGCTAAAATCGCTGTGAATGTTTTTGGCTAAATCGTAAACTGTTGAGCCTCTTTTTAATGTGAATGGCTTTTTTGAAAACTCTCTTTCGCCAGGTTCTTTTGTGTAGATGCGTATGATGTCTAATGTTTTGAACAAGATTTCGCCGAGCTTTTCTGTGTTTAGTCTATTTTTGCATGAGATTGGGAGTATTGGCAGTCTTTCGCCTATGTAAGCCTCTAACAGTTTTAGGTTTTTTTCTGCGTCTTCTGTTTCGATTTTGTTTGCAACTATTATTGTGGGTTTGTAGACTGTGCTTTCAAAAATTGCGTCTTCAACATTGTCAAGTGTTGCTTCTCCATAAATTTTGACAACTGCATCATTAACCTTGTAGCTTCTGAGTAGTTCTTCAACATCCTTTATTGTGCAGTCTGTGAGGTTTCCAGTTAAAATTATTCGTAAACCAGCGCCCATGAACTTTTTTTCAATTTCAACGTGAGCTTTTGGTTTGTTGACTGATATTCTTGCTTTTTCCATTTCGCTTAAAATGAGGGACAACTGTTTAACTGGTTCTTGGGATAAATCAACCATTAATATTAAGCCGTCTGCGTTGCGGGCTAAAGCTAAAGTTTGAAGTCCCCAAGCTCTTCCGTCGGCGGAGCCTTCCATCAAGGCTGGGGCTTCTACGATTTGGAATTGGATGTCATGATAATTCAGTACGCCTGGAACTGGTTCTCTTGTCGTGTATGGGTTTGGTGAAACTTCAACTTTGGCGTTTGTTATAGCCTTTAGGAGACTGCTTTTTCCAACGTTTGTTAAGCCTATGATGGCTATTTGGGCGGCTCCTTCTTTTTCTATGAAGAATTTTGGTCCGCCTCTGCCGGCTTTTCTCTGTTTCTTTTCTTCGATTTCTTTTCGCAGTGTTGCCATTTGTTTTTTAACTTGGGCGCAAAGTTTGGCTGTTCCTTTGTGTTTTGGAACTAGGCTTAAAAATTCTTGCATAAGTTGAAGTTTTTCTTTTGGGTTTTTTGTTGCTGAAACTTCTGCCCATTTGCGTTTGGCTTCTGCTGGTAGGTTTGTGGGCATAATTTAGACTCTTCCATGAAGTGTTTTCCAGATTTAACGTTAATATTCGTTTCCATTAAACGTAAATGCGTAATGATAAAGTTAAAATAATTGAATGAACAGTTGTGTAAACGAATCCACTAAATTTAGAGGGAAATTAAGAGTAGGATAAAAGGAGGAAAAAGAATGAGTAGACCAGAAAAACCCCACTTGAACCTTGTGATTATGGGACATGTTGACCATGGAAAATCAACAACGACTGGGCACATGTTGTACTTGGCGGGAGCAATTGATGATAGAACAATAAAAGCTTATGAAGAAGAAGCTAGGAAAATGGGCAAGGAAACATTCAAGTTTGCATGGGTGCTTGACAATTTAAAAGAGGAGCGGGAAAGGGGCTTAACTATTGACCTTCGATTCTTAAAATTTGAAACAAAGAAGTATTACTTTACTGTTATTGATGCGCCTGGACACAGAGATTTCGTTAAGAACATGATTACTGGAGCAAGCCAGGCTGACGGTGCTATACTTTTTGTTTCGGCTAAGAGAGGCGAGTTTGAGGCTGGCATTGGTCCTGGTGGTCAGACGCGGGAGCATGCTTTCTTAGCGTTTACTTTGGGTGTTAACCAGTTGGTTGTTGCTGTTAACAAGATGGATGATGCTTCAGTGAATTGGAGTCAAGAGCGGTACAATGAGGTGAAGAATGAGGTTTCACGGATGCTGAAAATGGTTGGCTATAAGGTTGAGAAGATTCCGTTTGTGCCAACTTCTGGGTGGACGGGTGATAATCTTGTTAAGCCAAGCGAGAAGATGCCGTGGTATAAGGGACCAACTTTGCTTGATGCTTTAGACACTTTTGAGGTTCCATCTAAACCTTTGAATAAGCCTTTGCGCATTCCAGTTCAAGATGTTTACAGCATTACTGGTGTTGGCACTGTTCCTGTTGGCAGGGTTGAGACTGGTGTTCTCAAGGAAGGCGACATGGTCGTTTTTATGCCGGCGAACAAGCAGGCTGAGGTGAAGTCTATTGAGATGCATCATACGCGGATTCCTAGGGCTGAGCCTGGCGACAACATTGGTTTTAACGTTAGGGGTGTTGCGAAGACTGATTTGCGGCGTGGAGACGTTTGTGGGCATGTTAGTAATCCGCCTACTGTTGCTAAAGAGTTCATTGGGCAAATAATTGTGATTTATCATCCAACGGCTATAGCGGCTGGGTACACGCCTGTTCTGCATTATCACACTGGACAGATTGCGTGTAGGTTCACTGAGTTGATAAGGAAGATTGACCCGCGTTCTGGACATGTTGTGGAGGAGAAGCCTGCTTTCCTTAAGACTGGTGATGCAGCGTTGGTGAAGATGGAGCCTTTGCATCCGATTGCCATTGAGACTTATACTGAGTTTCCTGAGCTTGGAAGGTTTGCTGTTAGGGATATGGGTACTACTATTGCTGCTGGTGTTGTTAAGGAGATTACTAAGAAAGGTCCTTAATTTTCCTT
The DNA here is from genome assembly GCA_049969855.1 of Bathyarchaeia archaeon. GTDB lineage: Archaea > Thermoproteota > Bathyarchaeia > Bathyarchaeales > Bathycorpusculaceae > JASEJA01. Next base: position 23,686 of record JBMFOB010000016.1, on the reverse strand, counting down.
ATTTTCTTTTTATGTTCTGTTTTCGCATATGCAATAGCACATAGCCCGTCTATTTGGAGTCTGATATGTTGATGGTGTTATGATAAAGCATATTATCTTGTGGGTGGGATTTTATTTTTGGATGATGGTTTGTGGGTGTGGCTAAGCCGACTGAGATGACGATTCGGGATTTGTTGCAGGAGGAGTTGCGTAAGAGAGGCGTAACTGTTATTCCGGAGTTTTCTGTTTCGACTCCTGTTGGGCGTTTGGCTCCTGATATGTTGTTGAAGAATGGGGCTGAGTATGTTGTTGAGACTAAGTTGGGTGCTGAGCCTAAGCTTTTGGATGCTATGGTGCGGTTGTATGATTATTCGAAGTATGTTACTGAAGCTAAGGGTGCTTTTGCTGTTTTGTTTCCTGAGGAGTTGCGGAGGCCTTGGTCTCATGAGGTGATTTTGAATATTGCTTTGAACCCTAAGACGGAGTATGTTGTTACGGCTATTTTCAAGGATTTGAGGCCTAGTCAGCGTTTTGTTGGGAATTTGGCGGAGATTGCTGATTGGATGGCTGGGCATGTTCTTAGGGCGCCTGTTGTTGAGGCTGATACTGGTTTTGCTATTCGTGTTTTGCGGGATGCTGTTGATTATGTTACTGCTAGTGTTAGGATGTTGCAGGGTAGGGAGTTGGAGGATATTTTTGGTGGTAAAAGTGTTTTTGAGAATGTTTTGCAGTATGAGGAGGGGCGGTATCCGCTTGAGGAGATGCGTAGGGCTGTTACTTATTTGTTGGTTAATCAGTTGTTGTTTTATCATGTTTTGACGCGGGTTGATGCGAGTTTTGCTGTTATTGATGAGGACAGGATTAAGCGTCCAAGTGATTTGAGGGCTTATTTTGAGCCTGTTTTGCGTAGGGATTTTAGCAGCGTTTTTGGTTTTGATGTGGCTTCTCGTTTGCCTGATTCTGCTGTTGAGACTGTGCGGAAGGTTGTTATGGTTGTTAAGGCTTTGGCTCCTGAGAAGATTAGGCATGATTTGTTGGGTAAGGTTTTTCATGAGTTGATTCCTTTTGAGGTTAGGAAGGCTGTTGCTGCTTTTTACACGAATAATGAGGCTGCTGAGATTTTGGCGCAGCTTGCCATTGATAGGGCTGATGCGAAGGTTATGGATTTGGCTTGTGGCAGTGGGACGCTTCTGGTTGCAGCTTATAGGCGTAAGAGGGAATTGTTGCAGAGGGAGAAGGGTGGTTTTACGCTTGAAGACCATAAACGGTTTTTGGAGCAGGATTTGACTGGTGTTGATATTATGCCTTTTGCTGCGCATATGGCTGTTGTGCATTTATCCCTTCAAGCTTTGGCTGCTGGGCACGAAACAGAAAAAGTACGCATAGCAGTATGGGATTCAACCGAATTAGAGCCCGGACAGACTATTCCAGCTATTTCCAGAGAGTTAAAAGCTGCTTATAAGCGTCCGACGTTGGAGTTGTTTATGGAGGGGAAACCGCTTAAGGAAGAGGCTTATGTTGAGAAAGGTGCAGTAACGCTGGAGGGAATTGGTGGGGAACAGATTCCACTTGAGCAAGCAGACCTAGTAATAATGAACCCACCATTCACAAGGGCTGAAAGGCTTCCAGAAATATATAAGGAACAACTGAAAAGCCGCCTCAAGGAATACGAAAATTTAATTTATGGTCGAGTTGGGCTTCACATATTCTTCGTGCTTTTGGCGGATAAGTTCACTAAAACAGATGGTAGAATAGCTTTTGTCTTACCTGCGACAGTCTTACGGATAGTATCGATGAAGGGGGCAAGAAAGTTATGGGTAGATAATTATCATATAGAGTATATTATCACAACATGGGAAAGAGCAGCTTTCTCTGAAGCTGCTCAATTCAGGGAAATTTTATTAGTTGCTAAGAAATTAAAGAGTCATAAAGAAAGTGGTAAAATTAGTAATTCTCTAAAATGCGGTATAGTTGTTTTAAAAAAGTTACCTAAGAATACAGAGGACGCTCGAAGGATTGCTGACATTATCCAAAATAAGAAGTTGGAAATGGCTGTTGGTGATACGTATGAAGACGAAGGTATGCTTTTATCAGTAATTAATCAAGGAGAATTGAAAGAGTCTGTGGATAATCTATTCCCTTTAATTTCGGTTTCCGACCTCCATTTAATAAAGTTACTTAACCAATTTACTCAAAAAGCTAAAAACAAACTGGTAAATTGCAATTCTTACTTTAACGAAAACAGAATTGAGGCGTACGAAGACGTTTACATCCCACCATTCAATTCCACTTTTATAGTAAAGAAAAACCGAGCTATCAAAAAATACGATGTATGGGTGGTAAAAGAAGAAAAACCAGATACAGTAATTTCTGAACATAGATTCCTTCAAAAATCACTCACAATTCCCATTTTTGTACTGGAACGTGGTTTCAGAAGACCAGCCGGATGTGATATTTTAGATATTTCTGATGACCTTGATTACATTCTTGTCGATAAATTCTCAGATGCTAATCAACTCTTTCCTAACGAAGAGCAAGCCAAAAAGGCATTAACCGACATTTCTCGTTGGAAAAAGATAGTTTTTCTTAAAAAGGCAAATTTGATTATTTCCAGACGCTTTGATTTATCCGCAAAAGGAACCAAATTTCTGGCGTTTTTCTCTGCAACACCCATTTTTGGAGTAGACATGTGGAGCATTAAAGGCTTTAACGATAAAGATGCCAAAATCTTCACCCTCTGGTTCAACAGCACTCTAAATCTTCTCCAATTGCTCATATATAGAACGGAAACGCGAGGGGCTTGGATAAAATTGCACGAATATCAAATTAGAAACTCAATGATGCTTAATCCAAAGACATTGACCCAGCAAGAAAAATACGCTTTACTTGACTTATTCGAGAAGTTTAAAACGCAGAAGTTTCCGAGCATTCTTGAGCAGTTGCGGGGTAGGTTTTGGGCAAGAGTTGAAATAGATAAGGCTATACTCAAAATTTTAGGCTTCAACGAAACAGAAACCAACCAACTCTTAGACTACCTATACCCAGCATTAACCAAAGAAATAGAACAACTAAAAGCCCTAATGCAAGGATAAAGACAATATCCTTATAAGACCAAACAAACTAATTTAAACTGATAACCCCTCGCGGCGTGCCGTGAAGGCTCATCAGAGCCTAAGGAAAAGTACCACCACTGGGAAATTCCAGACCAATCACGGAGTGAAACGGGCTCCGCGAGCGGGATGAATCATTTTCACAAACTCTAAAATATCAGGGTCTTTCTCATCACAATACCTCCTTCTCCTAAAAACCTTCGACAACCTATCTGCCCTTTCGATAGCCCTATCAGAAATATGCCCAACCGCTATAGAAGACACATTTAGAGTCTTCTCCAAATACCTACGCACTTTCCTCAAATACTCACATCATACTCCGCATCAATCAAAACAACATCACCAGCCTGAACCAAAGGCAAAACCGTATAATAAATCAAAGCAGCAGTAGCCAAAGCCTTCGGAACCCTATGCACTCTAACAACACGCTTCGCTTTTCCAGTCATCAAAACACAATAAAAACGCTCATCTCTAACAGCTACACAAAAACAAGGAGGAGCATCCGAAAACTTCCCACTAAAATCAACACCAACAACAGCCATAAAACAACAAACAACCAAACAACTAATAAACATTAGCAAAGAAATAGAGCAACTAAAAACCCTAATGCATGGATAAAACCTAGAGGGGAAGGGGCTAATAAAACCTAGGGGGTCTATCCAAAATCTCTAAAGGAAACCATTCAATTTTATGCTCAAGTTTTATCAGTAAGTAACCCTAAGTTCTCAATTAAACCATAAAAGAGTTGAGCCTCATGTCCGGAACCGAAACACTGCTTCCATACTTAAAAGAAAAGAAAAACGAAGAACAAGAACCAACAATAATAGTTGACAGCCGCGAAGCAAACACCGCCCCAAAAATTGTTAAAGGCTTAAGAGAACGAGGCGTCAACATCAAAATTGAAGCCTTAGAAAAAGGCGATTATGTTCTGTCCGACATTTGCGCTGTGGAGCGAAAAACAGTTCAAGACTTTGTCTACACGCTTACACGCCGATATCTTTTCGAACAATTGTTTAAGCTTAAAGAAGTCTACCCAAAATCCCTAATCCTCTTAGAAGGGTACTTGCCAATAATCTACAAGTACAGCAGAATCCAACCCGCATCAGTCTGGGGAGCCATGTTTAACCTGGCAAAAAACGGCATAGCCATAGTAAACACAACATCATACAAAGAAACAATCGATTTTCTCCAAGTGGCTGCCCGCCAAGAACAAATCATAGAAAAGCGAATCCCAACAATTCACCCAATTAAAAAATGCGAAACCGTGGCGGACGCCCAAGTCTATTTCGTGGCAAGCCTCCCAAACATTGGAAGAGAAAAAGCCATAGCAATTCTTAAATCCTACAAAACCCCCATAAACGCCCTAACAAATGTGGACGACTGGTCAAAAACAGTTTATGGACTTGGACCAAAAATAACAGCCAAAGTTAAAGAAGTATTAGACACGCCATTCGCATGGTGAAAAACGCATGGACGTTGAAATTGCCCCAACAAGAAAAATAACAATATTAGGATTAGACAAACGCTCAATCAGCGACATCGCATGGTGCGCCACAACATACGGCGTAAACAGGCTTTACTGGATAAACGGTTACGTATTATGCTTAGAAGTTTACGAAAAATCCTTCGAACACGAATTAAAAAAGCGAGAATTCCCAATAAGCCAAATCTGCTATTCAGAATTCCCAAAATACGAAAAAATCTACGAAGTTGAAAAAAGCGTCCAAATGCCACTGGTCAACGTTTCAGACATGCAAATATTCCAAAACATCCTAAAAGCAATATTAAACGAAAACAAGAAAAACCCGTAAAAAATTGACAGCATTGGCTGATGAAAAGAAACAGATTTAAGGAATGGTTCGAAGTGAAAAATGAAGAGGGAGCGATTAAGATGGAAAAATATCTAATGGTAAATACTATGAAAGAAGCATGTGAGGAGCAGTTAATTCGTGGATTCGTTTTCGCTTGTACTAAGAAAACTGAAGATGAATGTTTTAAGAGGATGCTATTCGGAACTGAAAAATTCTATGGACCAATTGTTATTAGAATAAGAAAGGGCGACCTTTTATTCTTAAACAATATGAATACTAATACGTTATACGGAGTTTTTAGGGCCACATCTGACGGAGGATTTAATATTCAGCCTGACGCATGGAATGGAAAGTGTCCCTATCAAGTAAAAGTGGAAATTCTTGGGGAAAAAATCGCATTAAATGATGCAAAACGAATATTGAATACTTTTAGAATAAAAAGAAATACGCCTTTATTCGGTAAGAAATTATTGGAGTTCTTAGACCTTTTTATACCTCACCCTACATTAAACAACTCATCAAAATTGATTAGCAATGAAACAGTCCATTTAATCTGTAATGAAAAAGAGAAACTTAAAAAAAGAATCAAAGAGGTAGATATTGAGGAAGAGATTCCTCTCATTGAAGCTACAACATTCTGGGACTTTCCAAGGCAAAGTTATGGGTTAACCCCTAAAGGAGACAATAAATACCCTGGAGTTACTCCAGCATTGATAATTTATAACTTAGTATGGAGATACACGAACCCTGGAGATTTGGTCGTAGACCCAATGGCGGGAAGCGGCACAACTCTTGATGTTTGCAAAGAAGAGAAAAGACGGTGTATTTGCTACGATATCGCACCTACCCGTCCAGATATTATTCAAAACGATGCAAGAAAAATACCGTTAGAAGACAATTCCGTAGATATGATTTTCATAGATTCTCCATATGGAGATAATGTTAGATATAACGAACATCCGGATGATATAGGCAAAATTTCTAGCGAAACCGAACAATTTTACGATGAGCTTGAAAAAGTAATGAAAGAATCCTATAGAATTTTGAAAGAGGGAAAAATATTGGGATGGCTCATTGGTGACCAATGGGTTCAAGGAAAATTTACTCCTGTAGGGCTGAAAGTATACGAGCGTTTATGTAAATATTTTGAACCTGTAGATATTATCTGTATTGCCAGAAGAGGTCAATCCTCGCATACATCTACATGGTTTAACCGTGCTAGAAAATTCAATTTCTTTTTACGCGGTTTCAAATACTTAATTATCATGCGAAAACCAAGCAGTAAACCTGAAAAACCTAAACCTCGAGAAATTAAATGGACACAATATCCTCGTGAATGAGGCAAATAACATGGTCAATGCAAAACAGAAAGTAGAGACTCTTATTCTGGGGCTTCAGAAAGGAAATATAAATCCAGAAAAAGCTTGGAGCGAAATTAAAAAATTAAAAGAGTTATATGTGCAACAATTTTCAGAACAATCTTGGCATAAGTTTATTGGCGACATATTTGAGAAAAAATTATTTTACTCCATAGTAAAAGGATATCTTACAAGGCTTAAATCACAAAATCCAGAGTTTAAAAGCTTGGATGTTTTTACACAGAGTGAAATCGAAAGTAACGAGATTATTCAAAGAAAACTTGCTGTAAAATATGGAAAATATTTATTGCTACCTGATACGGATATGGCTATAGTTGATTACAACTTTGTAGAGCCTTGGAAATCTGAGATTTTAGCAATAATATCATGTAAGACAAGTTTGAGAGAAAGAATTGCCCAAGCATATTATTGGAAATTGAAACTTCTCTCGGCAGATGTAACCAAAAATGTTCATGTTTTCTTAGCTACTACGGATAATGATGAAGACTTTTTCATAAGTGAGAAAAAGCGATATGACGGAATGGACAGAAACAGAATTATCGCAGAATATGAATTAGACGGAGTGTATATTCTGCGAGAGGAGTTCAAGAAGGAGTGGGAAAGTAACAAAGTAAAGCGTTATGAAGCTATTTTCGATGACTTAATTAGAATATTTAAGAACATTCATAAGGACTAACAAGAAAATTCTACCGTTCCTTCCTAATCTCCCTTTTCACATATTCATATCCAAGGTTAAAGGCTTTAATGTTCACATCTAAATATTTTGCTGGAATAAGCTCCCTAAGAGCATCCAATAGGCTTTCAGTTTTAACTGGAACCTTTCCAGTTGCCGCTAAAGCGCCAAGCAAAACCACATTCTGCGTAAGAGTGCTTCCAGCCTTCTTGGCTAACCCTGGAGCGTCCACAATCATCAAGTTTTCTGTGAAATAACGAATTTTCTCTTCAACTTCCTTCAACGACGGATACAGCATCATTTTCGCCGTTAACTCTGTTGGAGGAATCTTCTCCAAACTCATTATTACAAGCGTCTTTTCTGAGGCAAACTTCAAGTTCCGCAAAGTTTCAAAAGGCTCAAAACCCAAAAGCACATCTGCTTGCCCCTCCAAAACTGTTGGTGCAAAAACTTTCTCTCCAAATCTCACAGTGGAAACCACAGCTCCGCCCCGTTGAGCCATCCCGTGAATTTCGCTTACCCGAACATTCAAACCCTCTTTAACAGCTGCTGTTCCCAAAATCTCCGCTGCCAAAAGTATCCCCTGCCCACCAACACCAGCCAAAACCACATTAAACTCTTCCATCTTATGCCCTCCTCACACTATCTTGCGCATTCTATTGCATTGTAAGGACAAACAGAAGCGCATAACCCACACGCATTACATAACGCCTCGCTTATGCCAACTTTTCCTCCATCAAAGATTAACGCTGGACACCCCAAAAGCTTAATGCAAACCATACAATTCGTGCACTTATCAGTAACTCTGCAAGCTAAAACTTCTGCGCCTTTACGCCTTCTTTCCCTAACCACCATTAAGGCGCATGGCGCCCTAAAAACTATAACCGAAGGACCAGGATGCTGCATAGCCCCTTTCAAAACGGTTTCAGCCTCCCTTAAATTGAAGGGATTCACAACCTTCACATATTTTACTCCACATCCTTCAGCAACCTTTTCAATCATCACCTTTTCCGCTTGCTTATGCATACCAGTCACGCCAGTTCCCGGATGGGGTTGATGTCCAGTCATAGCCGTTGTCAAATTGTCCAAGACTGTGACGATTATTTTGTGATTGTTATACACAGCGTTTATTAGTCCTGGAATCCCAGCGTGGAAAAACGTTGAGTCTCCAATAATGGCGAATGTTGGCGCATCTGTTGCCTTGCTTATTCCTTGGGCTGCACCTATGCTTGAACCCATACAAGTCAGTATGTCGCCAGTTCTCAACGGTGGAGCAGCTCCCAAAGCATAACAGCCTATGTCTGTAGAATAAACTGCCTTTTCTCCAGCAACCCTTTTCATAACGTAAAAGGAGGCTCTGTGGGGGCACCCAGCACACAATATTGGCGGTCTGAATGGCAAATTCCGTGAGACTTCAGCATATTTCTCATCAATCACTTCAAAATTTATAGGAGATTCTTTACCAGTTATTTTCGCCAAGCCAACCGTAACTGTGCGTGTGGAAAGTTCGCCGTCCCTTGGAAAGTATGGCTTTCCAGTTTTTCCATAAATTTTAATGTTTGGCGCATAATCTTTTGCTATGGCTTTAACGTGCAATTCTAAGTAGGGTTCAAGCTCTTCCACAACAATAATTTTTTCATGTCCTTTAAGAAATTCTCCAATGAATTTTTCTGGAAGCGGATGAGTCATGCCCAACTTCATTATGCTAACATCTAAACCAAGTAAATTTGCTGCTTCAACTGCGTAGTTGTAAGCTGCACTTGAAGAGATAATGCCAAATTCGCTGCTTTTTCCTTCCAATGTAATTTTGTTGTATGGCGAAGTTTCGCTTATTTCCTTAGCCTTCTCCATACTCCTCAAAAGCACTGAATGCTTTGGTCTTGAATTGGCTGGAACCATAACCAAACGCTTCACATCTTTTACGAATTCCCCCTTCAAAACCGGTTTCGTAAGCTTACCATAAACGACTGGTCCACGGGTGTGGCTTACGCGAGTGGTTGTTCTAAGTAGGACTGGCAGTTCCAGCTTTTCTGAAATTTTAACGGCTGAAATTGTCATGTCCTTCGCTTCTTGAGGATCTGAAGGTTCCAAGCATGGCAAGTTTGCAAGTAATGCATAAAAGCGGTTGTCCTGCTCGTTTTGTGAACTGTAACATTCTGGGTCATCGGCTGTAACTATGACAAGTCCGCTTCTTACGCCTGTATAAGCTAATGTCATGACAAAGTCTGAAGCAACATTTAACCCAACATGCTTCATCGCCGTTAAAGCTCTAACTCCACTGTTTGCTGCTCCACCAGCAACCTCTGCAGCGACAATTTCGTTAACAGAGTATTCCATGTATATTCCAGCATCAGCAGCAATTTCAGAAATAGAATCGCCTATCTCAGATGCTGGAGTGCCCGGATAAGTGGTTACAACGCCGATTCCAGCTTCTATTATTCCTCTTGCAATGGCTTCGTTTCCAAGCAAAAGCGCACGTTTTCTTGGACTGTCAGCTAATAACATGCGTAAATCTGGCAATAATATCTCCTCAATCTTTAGAAGACTTTGTTAACCTTATTGTTTCAAATATAACTTTTGTTTTAAACAGTCAGAATTAATGTTTAATGTCAAAGTTGCAAGTCGAAAGCATTAAGCGTTGCACACAAAAAGAGTAGGGATTATTGAGTTTTCTATTTGCCTTTGAATGTCGGTTTCCTTTTCTCGATGAATGCTGAAACCCCTTCTTGCAGGTCCTCAGTTGAGGCAACTACGCCGAAGCCTTCCCGTTCAAGGGCTATGGCAGCATCCAAACTTATTTCTGAGCCTTTATTGATTAGGGCTTTAGCCACCTTAAGCGCCACTGGTGCTTTTGAAGCTAGCTCCGCAGCGAATTGCTGAACCGTTTCTCTAAATTTTTCTGTTGGAACAACCATGTTCACTATGCCTAGCTGTTCAGCTGTTTTTGCGTCAACAATTTTTCCAGTGAAAATTAGCTCCGTTGCCTTTGTTTTCCCTATTAAGCGTGGGAGCCTTTGGGTTCCACCCCAGCCTGGAATTAATCCTATGTTGATTTCTGTTTGTCCCATCCTCGCATTTTCTGAAGCTATGCGTATGTCGCATGCCATGGCAACTTCTAAACCTCCGCCTAAAGCGTAACCGTTTATTGCGGCTATAACTGGCTTCTCCAAATTTTCCAGAGCGTTGCAGAGTTTTTCACCCATGAGAGAAAGTTCTCTGGCTTTTAATGCGTTCATTCCTTTCATGGCTTTTATGTCTGCACCAGCTGAAAACGCCTTTTCGCCAGCTCCCGTTAAAATGACAACTCTGGTGTTTTCGTCAGCTTTGACGTCTTCTAAGGCGTTTAGGATTTCTTCTATGACTTCTTTGCTGAAGGCGTTTAGTGCTTCTGGGCGGTTCAGCGTTATTGTGGCTGTTCCTCCGCTTTTCTCGTAAATTATGTATTTAAACTCCATTTTGCTGCGCTCCTCTATTTTTGTGTCCAATCATAGAAGCCCTTTCCAGTTTTTCTTCCAAGAAGCTGAGCCTTAACCATCAGCTTTAGCCCAGGATGCGGATGGAATTTCTCGTCTATTTCCCTTTCAAGAACCTCTGCAATGAAAAGGGTTGTATCTGCACCAATATAGTCTAAAAGCATCAGCGGACCCATGGGCCAGTTTAATCCAAGCTTTATGGCTTTGTCTATATCATCCCTATCCGCTACTCCTTCCCAGTAGAGGGCTACTGCCTCATTTAGGGCTGGGATTAATATGCGGTTTACTATAAAGCCTGGGCAATCCTTTTTGACGAGCACCGTTTCTTTTTCCATTTTGTGCGCTACTTCTAAAACTGTTTGTATGGTTTCGTCTGATGTTTTTGCTCCGCGTATTACTTCGATAAGCTTCATTAGTTGTGGCGGATTGAAGAAGTGCATTCCACAGACTTTTTCTGGACGTTTTGTTGCTGAAGCGAGTTCTGTTATGCTTATTGAAGACGTGTTGGAAGCGATTATGGCGTGGGATGGTGCATAACTGTCAACTTCTTTGAATGTTGTCTTCTTAAGCTCCACATTTTCCGGCACTGCCTCAATAACCAAGTCAACGTTTTGAACTGCTTCTTTAAGGTCTAATGTGGGATGGATTCGTGCCAAAGTTTCGTTCATTTGCTGTTCCGTAATTTGCCCTTTGCCTACAAACTTTTGTAAGCTTGTCTTTATCATGTTCATGCCAGCGTCTATAAAGCGTTGTTCAACGTCTCGCATGTAAACCTCGTATTTGCCTATTTGAGCCGCCACTTGTGTTATGCCATGTCCCATTAAACCTGCGCCTAAAACAGCTATCCTTTTAATTTCCATAACTTTTTCACCTTTTAAATTGTGCGAGATTATTTGTTTGTTGTTTCATTAAAAAGGTTTTCAGAGAAGATTATGCTTTTTAAACGTCAATTTTAACCCTTTTCTCATAGCTAAATTGGATAGTCCCTCTATGTTTTCTGTTTTGCTTTAAGCATGGCTGCAGCGCTTAGAAGCGTCAATCCAACTCCCAAATAGCGAATCACTGAAACGTACTGTTGGAAAATTAGTATTGCCCAAACATTATGGAGGAACGGGTCTAAAAGAAGTATTGTTCCTTCAGTTGTTGGCGATACTTCGTTTGGTTTGGTATAGTTTAGCAAGCCATAGGGAAGCGTTGTGCTGAAAAAGGCGAACAGCGTTAACAAGAGAAGCTGGTATGCGTCCAACATTGAAAAGCCTATGAAACTTGTCTCTACTGTGAAAAACCTTAAGGTTAACCCTAAAATGAGTGTGCAAGGCGCTGCAAACATAAAAGTGTTGAACAATCCTTGTAGCGGAGTGTAACTTGTTTTCCGCATTCTTTTGAAGAATAAGTATGTAGCATAAAGAAAACCAGCAAACAAGGCAAAAGAGATTCCAGCAATGTTAAGATTTGCGTCTTGCTCAGTTAATATTCCACTTGCCAAAAGAGCTCCACCCATTCCAACAGCAATTATCACCGCCTTCTCCACAGTTACCCTTTCCCTCTTAGAGAGAGCGGCTAATACTGCCGTAAAGAATGGTTGCGTATAAATTAGGGCTATGGAAACAGCTATGGGACAACCGAAAACTATGGAAGACAAGGCTGAAAAGAGAAACACTGAGAAGACGAAGCCGATTAATATGAAGTATGGTAAGTCTTTCTTTTCAAGTTTAAATTTTCCCTTAATAAGCAAAAGTATAAGTGGAAGAGCCAATGTCACACGAAAGAAAACCTGCTGCAAACTTGAAACTCCAACATTTTTAAGCATCGTTGAAAAGATAAGGATAAAGCTGAAACCAAAACTTGCAAAAACTAGCAAACCATGACTCTTTGTAAAACCCAGAACTTTTTCCACCTTTAAAGTGCTTCATTGTTGAAAGAGATGCTTCATCTAGTAGGATTTTGGTAGTCCTAGAACGTGTTGTCCTATGAAGGCTAATGCCATCTGCTGCGTAACTGGAGCCAATCGAATGAGGTTTATTTCCCTCCACCACCGTTCAACATCATATTCCACTGCATAACCATATCCGCCGAAAGTTTGCATTGCATGATAAACAGCGCTTGTTCCGGCTTCTACAGCAGCTACTTTAGCCATGTTTGCTTCTGCTCCGCATTCTATTCCCTTGTCAAAGAGCCATGCAGCTTTATAATTCAAAAGCCTTGCAGCCTCAATTTTTGCTTTAGCCTCCGCCAATGGAAACTGAAGCGCTTGATGAGAACCTATTGGCGCATCAAAAACCTTTCTTTCCTTTGCGTATTCTACAGCCTTTTTTATGGCTAAAAGTCCGATGCCGCAGGCTGCTGCTGAAAAGGACATGCGTTCAGGATTAAGCGTGTCTAATAGGAGATACCAGCCTTTGTCTGCTTCGCCAAGCATGTTTTCGGCTGGAATTTTAAGGTCGTTTATGTAAACTTCAAAGGTTTTTGAATAGTTTATTCCGTGCTTTTCTATTGGGATGATTTCGATGGCTGGGTTTGGCAAGTCCACAAGGAAAAGGCTTAAGCCCAAAGTTCTTTTCGGAGCCTTCTCTAATGGTGTTGTTCTTGTGACGAGAAGCATTCCTTTGGCTCTGTCGGCGCCTGAAATAAACATTTTTTGACCATCAACTCTATACTGGTCTCCTTCTTTTGTGGCGGTTGTTTTAATGTTCAGCGTATTCGTCCCAGCGTCTGGTTCTGTTAGGGCTAGGCAGAATTCTAAACCCTTTGCAATTTTCGGCAAATATTTCGCCTTTTGATTTTCGTTGCCATGTTTTACTATGGACAAGCCGCCAAAAACAGATGTTAAACATAGAAACCATTCTCCAGCTAATCCGCAGCCCTCAGAAACTAGGGTTTCCATTGCCAAAATCATTTCGAACATGCCCATTCCGCCGCCGCCATATTTTTCTGGAATTATTATTCCTGGAAAACCAGCATCCACAAGGCTTTTCCAAAAGTCTTCTGGAAACTCGTGTTTCTTGTCCTTCTCTCGCCAGTATTCTGGACCAAAATCGCGGGCTATGTCAGAGGCTGCCTCAACAATCATTTTCTGTTCAGCGGTTAATTCAAAATTCAAGTTTTATCACCAAAGGTTATTGCAGAATAATTTTGAAACTGTATAAAACTCTTTCTTGATAAATTGTTAACAATTATATTCTATAACAGTGCATAAACCATCGGTGGGGGAAAGGTGATAATGAAGGTTTTAGACCCAAAGTATATTCTAGTTTTAGAGGAAAAATATGGAAGATACTGGTGGCCCGTGGAATACCCGGAAGAAGTCTCGAAAGATCCATTCAAAAATTTGATAATAACTGTTCTTTCCCAGAACACAAGCGAAATAAACTGCGTTAGAGCCTACAAGGGATTAACCGCAAAATTCCAAGTAAAACCTGAAGTTTTGGCAAAGGCGAAAGTTGAAGATTTAAAAGAGGCAATCAGAAGCGGAGGCTTATACAATGTTAAATCAAAAAGAATTAAGGAAATTTCCAAAGCAGTTTTGGAAAAGTTTGGAGGCGACTTATCAGCGGTTTTGGCTTTGCCCAAGGAAGAAGCCAGAAAAAGGCTTATGGAACTTCCTGGAATAGGGAAGAAAACAGCTGATGTTTTGCTTGCGCAAAGGCATTCATACGCTGAAGTTATGGTTGTCGACACTCACATGGAGAGAATGGCAAAAAGATTAGGATTAGTAAAGCCAGAAGCACAATACGAAGAAATTCAAAGGACGCTTAAGCATTTCATACCATGGGAGAAGGGTGAAAGAACAGGAGGCTTGTTTTGGCTTCTAGCCAAATACACTTGTAGAGCGCAGAATCCAAAATGTCATGAATGCCCAATCATAGAATTATGCGATTATGGAAGCAGAATAAAAAAGAAGTGAAGATACGTTTATAGTTCAAGTGGAACTCCATAAGAGTCTTTGAAAAATATTTCCTTGAACGCCTTTCTTGGTCTCGCAAGCGGATTCTCGTCTGGGACGCCTACGGGCAGCAAAGCGACGACTGCAAGATTTTCAGGAATTTTCAAAATCTTCTTAACCTCTTCTTGGTTGAAAGCTCCAATCCAACATGTTCCATATCCGAGGGCTGTTGCAGCTAAAACCATATGCTCTATGGCTATCATAGGGTCTTGCAGATGAGATATTCTTGTTGAAGAAAGTTTGTAAGGCATTTTTGTTAGAGAAACACCCGGGTCGCCTAAAGCCACAATTACAGCGCCTGCATCTGCGATGAACCTTTGATTGTTTGCAGCTATGGATAATGCCTTTTTTGTTTCTAAGTCTCTGACAACTATGAAATACCATGGTTGGCGATTGCTGCCTGAAGGAGCCAAACGTCCAGCCTCCAAAATCCTTTTCAAAGCGCCATCCTTGACTGGTTCGGGCTTAAACTTTCGTATGCTTCTTCTTTTCTCAATACCCTCAAATACGTCCATACACTTCACCTTTACAATTTGCCTTATTGGACTTTACTCCTAAATAATTTAGGTTTGCTGTGAGGGTAACTAAGTCAATTTTATATGAACGGCTGTTAAAATATTAGATGCGCACCGACTCTTAATTGCTGGAAAGTGTATTAGATGAGGAAAACAATATTCAGGAAACTTGAGGCTCAAGGCTTAATCGCAAACTATAACCATTATAGAAAAAATTTGCCCCCAAAACTTCCCGAAAGAGTCTACATTTGGGACGAAACCCTCAGGGAGGGAATCCTAACCCCAACAGTTTTCCTAACCTACGTTGAAAAGGTTAAGCTTGCTAAAATGATGGATGAAATGGGAGTATCCCTAATAACAGTTGGATTTCCAGCCATATCCGAAGAAGAGAAAAACGATGTTAGAAGAATTGCAAATGAAGGCTTCCAAAATGCCCGCCTTGCCGCTTCCGCTCGCGCAATTAAAAGTGATATAGACGCTTGTTTTGAATGCGGCATAAGAGAAATCCTAATGTCCACGCCATTTAATGGATTAAATCTGCATTACAGACTTAAAATGACCAAGGAGCAAGTTTTAAAAGAAAGCATCGAAGCCATCGGATACGCAAAAAAACAAGGAGCCACTGTAGATTTTGTTTTAGAAGACGCCTCCAGAACGCCCCTCGAAGACATTTTACAAATTTTTGAGGCTGCCGTAAAGGCTGGAGCGGATAGACTTGTCATTGCAGACACTGTAGGATTTTTAAGACCATTATCAATGCGTTATCTAATCTCCCACGTGCGAGAAGGACTTTCACAAAAGTTTGGCAAGGAAATTCCCCTTTCAGTTCACTGCCACAACGACTTTGGCTTAGCAACAGCCAACACATTAGCAGCAGTGGAAGAAGGCGTGAGTTATGTGCATACTTGTGTTGCTGGTTTTGGGGAAAGGGCTGGATTGGCACCTTTGGAGGAAGTTGTCGTTGCTTTGGAACTCCTCTATGACATAGACACGGGCTTGGACTTGAAGAAACTTTACAGACTTTCACAACTTGTTGAAAAAAGCTTTGCATTGCCAATACAATATCATAAACCTATAATAGGCGAAAACGCCTTCTCCTACGAAGTGGATGAGCACGTTCACGGCATGCTGGCGCATCCGTTAATCTATGAGCCTTTTCCGCCAGAAATCATTGAAAGAGAAACCACATTCTACTTTGGAAAACAAAGCGGAAGACATCTTGTTGAAAACCGCTTGGCTTCGGCTGGAATCAAAGCCACGCAATGGCAGATAGACGAAATAGTCCGAAGAATAAAAAATGTGCAGGAAAGCTTAGACAAGGGTGGAACACAAATGACCTTCTACCAGATAAAAAAGCTCATGAGAGATTTGAGAAAGGGTTTAACTGAAGAGGAATTCTGGAAAATAGTTGAACAGGTAACAAAGCA
Organism: Bathyarchaeia archaeon; assembly: GCA_049969855.1. Lineage (GTDB taxonomy): Archaea > Thermoproteota > Bathyarchaeia > Bathyarchaeales > Bathycorpusculaceae > JASEJA01. The sequence continues at coordinate 7,376 of JBMFOB010000016.1, read as the reverse complement.
AAAACCAAAAATTCCACAAGAAAAAACTCCAACTATTTAGGTTTCGGAATGTAAATCCCATGAGGGTCTATTGCTCTTAAAAGTTCAAGCTCCTCACATGTTGGCAATTCCGTGGTTGGAACATCCTTAGGAATAATTAAGTCGAAACCAGTGTTTTCCTTAATTTGTTGAATTGTTACGCCAGGATGAACTGTCGCCAACCTTATGCGTTTTGTTTTTGGTTCAAAATCCATCTGGCAAAGGTTTGTAACCACAAGCGATGGCCCTCCGCCTAATAGTCCAGCTTTTTCTCTGGCTCCTGGCCCATCTAAAAAGCCTGGGCTTGTTAGGTAATCGAGTTTTTTCACCGTTTTCCTTTTCTCATGGGTCATTATGATTACTATGCGTTTTGCTGAAGAAACTATGTCGTTTCCGCCTCCGCTTCCTGGAAGCCTAACTGTTGGGTTTTCAAAGTTTCCTATGTACGTCGTGTTTATGTTTCCATACTCGTCAATTTGGGCAGCTCCAACGAAGCCTACATCCACATGCCCGCCTTGCAGCATCAACCCCAATGTTTCTATTAAACCAATGGCTCCAGACGCATGATATCCCAACCTAGAATCAGCTATGGATAAGGCTATGTCAATGGCGTTTGAATCTATGAATCCTGCTTCATAAACTATCTTCGCTTTCGGCGCGTGAGTTTTCTTTGCAAGCATTGCAGCGATTAATGGTAAACCTGTCCCAATGAAGACGACTTCGCCGTTTTTTATTTGTTTTGAGCCGCAAACAGCCATAAGTTCAAGGGTTGAAAATTCTTCAGGTTTTGCATATTTTTTACTCATTTCCATTTCCTCCCTCTAATATGCGAAGGGTTTTTTAGCCTTCAGCTTCAACAGTCTTTCTATGCCTATCTTTTGTAGAAATTCCACATGGTTGTTTACGCTTGTTATGTATTCTTCGCAGTATTTTTGCCATCCTTCCTCTGTTTTGCATTGCTCATAATACTTGCGGATGTGTTCCATGTCATAATCGTAATAATTGTAAACCATCATAGGATAAGAACCCCATGGACACTCAACAACATGCGTGACATAAATGTTCGGTATAACTGTTTGATCTGGCTGAGCCCTTATAAATTCTGTGTCAACAATTTCTTCAGCCATAACAATCAGTTTTTTCCCAGCCCTTGCACCTTCAACATCTTCGCCCTTTATACCATCTATCTGAGCGTTTCCTTCTCGGTCCACACGCGAAACGTGGACTATGCTGAAGTCTGGACGAACAGAGGGGACAAGCACAACCTTTTCTCCTGTAAACGGGCATGTGAATACCTCTGCCTTCTTCTCCCTGAACCTTTTCTTTGTTAACATGTCTGTTCCCAACATGCTTTTCAATGGCATGAATGGCACACCCAAAGCACCACCTAAGAAGCGTAAAGCCATAGCCAAATTCGTATAATCCTCAATTTCCACAGTTTTTTCCCTCATTCTCCTCTGAATGTTCGGAGCTAAACCTATCCCTTCAATAGCGTAGAAAGCAACTTCAAGACGTGAAGCAACCTTAGCGCCCACCAAAATATCCAAGTCCATTTCTGACCCACAAGTGTAAATTGTCATGTTTTTTTTACCTTGCCGAACCATTTCATGCGCAAAAGCCATTGGTGGGCGTTGAAAACCGAACCCTCCCCAAAATAAATGCGCACCATCTGGGACAAGTTTAACAGCTTCTTTGAGAGTTAATCGCTTATCTTCTACTGGCGCCTCCACCAAGCCTACACCACCCCATTTTAGAAGCATTAAAGCTTATCCAACACATAGATTTTTCGACTACCAATTATAAAAAACTACGGGATTATTTCGTATTCGAAAAAGGAGATTTCTCCCCCACAAATTCTCCTCTTTTTCTGTTTTTGGGCTTGTTTTGAAGATATTTTTCTTTTGGAGTAGTTTATGCTGCTGATTAGCGTTGATTTTTGCGGGAAAAGCTTTCTTCTGAGCAGTTTGAGGAGTTATGTTTAGCGCTGGAATGTGTCTCGAATGTGGCGGCTCACTAATGATGGCTGAAAGCGAAGTTGTATGCGTTAAGTGTGGGCGTGTTTGGGGCGAAGAAAATATTGATGAAGCTATCCCTTTTCCCGAAGATGGCGAGCCAAGCCTTTATTTTGAGGGGCACTGGCAACCCGCCAGCAACCTATGCTTTCTGAAAGGCATTGGCGACCCAGCAGTCCAAAATGGCGGAGGAAAAAGCCTAATGCGAGTTTTAGCCTTGGCTCCTGCTGGAGGCGAAAACTTGAGCCTTAGAGCGCAGCGAATAAAGGTTACTAACAGAAAAAGGCGAATAATTAACGGAATTAAAATTCTCTAAATGAGAGTTTTGTAGATTTCTAGTGTTTGTTCGGCAGTTTTTTCCCACGTGAAGTATTGTAAAATTCTTTTTCTTCCGTTTTCTCCCCATGTTTTGGCTCTTTGTGGGTCTTTGAGGGTTTCTTTTATTCCCCATGCTATGTCAGTTGGGTCTTCGCCGTTGATGTGGATGCCGTTTTGGTCTGGGCCTGAGGAGACCACTTGTTCTCGGAAGCCTACTACGCCGTGGGCGCCGACGACAACTGGTTTTGCCATTGCCATTGCTTCTAGGCTGACGATGCCGAATGGTTCGTATGTTGAGGGGAAAATGCATAGGTCTGCTGCGGCGTAATGCAAGATTCGTTCGTCTTCTGGGACAAACTCGAAACGGTATATGATCTTGTCTTTTATTCCAAGTCTGGATGCTGTTTCTTCTATGTCTTTTTCTTCTTCGCCTTTGCCTAAAATCACGAGTTTTGTTTGCGGATAGTCTCTCAAAACTGTGGGCATGGCTTGTATTAGGTTTTTAACGCCTTTCACCCAAGTTAATCTTCCAAGGAAAAGAAGCATTTTCCAATCATCTGGAATGTCATACTTTTCTCTGATCTTCTTTACATCTTCGGGTTCACAGTTTTTGGGGTCATAACGTATTGGATCTACACCGTTCCATACCACGCTTATTTTTTGTTGAGGCCAACCATGGCGCGTCAAATCGTCTTTCATTGCGTGGCTAACTGTTATTATCCTATCCGCCGTCTGTGCAGTCGCTGACTCGAGATGTGAAACAACTTCTGAGCCTTGTCCTCCGCTTCGTCCCCATTCTGTGCTGTGGACATGGAAAACAACTGGGATTTTGGTTTCATTTTTGATTATTAAGCCTGCTATGCTGCTCAACCAGTCATGTACACAGACAATGTCAAATTTATACCCTTGTTTTCTGATTAGTCCATTAATGAATTTGGTTGCGCTGAGAACATTGTAAATGAAGATGTCGTTGAAAAATCGGATGTTTGTTCCCCATTTCTTTAAATCCTCGGTAACAAACATTGGAAAAACGTTGCTTGCATCTGCGATAAGAGGTCGATGAACTTCAACTCCCTTTAGTATTTCTCTTGTATTTAGGTCTCCAGGATTGAGTGTGAAGACTGTAACATCGTGGCCTAACTCGACGAATTCATGGGTAATGTATTCTGCATAGGTCCCTAACCCGCCTACAAGCTTTGGTGGGTATTCCCAAACGAAAAACCCGATTCTCATTTTACCCGCTCACTTTAATTTATACTTCAATCAAGTTTGTATTAAACCATATTTATCCCTTTACTCTCAATTATATGCGCGCGCTTATTCGGTGAAGGTTGCTGACACGACTGGAGCTGGGGATGCATTCTCAGCTGGTTTTATCACGGCTCAATTGGAGGGTAAAAATTTGGAAGATTCCGTTGAGTTCGCTAATGCTACGGCTAATTTAAAAATAACAAGGGTTGGAGCCAGAGCCTTACCGAACAGGAAAGCCGTTGAAAGATTTTTGAAGAAGCGTAAAGAATCGCAATAATGCTACGCTCTTGTTAATTGTTTTGCGAAAAATCTATGAACCTGAACAATGAAAACTGAATAGAAGGGGTAAATTTGATTACAAAAATTTTGGTAGCGATTGACGGTTCTGAACATGCAGATAAAGCACTGGACTTCGCACTCGATATGGCTGAGAAATATTCTGCAACGATTACATTAGTAAATGTTTTTCAAGTACCAACGGTTGGCTATTTAGGTGAACCTTTTGCTTATCCAGCCCTTTTGGCTGAGTTTACTAATGAATTGAAAGGGATTCATGAACAAATATTATCCAAAGCTCTTAAAAAATCTGAAGAACTTAAACCCAACTTGAAAATTTCAACTGTTCTTAAGGAAGGTCGGCCGTCAGATAAAATAGTTGAAACAGCTAAAGAAGGAAACTTTGACCTAATAGTCATGGGACATAGAGGATTAGGGAAAGTGAAAGAGTTCTTCTTAGGAAGCGTTAGCGATAGAGTTGCAGATGAGGCACATTGTCCCGTACTAATAGTGAAATAGCCTTTATATGTTGGGGCTTCAAGCTATAAAGAGGTGAATAAAATTTTAAAACTGATTTACGTTGTTATTGATGGAATGGGCGACTTACCCATTGAAGAATTAGACAATAAGACCCCACTTGAGGCTGCAGACACGCCAAATATGGACTTTCTAGCTGCACATGGAAAAACAGGGTTAATGTATACTGTTAAGAGAGGCATCGCTCCAGAAAGCGACGTAGCTGTAATTTCAATTTTGGGATATGACCCTTTCAAATACGGCACTGGCAGAGGAATCCTTGAAGCCGTTGGCGCTGGCATTGAAGTAAAAGATGGCGATCTTGCCTTAAGATGTAACTTTGCAACCTTAGGCGAAAAAGGCGAGCTTATTGATAGACGCGTGGGAAGAAACTTAACCACCGAAGAGGCTACTGAGTTATGTAAAGCTATTAATGAAAATGTGAAACTTGAATCTCACTCTGCAGATTTTGAGTTTAAGAATACCGTTGGCCATAGAGGAGTTTTGGTCATAAGAAGCCATGAGAAACCCCTCTCCAGCAGAATAACAAATACCGATCCAGGCTACGCCAAAATAAAAGAGCTTGGAATAGCAGAAGCCAAAATTAGAATGTTCCCCCAAAAATGCGAGCCCATGGACAGTAGTGAAGGAGCAAAAATTTCTGCGGATCTTGTGAACGAATTTGTCAAAAAAAGCCGTGAAATCCTAGATGCACACGAGATTAACAGAAAACGCGAAAGGGAAGGTAAACTTAAGGCAAACATTATACTTACAAGAGATGCTGGGCATAAACTGCCAAAATTCTTCAACATTAACAGACACTATGGAGTGCGTTTTGTTTCCTTAACCGATATGCCTGTTGAACGAGGAATCTCTAAATTAGCAGGTATGGATACCGTAATTCTTCCACCACCTTCACATGACCTTGAAAGTGACTGTAAACTCCGAGTGAAGAAGTTAATTGATTGCCTCACCGCTTATGATTGTTTTTACATACACTTAAAAGGTCCAGACGAGCCTGGACATGACGGAAAATTCGAACTTAAGGCTCAGCTCATATCTATAATCGATAAGCACTTTTTCGGAAAACTTTTGCAAAAAATAAAATTGGAAGACCATATAATCTGCGTTACTGCAGATCATTCGACACCTTGCAAACTTAAAGCTCACAGCGACGATCCAGTTCCACTTCTAATATCGGGAGATAAGATCAGAGGCGATAACGTTTCCAAGTTCTCTGAAAAGGAATGCAAAAGTGGAAGTCTAGGTATATTGGAACGCGGCACTAAACTATTGCCTATGCTTATCGGTTTGCTGAAGAAAGCGGAAAAGTAGAACATGCCAATTTCTGTTCATATCATTTCTTTTTCTTTAACTTGATACTTGTTCTTTTGTGCCCAAAGCCTGATTTCGTCCAGAATTAACCAGAAGTCCTCTACGGTCTCTACGAGTTTCCATTTTTTATGCTCTTCAGCTATAAAATCTATTTTTTCTACATCCCTAATTTTTTCCTCCTTCAAATGCACATCGTGTTCAACTGAGAAAATGTCATACAGAACTTCACGTGCATCATTGTCTATGACAAGTTTGGCTGTGATGGACTTGTCTGGGCTTTCAAGCCAAAATTCAAAATCAGAGATCTTTCGCAGTTTTATCTCAATTTTTTCCTTTTCCAAGAACTTCAATAACTCTGAAATGAGATAGCCTTCCATTTCAATATTCCATCCAATAGACTGCAATAGCAATTACTGTTCTATTTTGAAGGTTTATTAGCTTTTAGAAAGTCTAAAAAGTAATTGCACCTTAATATTGTCTTATGAAATATTCATTTAAATTTGGTTCTGTTTGGGGAATTCCGGTTGAGCTTCACATTACCTTTATACTTTTGTTGATTATCGTTGCGTTCTTCTCAGCCTATTATTTTCTTTTAATTGTCTGCCTATTTTTCTTCGTGACTATCCATGAATTGAGCCATTCTGTGGTTGCAAAGCATTACCACATAAAAGTTCGCAAAATTATTCTATATCCCATAGGTGGCGTTTCAGAGATAGAGGAAATTCCTGAAAAACCTGGAATTGAGTGGAGAATGGCTGCAGCAGGCCCTGTGGTCAGTTTTGCAATAGGGTTATTTCTACTTGCCTTAGATCAGTTGATACCCATCAAACTGCCATTTGCAGAAGCTCTCCCATTCGTCGCAACAGCGCAAACCTTGATTTATGATTTAGCCATCTTGAACTTGATTCTCGGCGGCTTCAATTTGATTCCAGCATTCCCCATGGATGGCGGCAGAATTTTAAGAGCCCTTTTAGCCGAAAAAATGAAGTTTTCCGATGCAACAAAATATGCCGCGTTCATCGGCAAGATTCTGGGCATAATGATGGCGCTTTTCGGAATTTGGTATAACCTTTGGCTTGTTATAATAGGCATATTCATTTATATAGGTGCAACTGAGGAAACAGAATCAACAATCATATCAACGACTATGGCGCGAGTTCGCGTTAAAGATGTCATGTACTCTGAGGTGGCTTCTGTTAAACCTGAAACCACCCTCTCAGAGGCTTTGGAAGTTATGTTTAAAGCACGATATCATGACGTTTTGGTTGGAAAAGACGGTGTCTTCCAAGGAATTGTCACATGGAACGAAATCATGAAGGTTAAGCAAGAGCAAAGAAGCCAGCTGCGGGTGGAACAGTTGCCTATGAAGCAGATCTCGGTTTTTTCTGACGAATCGATACTTGAAGCCTATAAGATAATGCTTCGTGAAAAGATTGATTTGGTGCCGGTAGTTGAAAGAGAAGTGCCCGGCAAGGTTTTAGGTGTAGTAACCAGCGAAAGTGTAGCGTATGCCTACGAGAAAGCTAAGGCTCTTCGCTAAAAGTGCAGAATACTCGTTGAAGAAGGGATTTTTCAAAGGTGAATAAAGTACCACGGAGTCTGTTCTTCAAGCGTTTTCTTGGCTGCTAAAAAGTCTTCCTTAAGCTTTGG
>JBMFOB010000015.1:0-30648 GCA_049969855.1 Bathyarchaeia archaeon | reverse complement strand
CTGTGGCCTTCCTTTCTCCACCAGCCGTCAAAAACTTTTTCCTGATAAACTATGAGGTCGCTTGTGTATTTTTTGCCATTTATAACCATCACGCTAAAATCATAGGACTCTATCAAGCCATGACACCATTTAAATGCTTTAGCCATCTTTTACAATTTAAATTTCATCAATCCAAAATTATATTTAGAGTTGAGAAAATGAGGGTGTTGCCCAAAAGTTTCTATGAAAGAGAGCCAGACGTAGTCGCCAAAGAACTGCTTGGAAAAATTTTGATAAGAAAAATTAATTCCACAATTTTGTCTGGAAAGATTGTTGAAACAGAAGCCTATTATGGAGAAAAAGACCCAGCCTCAAAAGCTTACAAGGGAAGAAAAGTGTTTAATGAAATCATGTTTTTAGATGTTGGAAGAACCTTCATTTACATGGTTCATGGAAACTGGCTACTAAACATAGTTGCCCATCCAAAAGGTGATGTGGGCGCCGTTTTGATTAGGGCTTTGGAGCCAGTTCTTGGAGTGGAAACTATGAAAAAGAACAGAAAAGTGAAGGACTTGCGCTTTTTGACTAATGGTCCTGGAAAATTGGCAAAGGCTTTGGCAATAACCGAAGAGTTGAATGGAACCTACGTTACAAAAAGGAATGGCCCATTAATAGTGAGTGAGGGAGAAGGGCAAAATTTTGAAATTTCTTCTTCCCATAGGATAGGTGTAAAATTTGATTTGCCGCAAGAGTTAAGATTTTTCATAAAAGGCAACAAGTTTGTTTCTAAAGCCTCTGGCTAAGATTCTTATTTCTGAAACGCTAAATTGTTTAGAGAGGAAATCTGAATGGTTTATCAGCAACCTAAGATTCTTCCTAAACAACCCGAATATTCCTTGGTAAAAACTGTTGGTTTAATCTCTGACACTCACATACCTTTAAGGGCTATGGTGCTTCCGAAAAGAGTTTTTGAAGTTTTTGAGAAGGTGGATTTTATAGTGCACGCTGGCGATTTAGTGCAATTATCCGTAATTGACGATTTAGAGCAGTTGGCGCCTGTTTTGGCTGTTTATGGAAACATGGATGGACCTGAAATCCGTGGAAAACTTCCGAAAATGAATTCTGTTAGGGTTTTTGATTGGAAGATTGGGGTCATGCATGATCCTGGAGCCCTTTTTGGAATGGGGAAGATGCGTGAAATTGCAAAGCAGAATTGCTTTGATGTATTAGTTTATGGACACACTCACAACTCAAATATAAAATGGGAAGGAAAAACTCTTTTCATAAACCCTGGAAGTCCAACAAATCCCATTCCTCCTTTCATAACGAAGCCAACTTTGGCTTTGCTAAAAATAACGAAAGAAAAAATAATGCCGGAAATAATTCAAATTTAAGCGGTTACTCCTTGGAAAGAGTTTTTGTGCTCTTGCATTACGCATTTATCCATAATCACTGCCAAATCCGGCTTCCATTGCTTTTTCTTAAATCTTCCATGTTCAACCTTCAACTTCTCCTGAAAATGGTTTGTGTTAAGTTCACTTTAACTTATCTCTCTCCACAGTATGCATTTGTCGTTTCGCAAAGAGTTTTAAAAGGAAAAGTTGAGCATTTGAATTAACTTGCCAGTGGAGGTTCACTTTAATGGAACATTGCAAAAACCCATGGAACAAAGAATGCAAAAGCAGTGATATTGAAGTTTACATTCTGTTTAAAGGAGAAAAACTTCCAATTTGTAGGCGATGTTGGAGCAGAATAGCCAATAAAGATCTGGAGTGGTAGAGAATGGAGAGGTTCGGCTTAAACACGGCGAAATCTTTCCTTGGAAAAAATGTAAACCTACACTTGAAAGACGGGTCAGTAATAGTGAACGTTTGCTTTTCAGAAATTCTAAGAGACGAGTTTGGAAGGGAAATCCTTGTTAAATGTGTTCCATACAGAAAGGAAAAGGAGTTTAGAATACCTTTAAAGAACATTGCATGGGCTGAAATACTCAACTTAAACCTCGTTTTGGCTGATGATAGAAACTAAAGAATTTTACACAAAACCAGCAAAAATTCTTAAATAACCAGTAACAAGTTTTGTCAACGGCGATAAAATGCCGTGTACAGTTATAGCTGGAGCCTTCTGGGGAGACGAAGGTAAAGGAAAAATAGTTTCCTACATAGCCCTAAAGGATAAGCTGGATTTTTGTGTTAGGACAGGTTCGGTTAATGCTGCCCACACAGTTTGGATTGAGGGCAAACGTTACGCATTGCACATGGTTCCAGCAGCCTTCGTCTATGAAAAATGCCGACTACTAATCGGCGCAGGCTCAAACGTTCACGTTGCCCAACTTCTTAAAGAAATTGAAGAAACAAAAGTTGAAAACCGCATAGGCGTGGACTATCAGGCTTCCATAATTGAAGAGAAACATTCAATCCAAGACAAAACAAGTGCTCACTTGAAAGGTTTGGGAACAACAGGCTGGGGTGTTGGACCCGCAATTGAGGAACGTGTTCGAAGAACAGCAAAAATTGCAAAAGACATTCCAGAACTAAAGCCATACCTAACAGAAGTGGCGGAAGAAGCAAATAACGCCATAGATAAAGGCAAAAAAGTCTTGCTCGAAGGAACACAAGGTTTGCTATTGTCACTCTATCATGGAACATACCCATACGTAACAGGAAGAGACACAAGCGCCGCAGCCATATGCTCAGAAGCAGGCGTAGGACCAACAAAAGTTGACGAAGTTCTCATAGTGTTTAAGGCTTTTATGACCCGCGTCGGCACAGGTCCATTGCCGGGAGAATTGACGAAGGAGGAAGCCCAAAAGCGTGGGTGGTTTGAAACTGCTGCTGGAACAGGTCGAGATAGACGTTCGGCTCCGTTCAATTTTGAATTGGCAAAGAAAGCCGTGAAAATTAATGGTGCTACACAAGCGGCGTTAACGAAACTTGATGCCGTTTATCCACAATGTAAAGGTGCAAGAGCTTATGAAGAGTTGCCGAAAGAGGCAAAGGAATTTGTTAAAGAGATTGAAAAGCAAACGGGAATTCCAGTTGTGCTTATCGGAACAGGACCAGAAGCTCTAGACATAATTGACAGAAGAAAGTAAGCTTACTTTCAAAACTTTTGTTAAATAATGATGAAACTGTTTTAAACATTAAAGAATAGAAAGGCAATAAAATTGCCGACCGTTAAGGCTTGAAGGCGTATGAGGTTTAATAGGCTGCAGCAAATCTTGGAGTCAAGCTTTCCATGGAACGTTTTAAACAGAGATTTGAAACTAATTTACATATGTAACTTGGTGGGCTCTTTCGGAGATGGTCTTTACGCTTATCTCCTACCATACTATATAACCAACAGCCTTAATGCGGGTTCTGTTGAAGTTGGAATCCTCTATGCCGTAATGACTTTAGTGACAGCCTTAACGTTACTTTTTGCTGGAACACTTGCAGACAAGTATGACCGTAAAAAGATTATGCTTGCTGGATGGATTGCTTGGTTACCAGCCCCAATAATTTTTTCCTTTGCAAAAAACTGGATTGAAATGTTGCCTGGAATGCTCTTGTGGGGTATTTGGCTTGGCGGACCCACGGGCACAGCCTACATTGTAAGCGCTGCTGGCGAGAAAAGAGTTACATTAACTTTCGCAATGATTTCTTCTTCATGGTCTTTCGGGTACATTTTCTCTCCAGCCTTTGGCGGTTATTTAGCTGGAATTGTTGGGATGCGGACTGTTTTTTATTTAGCCTCAACCTTTTATGCTATTGCTACGCTGATTCTTCTATTCATTAAAAGTCAAAAAGCAAAAGGCTACGTTGCCCGCTCTTCAGAGGAAGGCTATTCCTTTTTTCAGCTTTTGAAGACGAGAAAACTGCTGAAACTTTCGGTTTTCTTTGCTTCCATGATGTTCATCATAATGATGTTCAGACCTTTCGTTCCAAAATTTCTTGGGGACGTTTATGGTTATGGCGATTTTGAAATTGGCATTTTAGGCTCAATATCTTTTTTCGGCTCAGCAGTTTTGGCAATCATTTTAGGCAAGATTGGAGACAAATGGAGAAAAGCCTATGCACTTGCAGCCTCTCTTCTCTTATGCAGCCTTTCCCTTGCGCTTCTCCTGTTGTTTGGAAATTTTGAAATTTTGACAATAACGTTTTTCATAACTGGCGGCTCCTATCTAACATGGTCTCTTTTAGGGGCGGTTGTTGGACCTTTGGCTCCAGAATCCATTAGAGCTCGCTGGATTTCTGTACCTCAAACTGTAACAATGTTCGCCTCTTTTATTGCTCCTTATGTAGGAGGCGTTCTCTACGGCATTTCACCCTTTTACCCATTCATAACAGCAATAATAGTCACAGTGGTTTTGGCATCTGTAGCCTTCGCAATGCAAGACATTTAAAAAGTTAGGGCTAAGCTTCCCTTTCACCCAATTTTAACTCGATTAGGTAATCCAAAATCGAGCCATTACGTATAACCTTCAAGTATATGACGTCTCCCGGAGATTTGTATCTCTCCAAATAAATAACCAAATCTTCAGGACAAGTCACGGTGCGATTGTCAACTTCTATTATTATGTCGTTCACTTTTAAGCCAGCGTTATCTGCTGGTCCATGTGGTTCAACGTAGGATATGTTCATCCCACCCAAGTATTGGCTATCGTATCCTATGCCCATGTAAGGATGCTTATATGTTCCGTTTTCAATTAGGGCTGGAACAACCCGTTCAAAGATTACTGAGGGTATAGCATAGCCTATCCCTATAAAAGCCGAAATATTCCCTACAGTTTCTATAGCAAAGGTTACGCCAACAACTTCACCCAAACCATTAAGCAACGGACCACCAGAATTGCCCGGATTAACAGCAGCATCAAACTGTATAAGGTCAACTATAGAATATCTTCCCCACGGGTCGGGAACGCCTAAATCGCCCAAACGTATAACCCTACCCAACTGGCTAACTATCCCAGCAGTCATAGAACCCCTCAAACCAAATGGGTTTCCAATGGCGTAAACAGGCTCTCCAACCATTAACAAAGTTGAGTTTCCAATAATTAATGGATGGGATAGTTCAGGTATCTTATCCAGTTCAGCGTCATTTATTTTCACTACTGCTAAGTCGCTGTAAACGTCATGCGCCAAAACTTGTGCATGAAGGGTTGTTCCATTAAAAAACGTAACACTAACGCTTTCAGCGCTTACAAAGCCTTGTTCAGTTACTTCTCCAACAACATGGCTGTTTGTAACAATGTATCCTCCCTCAAGATAAACAAAACCTGAACCTTGAACCCTAGAACCGTCTGAGAGGTTGCATGAAATCAAAACAACAGAATACTTAGTTAAATTGTATATTTGAACAGCTGTTAAGTTAATTACTTGCCCATAATACTGCGATTCAGTCAAGTTTTGAAGCTGCCACATATATTTGTAAAGCGTGTCATACTCATTCTCTAAAAGCGTATACTTATCGCTTAAAGCCTTGAAATCAGCCTTCAAATCCAAATAGATAAAAGCGAAACTTCCGCCCAAAACCAGACAGACAAGAAACATTAAAGCAATAAACTTTCTATCAACCATTAACCCAGGAGCTTTTTCCATGCACCATCACTCCTTCATTTCTATATACGATACCAAACACTTCAATAAATACTTAACAAGCATGTGATGGGGCTGCCCGGATTTGAACCGGGGTCCTTCCCGCACGTGGCAAACGCCACAGCGCTTAGAGAGCCCAAGTCTCCAAGCCTAGACCAAGCTAGCCGACAGCCCCTTCTGTTATGGGCTTGTATGAGAATACAAGTTTTAGAGGCTGAATTTAAAATTATTCTCTTAAAAGGGTAAGATTGTTTTAGTGTTTTTTGATACTGCATTGGAGTACTTTTGGGCAGATTAGGCATTCGTCTGGAATTGGCATGTCTTTTGGAACTGTGTTTAGGAATCCGAAGTAGTGGGCGCATTTTGCTGGTGTGTCGAGGACTTTTGGGTATTCTGCTGGTTTGACGCTTACTATTTTCATGTTTTCAACTATTATGTCAAGTTTTGAGTTGCAGTATGGGCATGCATAATAGTTTTGTCTTGGTATTGTGGAGGAATCTGTTAGCACTGCTGGTTTATCGAAGGTTTTTCCGCATCCCTTGTAGGGACATTTCAGTTTTTCCTCGTGAATGTGAAGGGGCGGCATGTTTGGTTTCCTCCGATATGAATCGGTAATATTAATATTTAATAAATATTTCTGTCCACATGCACAACAAAAATACACAACAAAAATCGAAGCCTCGGCCGGGCTTTGATCCCGGGACCTACAGCTTACGAGGCTGTCGCTCTACCAGACTGAGCTACCGAGGCGTCATATTTGTAATGGCGGCATTTGCCTTTTAAACCGTTCTTTTGTTTTTATGGGTTTGCTGAGGATTTTTAAGTTTATACACCCTATTCATTTAGTAAGGAGGAAGTTATTTTGCCTCTTTCAAAAGATGTTGGAGAAAGAAAAATAATTGAACTAATTCTGGAACAGTTGGAAAAGATGCCGAAAATGCCAATTTCATTTGGCGATGACGTTTCCGCATATGACATGAGAAATGGCAAACTTGCAGTTTTGAAAACAGACATGCTTGTTGATAAAACAGATGTCCCGCCTGGCATGAGTCTTTGGCAGGCAGCCCGCAAGGCTGTTGTCATGAATATTAGCGATTTTGCAGCAAAAGGCGTTAAACCCTTAGCGCTTTTGGTATCCCTTGGACTACCAAGAAAACTAACGGAGAAAGACATAGAAGAAATTGGAAGCGGATTAAATGCTGGAGCCCGCGAGTACGGCGCTTACATTATTGGGGGAGACACGAATGAAGCTTCAGACCTTGTAATTAGCATTTCACTTTTTGGAATAGCTGAAAAAGAGAAGGTTATGCTGCGAAGTGGAGCAAAACCCGGAGACATTGTTGCGGTCACTGGTTTTTTTGGTAAAACAGCTTCTGGGTTAAAAATTTTAATGAACGATTTTGAGGCGCCAGCTAAAATTCGCAAAGTGCTTATTGAGCCAGTTTTAATGCCAAAGGCACGATTAAAAGAAGGCTTAGCCCTAAGCCAAACAAAAGCCGTAGCATCAGCCATAGACTCAAGCGATGGCTTAGCATGGAGTCTCCATGAAATTTCGAGGGCAAGCAAAGTTGGCTTCTTAATTGAAAAGCTTCCAACAGCCAAAGAGGTTGAAAAGTTTGCTGAAATCAATAGCATTGACCCGTCCGAGTTGACGCTTTATGGAGGAGAGGAATATGAACTTGTTTTGACTTTAAAGCCTAAACTTTGGAAAAAGGCCGAAAAAGCCATTTCAGAGGTTGGCGGCAAACTTTTACCCATAGGAAAGGTTACAGCAGATAAGCGTGTTCTTCTGAAAACTAAAGAGAAGGAAAGCATCATTGAAGCTCGGGGTTGGGAGCACTTCAAAAGCGTTAAAAGTTAATTTTCAGCCAAACCAAGCCATATAATTGAGTGTTAATGTCTGATTTAATGCGTTATCCAACTGTTCGAAAAGCAATATTTTAAGAAAAATTAGCCAACGATAAGGTTAGATGCAGACTATGCGAAAGAAGATGCGAAATTGCGTCTGGCGCAAAAGATTTTTGCAAAACAAGAGTTAACATAAACGGCGAATTATACACGCTTGTTTACGGCAATATAAGCACCATTGAAAGCCACCCAATAGAAATTAAACCATTCTTCCATTACTGGCCCGGTTCCACAGCCCTCACATTTTCCACATGGTCCTGCAATTTAGACTGCGTTTGGTGTCAGAACTTTCACCTTTCAAAGACTGAACCAAAACCAGAAGAAGTCGCTTATTATCCGCCTGAAGAAATTATTAAATCAGCCCTTTACAATGGTGATGCGGGTTTATGCGCAAGCTTTAAAACTATTCTAGAATTATCTTCTATATTGCTTTTCTATAATCGACCTCTATAAGGGATTGTGAGGGAGAAGTTGGAAATGGAGGAAGGCAAATTGAAAATGGACCACTTGGTTTTTGGCTTAATTGTTGGAATAGCTTTTTCTTGTTTGCTATTGTATTTTTTGAGGCTTCCCGATGAAACTGGCTTCACGCTTGCCCTCTTTAATTTCCTCTTTGCCTCTCTAATTTTTCCATTAAATGGAACGCTTACGAAGAAAATTTTCATGCTTTTTATAGGCAATATCGTAGGGTTGATTTGGAATTATCTTTTTTACCTATTTGCTTATACAGCGGCTAGCTCCTTCGGAACCCTTTTCAGCGTTCCCTACATAATTTTGAGTCCTTTCATAAACCTTGTATGGATTGTCTCATTTTGGGCTATGAGCCTAACATGGTTAACTCCTTCTAAAAGAGAGGTCGGTAATGTAACTTGATAACTGAACTTTTAGAAGTCTTATTCCTTTTTTAACGGCGCTGATAACTGCATACTTAATCCGACATTACATATTCACTTTAACAATTCTCAGGAACCACCAAAGAAATAAAGACGCTCATGAGATGGAAAACATAACTTATCAACCAACAGTTTCAATTCTAATCCCAGCGCATAATGAGGAGCAAGTAATTGGAAGAATACTTCAAGGAATGACAAAACTAACCTACCCAAAAGAAAAGTTACAAGTAATAGTTGTCGATGACGCCTCAACAGACAAGACTGGAAAAATAGCAGAAGAATACTCAAAGGAATATCCTTACGTTAAGGTTATACACAGAAGCGAAAAAGAAGGAAAACGAGGAAAAGCCTCAGCCTTAAACGCAGGTTTTAAACATGCAACGGGAGAAATCAGCCTATGCTTTGATGCAGACTATTACCCGCAAAGAGACATAGTGGAAAAATTCACGAAAAAATTCGTCAACCCAAAAGTTGGGGCGGTGCAAGGCAGAGTCGTCGTACTAAACGAGCCCCAAAACTTGGTAACCCGCCTTGTGGCATTAGAAAGAATAGGCGGATACTGCGTCGACCAACAGGCAAGAGACGCTTTGGGATTAATTACACAGTTTGGTGGAACTGTTGGAGGTTTTAGGCGAGACCTGTTAGAAAGCCTTGGAGGATGGGATGAATCAATCCTTGCAGAAGACACTGACTTAACTTTTCGTGTATACCTCGCTGGATACAGGGTCAGTTATGTGAATGATGCTGAATGCTATGAAGAAGCTGTTGAGAGTTGGCGAGCTTATTGGAAGCAGAGGTATAGATGGGCTAAAGGGCACATGCAATGCGCCCTAAAACACTCTTTAAACGTTTTAAAAAGCAAAAATTTAAGTTTAAAGGAGAAAATTGACGGCTTACTTTTATTAAATCTCTATTTCATGCCAGTTCTGGTTTTATTTTCATGGATTATAGGAGTTTCACTGTTTTTCCTAGGGTCCTCATCATGGGCTGGCATGTTTTGGGCATCTATCCCAATTTCATTTTCTCTCTACAGTTTTGTGGGAAATTTTGCTCCATTCTTTGAGGTTGGGATAGGTACATACTTAGATGGTAGAACAAGAGCCCAGTGGTTAATTCCATTGCTTATATTCACTTTTCTATATAACATACCAATATGCACCAAAGCTCTCACAGATTTACTCATATCAAAAATTTTCAGAAAAGATTGCAACCATTGGACAAAGACAGTTCACTCTGGGAACGGAAACAGTTATATTGTTAGTTGATGGATAAATCCAAAAAGATAAGGAATGATTCCGAATCCGACTCCAACAACCTTTATGCTACTAACAATCGGAGTTTCAACCCTCATCTTCATCATGCTTTTACCCTCCATCCTCGAACTGAAAAAGCCCAAAGATGCAGGACCCAGAATAATAATTGATTATACGTATGATATGCAAACTCTATGGAAAGCAGCTATGCCGATACTGAACGTAGAAGAAGAAATAGGATTCAATAAAATGCTTGCCAACAAAATAGCTGATATTATTTCTGTTTTGCCGAATCTAGAGGGCTAAGAACTTTTTCTTTTCAAGAAGAGTTTGGCGCTTCTCCATTTTTCTCTGGTTATTTCCAAGTTGCCCCTTACACTGCCATGGAGAGAGTAAACAATGTAGCAGAGATATATACACTTGGAACACTCACTATAAATTTTCCGTAAGGCATTAAACTCTTCGCTGTTCCAGACTTTTGGCAAATTGAAAATTGAGGTTACGGGTTTGTTGAGATGGCAACCAGCAACACGGCCTAAATGGTCTATAATAAAGAAGTTTCGGAGGGCACGACACTTCCATATTCTATTACCGCTCGAGTAAAGGTTTTTGACAGCCTCTAATGTTTTAGTTGTTATGAGTACGTTGCTGTTTTTCCTTTCCATATCAATAAGCGTATCACAAAGTTCAACCATTGCTTTGTTATCGGTTATCAAAAACTCATCATCCTTCTTACCGATTTTGAAAAGTTGGTCTGAATCGTTGGAAGGGTCATAGGAATATAGGCAATACCAAACAGGAACCCCCTTTTTTAAAAAGTAATTGGTAAATTCTACCATTTCGTATAAGTTAAATTGAGAAATTGTTGGCGACACGCCAACACGAATTCCGTTTTCATGAAGTTTTTCGATACTCTGCATAGCTTTTTTCCAAGAACCCTTAACACCCTTCACATAATCATTTTTTCTCGGATCCAAACTGTCTAAAGAAATTGCAACAAAATCCACGTTATGTAAAGCATCAATTTTCTCCGCTGCCATGCTGCCATTATCATAAACTGTTGTTACAAAAAAGCGTGAAGCATAATCCAAAATTTCACCTATATCTTCTCTTAAAAGCGGGTTTCCTCCAGAAAAGACTATTTCAACAACGTCAAGCGTCCTAAGAATGCCCAATCCTCTTTTGATCTCTTCTGTAGACAATTCTTCTGGATCTTGCTCTCGCCAAACATTGCACCCTCTACAACGATAGTTACATTTTCTTGTAATCATCCACTGTACATGATAGGGCTTGTTAGGTGCCATAGAACATTTGGCAATGCGTGCAGCTTTCTGGATGGTTAACCCCAAGGATGGTCACTTCACATTTTATGTCTCTAAAATTTTCACGAGTATTTTAAAGTAGCGCAAGGAAGGACTAATTTTTTAGGGCACGCCAAAGATGATCTGAAACTGGTCTTGGCAAGGTTTGAATTTTTCCGTTTTTTCTTATAATCTTATGCGCATGCTTGTTTTCTAAGAATTCGCCGATAATTGAAGCATTAATCTGATTCTGCTTTAACTCTTCAACTATCTTTTCTGCAAATTCTGGTTTGGCTGAAATTAGTAGGGCTCCAGAACTGATGAGTTGCAGTGGGTCAATCGTAAAATACTCGCATATTTTTTGGGTTTCTGGCAGAATGAGAATTCTCTCCTCATAAACTTGAAAGCCAACATTCGAAGCCTCTGCCATCTCATGAATTCCACCACTCACACCGCCCTCAGTTGGATCGTGCATAGCGTTAACTCCACCAGTTTTCATGGCGGTGATGGCATCTTTAACAACGCTTATTTTGTCATAGAATTCCTTAGCACTTTGCAAAGTTTCTAATTTCATCGCCTTTTTTAGCTGCTTTTCCTTTTCGGTTGCAAGGATGGCTGTTCCTTCGATTCCTGTACTTTTGGTTAATATTAGTTTGTCTCCTGGTTTGGCTCCTCCCGCTGTAACGTAGTTTCCTTTTTCGGTTATGCCCATTGCACAGCCAATGACTATTGGATTTGTTAAACTTGGAGTTACTTCGCAATGCCCTCCAATAATGGCTATTCGTAAATCTTTCGCTGCCTTATCCATTTGGGTGCATATAGTTTCAAGAGTTTTTCTTTCGCCCTTTTCTGGAAGTAATATGCATGATAAAAATAATGTTGGTTCTACGCCGAAGGTTGCAATGTCATTGGCATTTACGTTAACGGCAAGCCAGCCGATTCGTTCAACAGCGCCTGTGATTGGGTCCATTGAAACTATTAGAGATTTATTTCCAATGTCAATTACTGCACCGTCAAATCCAGCGGATGGACCTAAAACAACTTCTTCGCGTTTAAATCCCAAATTTTTGAAAACAACTTCCTTTAAAATATCTACGGGAATTTTCCCTTCAGGAAGCTTCAGCCTCTAATCCCTCCATTAACCGAGTTAAATCATTTATCGGTTAGATTTAATCGTTACATAAAGAGTAGAGTTAAATGCTATGATAACGTTGCTGTTTTCGTTTAAGGCATCATATTTTTAAACACCTTTACCCCACTCAAATCTTAGAATGTCATACAAAAAATACAGCGTTTCAATTCTCATCCGAACGAGGGATGTTGAAAGCTTTTTACAACAACTTTTGCTGAAGCTTTCTTGTCAAACGCTGCAACCATGCGAAGTGGTTGTTGTAGACAATTTTTCTTCGATGAAAAAGCTGGAGGAGATGAGAAAACTTTTGTTTTCGGCTAAGAAAGAAATTTTTAGTGGCAATGTTGGTTTGAAGCTTGTTCCAATAAAGGATGAAGAGTTCTCCCATCCATACTCTACAAACGTTGGAGTTTTCGTTGCAGAAGCAGATTTTATTTGTATAACGAATGGGCATTCCTTACCTTCTTCGAATACTTGGTTGGAAGGTGGGGTAAGCCATTTTAAGAACCCAACGGTTGCGGGTGTTGGCGGCTACTTTTCTCCGCATAAAAATGGAACTTTAATGGAAAAACTTGTATATAACGCGTGGAAGAAATTTAACGAGATTAGTAGGGCTTATGTTAAAGATAACTACTTTTCAACAATAGACTGTATCCTAAGAAAGTCATTGTGGAAAGAATATCCCTTTAATGAAAAACTGCCAAAAGAAATTCCATATGCTGGAAAGTTTGGGGGAGAAGACTATGACTGGGCTATAGAAATGCAGGCAAGAGGCTACAAAATAATTGTGGAACCAAAATTTAGCGTTTATCATTCTCACAAGGAAAAACTTGAACAACTTCTTCCGAAATATCTTATTTGGCGTCGAATAAGAAAGAAAATCAGAACGCTCAAGCGTCCAAGAAAGTCCTATACCAAGCTATGGAAAACCAAACCGTTATACTACAATTTTTAAACTTCAAAATTCCACAAAACATAACTATTTAGGAGTTCTAAAGAAAATCAAAAATTGACAATCAAACTTGTAAAACCTGTAGAAGCAATGAGGAGGAAACATGCCTAAAACATTAGACCCTCAAAAAATCTTCATAACTGGAGGAGCTGGGTTTATAGGAAGCCACATGGTTGACCGATTATGCAAAGACGAGAAAGAAGTAGTCGTATTTGACAATCTTAGTTCTGGAAAAATTGAAAACTTAAAGCAATGGCTGAAAAAATCAAACTTCAACTTCGTACACGAAGACCTTTTGAAACCAGAAAGCATCCTAAAGCCCTTATCGGAATGTGAAATCGTTTTTCACTTGGCTGCAAATCCAGAAGTTAGAGTGGGAACAGCGGATCCTAGAGTGCATTATGAGCAGAATATAACTGCAACTTTCAATCTTTTGGAGGCAGTTCGCAAAGTTGGATGCGTCAAGAAGTTTGTTTTCACATCCTCATCAACCGTTTATGGGGAAGCTGAAAAAATTCCAACCCCAGAAGATTATGCGCCTCTTAAACCTATTTCACTCTATGGGGCTTCTAAGCTTGCTTCTGAAGCTTTGATAATAAGTTACGCTTACACCTACGGATTTGATGCTATAATTTATAGACTTGCAAATATTATAGGACCGAGGGCGCAGCATGGTGTCATATATGATTTTGTGAATAAACTTGCTAAGGATCAGAAACGATTGGAAATTCTTGGAGATGGAACCCAAAGAAAATCTTACTTATACATTGATGATTGCATAGATGCCATGCTTTTGGGCATGAGCCATCCGCACGGTAGAGTTGAAATATACAATGTTGGTTCAGAAGACCAAGTGAACGTTAAAGAAATAGCAGATGTTATCTGTCAAGAGATGGGTTTGGAGAATGTTAAGTATGTTTATAGTGGCGGTGTTGATGATGGAAGGGGCTGGAAGGGAGATGTGAAAGTCATGCTGTTAAGTGTTGAAAAAATCAAAGAACTCGGATGGAAGCCTAAACTGCACAGTCGCCAAGCGGTGCAGAAGACTGTAAAAGCAATTTTGCATGAAAGGAAATCAAATTCATGAGGGGCATAGCCCTTTGCATGAGAAAGATGAATATTACCCAAAAGTTTCGGTGATAATTCCCGTTAAGAATGGTTCAGCTTACATAAGAGAACTCTTGGATTCTCTCATGCAAGTCGAATACGAGAAAGATAAGTTGGAAATTATTGTTGTGGATGGAAACTCCACAGATAACACACGAGAAATAGTTTCACAATATCCAGTTAAACTTTTGTTAGAAGAAAGACCGGGATTAAATGCAGCGAGAAATACAGGCATAAAAAATAGCCACGGTGAAATTGTAGCATTCACAGATGCGGATTGCATCATACCAAAAAACTGGATAAGTAGAATAATCGACAATTTTCAAAACCCTCAAGTAGGGTGTGTAGGAGGAAACGTCATAGGATACTACGATAGTTTTCTGTCGCATTATTCCGATGAAAGCCTCATCCCAGTCATGAGAATTTTTGGAAAGAGAGAAATATTAGACCATGTTAAGCCTCCCCAAAAGTATCCAGCCGGCTGCAACATGGCTTTTAGGCAAGATGCCATAAAAAAGGCTGGATTGTTTGATGAAGGCATTAAGTATGGTTTTGACGAGGATGAGCTTGTTGAGAGAATTTGCAAAAGTGGATACGATATGGTTTTAGACCCGAATGTTGTGGTTAAACATAAGCACAGACCAGTGCTACGGGAACTTTTAAAGCAAAATTTCAGTTATGGGCGAGGCTTAGGTCTAATGTTAAGAAAAAGGGGAATCAAAAGTGCATTTCCGAAGTGGGTTCTCCTCTGCATAGTTGGCTTTCTCACATGGAGCTTGATAATCCTAACATTGGCAATACACGCCCTTTTGACAAACTCTTTTCCGTCTCAGATAACTCTATTATCCATGCTGTTGCTGCCACCATTTGGGCTGATGATTTTTTACGGATATAAAACCATTAAAAATAGAGATAAAAAGTATGGGAGGATTCTGGTCTATCCGTTTATAGACATTGCCAGAGCATTGGCTTTTATCTTTGGAGGAATATATCAATTATTGAAAAAGTCACAACCTTAATGTTTTAGCCTTTAATCTGTGGTAATGTGCGTTGGATGATTTTAACTATTGGAGTGGCTATTATTAATCCAACGGTCATTTGTCCAATGTTCACGGGAACTTCGGCAACTGCCAAAACTCCAAGAATGAATTGTTCGTAAAGAAAATAGCCTAAAACCATCAGTAATCCTCCGAAAATTGTTGAGATAACCATCCATCCATACTCTGGCTCAGAAACAAAAGCAATAACCGCCATCAATATCGCAACAAAAATGCCAAGACCTAACCAAAACTCCATCGGAATGAAAAGGGTTGATGTCGGGTTTTCTGAGGGAGGAAAACCAGAATAAAATTCTACACTGCCACTGTAATACAGGAAACCTATTAGACTTATTAAAGCGCCAACAAGTACTCCCATTTCGAGAGTGAATATTTTCCATTCGCGTTTTGTGTGGAGTTTAGAAAATAGATGTTTTTTGCGGCCTAAAAAACCTACAAGTCCTCCTTCTAATGCTTTAATCACCAATGTTGCTGGTGCATAGTAGTAATAACCGAGTAGAACATCGGCAAACGCTGAACCCACTCCACCAGCGAAGGCTCCTACAAGGGGACCGAAAAGCAACGCGGTTATGTAAACCATGGTTTCGCCAATGTTAAAGAAACCTTTCGTACTTGGCACATATACTGTAAAACTCATGGTTGCCACGCAGACAAGCGCCATAAAAATAACTGCAACACTTAATTGAACAGTGTTTCTTTTTGTCTTTTGTGAAGACAAGGATATCCCAGAAGAATAGTTTAGTTGTAACTTTACTATTTTAATCTATCGGAAACTAAAACAAGGAAGCAACATTAAGATTATGTTATAAACTTTAAATCTTTTATTGCTCGCAAAACTCTTTTTCCGCGCTCTGTGATTTTAAAGAATTTTTTCCCATTCTTTGTGTAACTAACAACCAGTCCCTTTCTTAAGAGTTCGTTTAGGTGCTGATATATGGCGGCTCTTGTCATCGTTTTTCCAAATTTTTTCCACAAATCATAACCGTATGCATCTTTTTTGTTTAAGGCTTGAAGTATTTTCTCTTTTGTGCTTAGCTCCAAGCCCACTCTTGCCGTTTTCTGTTTTTTTGTTAAGGCGTGAAGAACGTCTGTGGCTTTAAGTCCGCTTCCGCTGATTAGGCAAACAACGCTGCTGCGTTTATCAATTTTTTCAGTTTCAACAAGCTTTTTTAGAGCTGCAACTGTGGCTGAGCTTGCTGGTTCGGCGAACATTCCTTCAAGTTTTGCTATTTGAAGTTCTGCTGAGAAAATTTCTTGGTCAGAAACTGTTAACGCTAAGCCATCTGATTCTTTTATTGCTTTTATGGCAAGTTCGCCTTGTAGTGGTTCGGATACCAAAATGGCTAAGGCATGAGTGGATGGTTTTGAAATTTTCATTATTTGTGATTGCCCCTCTGCCAGTGTTTTGACTATGGATTGGCTTCCTTCTGGTTGGACGCCAACCATTTTTGGCAGCGAATTTGTTATTTTGAGATTTTTAAGTTCTTTGAAGCCTTTCCATATTGAATAAATTGTTCCGCCGCTTCCCATCGGCACTATAAAGTAGTCTGGAACGCCGAACTGTTCATAAACTTCGTATGAAATTGTTTTTTGAGCCTCAATTGCCAAAGGGTTTAATTCGGCTGTGGCTTGATACCAGTTCATCTCTTTTGCTAAGGCTTCAGCCTTACGTATGGAATCGTCTAAAATTTCCCCAAACTCTTCTATGGTGGCGTCATAAACTAGCATTTGAGCTAATTTGCCAATGTCCACAAGTTTTGGCACAATCAAGTGACAGTTTAGTCCAGCCTTAGCGCAGTATGCAGCCAAAGAAGCGCCTAAATTTCCATTTGATGCGCATATTAATGTGTCATGTTTGAGGTCTACTGCATTTGATACGTAAAGTGCTGCGGCTCTGTCCCGATAAGAGTTTGTTGGGTTTCTGGTTTCATCTTTTAAATACAATTTTCGCAAACCAACACTTTTAGCAAGTCTCGAGGCTTTATGGAGAGGTGTTCCGCCCTCGCCTAAGCTGATTTCATGATGAACTGGTGGAAGCAGAATTTTATATCTCCAAAAATTAAAGCTCCCAGAAAATTTGATTTTGCGTTTTCTTGGCAAACCTAAATCGTACTCAAGGGGTCCGCCACAATTTTTACATTTGCCCATCAAAGGTGCATATGGAAATTTTGAGTTGCATTTGATGCATTTGAGGGTCATAGTTTCATTCCATTATTTTTGGCTGAATAATTTTTGGAAGTTTTCATAGAGAATTTTTCTTTTAGTTTTCTGTGAAATTTGTGCAGCCTCCACAATTGCTATTTGGGTTGGGTACCGATAGTATGGAACATCAGAGCCAAAAAGTATTCTATTCTCATCTATGTCAACTGAAAGTTCAATGAAATCTGGCAAGGTGCCAGAGGTTTCAACATAAACATTTTCGCATTCTCTTAAGGCATTAACAGATGCCTCTCTCAGATGAGCAAGAATTATGGGAAGTTTTGGATATTTCTTGGCAATTTTTAGGATAAACCCTGGAGAAGAAAATCCATCTCCAGAATGGAAAAGTATTGGAAGGTTTAAGGCGTTAGTTTTCTTAAAAAATTTTTCAAAGAAGGGATGGTCTGGTCTGAAACATTCCACCATTGGATGCAGTTTAATTCCAGTCAAGCCTAAACCACTTTTTATACGGATTAACTCTTTTATGGCATCTTCTCTTCGGGGGTCTATACGTCCAAACCCTATAAGCCTTTTTTGGTGTTTCCTAATGGATTCTGCTATGTAATCGTTCATTTTTGGGTATTCATCGCCTACATTTGGGTTTGGAAAAACTATTGCCTGTTCAACATTATACTTGTCAAAGAGACGAATGAGCTCATCCACGTAGATTGTGGGATTTATGTATGGTTGCCAAGGTCCCGACTTTCCCAGATGCACGTGAGCGTCGCAAATTTTCATACATTTCCCTTCAGCTGAATTCTTTAACATTTACAATTATATTAAATTGTTTAGCTGTTGCTGGAAACGGGAAAACCTAAATGGAAGTGTCATGCACATAAATAGCAAAATGTGAGTTGAGACATTATGAGCGAGAAGGTTAAAGAAGACCCGGTCAAACTGCACAAGGATGCTAACACGCTTTATGAAACTGGCAAATACAAAGAAGCCATGGAAAAATTTTTGCAAGCTTCAGAATTGTACCGCAAAGCCAACAACTTCTTTGACGCCACATCCATGCTTTTCAAGGCTGGCGAATGCGCCTACATGCTAAAGGACTATGAAAAGGCTGTGGAGAATTTTCTTAAATCTGCAGAATTATCCTTCAATAAGGGTTTTGACAGGTTCGGGGTCAGCGCCTTAGAATATGCGAGAGACTGCTACATCGCATTAAAGGACAAGGAAAAGGTTGAAGAACTTAAGAAAAAAATAAAGGAAGTTAAAGAAAAACTGGAAGCTTCATTCTAAAACCTCTTTTTCCCTTTTTGTTCTCAACAAAAGAACGTTTATCTCTATAATTCAGCATTTGAAAATCTGGAAAGGTTAACCTTTATGCCGACCCCCTTCAAAGCGTTAGCAGAGCTTTGCGAGAAACTTGAAGCCACAACTAAGCGACTTTTGATGATAGACCTTGTTGCAGATTTCCTAAAAAGTTTGGAGGCTGAAGAGGTTGAGCCAGCAGTTTCAATGATTCTTGGAAGACCCTTTCCAAAATGGAGTCAACAGACGCTTGATGTTAGTTGGGCAACCCTAAGCGAAATAATAAAGCGCATAACAGGAGTTGAATGGAAAGTTTTCATAGAAGCCTTCAGCAAAACTGGCGACATAGGCTCAGCTACAAAAGAAATTTTTGAAGAAAGCAAAATCAAAAGACAAGCCACACTCTTTGAAAAACCGTTAACAATAACCGAAGTCAGACGCCAGTTAGAAGCTATAGCGGAAGCCACAGGATACGGCTCAAGGGAAAAGAAGGAACGTCTAATAGAAACCCTTATGAGCGCTGCTTCGCCATTAGAAGCAAAATATTTGGTCAAAATTTTCATAGGGGAAATGAGAATAGGTTTCCACG
This sequence comes from Bathyarchaeia archaeon, assembly GCA_049969855.1. Classification (GTDB taxonomy): domain Archaea; phylum Thermoproteota; class Bathyarchaeia; order Bathyarchaeales; family Bathycorpusculaceae; genus JASEJA01. The sequence goes on along the minus strand of JBMFOB010000015.1, from coordinate 11,444 downwards.
AAGGCTTAATGGAACAGGCCATCTCTAAAGCCTTCCAAATTCCACTAAAAGAAGTGCAGAAAGCAAGCATGACCTTAGGCGACATAGGAGAAGTCGCCGCCATAGCCAAAACAAAAGGCAAAGAAGGCTTTTTAAAGGTTGGTTTCAAAGTTTTTAGACCAGTAAGGCTTATGCTGGCTCAAATGGCAAAGGATGTCGCCGAAGCCCTAAAAGAACACGAAGGAAAAACAGCCCTAGAATACAAGCTTGACGGGGCTAGAATCCAAATCCATAAACTTGGCGACGAAGTTAGAATTTTCAGCAGAAGACTTACAGACGTAACTGCAAGCTTGCCAGAAATTGTTGAAAAAGCCAGAAAAAACGTTAAGGCAAAAGAAGCAATTTTAGAAGGAGAAGTAATAGCCATAGACGAACGCAGCTACCCAATCCCATTTCAGCATCTAATGCGAAGATTCAAAAGAGTCCACGAAATAGAGGACATGGCTGAAAAAATTCCAGTACAGCTTTACCTCTTCGACATTTTATACCTAAACGGCGAAAGTCTAATTGCCCTTCCCTATGTGCAGAGAAGAAAAATACTTGCTGAAAATTCTGGAGATATACCATTAACGAAACAGATTGTCACAGACAAAAAAGATGAAGCTGAACAATTTTTGAAAGAGGCTATAGACGCCGGACATGAAGGATTAATGGCAAAAAGAATAGATAGCCCTTACACGCCTGGAATTCGCGGAAAACATTGGTTCAAAATAAAACCCGTTCTCGAACCATTAGACTTAGTGCTTGTTGCGGCTGAATACGGTTACGGAAGAAGGCATGAATGGCTCTCAGACTACTATTTGGCAGCACGAGATTCCGAAACTGGAGAGTTCCTAACAGTAGGCAAAACATTCAAGGGATTAACAGATGCGGAAATCATTGAAATGACAAAGCGCCTTAAAGAATTAGCCATAAAAGAAGAGCCTAGAAGAGTTGTTGTGGTTCCAAAAATAGTTGTTGAAGTAACATACAACGAAATTCAGAAAAGCCCAAAATACAAGTGTGGCATGGCTTTGCGTTTTGCAAGAATAAACCGCGTAAGAGAAGACAAAACTCCAGAAGAGGCAGATACAATACAGCATGTTAGAGAAATTTATGAAAAACAATTTCTGAAAAAGGGTAGATATAAAACCAATGAAACAATATAGAGAGGAGAAAGCTCAAATGCCAAAGAAAAAATCCTTATACGAAGAATTTTACAGCCGCCAAACAATTCTAAAAGAACTTGGCAAAGAAGGACAGGAAAGGCTTTCAAAATCAAAAGTTGCCATAGTCGGGCTTGGCGGGTTAGGCACAGCCTCATCCCTCTATTTGACGCTTGCTGGAGTTGGAAACATACGCCTCATAGACCAAGACACCGTGGAAATACACAACCTCCACAGACAAGTCTTATACACTCCAGAAGATTTACATTATCCGAAAGTTGAAGTTTCAGCAAAAAGGCTAACAAAAATCAACCCACTAGTAAAAGTGGAATCCATTCCAGAAAACTTGAACGCAAACAACGTTGAAAAACTAATTTCTGGAGTGAACTGCGTTGTGGATGGCTTAGATAACATGCGAACCCGCTACTTGGTTAACCGAGCATGTGTCAAGCTTCGAATCCCTTATGTTTTTGGAGCAGCCATAGGAATTGAGGGCAACCTCTCCGTTTTCGCCCCTCCAGAAACCCCATGCCTAGAATGTGTTTTCCCAAACATTGAAGACAGCAACCTCTTAACATGCGATGTGCGCGGCGTTTTAGGAGTAACTCCAGGCATTATTGGAACCATGCAAGCAATGGAAACCATAAAAGTCCTAACGGGCATGGGTTCCACTTTAAAGGGCAAACTCATGATTTGCGACTTCAACGACATGTACTTCACAACCATAGACATTTTCAAAAGAGAAAACTGTCCAGCATGCCAAGGCGCAGCAGTGTTTCCAGAAAAAAGAGAAAAACTAGTCTGGCTATGCGGACGAAACACAATTAACGTAAACCCAGAAAAACCACTAAAACTAAACCTCAACGAAATATACGAAAAAATCAAACAAAACTACAAAATCCGCATAAAATCCCAACTCGCCATAATCTTCAACTACAAAAACCTTGAAATAAGCTTATTCAACAACGGACGCATGCTAATAAAAAACATAAAAAACGAAAAAGAAGCCCTAACGGTCTATAAAGAAATCGCCAAAAAACTCGGAATAACCTAAATACATTTTTATTAAACTTCAAAAATAATCATAATCGCCGGGGTGGCCGAACGGTTCAGGCGGCTGCCTGCAGAGCAGCTATATGTGGGTTCAACTCCCACCCCCGGCTTGGTTGGATGAACCTCAGGCTTAGATGAAATGAACCTCCATACTGCAACGGCCAACTCATTTGCGTTTCCTGAAGAATTTAGCCCCATTATGCTCACATACATATTCAAACCCGGCCTCTACCAGCTGAGCTATCTCCTCACTGGTTGATGCAACCTTACAGACGAAACCATCCTCATTTTTGAAATTCACCAGCTGTGTGTAAAGCATTAGTTGGGCAAATATTAACACATGGATAATCTTCACATTGAAAACAAAGATATAGGGCCTCAACACCCGGCCATATTTCGCCCTCATGATGCAGTGAACACGCAATTTCACACATTCTGCAACTCTCGTAATTTCGTTCAATCCATATTTTGCCGCTTGAACTCGTTTGGCACCACCCACAACATTTGATTTCAGCGCTCAATAATGTTTTAGCTGTAAAAATTTCAATGAAAAAGCGTGCATGAGGCATCAATAGGCGACATTTCAGGAAATTTTTTCAAAAAAGTTGAAAGATTACGCCGATAAAGCCTTTGTACTACACTCCAATCTTCTTATTTTACGAATTTCTAGTTCGTTCATCAATAATGTTTGAAGCGCGCATGCGCGATTAACTGTTCTAGAGGATTAATTAATCAAAGTAAAACTGGTTTTCATCATAAAATAATGCAACAACTTAAAACACTTAACATAACTTTTAAATTTGAACTATGTACCGATACATCTTCAAAGTCGTCGCATGATGGCAAGTGTTTCATAAGTTCAGTCTAATAGGTGTAAACTATGAAGCACAAATGGACGGTTTTAACGGTTACAACAGTCGGTGTGCTGATGTCTGGCATCGACTCCAGAATACTAATTGTCGGTTTACCACAGGTGGCCTATGCTTTAAGTGCTGACGCAGAACAGGCAATATGGTTTACTCAAGCCTACCTTTTAGCTAGCACTGTGGCTCTTCTGCTAATTGGGCGTCTAACGGACATTGTTGGACGTGTAAAAATCTATAACATGGGTTTCGTAATTTTCACGGTGGGCTCAGCGCTCACAAGCATAGCAACATCCCCACTACAAGTTGTAATTTTCAGGGCAATACAAGGTTTTGGTTCAGCATCTCTCATCACAAACAGCGTAGCAATCATAACAGACGCTACACCAAAGGATGATCTTGGCTTATCGCTAGGCATCAGCCAGCTAGCCTTCAGGTTTGGCGCGATGGCAGGGTTGACATTCAGCGGCGTCATACTTTCTGTTTTAGATTGGAGAGCTCTCTTCTACATTAATATCCCCATTGGAATATTTGGAACATGGTGGGCTCATAAAAGACTAAAGGAAATATCTCATTTGGAGAAAGACGTTCCATTCGACTTAATAGGTTTCATTCTATTCACCACTTTCTTACTAAGTCTTCTTCTAGCATTGACGTTCAGTGCATATGGTATTGCAGAGTATTTCACAGTATTAGGGCTTGTTCTAGTGGCAAGCATAACCCTTACTTCCTTCATAGTACATGAGAGAAGAACTAAGCATCCCGTATTAGATCTAAAACTCTTCAAAATAAGACAGTTCACCGGCGGCATAATATCGCTTGTTCTAAACGCTACAGCTTTTGGAGGGGTGATGCTTCTGCTAAGCCTTTACCTCCAGATAGTTAAAGACTTCAACATTTTTGATGCTGGAGTAAGACTCATTCCCTTTGAAATAGCATTCCTCATAGTTGGGCCGATAAGCGGCAAGCTATCTGACAAATTTGGGCAGAGGAAATTCATGATTTCAGGTCTAACGTTAACAAGTCTATCTTTGCTTTTACTTTCGACAATTGACGTTAACACTCCATACAGCTATGTCGTAGTATACATGATCATTTTGGGAGCAGGCATAGGAATGTTTTCTTCACCTAACATGAGCCTCATTATGGGTTCAGTACCTGAAGAACGTAGGGGTGTCGCATCTGCTGTTAGAGCCATCTTCTTTAATGTAGGCTTCACTATTAGCTTAAATTTAGCCGTTCTAGTAATGTCCGCAATTATTCCATACTCTTTAGTGTCATCAATAATTTCATCAATAGACAGCGTTTCACTTCCATTCACAGAAAAAGTTCTTTTCTCTCAAGCTTTAAGCTATACATTTTTCTGGATGAGCATACTCAACGCGGTCGCCATCATAATATCTTTTCTATGAAAATTTCGCCTAAGCATCTAATATCCGCACAGCGTTCCATCAAACAAGTGTGAGCATGTTCAGATGATTTAATAAACATTCGGTTCGTGGTAAGAGAAAACATGATGGCTAGTGAAAGGCCTTTAATGACTTGTAAATTAAAAATAATTTGTATGCATTCCTTTGTTTCTTAAGCGAACAGAATCAATGCGCTAAGCAACACGCTTTACTAACAGGCTCATACGCCACAAAGAGAAATGCTTGATACAACTTAAAATACTGGAGAACTTTCACTTTTTGGTTTATAGACGGGCGGGGTGGGATTTGAACCCACGACCACAAGCTTAGGAGGCTTGCGCCCTATCCGTACTAGGCTACCCGCCCAAACAATAAAATAACAAAATGCAGATTTTAACTTAATGCATTCCACAAAAGACTTAAACTGCACAACATCATCTCAAAATAACTGTGCGGGGGTACCCGAGCCAGGTCTAAATAGGCAGTGGGCCAGAAAGCCTAAGACAAGGGGGAGGACTTAAGATCCTCTGGCGTAGGCCTCCGTGGGTTCGAATCCCACCCCCCGCACTATATACGTGAAAAATGCCGGGGGGTTTGTAATGGCGATGTTAAGTGTATTTTGGCTTTCTAAAGATTTTTCCTCCATCATTGTATTCGCCCGTTACATATTCAAAGCCTGCCTCTATGAGGGCGCAGGCTTCTTTGACATTTTTTGCAACTTTTGAAATGTATTCCTGCTTGTCTTTGAAGAGTTCTTCAGCTAAAGTAATGTAAATCAGTGTGTTGTTTATGTTTTTATGGCCGAGAATGTGTTTGACGTGTAGGATGTCCTTTGTTCTGTGATATTCCATTGTGGCTTTCCAATGGCGGAATGTCTTAAAGGTTATTTGCAGTATTCTCGGGTTTTTTAGTTTGTGGGCTATTCTTTTTCTTTGCTGGACGAAGTGGTCGTTATGATGGTCTAAGCGCATGCCTGGAGCTGAAAATATTCTGTTCCCATACTTTCTCGGGAGATTTTCAAGCATAGCTGCAAGTTTTGAGCTAATGTGAAATATTCTTGGGTTTGATCCTTTTTCTGGAGTTATACGAATGGTTCTTGTGGCTGTGTCTATATCTGTCCATTGGAGTTGCCATGCTTCTCCTGGTCGCATGCCTGTTTCTTTGAGTAATTGGAGGAAGCAAGCCATTCTTGGACTGCAGCCTGCTATAAGCTGGTCGATTTCTGACTCTTGAGGTATGAAAGGCAGTTTCTGTATGCCTTTGTAAAACGGACGCTCCCATGATTTCCCCTGCATTCCAAGGAATGTCGTGTAGGCGTCACATGCATTTGATTTTCTTCCTTCGCACCAAGATTGTAACGCGATGATCCTTTTAACTTCTTCAGGATTGCCTAAGTCTGCCCCCAAATTTATTAGTCTCTTTATGAGTTTTAATCTGCCTTTAATTGTGCTTTCGGCATAGCCCTTCTTCTTCATATACCAGATATATTCGATTAGTTGACCCTTGATATCTGCTGATTGCAGTGTGCCCTCCCGCTGAGCCTCTCTAATTCGGGGTTCCACTTCGGCCAAGGTTTGCACCAGCCTTTGCTGGCCAGTGGATGCTCCGCTTAACGCCTCACGGCTCCCTTGGCAGTTAGTAGGTATGGCATTTGGCGAATTTAAAATCTGCCCATCAACATTCTCAACACGTTGAGACTTGTTTGGATTGTTAAAAGTGGTTTCGCTGAAGCGGTATCCGCAGTTTCTGCATAAATGGCGTTGAATGATTGAGCCTTCAGCTAAATAGCGCAGGCCATCTTTATATAGCCTTTCTGAGCCGCATTGCGGACATTTAAGTCGTGGCGCAGCTTTCGAAGTCTCCTGCACTCTTGTCCAGCCTTCACATTTTTGGTTTTGAAAGCCTTTCGATTAGGTTGATAACCATGGGATTTTCGAGGCATACTATCATGAAGCTTTCAACAATAATGTTAGGTTTGCGTTTTTCTATTTTGCACCTCAACATGAAGGCCTTATAAACCGCTGGATTGAGGAAAAGCTTGAACTGCCTTCGCCCGTTTAGCTGCTCAAAAGTTTGAGGGCCTAATTTCAAACCCCCTTCCCCCTACATTGGTTTTCTCTCAAGCGCTTTAGCCGATTGAGTAAGCCTTTCAAGTTCCTTGAGGTCTTCGTTTAACTCTCTTTCCTCATAGCTCTTTGCAATATTGTTCAAAGCTTGGGATATGTAGCCCGCGATCCTTATGGCTTCAGCGTCGCCTCCTTCAGTCCATTTGCTAACAATTTCAAAGAGCTCCTGCAGATTTTGAATAAGCTTTCTTCGAAGCTGCTGCGTGTCAAAGGTGAGGCTTTTAGGCTCAGCCAGCTTAAAAGATACGGCCTCCTTCAGGCTTTCAGCCATAAGTTGCTCAGCCTCCTATCATTGTTTGTTCAGCTCCGTCCAATCTGTGTTAGGCATTTTTTGGCGTAGCTTGAAAAAGCAATGATCGCACCGCCTCAGTATGCCGCCTTCAGGTGTCTTTATCTCCCACTCAACGGCAAGCTGTCCACACTGTTCACACTTTTCCGCAGGAGGGACCTTATGGCACAAAAACAGGTTTTTCTCTCTCGGAATATTTGAAAATCCCAGTTGTTTTTGGCTGTTTTCAGCGGGAAAGCCAATATCAGCCTCAGGTGGCACATCTGCAGCTTGGTAGTCGAGTGATATTGTTTTCTCTTGATGAAGTTCAAGATTCTGGCTTATTTCCGTGTTCCCAGCCTTTAATTCGGTGGGAACAAGGTTCACGTCTTCTATCTCTGGTTTTAAAATTTGGAAAATTATGCCCTTGTTTTGCAGAGTTGTAGAGGTGTGTTTTAGGAATCTTTCAAGGCTTTCTTGCCAAAAAAGGTTATATCCGTTGGGGTTATCTAAAATTCCGAGCGGGTTAGGCTCCTTTTGCAATAGTTCGTAAGCGTATGGTTTTGCATTTGTGTCTTCTTTAAGGTAGCCCGTTTTCGCGAGAGATTTTAAGGCTTTAGCAGCTGTATCTGTCGAAATGCCTAATTTTTCAGCAACCTTGTGTTTATCTAAAGTGTCGTTCTCTTCGAATAGGCTTAAAACTTCTTGTTGCCGTTTTCCCAATCTTGTTACAGTTTCTTTAATCGTTGTCTGCAAAACATTTAACGCTGTATAGAAGTCGTCAGGTGAGGCTACGACGTAGCTTTTACCTTCAACTTTAAGTCTTAAGCGCCTTTTCTGGTTTATTAGGGCTAAGACCCGAACAAAATTTAGTATCTTTTCAACATGGGTGCGTAGGGCAACCTTCTGTTCTTTTGTAACAGCCAAAGCTAAGAGGCGTAAAAGGCTGGAGGGCGGAAAAACTATCACTTCGGCTTTCCAGTCATTAAGCCTTAAAGCATTCTTAAAGTCGTCTTCACTATAAGTTGTGTAGTTTTCTTTCTCCATAATAATGTCTTTTAGGCTGGGTGGGAGGATGGCATCGCGAAGCTTCTTTGCCAAAACGCGTTTAGTAAGAGTAAGGCTATGGTCCATTTCATATTTGAAAACTCTGCGGTAGAGATCTGGGTGTATGTCTAAATCACTTTGCGTCGTTATGAAATTGCGAGCCTTAGTTTTTGCTTTGCCCAATTCCATTTTGCCCGTTAGCTCGTTCCGCATCGGGTAAATCGTCTCTATGGACTTACCTTCGCCTATTGCTCTCAGACTCAAACTTCCAGTTTCGCCCTTAACCCCCTCAGCTTCATAGATTATGAGTGTTCCGCTGAAATCTTCTCCGATGTATTTTATCGCCTCAGGTGTTGATGTTGTGAATTCGAAAATCCACTCTTCTGGAATTAGAGGCTTTACAGCTCTTAATGATTCATTTTTGCCGCTTCCGCTAAAACCAGAAAGAATCGTGGATATTGGATATAGTGTTTGTCCGCTACATAACGCTACAAAATTGAGTATTAGGGCGTTATCTTCTCCGAGAACCCTTTTCCTTCCATAATTCACAACGTAGTCCAAGAAACGTGGTTCTTTAAGCAAGGCTTCGGCTTTTTCCTTCTCTTCAGCTGTTAGCTGTTTCGTTTTTGGAGCAATTGGGCACTCTTCAGTGTTGCAGTTACGCTTTAGGATATCGTCTTCACAGCCATAAACATAACAGCCCTTAACTGCACTTTTAACAACGTTTTCAAGCTCCTTCTCGCTAAGTGGTGGACTATTAAATCGGTTCCATTCCTTAAGCCTTTTGAAAGCATAGTTTGGGTTTAAACCTCTAAAGTTGATTAGGAAGCTTGCAATTCTTATGGCGTAATCGTTTCGCTGTCCCTCGCATGTTCCCTTGAAAAGGTTGCTTATGCATGGAGGATTTTTACCTTTATATTGCTGATTTGCTAAATCTTCACGGTTAAACCAAAAACGCTTAGATGATGATTCTACTGGGATTTTCACGCCAACTGCCCTTAAAGCTCGATAAAAGAGTTCCTCTAAGTTTTGCACAGTTGTTGGCGTGTTATCGTTTAAGCGTTTGTATCCATCTGACGGAGCCATTATGCAGAGTTTGCCCTCTCCAATAAGCTCTAAGGCAGCGGAGTTATGATATGCGCTAACCGTTTTTGGTTTTGTTTGGCTTAGGTAAATCCAATGTTGCCCGCCTGAAGGTGTCTCCTCAATCTGTGTTATTGGAAATTTCTTTAATGCCTGCCTACCTTTTTCAATGATTTCACATGGCAAGTTTTTTATGTCAAAATCGATAGCTCCGAAAAATAATCCATTGGCGAGTTGTCGACCGCAAATTAGGGCGAAGCCGTCTGCTTTCTCCCAAGGTAATGCCTCGAAATCTGTTTCGTTTTGTTTTTCCGTTTGCCACCTGGTCCACTCATGCAATGGCTTTTTGCCATTTAAGACAACGATGTTTAGACCTTGGCTCCAATACTTTTTTGCTGAAGCCTTAAGCTCTTCAGTCAACATAAGGAGCTTTTATCCTTTAATTTTTATGTCGCTTTTTACGTCCTACCGTGGCTCCATCTTTAAAAGTCCAGTAGAAATATTCATCTTTTGTAAGTTTGCCATTGTGTGCTGCTAAATCTTTGAGCATTACCTTAAATTCTGGATTGTTTATGTCGCTGCTTCTTTCGTAAGGACCTTTATCACCTTGAGTTTTTTCCCAAATAATTCTCTCCGGATTCCATGAAAGTGTTTCTCTTTCAATTTTATCAACGTCACGGCTTACATGGCCGGGTGGTTTTTGGTTTGTTTTACTTAGCCATCCATCGATAAGGCCTCTTAAGTTTGCTTTGGCAATCTCAATTTCAGAGGTATCTTCGATGGCTACTTCTAATTCGTAATACTCCTTTATCCACTCATCGTCATCATGATGACTGGTTCTGCCCTTCCCTACACGAAGCCTTTCAATTTTCATTTATTTTTTCGTGGCTCTTGCTCCCGCCACCTTGAGCGTTATATTCGCCACCAAGCTCCTCAACTATCACGGCTTGACCGTTAAATACTGGGTTGTAGTGCCCAATATCTAAAACTGCTATTCTTCCCTTCATTCCCATTTTTGCTGCTTCGCTTTTGGCAATTTTTATCAACTTCTCGACATCGTTGAAAAAGCCTTTGATGAACAGAGCCTTCCTTTTCTTTTCAATAAATCCCGTTGGAGTTGCCTCCTATTTCTTTTTGACTCGATTGTATACCTCCATCAGCACGTCTATTGCGCCCTTATAGAAGGAATCGGCCGAAAGAGCTGGCAATTTTGGAAGTTTAACGTTGTTTTGTTTAGCCCAACGGCTTAAACGGAACTCCATGTTACTAATTGCAAGTTGTTCTGCTCCCTCTTGACCAAGCGGGCCTTCTCCCGTGATCGGCGCTTCTTGAAATAGTAGTTGTGCATCTACAGATTTGCGCATAAACTCGATATCTTCCCATGAAAGTTTTGGGATGACTTCGCTATACATGAATATTTGGCCTTTCCGGTAAAGTTCATCACTCTCCTTCTTGAGCCTTTCAATTATCGGACCTAAATCAACCTGTGACCTTGTTTCAATATAGTCGACAATAGCCTGCCTGCAGACCTCGGACCAGTTGACTTCCGGGAACTTTTCCATTTTTTCAGCTACATCATCTGGAAGATATATGGTTACGTTCTTTCCCATACTACATTCTCCAAGTCTGTTTCACAGTAGACATCTCTCCGATTCAGATATATAAATTATTCTGTGGATTCTGTGGAATATATCAAATCGATCGTTTTAAATGTTGGCATGAACCCTTTCTGCTACGAGGTTTATGCTTTTCACATGCTCCATAAAGACTTGGCGTAGAACTTGGCTTTCCCTATGTCTAACCTTTCAACTATACGTTCCAGCAATCGATTCTGCTCGTTGCTCAAGTAAACTTTACCTCATCCTTTCCACCTTATAATGTGCTAAACCCAGTAGGACAACATCATGACAGCAAAACAATATTAGCTATGGATTTTTTCCGTTAAAAGGTTCAGTTTCTCTGCGTATTGCAAGAATGCTATTCGCAGGGTTTCACTTTCGCTTTGCCCGAGCTTCAAGCATATCTTGTCCAGTAACTCCTTATGTTGCGGGCTTAAAACCACACGGACTATGTGCTTTTTTGCCACCCCTTGACCATCCCACTGCACAATTCAACATTTAAGATTAGACGCCTTTTCCCTTAAAAGCTTCACGCTCCGCCCTAAAGGAGGGCGAAAAATGCAAAAACCAGAAGAGAAAAATGAAACATCCATGTTTCTGAGTTTAAAGTCTATTTTAGCTCCGCCCTCCTGCATACGCACTGACATCGAAGCGAACATCGAGCAGCTTACAGCCTCTGTTAAAGAAAACGCAATCTTAGAGCCCTTGATCGTTAGGGCTTCAAAAGCTGAGCCGGGCAAATACGAAATAGTCTGCGGACAACGAAGGTTTTTGGCCGCTAAAAAAGCGGGT
>JBMFOB010000014.1:0-32812 GCA_049969855.1 Bathyarchaeia archaeon | reverse complement strand
GCAGCGTTAAGTCTTCCAAGCGGTCCAACGCGGTAAAGCCCGCTTTGCGGTCCGCCAACCAAGCCTTTCCATCCAATTTTCTTTAAGTATGGCAGTTTCACGTATGTCCATGGTTCCACATGCTCTTCAATCACATCGAGGTATTCTTTCGGTTTGAACTTCACAAATTCTTTCCCATAGGGGTCAACAACACGCACATCGCCGTCGTAGAAGTTTACATGGTTGTTTTTGTCAACCAAGCCCATGTAATAGGTTTGCAACGTGTAGGCTTCGCTTTTTATCAGATTCACATAGTCCGTGTTTTTCAGCACTATGTCGTCGAAGAGTTTTAGGCTGAATTTTGCGAATTCAAGGCAGCTTCTCACCATATTTTCAATTTCTCGCCGCTCCTCTTCAGAGAGTGGCTTTGAAACGCCTCCGGGTATGCAAGCGCTAACTGGATGTGTTGCCTTCCCGCCCAGAATCTCTGTTATCTTTTGCCCGTAAGCCCTGTGCTTTATGACTTCCTTACCAATTTCAAGTCCAGCTTTTTCTATGACGCCTAAAACGTTTCGCTTTTCTGGCGGCGCGTTTGGTCCTACGACGAAGTCTGGTCCGCCCAAATAGTAAAAGTGCAATGTGTGGTCGTAAATGAAGTAGCCGCAATACATGAGCTCGCGGAGTTTTTTGGCTGTTTCTGTTGGCTCAACATTGAATGCTGCATCTAAAGCTTTTGCGCCTGCCATGTGGTGTGCAACTGGGCAAACGCCGCATATTCTTGTTGTTATTATTGGTAGGTCTTCAGCCCTTCTTCCTTCGCAGAATCTCTCGAAGCCTCTTAATTCTGGAACTTGGAAATAGGCTTCTTCCACGTTTCCAGCGTCATTCAGGAATATTGTTATTTTTCCGTGTCCCTCAAGCCTTGTAATTGGGTTTATGACTATTTCCTTCATTCTATCACTTTCCTCCGCAAAATAGAATTAGCCAAAGAATACTTGTAGAAAGTTCCAACCGGGTCAACGATTTGCTCGATGACTTTAGGGTCTGCGGCTATTGACGCGAAGGCGCTTACCATTGCTGCGCCTTGGTCTGTCACTCTTGGCGTTGGTCCGCCGCATCCTGTGCATGGCACATTTGCCTTTAGGCACTGTGCACCACATCCGCCTCGAGTGGCTGGTCCCATGCATATTACGCCTTGGTCTAGAAAGCATGTTTTGAAATCGTCATTTATTTCGTATATTCTTTTTATTTGTGTGATTTTTCTGTCTTTTTTCTCTCTTGGGCATTCGTCGCATACAGATTTATTCAACAAGAAACTTGAGCCTTTCGAAGGTAATTTTCCGTTCACTATGGCTTCTAAGGCTTCTATTATTCTTGGAACTGGTGGTGGACAACCTGAAATGAAATAGTCAACATTAACAGTTTGAGCTAAAGTTTTGACAGTGTCGTAAAAATCTGGGAGTTCAAGTTCGCCTTCCTTGACTTTCAGGCGGGTTTGAGGAGTGACCAACTGCGGGTTTTTTGTTGAAGGCGTCTCAAAGTATGCCCTTTCAAAGATTTTTCGCTTATTCCATAGGTTTCCAAGTCCTATAACGCATCCGTCGCATGCGCATGAACCGAAAGCCACAAGAACTTTTGATTTACGCCTTAAAAGTTTAGCCATTTCTTCGTTTTCCTCAGTTCTTATTGCGCCATTAAAGAAGCATACGTCTATGCTTTTGTCTGGCATGTTTTCGACATCTTTGTATTTGATGTCCATGGCAACAGGCCAGAAGACAATGTCTGCTTTTGCTACCACGTCAAGGATTTTCTCATTTATATCTAAAACAGCTATTTCACAGCCGCCACAACTTGCAGCCCAATAAAAGGCAAATTTTAGCTTCTCCATCTCCGCACCAACTTATTTTGAATGGAAAATTGATATCGTATTTCTATAATTTAAATTTAGCCGTTAGTAAATAGAGAAAAAACTATGAAAATTTTTAAATCAAGTTTAACGTATAAGCTCAACCGCTAACAGCCTCAGCTTCTTCTCTCTGTCCTTTTTGTTCAGGAAGCGTTGCCAAATTTTGCGTTTCTTCTTGAAGCTTTTCCGTTTTTTGACATTGAGTTGGTGATTCCTCTTCTTTTAGGTTGAGAATTCCCTTAACTGTGCCATCCTCCATATATTTTAGCGTAAATCCCATTTTCCTTGTAAGGTTTATCGCCCTATGATTGTCCGGAAGCATTATGCCGTAAATGGTTTCAACTCCCATTTCTTTGCAGATTTCAATTGTATAATCCACCATTTTTGTGCCTAAGCCTAAGCCTTGCCATGGATCAGCAACTATGAAGGCTATTTCGCCGCTTTTTCTGTCTGGTTCTAAGCTTACTCTGACAACGCCGAGTATTTTTCTCTGTTCATTTTCGGTTAGTTCCGCAACTATGGCTATTTCCCTATCATAATCAATATTGCAGTATCTCACGCGCACTTCGTGGGGTGTATCTTTGATTATTTGGAAGAACCTAAAGCGTATTGATTCCTCAGAGAAATTCTTGAACATTTCCAGCCACAAAGGTTCGTCTTCAGGTTTTATTGGTCTAAGCAGAACTGTGCGACCGTCCCGCATTTTCCACAGAGTTTCATATTTCTTAGGATATGGACTTATTACTAGATGTTGGTGAGGCTCAAGTTTCTGGAATATTTTCTCTCTATCAATAACTATTCTAGCGTCGATTATTGCTGCGTCATTTTCGTCTATGAGCAGTGGATTGATGTCAACCTCTTTGAGTTGTGGGAAGTCTATGAGGAGCTGGGAGAATCGAACTATCAACTCTTCAAGGAGTTTTAGGTTAGCTGGAGGCACATTTCTGTAGCCCTTCAAAAGTTGGTAAACCTTGGTTTCTTCCATAAGCCTTCTAACTAAAGTCTGGTTTAACGGCGGAAGCCCTATGGAAAAGTCTTTGAAGAGTTCTACGCCTATGCCGCCCATTCCGAATAGGATTACTGGACCGAAGAGCGGGTCTGTTTTTGCACCAATTATTATTTCATATCCACGCTTCTTTACCATTGGCTGAACTGTGACGCCTAAAATTTCAGCGTTGGGGTTATACTTTTTCGCTCTTTCAATAATGCATTCAAAAGCCTTTCTAAGCTCAGCCTCAGAGTTTATGTCAAGAATTACGCCGCCTGCTTCAGTCTTGTGAACTATTTGGGGGGATAAAATCTTGAGAACCACTGGATAGCCTATTTGCATTGCTATGGTTGCGGCTTCGTCTGGTGTTTTAGCCACTGCAGTTTTTACAACTGGAAAGTTATAATATTCAAGTAATTTTTTGGCTTCTGCTTCATTTAAAAGTTCACGATTTTCCATTGCAGCATTTCTCATTATCACCATTATGGGACGTTTTGGCGGAGCAGCATCAACTGGCAATTCTTCAGGCGTTTCATAAAGCAGTTCAAGGTTGCGCTTGTATTGGTACATGTAAAGATATGTTTTAACTGCTTGCTCTGGAGTGGAATATGTGGGAATGCTGTTCTGGTTAAAGATTCTGTTTGCCTCTTCCACTGCCCCAGTGCCCATAAAAGAGGTTAGAATTGTTTTGCTTTGATAACCCCTGTTCTTGCATACTTCAACTATGCTTTTTGCAATTTCAACTGGTTCCGCCACAGCTTGGGCAGTGTAAATGATTAAGACGCCGTCCACATTTTCATCATTAAGGCATGCTTCCAAAACCGCCTTATAACGGTCAGCTTTGGCATCTCCCAAAATGTCAACGGGGTTTCCTCTACTCCAATAGTGAGGCAAGATGCTGTTGAGGTACTCCATTGTTTTTGGGCTAAGTTTTGCCAGTTTTCCGCCTCTGGCTATTAGGGCATCTGTAGCCATAACTCCAGGTCCGCCCGCATTCGTTATTATTACAAGGTTTGGACCTTTTGGCAATGGTTGCATTCCCAAAACTTCGGCGCAGTTGAACAGGTCAGAGATTTCTTCGACGCGAACGATTCCTGCACGTTTAAAGGCTGCATCATAAATTACGTCTTCACCTGTAAGGGAACCAGTGTGGCTGGCTGCAGCTTTCGCGCTTTCAGTGTATTTGCCTGCCTTAACTACGATTACTGGTTTTGTTCTTGCGAAGTGGCGGGCAGCCGACATGAATTTTCTTGCGTCTGTCAATCCTTCTATATACATTAGAATGCTTCTCGTTTTTGGATCAGTGCCAAAATAGTCTATTAAATCGCCAAAATCCACATCCAACATTGAACCCACGGATACGAAGTTGCTGAAGCCAATGTTTTCGTGAATAGCCCAATCCAATATTGCCGAACCTAAAGCTCCAGATTGGCTGATGAACGCTATGTTGCCTGATTTTGGTGTTTTGTTAATGAATGTGGCATTCAGCTTTACGCTTGGGCGGATTATGCCTAAACAGTTGGGTCCAATAATGCGTAAACCATACTTGTTTTTTATTTCAAGAATTTTATCCTCTAAGGCTTTGCCTTCTGCACCTACCTCCTTGAAGCCTGCGCTGATTATGATTAAACCTTTTATTCCAGCTTTTCCGCACTGCTCGACAATGTCCGGAACAGTTTTGGCTGGAGTTGCGATAACTGCAAGGTCTACGGGTTCAGGAATTTGTTCCACGGACTGGTAAGCTTTTAAACCTAAAATTTCAGTTTTGTGAATGTTAACGGGATAAACTTTCCCATCAAAACCTAAATCGATAAAATTTTTCATTAAAGCATAGCCTACGCTTCCTTCCTCATCGCTTGCGCCTATTATCGCAATGCTTTTTGGATTAAAAATTTTGTCAAGATACAATGTAACCATTATGATAGCCCTCTTGTGAGTATTGCTTTAGATACGAAAATTAAACTTTGCGACTTGAAACTACAATTTTAACATGCCCATTTTCCAAATTTGCACTTCTCGTATTCCTGAGCCATTAAGAATCATCCGCCTTGCGGGAAACTTCATATTTTCAATTGCTGTTTTATCGCTTTGCGTTTTTCTTCTGCTAAAGGACCAAACTTTTTGATTCTGTCCGTGAACATGTTGAAGAGTTCAGCGGCTTTCTTGTAAACTGGTAAGGGCACGTAACTGTAACGTACTCGCATGTTTTCAACGCCGTATTTGGCTAATTCTCTTGTCATGTCAATTATTCTTTTCTTTGTGAATTTTTCATCGATTTCTTCGCTTCCTTCAATTACTAGAACTCCGTCGGCGCCAAAGGCAAAAGCGGTTAGCAGATGCCTCAAGCCCAAAATGGCGGTTGAAGGAACAGCCACAATTCTAACGTTTTCCGGATAAACTGCACGATCAAGCCCTAGAAAGTCCATGCCAGTATAACCCACATTTTTATCAACAAAGGCTACAACCCTAACTTCGTCAGCCGCTTTATCAGCCAAAACACCCCGCAATTCAGCAATAATCTGCCTATTCGTTGAATTCTTAAAATCAATAGCTTCCTGCGGACAAACTGGAATGCACGCGCCGCAACCAATGCATTGAAATGGGTCGATTTTGGCTTTATTTTCTTGCATGCTTATGGCGTTCACTGGACAAATAGGCACACACGCGTTGCAGCCATTGCATAAATCAGCAATCACAAAGGCTTTCTCTGGACTTGTGGTGATGTAATCGCTTTTAAGGAATAATGATGCTTTAGCAGCTGCTCCTAAACTGTCAGAAACCGTGTCTCGCACGTCTTTGGGGCTTAGAGCGCAGCCTCCAGCAAAAATCCCAGTAACAAGCGTATCCACTGGGTCAAGTTTCGGATGCTTCTCTGTGACAAAGCCATCTTCGCCTAATGGAACCTTCAGCTTATCAGCCAACCCTTTTAACCCTTCTGGTGAAACCATGGGCGTGGCTAAGGCGACCATGTCATATTCGTCTTCACGCATCTCACCAGTCAGTGTGTCTTCAGCCAAAACAACAAGCTTGCCATTATCGTTGTTCTTGTAAATTTCAGCAACTTTCCCCTTTACAAAAACGACGCCTGCCTCCTGATCACGCCAATACAAGTCTTCGTAGCCCTTTCCCGTAGCCCTTATGTCAATGTAATAGATTGTGACGTCTATGCCTAACATTTTTTTAAGCACAAAGGCTTGCTTCAGCGAGTACATGCAGCATATGCGACTGCAATAGGGAACGTAATTTTTATCCCTCGAACCGGCACATAGAACAATCGCCATTTTACGCACATCACTTCCGTCGGCACGCTTAACGAAGCCGCCGGTTGGTCCAGTGGCAGAAGTGAGCCTTTCCAAATCCATCATTGTTATAACATCTTTATAGTTGCCATAACCATAAATTTCCAATTTATGTGCATCATAAAGTTCGTAGCCTGTAGCCAAAATTATTGCTCCAACATTTAACTCAACAGTTTTTCCTGGGTCGTCTATGTTTATGGCTTTAGCTGGGCAAAGTTGCTCGCATTTTCGGCATTTGGTGCATGCTTTAAAGTCTATGGCGTAAGCGGATGGGACAGCTTGCGGAAACTCTATGTAAGCCGCTTTCCGTTGTGATAAACCCTCATTAAATTCGTCTGGAACTGATACAGGACAAACTTTTGCGCATACACCACAACTTCTGCACTTTTCGACATCCACGCCGCGGGGCTTCATGAAAACCTTAACTGCATAATTGCCAGGTCTTCCGCTAACCTCTTGCACTTCCGCATAGGTCAGCAAGTTCACGTTTGGGTTTCTTCCAACCTCAGCCATTCTTGGTGTGAGTATGCATTGGGCGCAGTCCAATGTTGGGAAAACTTTTGTTAACTTTGCCATGTTGCCGCCTATGCTTGGTTTTCTCTCCACTAAGTGAACCTTAAAGCCTAAATAGCCAAGCTCAAGAGCTGCAGTTATACCTGCTATTCCTCCGCCTATTATGAGAATTTCTCTTGAACCTTTTTCGCTTATAGGCTGTAGGGGTTCAAGCTCTAAACTTCGCTCGTATCCGCCTCTTATTAGGCTTATAGCCTTCTTTGTGGCTTCTGGGGATAATCCATGGGTTCCATGAACCCAAGAATCTTGCTCTCTTATGTTTACAAACTCCAGCATGTATGGGTTTAAGCCAGCCCTTTCGAGAACGTTCTGAAAAGTTGTCAGGTGCATTCTTGGGGTGCAGCTTGCAACAACTACTCTGTCAAGTTTTTCTTTTTTTATGGCTTCAAGTATCATTTCTTGGGCTGGTTTGCTGCATAAATATCTGTGGTATTTTGCTGTGACTACGCCTTCCCAGTTTTTAACTGCCTCAACAACGGCTTTAACGTCTACCACATCGCCTATGTTTCCGCCGCATTCACAAACAAAGATTCCAATTTTCGGCATTTTCTTCTCCATTGGCGTTAATCTCCAGTTTTCATTATGCGTTTGGTTTCATAGAAGGGAAAACACTTATTAAAAATCTTACCCTTAAAGGCAACAAAAAGTGATGTATAAAATGAACGTTCAAGAACTCATCCAAAAACATAAGCTTCTCGAATGTATTCAATGTGGAATGTGCACTGGCTCTTGCCCAGTTTCAAGAAAGGCTAACCTGAACATTAGGAGATACATGCGAGAAGTCTCCGCCTTGGGCAAGTTGACGATACATCCGCAGAATGAGTTGTGGAGTTGCACAACATGCTCCACCTGCGGTGTCAGATGCCCAAAAGACCTTAACCCCTACGAATTTTTAATTGATATTCGAAGCATGGCGGTTGAAGAAGGGCAAATTGCACCAACAATTCGTGACGCTCTTGAAAGCATATTCAAAAATGGAAATCCATGGGCTAGAATCCGCAGCAAACGTTCTGAATGGGCTCAAGGCTTAAACGTCAAGCATGTTTCTCAAGGCGCAGAAATCTTGTACTATGTGGGTTGCACTTCAGCCTACGACCCAAGGGTTCAAAATGTAGCCAAAAGCATTGTCATGTGTTTCCAGAAGGCGGGTTTAAATTTTGGCATTTTAGGCGATGAGGAAAACTGCTGTGGAAGCGAAGTTTATGGCATGGGCGAAAAGGGTTTATTCGAATTTCTGGTTGAGGAGAACATGAAAATCTTCAACAAATACAACATAAAACAGACAGTGACAAATTGTCCGCATGGTTTTCACGCCTTCAAAAACCGATACAACCAAAACAGTTTCGAAGTTCAACATCACTCGCAACTGCTTGCAAAACTAATTGACGACAAAAAATTAACCTTCTCAAAAGAATTGAAAAAGAAAGTTATCTATCACGACCCATGCTTCCTTGGAAAACAAAACAACATCTACGAAGAACCCAGAAAAGTCATTGAAAGCATACCAGGCGTAACACTGCTGGAATTCGACCGCTCAAGAGCAAGAAGCCTATGCTGCGAAGGCGGCGGCGGAAGAATGTGGGTTGACATTCCAGGACCACGCTTAGCAGAAACCCGCGTTAAAGATGCTGTTGCTGCTGGCGCCGAAATATTGGCTGTAGCTTGCCCCTTCTGTCTCTTAACACTTGAGGACGCTGTGAAAACTACTGGAAATGAAGGAAAAATCCAAGTGATGGACATAGCAGAGTTATTAGCTCTTGCTCTCTAATTCACAACGTTTTTAGGCTATCATCGCTCATGTAAATAATAGTGGCGGTTTTACTTGAAAAAACAGAAAAAAGAGGAAACTGAAGAAAAATATTACTGCTCAGTTTGCGGTCGAGAGATTAGCCGAGAAGAATATGAAGCCTATGATGGAATGTGCTGGGAATGCTGGGATGACCAGATGACTGAAGAATCGCTAATGATGTTCGGAGACTTCATGTAACATGAATGAGAAAAAGGAAGTTTACGAGTGCATAAGGTGCGGCAGAAAAATCACAAAAGAAGAATATGAAACCTTTGATGGACTATGCCAAGAATGTTATGAAATAGAAATCGCAGACTTGGATTACGAAGACGAGGATTATTAGGCATAATCCATTTAAACACATTTCAAACTATTTGTTTAAAGGTTGCTTGACATGGAAAGTTGGGACCTCGTAATCATCGGCGGAGGCGCTGCAGGCTTAGCCGCTGGAATTTATGGCGCAAGAAGTGGACTGAAAACACTTGTTTTGGATGAGAAATTGGCTGGAGGAACAATGGCCGATGCTCCCTTAATCGAGAACTACCCAGGTTTTCAAAGCACAAACGGAATGGAACTAGCCCAAAAAATGGTTGCTCACTGCAGAAAAGCCGGCGCCACAATCCATGAATTCGAAAAAGTTCTCGAAATGAACCTTAAGGGTGACAAAAAAATCATAAAAACAAACAAAACCACATATGAAACAAAAACTGTTATAATCGCTCCTGGTTCGCATTACCGTGAAATCGGCGTTCCAGGAGAAAAGGAATTTCGCGGTAGAGGCGTTAGTTACTGCGGCATTTGTGACGGACCATTGTTTAAGGGGAAAAATGTGCTTGTTCTCGGTGGCGGAAACTCGGCTGTCATAACAGCTTTATACTTGGCAGACATAGCCTCCCAAGTTAAAATTGCCCATCGCAGAGAAGAATTTAGGGCAGAGGAGACGCTTGTAAAGGCACTGAAAGCTAAGGATAACATTGAAATTTTGTGGAACACTGAAATCAACGAGATTAAAGGCGAAAGGCTGGTTAACAAGGTTATACTTTTTAATAATAAGACCAAGGAAACTAAGGAGTTGCCGGTTGACGGCGTTTTTGTTCAGGTTGGAGAAGACCCAAACAGTCAACTAGCAAAAGAGGCTGGCGTTGCCGTTGACAATGAAGGTTACATTTTGGTTGACATTCGCCAAAGAACAAACATTCCTGGGGTTTACGCTGCTGGCGATGTCACAAACCATCCCGTTAAGCAGGTTGGAACTGCTGTGGGACAAGGCATAACCGCTTCTTTAGAGGCTTATGGCTACATTCGAAGACCTTACTATTATAAACCGTAAGCATTATTCCAAAATCATTATATTTCTGGAACACCCCTTTCATGAATTCTAGCTTAACGCAAATTTGAAGCAAAACCGTTAACTGAAAAGAGCTTTGGAGAGATTCAGATGAGTGAACCATGCGCCGCTGCAATAACTATTAACCAAGATTATTGTAGCAGATGTTCAATATGCCATTCCCTATGCCCTTATGAAGCTATAAAACGGGACTCTGAAACTGGAAAAGTGGAAATAGACCTTCAAAAATGCCAAGTTTGCGGAATATGTTACAGCGCATGTCCGTCGTTGGCAATAGAAATAGTCTATTACGATTATGAAAGCTTGCTAAACTATGTTAATTGTATGCGAGAAAAAGAAAAAAGCGATACACTTGTTCTCATGTGCAGAGGAAACTCTCCAGCCACATGTGAGATTGAAGATATTCTGGAAAGTCAAGGTTTAAACATGAAAAATTACATTCCATTGCGCATACCTTGTTCTGGAAGAGTGCCAACGGAATTCATTTTTAAGGCGTTAAATTCTGGCATAAAAAACATTGTTTCCATCCAATGTGAAGACGAGTTTTGCCGCTTCAAAAGGGGAACAAAAATTAACACGCGAAGGCTTATGCTTGGAAAGGCTGTTCTGGAGCAGTTAGGCTTCAGCAAAGAAGCTTTGAAAGTTATTAAGTATTCGCATAAGGCTGTTTATGACACGGAAAAATGTGTTGGCTGCGACAAATGCGTTTTCATCTGCCCCTACGGCGCAATAGAAGCCGAAGAATTTGCGACTCCGCGAATAGTTCAGGAAGCGTGCATGGGTTGTGGAGCATGTGCACTTGTTTGTCCGCATTTGGCAATTCAAGTTAAAGGTTTCGAATTTGAAAACATTAGCAAATTAGTAAGGCTTTATGGAGAAGCTGCAAGAAAAATGAAAACCGAAGCCAGCTTTTCATCAATACTTGTCTTCTGCTGTCAATGGTCAGAATTTTCCTGTTTAGACGACCCAGAATGCCTACTTTTTAAGAAGAAGGCTGTAGTCATGGAAATTCCATGCTTTAAGGCTCTTGACCCAGTTCACGTCGTTGAAGCCCTACACAGCGGCTTTGATGGGGTTATGGCTGTTGTTTGTTCTGCGGAAGACTGTAAGCTTCAAGAGGGAAGGGAAACCGCCGAAAGAAATATGGATGTGCTTAAAAACTTCCTAAAAAAGAGTGGATTGCTTGAGCGATTTGAACTTTTCACGGTTTCACCCAGATGCGTTGGAGAATTTAACCAGAAATTTGAAGAATTTTTCAAAAAGATAGCCGCTATGCCACCGTTAAAAATTGAAACTGCGGAGGCAAAAGAAAGTGTATGAAATTGTCACAAAAAAGGAGCTAGCCCCAAAAATCAAACTGTTTGAGGTAAAGGCTCCAGACATAGCTGAAAAAGCGCAGCCGGGACAATTCATAATACTAATTCTTGGCGAGAAGGGCGAACGTATACCATTAACAATAGCTGGTTATGATAGAAAAAAGGGAGCAATAACCTTCGTTTTCAACGAGGTTGGAAAAACGACAAAGCAGCTTGGGCTCCTCAAAGAAGGAGACTGTATAACCAACATTACTGGACCATTGGGAAATCCTTCTGAAATTAAGAAGTTTGGAAATGTTTTGTGCATCGGCGGTGGAGTTATGATTGCCCCGATGCTTTTGCAAGTTAAAGCCTTAAGGGAGGCTGGCAACACCGCTACAACTGTTATTGGGGCGAGGATAAAGGATTTGCTGTTTTTTGAAGATGAGATGAAAGCTTTAAGTCACAAGTTTTATGTGGCAACGGATGATGGCTCAAAAGGCTATAAGGGCTTAGGTTTTCTGAAAGAGCTTATTAAAAAAGAGAAGTTTGACCGTTGCATTGCCATGGGACCAGTAGTTATGATGAAAACCGTCTCCGAAATCACCAAGCCTTTTGGCATTCCAACAATCGTGACTTTGACGCCTATAATGGTTGATGGAATGGGAATGTGCGGCGTCTGCAGAGTCACAGTTGGCGGAAAAACGAAATTCGCATGCGTTGACGGCCCAGAATTTGACGGACACATGGTGGATTTTGATGGATTAATTAATAGGCAGAGGATGTTTCTGCCAGAAGAGAGGCTTAGCTCCCTCTTATGGGAAAAACTTGGAGGTTGCGGCTGTGGCGGAAAATAAGCCTAAACCAAAAGTTAAGAAGAAAGCCGTGCCCATGCCAAAGCAGAAGCCAGAAGTTCGCAGACACAACTTTAACGAAGTTGCCTTGGGCTATACTGAAGAGCAAGCCATTGAAGAAGCAAGCCGCTGTTTACAATGCCCAAAACCCCAATGCGTTCCAGGATGCCCAGTAGAAATTGACATTCCAGCCTTCATTAAATTCATTAGGGAAGGAAAATTCGACGAAGCTGTCAAAAAGATTAAGGAAAAGAATAGTCTTCCAGCAATTTGTGGGCGGGTTTGTCCCCAAGAAGAACAGTGTCAAATGAACTGTGTTCTTGGAAAGGTTGGAGACCCAGTAAACATTGGCAGGTTAGAAAGGTTTGTGGCTGATTGGGAAAGGCAAAGAGGCGTTACAGTTCCAGAAAAAGCTCCAGCAACAGGGAAAAAAGTGGCAATCATAGGCGCTGGACCAGCTGGTTTAACAGCCGCTGCAGACCTAGCCAAGTTGGGACATAAAGTGGTGATTTTTGAGGCTTTACATTTGCCAGGAGGCGTCCTGGTTTATGGAATTCCAGAGTTTCGTTTACCAAAAAGCATTGTTCAGGCAGAGGTTGATTACATTAAAAAGTTGGGTGTGGAACTGCGTTTAGGCTATTTGATTGGCAGAATCCATACAATTCCAGAACTGCTTAAAGAGGAGGGTTTTGACGCAGTTTTCATTGGAACTGGTGCTGGTTTGCCCCAATTTTTGGGCGTGCCAGGCGAAAACTTGGGCGGAATTTACAGTGCAAACGAGTTTTTGATTAGGGTTAATTTGATGAAATCTTATGCTTTTCCAGTTTATGATACACCTATAAGAATTGGCAAGCATGTGGCAGTTATTGGTGGAGGCAATGTTGCCATGGATAGCGCCCGTTCAGCCCTTCGTTTGGGCGCTGAAGAAGTGTGCATTGTTTATAGGCGTTCAAGGGAGGAGATGCCAGCCCGCAAAGAGGAAATCGAAAATGCAGAAGAGGAAGGCATAATCTGCAAGTTTTTGGCTAACCCAACAAGGTTTATCGGCGACGAAAAAGGCTGGGTTAAACAGATGGAATGCATCTGCATGGAGCTTGGACCGCCAGACGAAAGCGGCAGACGGAGACCAGTTCCAGTTAAGGGTTCAGAATTCGTTATGGATGTGGACACGGTTATTGTTGCCATTGGACGGACGCCAAACCCGATTATTCAACGCACAACGCAAGGATTGACGGTTACGAAGTGGGGCACAATTGTTGTGGATGAAAATGGAAAAACAAGCCTTGAAGGGGTTTATGCTGGCGGAGACATTGTAACTGGCGAAGCAACAGTAATAAGCGCTATGGGCGCAGGTAAAAAGGCTGCAAGGGCAATTCATCAATATTTAATGAATAAAAAATAAACCAATAGCACCCTCCCCCCTCTAGTTTTTTGCTATCAAGGTTTTTATGGCTATTTGAATGATCAGGAAAGGTGTTTTGCAAGCAAAAATTATATGAAATGCGAGTGTAATCAAAACTCAAGTCTAATGGAGAGTAAAGCGAATTGGATATTGTTGTTTGTGTTAAACATGTTCCGGAAACGGCAGAGGCGGAACTAAAAATTGATGCCAGCGGCAAAGGCATAGAAAAGGCTGGTTTGGTCTTTGACATTAACGAGTGGGACGATTACGCTTTGGAAGAGGCTGTGCGCATTAAAGAGAAGTTTGGCGGAACAGTTACAGCCATAACCATAGGCGCTGAAGATTCAGACAGCACACTGCGAAAGTGTTTAGCCCGCGGAGCAGACAAAGCCATACGCTTAACAGACCCAAAATTTGCTGGTTCAGACGCTTATGCCACGGCAAAAATTTTACACAGCGTCATCAAGAACCTTCATTATGACTTGATTTTGACGGGAATGCAGGCTGGCGACGACGGCTATGCCATGGTAGGTCCAATACTGGCTGAGATGCTTGGAATTCCCCACACAACGATGGCTAAAAAAATCGAGTTGGAAACTGGAGCAGCAAAAGTTAACCGTGAATTGGAAGGCGGATTAGAGGAGCAGCTTGAAATAAAGTTGCCAGCGCTGATTTCGGTTCAAACGGGCATTAACGAGCCACGCTATGTTTCAATAATGGGCATTCGAAAGGCTATGCAAAAAGAAATAAAAGTGATGACGTTAACGGACACTGGCTTGTCTGAAACAGACGTGGGCGAGGCTGGTTCTTGGCTTAGAATAGAGAAGCTTTATGTGCCGCCAGCCGAAAAACAGGCAGAATTTCTCAAAGGAACTCCAGATGAGGTTGCCGCAAAAATTGCTGAAATCCTAAAAGCAAGGGGGCTGATATAAATGACGGAAATTTTTGTTTTAGCAGAGCATAGGCAAGGACAAATTCGCGATATAACTTATGAGATGTTGACGAAAGCCAAAGAAACCGCTGAAAAAGCAAACATGGGATTGACTGCTGTAATCCTTGGCAAGGAAGTTAAAGAAAAAGCAAAAGCGCTGTCAGAGTATGCCAGAAAAGTTTTGGTGGTGGAAGATGCAAAACTTGAAAACTTCAATTCTGACGCTTATCAAAAAGCGCTAACAAGCCTCATAAAAGAATACAAGCCAACCTTAACATTGATTGGTCACACGTCTTATGGCATAGAATTGGCTCCAAGACTTGCCGCAGCCTTGAATTTGCCGCTTGCAACTGATTGTATAGACCTCGCATGGGAAGGTGACACATTAACTGTTACTAGGCAAATGTATGGTGGGAAAGTGAACGTTAAGGCGACAATGCGCAAAGCAGAAAGTTACATGGTAACAGTTCGGCAAGCAGCTTTTGCAGCACAGAAACCCGCAACGCCAATAAATGGGGAAATAATAGAAAAACCATCACCTCTTGCAGAAGAGGTAACCACCAAACGTTTCATCCAATACATTTTGCCGCCTCCTGGCGGAGTGGACATAACAGCAGCAGAAAAACTTGTTGGAATAGGACGCGGAATAAAAGACCAAAGCAACATACCCCTCGTAGAGGATTTTGCCAAAACAATTGGTGCAGTTTTAGCCTGTTCACGCCCAATAGTGGATAAGGGCTGGCTTCCCAGCGACCGCCAAGTTGGGAGTTCAGGAAAAACCGTCAAACCTAAACTTTACATTGCTGTTGGAATAAGTGGCGCCTTCCAACATGTCTTGGGAATGAAAAACTCTGACCTAGTAATAGCCATAAACAAGGACCCCAACGCTCCAATATTCAGCTTTGCAGACTACGGTGTTGTTGAAGATTTGTTCAAAATTGTGCCGTCTCTGAAAAACAAGATTTATGAAATGAAGGGACAGAAAGCCTAAACTCTAAACCTTAAAGGGGAAAACCGAAAATGGAGTTTAAACTGAATGAAGAGCAACAAGAAATAAAGCGTGCTGTACGCGAATTCTGCGAAAAAGAGTTCACGCCAGAACTCGCCCTAGAATACGACCAAAAAGAAGATTTTCCGATGGCTCTTTACAAAAAGGCAGCCCAACTTGGATTTACAAGCATGAGAATACCAACCGAATATGGTGGACAAGGCTACGGCGTCCTAGAAGACTGCATAGCTGTTGAAGAAATGTGCCGGGTTGACCCAGGTTTAGGAGTGGCTATATCGCTTGGAAACCTAATGGTGCCAGATGTGCTTCTTAGGCATGGAAGTGAAGAGCAAAAAGAAAAGTATATTCCGCCTCTTGCGAAAGGTGAGAAAATTGCCGCTGCCGCTTTCACAGAGCCAGAGCATGGAAGCGACATAACACGAATGGATACAACAGCCGTTAAAAAGGAAAACGAATGGGTTATCAACGGCGCTAAAGAATTCATTACAAACGCTCCGATAGCAGACACTTTCATAATATTATGCCAAACAGACCCAAACGCAACACCATCTCATCGCGGACAAAGCTTATTCTTAGCCGAAAAGGGCATGCCGGGTTTAGAAGCCACAAAACTTCATGGAAAGATGGGCATAAAACCTTGCGTGACAGGTTCGCTTTCCCTAAGCGATTTGAAAGTGCCTGAAACAAACTTGGTTGGCGAGTTAAACAAGGGCTTCTATTATACACTGGAACTTTTTGACGGAACCCGCATAACTGTTGCAGCCCAAGCGGTAGGTATGGCTCAAGGTGCCTTCGAAAAAGCCTTAAACTATGCTAAAACTCGCAAACAGTTTGGACAACCAATAATAAACTTTCAAGGAGTATCCTTCAAACTTGCTGAAATGGCCATGAAAATAGAATCAGCCCGCTTAATGACGTATAAGGCAGCATGGTTATACGACAAAGAGAAGCCAAACGCAATGGCGACTTCTATGGCGAAAGCTTACGCTAGCCGTGTAGCCATGGAAGTTACGGACGATGCCATTCAAATATTTGGAGGATATGGCTATTTAGCAGACTATCATGTGGAACGGTTCCATCGCTGTGCGAAAATCACGGAAATCTACGAAGGAACAAGTGAAATTCAGAAATTAACAATAATTAATTTCTTGCAAAAACAAGCATAATATTCTTCTTTTTTCTATTTTTTCCGAAATCAGATAATTTTAAGGGAATATTGGCTTTAGTTCCCTCAAAAATTTTATTACCTTTGCCAACATTCAACATTATGCATTAAAAGGAGGAAAAATTGTGGCAATTGGAAATTTGAAAAAAGCGGCAGTTATAGGTTCTGGAGCAATGGGTCATGGAATAGCTCAACTTTTGGCAATGGCTGGCTATGAAGTTGCAATGGTGGACATAAGCGACGAACTACTTCAAAAGGGGAAGGAGAAAATTAAATGGAGCCTCGACAAATTTGTGGAGAAGAAGCGAATAAGGGCGGAGGATGCGGCAGCCACTTTAGCGCGGATAACTACGACAACAAGTTATGAGCAAGCAGCAAAAGACATAGACCTAGCAATAGAAGCAGTTTTGGAAAGCATTGAAATAAAAAAGAAGGTTTTCGCCACCCTCGACCAGTTGGCTCCTTCTCATGCCATATTTGCATCAAACACTTCAACATTAAGCATAACAGAAATGGGAAAAGCAACAAAACGCCCAGACAAAGTGGCTGGAATGCACTTCTTCAACCCACCCCAGCTGATGGCTTTGGTTGAAGTTATAAAAGGCGAAAGCACAAGCCAAGAAACCATAAACATGCTTGCGGAGCTTGCCAAAAAACTTGGAAAAACGCCAATAGTAGTGCGAAAAGACGTAAGGGGCTTTATAGTGAACAGAATATTGGGAGCAGTTTTCAACGAGGCTTTCTGGGCTTACCACAGAGGAGAAACCACAAAAGAGGGAATAGACGCATCCGTAAAATACAGCGGCGGCTTTCCAATGGGCTGGTTTGAACTGGCAGATTTCGTCGGCTTAGACATAGCTTACGAAGTTGGCAAAATCTTGTATGAGGCTTATGGAGAAAGAATGAAACCCTGCGCAGAAGTGATAGAACCCTTAGTGAAAGGAGGCAAACTTGGACAAAAAACAGGCGTAGGCTTCTATGATTGGACTAAGGGAAGACCAAGGATACCGTTTAACTTGCTTGAGGAATATGACGTTGAAAGGTCATGGGCTGTAGCTATTAATGAAGCAGCTTGGCTTATCCATGATGATGCTGCAAATCCGGCAGACATTGACACTGGAATGAAGTTGGGAACCTATTGGCCTTCTGGACCTTGCGAGTATGCGGACAGAACTGGCTTGGACACTGTGCTTAATAGGCTTAAGGAATTGTACGCAAAATATAATATGGAACTTTATAAGCCATGTCCCCTTTTGGAAGAATACGTCAGCAAAGGGTGGACTGGCAAAAAAGCTGGAAGGGGGTTCTACTGATGAAGTTTGAGTTGACAGAAGAGCAGTTGGCAATAAAAAACGCCGTCAAAGAGTTCTGCGATAAAGAGTTTAAGCCAGAACTTGCCTTGGAACTGGATAAGAAAGAGGAGTTTCCACTGGAGCTTTATAGGAAAGCTGCAAAGCTTGGTTTCACAAGCATGTTTTTCCCACAGGAGTACGGCGGACAAGGATGCGGTTTGCTGGAGACATGCTTGGTTATTGAAGAAATGTGTAGGGCTGATTCTTCGCTTGGCGTTGCTGTTTCCAGCGGAAACTTTGGAAGCGAACTTCTCTTGGCTTATGGGTCAAAAGAGCAGAAGGAAAAGTATCTTCCATCCATATGCAAAGGTGAAACAATGTCAGCCGCAGCTTTTACTGAGCCAAACGTTAGCGGAAGCGACATAACACGTATGGAGACGACGGCC
Source organism: Bathyarchaeia archaeon (assembly GCA_049969855.1). Lineage (GTDB taxonomy): Archaea > Thermoproteota > Bathyarchaeia > Bathyarchaeales > Bathycorpusculaceae > JASEJA01. The sequence goes on along the minus strand of JBMFOB010000014.1, from coordinate 14,536 downwards.
ACAAAATATGGAAACGAGTGGTGGATAAATGGCACAAAAACCTTCATAACAAACGCCACTCTCGCCGACTTCATAGTTGTTCTAACGCAGACAGACACGAAAGTTAGACCAACCTACAGAGGCGAAACCCTCTTTGTTGTAGAAAAAGGCACGCCTGGACTTGAAACAACAAAACTTCATAACAAAATGGGAATAAGATGTTCAGTAACAGGAGAAGTCGTTTTCAACAATGTCAAAGTGACAGACTGGAACATTGTCGGCGAACTAAACAGAGGCTTCTACAGCTCCATGGAGTTCTTCGACAAAACCCGCGTGGGTGTGGCAGCCCAAGCAGTTGGCATGGCACAAGGAGCATGGGAAATAGCCTTCAAATACTCCAAACAAAGGGAAGCCTTCGGACAGCCCATACTCCAACACGAACTAATAGGCTGCGGATTAGCTGAAGCCATGACAAAAATTGAGGCTGCGAGATGGCTCACTTACAGAGCAGCTTGGCTTGCGGATGTTGGAAAATTAGACCCAATGGCAACAGCCATGGCAAAACACTATGCTGGTCGCGTAGCCATGGAAGTTACGGACTTTGCAATTCAAACGCTTGGTGGATATGGTTATTTAGGCGATTACCGGGTTGAAAGGTATCATAGGGATGCAAAGATAACTGAAATTTACGAGGGAACAAGCGAAATCCAGAAGCTGACAGTTCTAAAGTATTTGTTGAGAAAGTATTAAGGAAGTGAACTAAAATATTATATGTGCAGTTGCAAAGGATGGTGTGGTGAAAAACTTTGAGTAAAGCGTATGAAACAATAAAAATTGAAAGAGAACAAAGTCTATTGTGGATAATACTAAACAGAGCCCATAGATTAAACGCCTTTAACGATGTTCTAATGGAAGAACTTGCAGACGCCTTAGACATGGCTGAAAAAGACCCATCAATAAGATGTTTAATAATAACTGGTGAAGGCGACAGAGCCTTCAGCGCCGGCGCAGACGTGACAATGTTTCCAAAGGCTACACCAACAAAGGCTGAGGAATTCTCAAGGTCTGGACAGAAAGTTTTCGGCAAAATAGAAGAAATGTCCAAACCAGTCATAGCTGCAATAAACGGATTCGCCCTCGGAGGCGGCTTAGAGCTAGCCCTAGCATGCGACTTTAGGATAGCAGCTGAACATGCAGAGCTTGGAAGCCCAGAGATAGGCTTAGGTTTGATTCCCGGATGGGGCGGAACTCAAAGGCTTGTGCGCATTGTAGGTTTGGCAAGGGCGAAGGAGATGGTTATGCTTGGAGGCAGAGTGAAAGCTGAAGAAGCCTTAAGGATAGGGCTTGTCCATAAAGTTGTGCACTACGAAAAGCTCAGAGAAGAAGCGCGAACACTGGCAACCAAGCTTGCTGAAGGTCCGCCGATAGCCATGAAATATGCAAAGCATGCCCTAAACTTTGGAACACAAGTGCCATTAGAAGTCGGATTAAGACTTGAGTCTGGGCTGATGGGACTAGCATTCTCCACAGAAGACTTGAAAGAGGGCGTAGAAGCCTTCATGTCCCGTAGAAAAGCCGAGTTTAAAGGCAAGTAACCCTACCGTCTTTTCTAAACACAACCCTCTTTTCTATGTTTAAACACACTAAGAAAGGGATTGAAATGAGAAAAGTAGCTGTAATAGGAGTTGGCAACTCTAAATTCGGAAACAGAAGCGACGTGAACGTGTCAGAATTAGCTTTTGAGGCTGTGAAGCCTTCGCTGGAGGATGCTGGAATAACCGCAAAAGATGTGGAATTCGTGGCTGTAGGAACCACAGGGGCTGGAGCTTGGTATGAAGAGCTGCTTCCAGCGGTTGTAGCGGCTGAATATTGCGGTCTCACAAAGGCGGGTTTGGTTCGATGTGAGGCAGCATGTGCAAGCAGTAGCGCAGCCTTTCAAGCAGCTTACTCCACAATTGCAAGTGGGCAAGCAGAAATTGCCATGGCTTTAGGCGTTGAGAAAATGAGGGAAATTGACACTCCAACTGCTATGGAATGGATTGGGAGAGCAGGATATTACCTATGGGAATTTCACAATTTCGGACCAACTTTTCCAGCCTATTATGCTTTGCATGCCACTGCTCATATGGCAAAGTTTGGAACTACTGAGGAAGATTTGGCTTTGGTGGCTGTGAAAAATCATAAGTATGGCTCCATGAATCCCTTAGCGCACCTTCAGAACAGAATAACAGTTGACGATGTTTTATCTTCAATGGTTATAGCCTCACCATTGAAACTTTTTGACTGTTGCCCAATGACAGATGGTTCCGCAGCTGTAATTTTGGCTTCAGAAGAAAAAGTCAAAGAGTTAGGCATAGACACTCCAGTTTGGGTTGCGGGAATCGGCTATTCCTCTGGAACGGCAAATCTGAGCAAAAGATTGGATTATGTGGGTTTAGAAGCCAGCGTGCACGCAGCCAAAATGGCATATAAAATGGCTGGAATCACTCCAGAGCAAGTTGACTTCGCAGATGTTCACGACTGTTTTACAATAGCAGAGATAATGGCTTACGAGGATTTGGGATTTTGCAGCAAAGGTGAAGGCGCAAAACTCATCCGTGAGGGACAGACGGAAATTGGCGGAAAAATTCCAGTGAACATTGATGGCGGCTTAAAAGCTAAGGGGCATCCCATTGGCACGACTGGTTGCTCCATGATTTACGAAGTTACAAAACAACTTCGTGAAGAAGCTGTGGAAAGAGGAAGGCAAGTTCCGCTGAAAAATTACATAGGCTTAGCTCATAACGTGGGCGGAACTGGGCATTACTGTTATGTTACCATATTGAGGAGATGATGGATATGTCAAGTATGCCAACAATAAAATCCAGAGAAATAAAAATCGTTCAGGAAATACCAATAAGCAAGACGTTAAAGTTTTGGGAAGGCTTGAAAGAAGGGAAAGTTTACGCAACAAAATGCAAAAAATGTGGAAAAGTGTACTTTCCACCATCGGCTGACTGCCCAGAATGTTTATCTTCGGAAATGGATTGGATTGAACTAAGCAGCGAAGCAGAAATTGAAACTTTCACGCATGTTGTTGTCAGACCCACAACGTTTCAGCAATATAAGCCTTACACTGTGGCAATTGGCAAACTTAAAGAAGGCGTGCGAGTTCTAGCGTGGCTGACAGGCTTTAAATTGTCACAAATTAGCGTTGGAATGAAAGTTAAGCTTGTGGCAAAGATTTCACCTGAAGGCTACGCCACATACGAGTTTGTTCCGCCATAGCAATTTTATTTCCACTTTTTATCCAATTCAAAGTTTCAGTTATAACCGTCTCTTCTTTTCCACCATAAATGTGGTCACCGCCATCAATTATCAAGAAAGTTTTTGGCTCTTTTGCCAACTCGAAAACTTGGCGGGCTTCTTCAACGCCCACAAGAACGTCAGCATCACCTATCACAACCAACAGTGGAATAGCGCCTAGTTTTGTTACAGCCTCACATTCATTGAGCTTCATGAGTTTCTCTCTAACATTTTTTGGGCGTAACTTTATTCCAAAAACTTCCAGTTTAAACAATTTTGAAGTGTCAAAGAGCTTATCAATCCAAGAGAAAAGCAGGAACCAATATAAGCCGCTTTTTCCCCTTGTGCGGGTAATGAATTTTTTAACATTGTAATCATGGTTGTTTGGCGTTGACCACAAAATAAGCCCTTTAATGCGATTATCATTTTGGACAGAATAAAGCGAAACTGCTCCGCCTAAACTGTGACCTAAAACAAAAATCTTGTCAGAAATAACCTCCGTCCTTGAGGCTAAATAGTTGATGGCACATTTGACGTCTTTTTGTTCGCCAAAGCCATAGTCAAAATTTCCAAGGCTTTTTCCAACTCCTCTAAAGTCGAAGAGCAACGTGACAAAACCGTTTTCGCATGCCTTTTTTGCTAATTTTTGATAAATTTTGATGGTGTGAAAGCCGTGGGCGTTCATGCCGTGGCAGATGAGTAAGGCTGGTGCTGGAACATGGTCTGGAATGTGCAGTTCGCCATAAAGTCGCAAGTTTTCACAGTTAATCCAAACCATTTCTGTCTTCAAAGGTTGACCCCATTGTAGAAAGTATTATTACCCCATCATCTCTAATATTTAAGATTAGGGTTGGTAATGTGTCCTAGAAAGAAAAAATTAAAGGAAGAAAAAATTGAAAAGAAGGAGGAAGCGCTCGAAAAACCATGGTACAAGTTTTGGCCTGAAGGCGTTCCTAAACACATAGATTATCCCGAAACTCCACTCTTCCAATTTCTGAAAGACACCGCGGGAAAATATCCCGACAAAACAGCAATAATCTATTTTGATAGAAAAATCACCTATAAGGAACTGGACACACTTACAGACAAGTTCGCAGCAGCCCTCACAGATTTCGGCGTGAAAAAGGGCGATAAAGTTGCCATTTTCTTGCCTAACATTCCTCAATTCATAATGGCATATTATGGCGCTACAAAAACAGGAGCCATTGTAACAGCCATAAGTCCGCTATATAAAGAGCGGGAAGTGGAACATCAACTTAACGATTCTGAAGCCGAAACTATAGTTGTTTTAGACTTGCTCTATCCCATAGTGGAGAAAGTTTGGCAGAAAACAAAACTACAAAGAGTGATTGTGGCAAGCTTGAAAGATTACATGCCCGGGGCCACAGCTTTCTTAGGTTCTTTGTTGAAAAAGATTCCATCCCAAAAAGTTGAACGCAAACCTAACGTTTACTTCTTTAAAGAACTTGTGGATAAGTATCCTCCAAACCCGCCGAAGGTGGAGATAAACCCCCGAGAGGATTTGGTGGCGCTGCAGTACACTGGTGGAACCACTGGAACATCGAAGGGCGCTATGTTAACGCATATGAATTTGGTTTCAAATGCCATAATGTGCAAGGCTTGGCTTAAGGATGTGATGGAAGGTGAAGAAACCTTTTTGGCAGTGTTGCCGCTCTTTCACATTTACGGCATGACAACAGGCATGAACGCCCCCATATACATAGGTGGGAGAATTGTTTTACTTCCACGCTTTGACGCCGTAAGCACCTTCCAAGCCATACAAAAGTATAAGGTTACAGTTTTCTGTGGAGCACCAACAATGTACGCAATGCTTTTAGCCCATCCAGACCTTGGCAAATACGACTGCACATCAGTGCGTTTCTGCATATCTGGTTCTGCGCCACTTCCGCCGGAAATTCAGAAAAAGTTCATGGAAGTGATCGGCGGCGTCCTTGTGGAAGGTTATGGCTTAACAGAATCCTCACCTGTAACCCACTGCAACCCACTGGACAAGTCAATGAAAACCGTTAAAGTTGGCTCAATAGGCATACCTTGGCCTGACACAGACGCAAAAATAATGGATGCTGAAACAGGCGAAAAGGAACTTGCGCCAGGCGAAACAGGCGAACTTGTTGTAAAAGGACCACAAGTCATGAAAGGTTATTGGAAAATGCTTGAAGAAACAGCTCAAGTTTTGAGGGGTGGTTGGCTTTACACTGGTGACATTGGAAAAATGGATGAGGACGGCTACTTTTACATTACAGACCGCAAAAAAGACCTAATAAAATATAAGGGCTACAGCGTTTACCCAAGAGAATTGGAAGATGTTCTATATGAGCATCCAGCCGTGAAACTTTGCGGAGTTATAGGCAAACCAGACCCTGTTGCGGGTGAGATTCCAAAGGCTTTTGTTGTTTTGAAGGAAGGGATGACGGCGACGGAGAAGGAAATAATGGATTTCGTGAATGAGAAGGTGGCGCCTTACAAGGCAATAAGGGAAGTGGAGTTCCGCAAAGAATTGCCCATGACAATGGTTGGCAAAGTCTTAAGAAGGGTTCTTCAAGAAGAAGAACGCAAAAAAGCAGAGACAAAAATTACACAATGAACCAGTGTATTTTGTTGCCCTAAAGATTAGTGCCTTCAACGCTACCTACCTTGGAAACTTTGAGAAGTTTCCATCTACCCAATAAATCTTTTTTATAAAAATGGAATAACCCACAGACTTGACACCGCATAATCTTAGTTCCCTTGTTAACATCTAGCTCAACGAGTTCTGTTGGCCCACCACAATCGAAGCATTTGCCAACATGTTTCTTTTCTTCAACCATCTTAAACCCGACTTTGGATTCTTATTATGGCTTTTGAATTAAAAATATTTTTCCAAAAAAATTATAAGTTATACCTAAACATATAAGTCCAATTCTATAGAGAGTGTACGAGTATGACGAGAGAAGGACCAATAGTTAGCGAACCCCAGTATATTTGTGATGTTTGCGGCAAAAAGAAACCGGTCAGTCAGATGGCGGGTAAATGTGTTAAATGCGGAAAATATGTTTGCAGCGAATGTGCCAAACTTAAAGGCGATAAAGTTTATTGTCCCAAGTGTGCAGGGGCTTGTTTTATAGCCACAGCTGCTTATGGAACACCAATGGCTTCAGAAATTAACTTGTTAAGAGAATTTAGAGATAAAGAATTGGAGCCCAACATTCTTGGAAAACAATTAGTTAGACTGTATTATACGTTAAGTCCACCTATAGCAAATATTATTTCTTGCAGCGAACACATGAAAGCTTGGGTAAGAGCTTGCTTAAAACCAATAGTTAGTACTTTTAAATTAAAGTATGCGAAACAAGAAAATAAACAACAGTGATTTCGTTGTCTTCATCACTTTTGAGAAATTACACAATGTATGACTTGGTTCCACTCATAAAAACATGGCTTGAAGGACACGATTTTATCGTCTCGGTCTTAGCCAATCGAATCGATGGCACCAAGAAAACTGGTTTTTTTACAGCAGAAAATGTAACCATCTTTTTGGAAGATTACCCAGAATACTGCATAGTAAAATGTCAGAGCCCAACAGATATATGTAATCAACTAACGCAATATCTACAGTCTCTTCCTCAGAAAGAGAGAAAAGAAGAGAAGGAAGTCATTATAAAAGAAAGAGAAGTTGTAGTAATTCCTTGTCCTTATTGCGGAACTTTAGTCAAAATAACCGAGCAGAGATGCCCACACTGTGGAGCATATATAAAGGGATAAAATTATTACCCTTTTCTTTCCGCAGTATCAAAATATATATTGAGTAGTGTTTTCCTTTAATGAAGAACTGATTTAAAGTGCGAGTCAAAGTTAATGTTACTGGCATAGTTCAAGGCGTAGGCTTTCGCCCATTCATTTATCGCACTGCCGTAAAAAATGGTTTAAAGGGTTACGTTAGAAACCGCGGCGATGCTGGCGTAGAAATCCTACTGGAAGGAGAAGAGAGGCAAATAAAACAATTCTTGAAGGATTTAAAAGAAAATAAGCCTCCTCTAGCGCAAATTCACGAAATTTTAGTAAAAAAGTTAGAAGGAAAAGAATCCTTTGATACGTTCAAAATTTACAAAAGTTCTGAAGAGGCGGAGCTTTCAGGTTCGGTTATTCCGCCCGACGTAGCCATATGCGACAATTGCCTAAAAGAGCTTAGAAACCCCAGAGACCCACGGCACGATTATTTTTTTATAACTTGCACTGATTGTGGTCCAAGATACACGATAATTGAAGATTTGCCCTATGACCGTGAAAACACGACTATGCGAGATTTCGCCATGTGCCCCTTCTGCTATGGAGAATATGTGGATCCGTTGAATAGGCGTTTTCACGCTCAAACAGTGGCGTGTCCAAAGTGTGGACCAAAAGCGTATCTAACAAATAACAATGGTCAACTGATGGAGTGTAAGGATCCAATAAGGGATGCGGGTAAACTTCTTTCAGAAGGTTTTATAGTTGCCATAAAAGGTTATGGGGGTTTTCATGTTGCAACATCCACCCTTAAGGATGAGCCTTTGGTTAGGCTTAGAAGGGTTAAGCATAGAAGCCAGAAGCCTTTTGCCATAATGGCTAGAAGTTTGGAAACTGCCAAAACCTTTGCGGAAGTTAGCGAAAATGAAGAAAGGCTTCTAACTTCTTATACTCGTCCAATTGTTCTGCTGAACAAGAATGAGAAATATTATCTTTCAGATTTGATTGCTCCCGGCTTGCATAATGTTGGCGTTATGTTGCCATACACGGGATTGCACTACATGCTTTTCGACAGGGTGGATGAACCAGCTTTTGTCATGACAAGCGCAAATCCACCAAACCAGCCGATAATAAAGGATAATGATGAAGCTTTGCAAAGGCTGGGCGAAACTGTTGACTATTTTCTTTTCCACAACCGCAGAATAGCCCACAGATGTGATGATTCTGTTGTGCGCATGCATGGTAAGGAATTAGTTTTTATAAGACGCTCAAGGGGTTATGCTCCAGCTCCAATAATGCTTAAGGAAAAGGCTAAACGGTGTGTTGTAGGTTTAGGCGGAGAACTGAATAATACCGCATGCGTTTTGCTTGGAAACAAAGCCTTCATTTCTCAACATATAGGCGATGTAGAAAACATTGAAACAAGAGATTTTTTGGAAAACGCAACAAAGCACTTAATTCGGCTGACAAACAGCAAAGTGGAAGCAGTAGCATGCGATCTGCATCCGAAATTTACAACAACAAAACTAGCCCAAGAATTGGCAAAAGAGAACGGTTGGCAACTAATTCAAGTTCAACATCACTATGCGCATGTCGCAGCATTAATGGCTGAACACAACCTAAGCGAGATTGTTGGCATATGCTGTGACGGATACGGATATGGCGTTGACGGCGGAGCATGGGGAGGCGAAATCATAATCGCCACAAGAGAAAACTCAGATTTTAAAAGAGTGGCGCACCTTCAAAAACAGCCGCTCATAGGCGGAGATTTGGCAACTCGTTATCCGCTTAGAATGGCATCTGGGATGCTTTACAATAAAGTGGATGTTGAAGATTGGCTTTTACAAAACAAGCAGCACTTTCCACATGGCGAAAGCGAAATTCAATTAATCCTCCAACAGCTTGAAAAAGGCAGTAACATAATTGAAACAACAAGTTGTGGAAGAGTTTTGGATGCTGTGGCGGCGGTTTTGGGGATATGTTATGAACGCACTTATGAGGGCGAACCATCCATGAAACTTGAATCAGCCGCCATAAAAGGCAGGGAAGTGCTGAAACTAAAACCAATAATAAAAAATGATGCGGTAGATACCACGGAAATGTTATACGAAATATTCGCAAACAAAGAAAAGCTATCCAAAGCAGATTTAGCCTATTCTGCCCATGCCTACTTAGCTAAAGGCTTAGCAACATTAGCAATAGAAAAAGCTGTGGAAAACGGCGTCAAAACCATTGGTTTTTCCGGTGGAGTTGCATGCAATCAAATTTTATCTTTGGCTATGCGGAAAATTGTGGAAAAAGCAGGTTTACGATTTGTGGTTCATGAGGCTGTTCCGCCTGGTGATGGAGGCTTATCTTTTGGTCAAACTGTCGTGGGCGGATTCTTCCTTTAGAACCATAACCAATTTATTTTTGTTACGCTTTTCGAGTATGGTGATAAAGATGTGTTTGGCTATTCCAGCGAAAGTCATAAGCGTCAAAGAAGACAAAGCTCAAGTGGATTTCGGAGAGGGCGTTTTAAGAGAGGTTAATGTGACGCTTGTGAACGCTAAGGTTGGCGATTATGTTCTGGTTCATGCTGGCTACGCAATTGAAGTTTTAAGTGAAAAAGAAGCTTTAGAAACCATTAGTTTATGGAATGAAATCCTCCAAGCAGAAACCGAAACTAAACAGTAGTTGAAAGGGAAATGGCTGAAAAGTTAAGGTTTAGAGACCCAAAATTGGCAAAACGCATAGCAGAAAAAATCCACGAAACGGCACCAAAAAAAGCCACAGTCAAGATTTGTCACGTCTGCGGCACACATGAATGGACGATTATGCATTATGGCATCCGCAGCCTCCTGCCAAAAAATGTTGAAGTTATCGCTGGACCAGGCTGTCCAGTCTGCGTAACACCAGCATCAGAAGTTGACGAAGCCATACAACTAGCCAAAAAAGGCGTTGTCGTAACATGCTTTGGTGATGTTCTTCGGGTTCCAGGCTCGAAAATGTCGCTTTTAGACGCTAAGGCTGAAGGCGCCGATGTGCGAATTGTTTACAGCGTTAGTGATGCTGTCGAAATGGCTGAGAAAGAACCGAGTAAAGAGTTTGCCTTTTTCGCCATTGGCTTTGAAACAACAGCACCATCCACAGCTGTGGAAATTCTGAAAAAGCCTCCTGAAAACCTTAGCTTCTTGGTTTCGCATCGTTTGATTCCTCCAGCCATGAAAATGCTTGTTGAAATGAAGGATCTAAGCCTAAACGGTTTCATAGCGCCTGGGCATGTCAGCACGATTATTGGGCTTAAGCCTTACGAAGTTTTTCCAAAAAATTATGGCATGCCAACGGTTGTGACTGGTTTCGAACCGATAGACGTTTTATTTGGCGTTTACATGATTCTGAAACAGTTAAGCGAAGGCAAACCACGCCTAGAAAACGAGTATACACGGGCTGTGCATTGGGAAGGCAACACTAAAGCACAAAAAATCATGCAGAAAGTTTTCAGCGTTACAGATGGCAACTGGCGTGGAATAGGAACAATCACGCAATCCAAACTCCTTCTTGATGAGGAATACGCAGCCTACGATGCCAACTTAAAGCATAATGTGAAAGTTGAAAGCGGCGTCGACATACAACACGGCTGCAAATGCCACCTCGTCATAATAGGAAAAATAAAACCAACAGAATGCCCATTATTTATGAAGGCGTGCACGCCCCAAAAGCCAATAGGCGCCTGCATGGTCAGCATAGAAGGAACATGCAGAATATGGGCAAAGGCGATAAATATAACAAGATAGGATAAAAAGAATTGGGTTGGTGTTTATGTCTGAAGAAGAATTAAAGAAGGAGATTACAGAGTTGCGAGAAAGAATTGTTAAGCTTGAAGTAAGAGTTGAAGAGTTAAGCAAACGTGTTGAAAGCCTTGTAAACTATGCAAAAGAACTCTACAATTATCTCCAGAGAAGATGAGCAAAAATCGCCGTGACCTTGAATTCATAGAAAAGCTTTTATTTGGAAGACACAAACCACTCAGCGAGGTTTTATACAAATGAGTTTAGAATCAAACAAAACATTAGGCGGCATAGGCGCACTTCTAGTTGCAATAGGAGCTATAGTTCCAATAATAGGCATTGTCGGAATAATATTGGTGATGATAGCCCTCAAGGGCCTAACTGAATACTATAATGAAAACGCTATATTTCAAAATGCACTTTATGGGATAATCTTTTACATAATAGCGGTTGTAGCTGCTGCTTTTGTTTTAGTTGGCGCTTTCTTCGGCGGTATGTTTGCAAATCCTCTCGCATTTATTGGAGGCGTGATTATCGCTGTGGTCGTCATGTTCATTTTCTATTTACTTGGTGCCATTTTCTTTAAGAAGTCTTTTAACATTCTTTCCATGAAGTCCGGAGAGAAAATGTTTGATACTGCTGGATTGCTGCTACTCATAGGTGCCATTTTAACCATAATAATTATCGGCGTAATATTAATGCTTATAGCTTGGATACTTGTTGCTGTTGCGTTCTTCTCAATAAAGACATCTGCCACCCAACCAACCACACCACAACCTCCGCCGCCCCCACCATAAACCACCATCCTTATTTTTAACACTTTTCGGTTAAAATCATTTGACAATGTGCGAATATGATTGCACGATTGCAGATGTTTCTTATTTGGATACCGTCTTACTTTGATGTAATAAGCGTGTTTAAACACGAAAGAAGAACGCATGGTACATTAAGCGTGCGACATTAAAACCTATTTTATGCATGTGCTTGTTAGCATATTCTTGGGACTGGGTCTCCTACGGGTCTGGCTATTATTCTTTTTCCGCCCACAACGGTTTGCATAGCCACGCCTTTAAAATCCTTTGTGGCTTCGCCTATGATTTCCGCCTCTTTCCCTTCTTCGGTTGTCCTTAAAAGTTCCAGAATTTCTTCGGCTTTTTCTTTCACAACTCCAATGATCACTTTGCCTTCGTTTCCAACTTCAAGCGGGTCTAAGCCCAACATTTCGCATGCGGCTCGCACATTTTCTCTTACGGGAATTTTTTCTTCGTGGATTAGTATGCCAATGTTTGATTTTTCGCTGAACTCGTTTAGCGCGTCGGCTAAGCCGCCTCTTGTTGGGTCTTTCATTGCAGTTATGCCGCCAACTTCGCCTAATAAACGCTGAATTAAGCGGTTTAAGGGTTTGACATCAGATTTTATGCTGCTTCCAAAGCTTAGTCCTTCTTGGGCAGATAATACGGCTAAGCCATGGTCGCCAATGGTTCCAGACAATATTATTTTGTCGCCTTCCTTCAAGTTTGAGTCTAAAATCCACCGAGCATTAAAATTCTTTCTAAACTGTTTAACAATCCTCAAATTTTTGTTTAGGGCTTGGGTTCTTCTGCCAATTCCAGAAGTATTTATTATGCAGCCGCCTAAGCTTCCCTTCTCAACAACTTTAGTATCGCCAGTTACAATGCTTACGCCCGCTTCTTGGCATGTTTTTTGCATGCTAGCCAAAATTCTTTCAAAATCAGCCAAGGCTAAGCCTTCTTCCAAAACAAAGCCGCAAGTTAGCGCATAAGGTTCAGCGCCCATAACTGCAATGTCGTTAACGGTGCCGGAAACTGCCAAGCGTCCAATATCTCCGCCTGAGAAGAATATGGGTTTAACAGCATGGGAATCGCTTTTTAAAACAACATCACCTACAACTGCAGCATCGTCCAAGGCTTCCAGTGGAACCTCAGCATCACCGGAACCGCCAAAATATTTAACTATGTAATTTCTAACAAGCTCGTGCATGACGGTTCCGCCGGCGCCATGCAACATGGTAATATAGCCCTTATTGGTTTCCATCAATATCACTCTCGCTTTTTAACTCTGAATACTAACATGATGGTTAAACATAAACAAATCGCATCCATTTTAGTGTAAAATATGGGTTGTTGGTGCGGTCGCCGGGATTTGAACCCGGGTCGTCAGCGTGGCAGGCTGATGTCCTAGACCAGGCTAGACTACGACCGCTTATGGGGCTGGTTAGAAGAGATTCTGTTAAGGTTCTTATTTTCTTTTCTGATAAATGGATTGTGGAGCTAAATTTTAAATGAGAATTTTCTATGTGAAGGTTTGTTTTTTATAGCACTTTTTCGAGGTCTTTAATTTTTTTTAGGGTTATGTCTGAATGAGCGATTATCCATGGGCTTGGGGTTTTGATTTGGCATATGCAGATGGTTTGTTTGTTTTTGAGTTTGGCGTAGAAGAGTTCCATGCATGTTCCGGCTGAAAGTTTTGGAAGATAGGCGATTAGAATATCGCTTTTTTCATGTCTTCTAAGTCTCTTTTTATGAAGTCGGCTGCTGGAACATTATTCCACCAGTTGTGTTCGGTTTCTCTGTAAATGGTTTTTTCTCGTTCCCATGGGTCTATGGTTTCGTAACCGTGGCGAGCGCAGATTTCACGGATGACTTGCCTGTAAGATTGGTTTTTTTTCCATGCATTGGATGGGGCCTGAAATGAAGATTTTCTTTTTCATGTTTAATCATCTTTTGATCAGGGAGCATTTTGTCTGTTTTAGATGGAAAAAATTAAGAGGAGGGTGGATATTTTGCTTTTTCTAAACGTTTGGTGAAAGTGAGAGTTAACAGATGGGGTTTGTAGATCCTTTAGTGGCGGTTATTCTTGCTTTCTGTTTTCTTGGGGTGTTGTTGTATAGGCGTGTGAATCTTGCGGTAACGTTGAATGGGACGGCTTTGCTTTTGGCTTTGCTTACGGTTGATTGGCAAAGTATTCCTAAGGTGGTTTTTGACACTACTGATTTTTCAACGGTTGAGGGTGTGCAGGCGGTTTTGGTTGTGTTTGCAACTTTTGGAATTACTTTTTTGAGTCAGCTTTACAGTGAAACGGGGGTGATTAAGCGTTTAAGTGAGAGTTTGGGCAGAATTGTTAAGAATTCAAAAGTGATTTCGAGTGTGCTTCCGGCTGTGATTGGTTTTTTGCCTGTTGCTGGTGGAGCGTTGATGTCTGCGCCTATAGTGGATGTTGAAACGGAAAAGTTGGGTTGACGCGGGAAAAGAAAACTTATGTGAATTTGTGGTTTAGGCATACTATTTTTCCAGTTTATCCTATTAGTCAGGTGTTGATAGCGACTGCGGCGCTTACTAATGTGCCTATGTTTTTGATAATTCTGCGTCAGGTTCCGGTTGTTGTTGTTATGGCGGTTGTTGGGTATCTTGTGGCTTTTTGGGGAGTTTCAAATGTGAAGGGTGGAGAAAACCCTGATGGGGATGGGTTGGGTTCAAACTTGTGGAGTTTCTTTGTTTCTTTTTCTCCGATTTTGTCGACGATTGTTGTGGTTGTTTTTTTGGGTTTGGTGGGGTTTAATTTGTCTCAGCAGGGTTTTGATGTTCTTTTTGCGACGGTTGTTGGGATTTTGGTTTTGATTTTGGTTTCGAGGGCGAATGTGGGGGTTCTTGTTAAGCCTTTGAAGAATAGGGGGATTTATGGAGTTACATTTGCGGTTTATGGTGCTTTTTTGTTGAGGAATGTTATTAAGGCTGCTGGGGTGTCTGAAGTTTTCAAAA
>JBMFOB010000013.1:0-41483 GCA_049969855.1 Bathyarchaeia archaeon | reverse complement strand
CTGGAAGTGGTTAAAAAGTTTGGAAGCGAGAAAGTTGGAATATGCTCATTACCCGCATTGGCTAACAACATTCCAAGACAAACCGTGCTCGTTAAGAAAATTCAACATCTCATCGTTATTGACGGCTGCCGTAACAAATGCGCAAGAAAAATATTGAACACTTTAGGAATCAAATATGAAAACTACTTAAATCTAGAATATGATCTCCAAATCAAAAAACTAGGACCATTTACCACCATGAACTATTCCAGCAAGGATATCGACAAAGTTTCATCAGCTTTAATAAAAAAGATACAAGAAATATTGTAGCCTCCCATTAATTTCACATTGCAGCACTAAAATAAATTTCTTTCAAAGAAGCAACCAACCCTTCCTCAACCTGAAGTGAGAGAGCTTCATCCTCACCTTACTGGTCCAACTCAAGCGTTCTCAATTAGTTTCTTTTAATGTCTCCTAACAGAAAAGTAAAGAAATCCAAATGATAGTATCAATGTCTTTTCTCAACTGGTAATTATGTTACAAAATACCTTTAAGTTTTCTATTGTTTTTGACCAACCATTTGGTCCCGTTATAATGAAATAGTTAAATCGCGATTTGTATTTAGGGTCACTTTTGAATTCTTCGAGTAATTTAACGACTTTGCTGTTTTCACGTTCTTTGAAGGTAATGTAACCCAATTTCCTATATTTTGGTGAATAATCTAAAAGACCTTTTAATGCAAATGTGTGCTGAATGTCAGAATTCTTTTTGATCTCTAAGATTACTTTTGGATTTTGAGCAGAAGGAATTACATAATCCACAGTAAAATCTACAGGGCCAAATTTAACCTTCTTGTCTTTCTCACTTTTCCCATGAAGCCCTGCCTGTTCTATGACCCACTTTGCAAAAGCATCCCCAGTTGCTCGACCTATAGCCACCGACTCTCTCTTTTCCTTTTTGTTATTCCACGCCTCAACAAAACTTTTCTTTAAGGATTCGATTCGGACCTTTTCCTCCGTATAACGTTTTAATTCTTCGTCAATAATTTTTAGAAAGTCATACAAAGCGCAGTTTTTCAAGTTCTTATTGCTTTCTACCAACTTGCAATGTTCAACTTTGCAGGGATCATGTTGATATTCACATATTTTCATAACTTCATCCCGTGGTAATATACATCCTGCAAATTTTATAAATTAGACGAAAGTCAGTTTTAACTTTTATTTACATCATCTTTTTGCATTAGCCAGAGTGAGCTATCTATTCGCATTTTGCAACCACGTAACTTTTTCCGACCCAATATACAACTTTTATTTCGACTTATGATCTGGCAGAAAGAGTTAAATAATAAAACGAATTCTAAAAATGAACGTCTATTTCTGGCAAGCGTGTGTGAGAAACTGTTCTTTCTTTTGAGGGTGATAAAGTGTCGGAGCTTAATGGGGTGATTTATGAGTGTGTGCGTTGCGGTTATAAAACTACAAAGGAAAAGTGGGAAATGCTCAACTAGAAATGCCCAAACTGCCTCTACAAAGTTGCACGAAAGGTGCGATCGCCCATAGTCAAGCGGATAAAAGCTGTATAACCAAACCATCGGAACCAAAAATTAACTCCCATTTTCTTTTCAAGTTTGAAATAAAATTCATTCCATGAGCAAAATTTTGATTTTTAGGATAAAATTTAACCGGCAACAATATTTCCTGCTTAGGTTTTCGGTTAGTCATCGTTAACAGAAATACTTCTGGTGGTTAAATCCAAAGTTTCATTTCGTAAACCGTAAATTTGAAAGCTTGTCAACGATATCTAATGAATTTCTGGAGAGCGAAATGAATGGTTGAAGAAATCAGAATCTTTGGCAAAGTAACGGACTTTGCGAATAACCCACTCCGAGGAGCTGTTGTGGAAGTTAAAAATGACCGTTTCGAAGCAGTTTATAAAACCCATACAAACAGTGCTGGCGAATACAAAATTTCAGTGAAAAAAGGCTTGTATATGGCCTTGATGGCATACAAAGATTACAAGATAAAATATCTTGAATATTGGGCTTGGAACGTTCCCGCATACCAAGACTTACATATAAATCCACGTATCGGTGGAATTGAAGTTTATGCAATGAATGCGTTTAGACCTCAAGGGGCATATCCATCGCTGATTATTTACTTTCGACCCATGAGCCTGAAGAGATATCAAGAGTTTGAAAAGAAGAAGACCGGCAAAAAGATCGAGGTTATTGACATTGCGCCTGACCTTTCAAAAGATGACATTGAAGTAAAAATCAATAATAAGCCTGTTAAGATACTCGAACTTAACCGAGTGAAAGAATATGCAGATGGAGCTTATTCCTTAATCGCCTATCTGGCTCAATTAACCTTGCCAAAACGCTCACTAATCGCCTATCTAATCCAAGCAGCTTTCCATCTAAGACTGCCAAATAGCGAAGGAAAAATTAGGTATACTCGCATCGACGTAAGTGTAAGAGATCCCTATACAGGAGAGGAAGGAGAAGGCTGCTTATACTGGAAGGCTGCTTATACTGGAAGGCAACTCTATAAAAAACAATAAGAAACTATCTGCGAAGTCCTGTCAGACGTTATCAACAGAGAGCCATAAAAGTTTCACGTTTGATTGACTTTGTCTTAGGGGATACATCGAACCCTTCTTTTAGTCATCGTTTACGGAAACTAATCGATATATAGTAGGTGTTCCCGAATCCACCCATTCATAGTTTGATGTTTCATTTTTTGGGCTCTATAAGTTTTTATTTTGATTAGTTGAATTAGAAAGTGTTGTGGAATATAAATGATAAACGTTGAAGATCTTGAGGTTTCGTATGGAAAGCTTAAGGAGCCTGTCTTGAAGAATGTTAACGCTGTCTTTGGTTGTAAAAGCCTTATTCTGGGGCCGAACGGTTCTGGAAAGACAACTCTTTTTAGGGCTTTGTGTGGGCTTACGAGTATAAGGAAAGGCAGAATCTTGGTGGACGGTGTTAGCGTAGAGGACATATACGCAAAAACGGGAGTTATTATGGCAAACTTTCCGGAGGTTTTGTCTCTCTTGTCAATTAAAGTTTCCGACCTGATAAAGTTGTACGCAGATTTAACTGGTGGGGATAAAGCCTTCGCATACCAAATTCTGGTTGATTTGGGAATAAGTGAAGCCTTTTTAAAGGGCAAGAAATTGCATGAGCTTTCAGCTGGCCAGACGAAGGCTGTTTGCACGGCAACAGCCCTCTCCGCACGTGCAAAACACGTTCTCTTAGACGAACCCTTCGAACAATTAGACCCTGCTAGGAAAAATAAACTTATAGAATACCTCGCAAACTATGATGGAATAATAATCTTAAACACTCATGAAACATGGCTCCTTAGAAACCTCTCCGATTGGAAGGCTTTCTTTATGTTTGAGGGAGCCCTCTACGGCTCAGTTTCAGTCGAGGAACTGTTGAAAGCCAAGCTATCTCTTAGAGAAGAAGCCAAGCCCCTCATCAAAATGACGGTTTCAGGCAAAACTATAAGCCTCGTTAAAGAGGGCCGTGGAAAACCAATTTTAAGCTTAGAAAGCCTTGACAAGGTATATGAACTTGCATTAGAGGCGAAAAAGAGTTGACGAAATATTTCAGCTTAAGCCTTAAAGCTTTACTTTTCAATCCAGCCCTCATTTTTTGGGCCATACTCTTTGTAGAGTATTGGGTTTTAATGTGGGCGTATGTTTTTGGAGCCAACGTACCCGCCTATGAAGAGGTTGTTAAAGATTATACATCAATGGCCTATGGAAGCCTAACCATCATAAGCCTTTCCGCTGTGGCAACGGGAATAGCGGACGCACTCATCCACTCCTCAAAGTCAATAAAGTTTGTAACAAAATACACGAAGCTTTCACCCTCAAAGTTTCTAGCGGAAAACTTGGCCTCCTCGCTTATAGCGTTGCTAATAGTGTCTGCGATAATGTTCTGCTCTATGATTGGAGTGTTTTGGCACAAATTTGGAATGCTGGTTCTTCCTGAAAACCCTTTAGGTCTGCTTACCGCCACATTTCTAACCGCAATATTTCTCTACGCCTTTTCAGCTTTTCTAAGCCTTTTAGTTGTGGTTTTAAGAGCTCCAAAATCAGCCTCTTTTGTAACATTTATCCCCCTAATGTTGTCCTTTCTATCCTACTCCTCACTCTGGATAGACTTAAAAATATTCGCTTACATATCGCCATTCAACTGTATCTCAGCCCTATTTTACCATTATTTTTCCGGCAAACAGCCCGTAACCGGAGGTTTCTTTACGACAAGCGGGAAAGAGCTCATGGATATTACGTTAACGGCATGTTCCATGATAGCGTGGACTGTTACCATGTTTATACTCGTAGTAACTCTATTAAGAAACATGCGTGGAATAGGTATTGAGGAAATAAGACTTGTGTAGGACTGACACACAACCCTAAATTTAATGTATAATAACTGTGCCATCCATCATGGCGAGAACATAAAAACGAAAGCCAAAACCCAGAACTATGACACATCAATTAGTTATAAATAACATTTCACTATTTCTCCAAACACCCTCTTACAGTTTTTATTTCACAACCCTGAGAATGCTGTTAGTCGCTGTTAACGGAACATTTGCCAAAAGGATTAATTTTTGGTAATATATAGATTATTAAACATTTAGAGTTGCTTTAGTATTCTGTTTGCTTTTTCGTATGCTTTTATTATCATCTTAATAACATTATTCCATCTGAAGTTCGTTTCAACACGCTGGATAACATTTTCCCTTAGCATTAGTCCATAGGATGGTTGTTTAGCAATGACTTTTCTGAGATTCTCGTAAGTTATTCGAGTAGCCAGCGCATTCAATTTTTTATTGTCTACTTTACCTTCTCGTTGGAGTTCTTCTGAAGTTAGCATTATTGCTAGCAGTGAAGAAATGGCGACTGCAAGTTTTTTATAGTCGTTTTTAGGGACAAGAATTCCTGTGCCATTTTTCGGATGCCGCCTTGCATCAATAACTATTTCTTTTAGTCCTCCAACTTTCGTTGCTACAACGGGGTTTCCAGTTGCCATTGCTTCTAGGGCCATTATGCCGAATGGTTCCCACTTACTTGGACAAACAAATACGTCGGAGGATAAATGCGCTAGTGTGTAAATGCTTGGAGCTTTGCCAAATAGTATTCTTACCGAATTGTTATATTTGTGTGTGAGTTTTGCAAATTTTTTTACTAAACCTATTTCTTCTTCTAGTGGCAAAAGCAAAAGAATAAACTTCGTTTTTGGAATATCTTTAAGAACATTTGGTATTGCCTTGAAAATAAGATCAACACCTTTTTGTTGTGTTAATCTTCCTGTCATTAAAACCATTGGGCCATCTTCGTTGAAGGGTTCAACTTTGCCTTTTCCACAAAAAGGAGCATACTCTAGCTTGTAAATGGTTTCCTTAACTTTGCCTTCCTCTAAAATTGGTTCTTCTGGGTTAAGTTTTCCTAAAGCCTCTGTTAAGAAGTATTTTCTCAGATGATACCTTCTTATACTTGCCGGCGACGAAATCTCTTGAAGATCGTTGCTAAATTTCCTAAGAGTTTCTTTGAGTAGGGGCTCAAAATTCCAGTCACAACCATTCCAGTGGAACCTCGCTTTTTCTCTGCAACCTCTGCCAACAAGTGGTAGAACCTCCTCATGCAAATAGTTTTGACTTACACTTGTTAACACATGGGCTTCCATTGCACCGAAGGCTTCCAGCTTCAGTTTTGCTTTCTTTAAGAGTTGCTTGTGGGATAGAATGTTTTTTGTTCCATCAAGGTAAACTGGGTGCGGTTTATTTTTTATTCCACACCAGTTTTCGCCTAGGTAATTCCATGAAACTTTTTTGTTGCTTAAGAGGTGTATTGTAAGAACCATTGCTGCTTTGTGGTTGTATTCTTCGAGTTTTTGTTTGGCTAAAACAGTGGCTGGTATTGCGTGGTAATCGTGGGCATGGATAATGTCTGGGAAACCATCTTCTAGAGTAGGTAGGTGATCGATGTATCCGGAAATTCCTCTAGCAAGAAGAAGCGCTTTATCTTCAATTTGTGTTGCCCTATAAACCATGGCGTCATCCAAGATTTTGCTTGTAACATTGTTTAACCCGTAAAATAGCGTAACTCTGAAGTTTTTAAGTAAACCCTCGTAAACGCCAATTTTATATCGGAAAGGTGCTTTATATGGTAGAAAATTTTTATCTCCTATAACTCCTTTAATTATGACATCGCGTTTTCTAAATTGTAAACTTTTTATCAACTTGAGATTAGTGTGGGCCCCATGGCTCGGCATGAACAATTTGACTTCAAATTTTTGATCAGCCAGATGCTTAGCTATGTTATATACGGCTTCTCCTAAGCCGCCGACTTTGACTATGCCTGCGCATTCAAAAGAAAAAATCCACACTTTTTTCAATGTTTATGCACCACTTTTGGATTGTTCTAAAAGCTTTTTGTAAATCTCAAGGTACCTGCGGCTTGAAACATCCCATTGAAAGATTTTTTCGCATCTTTTCCGTCCATTTTTTCGCATCCTTTCTATAATTTGAGGGTTTTCCTTATAAAGTGCCAGCGCCTTTCTCATAGTTTCTAAAAGGGCTTTAGAATTTCCCTTTTCCACTAAGAATCCTGTTGCCTTTTGTTTATTGTCTTCGTAAGAGACCACTGTGTCTTTTATTCCTCCTGTTCTGCTTCCTATGGGAATGCATTCGCAAGACATAGCTTCTAATTGGACAAGTCCAAAGGGCTCAAAGATGCTTGGGATGAGCGCAAAGTCTGCGCTGGAATATAGGTCTCTCACATCTTCTTTTGGGAGAAGTTTGTTTATTACCCTTAGATTTGACGGATAGGATGCTTCCAAGCTTTTAGACAACGCTTCTAGTTTTTTATCTCCAACTCCAACAATGATCATTCTCACATCTTCGCTTTTCAAAAAATGATTGCTAGCATTAAGTAAGATGTCAACTCCTTTTTGTGCTGGGTCGAACCTTCCGACATAAACAAATAAGACTCCGTCAGAGAGAGCATATTTTTGTAGAATTAATTTTCTGCGTTCTCTCCGCGAAACATTTGGGTACGAAGATTTTTGAGTGTTCCAAAATTTTGTGTCTATCCCATTAAACACACATGTCACCTTGCCCTCGTATTTTTCAAACAGTTTCCTCTCGTCTTCTTGGTAATAGGATTTCCCAACAACTGTTATGTAATCAGCTTTTTCTAGGGCCAGTTTTTCTCCAGCGAACCAGTTAGGGTATTCTCTATGTAATCTATGGATTGTTAGAAGTACTGGTTTGTGCATCTGTTTAAATTTGTCCATGGCTTTGTAGGTGAAGAAGTCATGCATATGAACTATGTCAAAATTTATTTCGTTTACAACCTCACATAGGCATCTGCAAAACTCGTCAATTTTCTTAATTGCTTTTTCGTTTGCTGGTTCGGGATATATTTCTTCTTCATCCAGAATGTCATTGGATAGCGTGTAAACTTTTACGCCGTTGTGGTCAAAAATTTCCATTTTTAAATCTGGATACTCTTTTTCTTCCAATTTTTTCCATGAAGGTTTAAAACCGCTTCGTGGAAGGATTATGTTAACATTCGCGTATTTTTTCATAACATCAGCTAAAGAAGTTAGCGCCGCCGATAAGCCTCCAACCTTAATGATGTCATACTCCATCGTAGTCATCAGGATATTAATTGTAAACCCTCCTTTGACATTCTTCGGAGTGAGTAGGCTAAACGGATTAAAAAGAGAAGGGAAGTTACTGCTTATAGATTTTATTTTTGACTAACATTAGGATGGCAATGGCAATTAATAATATGTAGGTGAGCCATATTATTGGAAATTCCGGTACGACGCTATAATTACCTATAATTACCTCGTACTTGTCAAATCCATCAGGATCGTGACCCCAGCTAGGTTGTGGGATAATTATCCTATCACTTTCGGCACCTATATGATCAAGGTATTTCGTTAGGATGTCTCCAGTCGCTGCTGGTCCATATGCATAGCAGAAGAACGATCCTGCACTTACATAAAATTCGTCGCCGTAGGCGCTAAAACCTCCTATTGCGTTCCATGGTACACTGACAACAATAGTGTTTGCAGGCGTGTCTGGTATTTCTACAGTAATTCCTAAGTCAGTGAATGGAGTATACTGCCATGTCACGTTGCATAAATAAGAGTATGCAAGTCCACCTTCGGCGGTCACATTTTGTACAAGTATTGTATATGTCCAATTTGCAGTAGCGGCTGTTGTTTGGTTAAAATGCGTACATGACCATTGCGGCCACCATTCATTGCCATCAGTCCCATTTCCGATGGTTATTGCGAACCCAGTATTGTTCCATGCAACTGTTGTGTTCGTTAACGTTACCACGGATAACTTTATGGTAAGTGTTGTCGAGTCCCATGTGACGTTTAAACCAGTAATATCCCTCATCGGAAAGTATCCGTCATCGTTGCAGTAATCAGTAAAGACATCACCTGTTGCATCAGAGAACTCTGCACTTCCAGTATTCGGTAACGCCATGGTTGGAAGCGTTAAAATCGAGAAAAGCACTACCATCGTAAACAGTAACTTAAGTTTCACGTTTTTCATTTTAACATCTCCACAGCGCTAATGTTTTCTTCCTTTCCATATATAATTTTTACCCTTTTCCATTTAAATAGAGCCGCCATTTGACCCTTATTCAACTGCTCCTTTAAATAATAACACTCCATTTTTAGGTTCCACTTCAAGAACAACATTTTCATTTCGTGGCTTATACACTTTTGCAACAAATACGTCTATAAGAGGTTCTTTTGTCTGAATTGAAACTGCTTCCTTGTTATGACTATTATTTACGCAAGCAATAGCAACTTCTTCTCCATAGCATCTTTCAAAGATGTAAACCTTTTTTTGTTTATCTAACAGCATCGGCCTAAAATTGCCTATGGTAAGTGCTTTATGGTTTTCTCTAATTTCAATAAGCTTTCTGTAATAACTAAGCATATTGGCGTTCCATTCTTTCGAATTCCAAGGCATTGTTCTTCTGCAATCCGGATCGTTTCCTCCTTGAAGACCTATTTCGTCGCCATAATAAATAGCTGGAGCCCCTGGCAATGTCATCTGCAAAAATATAGCTAATTTTGCCTTTCTTATATCGCCATTACAAATCGTTAAAAGCCTAGGTGTGTCATGACTTCCAAGAAGGTTGTAAATGGAATGAGTTGCCTTATGGGGCAATTTTCCCAATAGCTCCATTAGCCTCTGATGAAACTCTTCAACACTTATGCTTTCAAAAACCACAAAGTCGAGAATTATACTTCTTAAAGGATAATTCATGACTGCATCGAATGTCTCGGGTCCAACCCAAGCTGATGGATCTGGGTTGCCGTTTCCAAATTCGCCAAGCAAATACAGGTCTGGCTTTATCTGTTTAAGTCTAGTTCTGAGTTCTTTCCAAAATTTGAAAGGAATTCCGAAGGCTACATCAAATCTCCAACCATCAATGTCATGCTCTCGAACCCAGAACTCTGCAACTTTCATGAAATACTCGGCTGTTTCAGGATTTGATAAATTCAATTTTGGCATGTAGGGCACACCAGCAAAGGTTTCATAATCAGGTAAAATTTGAAATCTCAGTAGATGCCAAAATTTTTTGGGTAACGGCAACTTAAACAGTATTTTAATCATTTTCCTTCTTTTGACTGGAAACTTTCTTATGAAATACCAGTTGACGTATTTAGATTTTTCTTGATTTTTCAATACGTCTTCGAAAGCCCAAAATCTGTCTGAAGTGTGATGGAAGACAGCGTCGAGAATAACTTTGATGCGCCTCTTGTGAGCTTCGTTGACTAGTTTCTTTAGTGTTTCATTGTTGCCGAAATGCGGATCTACATTAAAGTAGTCATAAATATCGTATTTGTGGTTTGAAATTGAGCTGAAAATCGGTGTTAGGTAAGTTGCGTTAACACCTAAGCTTTCGATGTAGTCGAGCTTTTCAATTATTCCTTGTAAGTCGCCTCCGAAAAAATTATTTCGCTTGGGTTTGCCACCCCATTTAGCAACTTTAGGCGGGTCGTTCCTTTTGTTACCGTTAAAAAATCTGTCCGGAAATATTTGGTAAAATACTGCACCTTTAGCCCATTCTGGAACTTGAAAGATGTTCTTGTGTTCCTCGGTTAAAACAAATTCTTGTACATCTTTTTTGTTGTAAGAAGCGCCAAAACTGGAAAAGTAGGCAGTAGCGTTTCCATCCCTCACCTCAAAAAAATATCTTAAAGGATATTGTGTTACCTGCACTAAACATTCGAAATATTCAAAATATTTGTCCTCCCATGCATTAGTCATTTTCATTTTTCTTTCGGATTTTTTCTCTCCTCTCACAATCAATCTTACGTCAGTAATATCGTTCTTTTTTGTTCTGAACTTGAAATGTGCATGCTCTTTATTTACGTCCAAATATCTAGGCGTTTGGTCATGGTATAGAGCTCTCAAAAATATTTTGCCATCCATTTTGGCTGTGGGTGTTTTCAACATTTCCTTATCTACTTCAAAGAACGAGCAATCCATGCTGTAAGGATTTTTTGCTTTTTTGGGATTATCTGGGTCAATGAGCCACTTATAACCGTCAATAATGAATGCGTAACGATACTCTCCCTCATAAAGAGGAATGATGAACTTCCATCGTCCTTCCTCGTTCTGCATTGGTTGAGCGCCTGGAAACCAGCAGCAAAAATCATCTACAACGTAAACGTTTTTCGCTTGTGAATAGCCATTTAATGTAAGCTCTACTAGATGTTTTCTTGATTTAAATTGTGGATCAAATGCTTGCCCTAAATCCCTTATCATTTCACTCACTTAAAAAAAGGGGAATGTGTTTATTGTGTATGTTACTTTTTCTTTCTTTTCCTAAGCCACACTGTGACAGATAGAATGACTATAACCAAAATCACTACGATTACTGCGATGATCCACTCTGTGGGTATAGTAGGTGGTTGTGAAGGTGGCGGTGCGGCTTCAATTCCAACAGCATAAACTGTGGCATATTTTGTTTCAGCAATGGAATAAGACTTGAGGATGTCTGTTTGGTTCTTGCCTTGTGGTGCGAGGAGATCATAAACGTATGGTTGAACGCCGGCAATGACAGCATCCGCTTCAGCTCCCCCTCCAAGATAGGCTTGGGCTGTCACGCCTATTTCTCGTATTTTGTTTGTGGCGTATCCATCCCAACTAAGCACTAATACAACGTATTTCCAGGTTTCATTAACCTCTCCAATAATGTCCATAGGAACCTTCGCCACAATAGTGTCTTCTCCTTCCGGCTCGATTGCCATGACTTCGGTTAATTCGGTGCCGTTGGCAAAAGTTACTATGTTGCTTCCAGACCAGCCTGGGCCTATTCGTAAAGCGATCTCCCATGCATCAGCAGCTGATACGTTAACTCTTGCTCCGAAGGTATCTGTTCTTCCGGAACCGCTAACACCATCCGTGTCGATGTATACGTGTATGTATTGTAGTGAGAAGCCGTAGGGGCCATTCCATGGGTTGCCGCCTAAAACTTTGAATTTGAACTTAAACATATTGTTTGTATCCAGTTTGCTTACGGTAAAGTTGAGCAGATCAAAGCATCCATCAACAAACTCGGAACTTGTTGGATAGGTGTAAGTTCCAGGGCCGTAATCGTCGCCCTCTGGGTCTGGATATTGGAATATGATTTCACCCCACACTGGAGCGCTTGCCACTTGGAAATATACTGGCGTGTCGTATTTTGAAGACATATCGATTATGGTCTGGTTTTCTGCCACAACCACACCCAAATAGGCTGGGTCTTTTCCTTGAAGTGTCAAGTTTGCAAAAGGAATAGCCATTTCAATAGTTTCGTTTATTGCAACTGTGTTGAGTTCGCCTATTGTTGTAAAATTGCCTTTTCCATCTGCTATTGACAGCTTTAACTTTTGGCTGATTTGGGTTGTTTCATTAAACCATATGCTGGCCTCTGTGTATATGGCAAATCCAAGCGTTTCATTTCGTAGAGTCTGATATCTTGCCCAAACGTTATACTCAAGCTTATATGGACTATAGCTTATTCTTGGGCTTGAGGTGTAAATTCCTATGAAAAGTTCTTTCCCGAATTGTTCTGTTATATTTACATTAGCTTGTGGTATAATTGCCAGATATAAATTTTCATAATCCATGCTTATCACCACCTTGTCCATCCAAGTTCCATTTACTGAAAGTGTGAAGTTTCCCTTCCATTCCAAAGCTTCCATTATTCCATCAATTGTAGGCGTTGCCAGCGATGGTTTTGCTTCTATTATCGCCTTTGGTTCTCCATCCGGATAGAATTTTGCGTCTAAATAGTCTGGAGGCGTTTGTCCAATAAGTTCGTAGATTCTTTTCAAATAAACTTTGAAAATCGGGTCAAAGGTTTCTGGGCTTCCCATGTCATGACCATACCAGAAGCACCAATCAGAGGCTTCGGCACGATATAAAGCGTCCATGGCTTCTGTTGAATTCCATCCAGGATTAGCATTTATGTATGCTGTTAGGTTTTCTCTGGCAGCCTTTACCCACATGTGGGCTACGTTTTCTTGCTTATCCCCTATCCAAATTCTTAAGCGCATGTCTTTTCCCGACCAGGAGCTTTCTGGTAGTTTTTGGTTCTTGATTGTGAAGGGCAGTTGTTCGTATCTGGTTATGTTGGATATGTCTAATGTTGTTAGGTTGAGAACTTCCTGTGTGGTTGTAGGCACAACCTTATCTATTGTGTATGTTGCAAAATATTCGTGAGGGGTTATGGTTCTTATTTTGCCCTCGTTTTGAAGTTGCGTTAAGTTTGCATATAGAGCATGTAGAAAATCGTCTCCATTGTTAATATAGCTCTCCCACGGATTTTCGCCGTCAAGGGCTATTGTGAGCACCATTTTGCCATCAGTGTTGTACTGTTCGATGGTGAGTATTCTGTTCACGAAATCGTCGATGGCTTCGCTTGTGGTTTTGCTGGCGTATCTAAAACCTATGGAGTCTGAAAGATCGGTGTCCCTAAATAGAATATTTATGTTGGGGGTTACGTCAACCTTGTATCCAGCATATAATTCTATTGGGTCGCTTATGTTTACGCCTGCCAACTCCAAAACGTTTTGATCTGTTGCAGTCCACAAAATTCCGTTTTCAGCCATAATTCTTACAGATTCCTCGTTTACAGCCATTTCGGGAGCCCACATTCCCGCTGGAGTCTTATTAAAGTAGGTCTCGTAAAGTTCTATGCCCTTCTTTATTTGTGCATCCAAGTCATCTTGCCAACCAAAATCAGCTAGTAAAGGCATGATTGGGTGCGTATATGGCGATGGTATGGTCTCTGTTTGGTTTGCATCTTGTAATGCTTTGTGGGCGGGTATCACCATAGCCATTATTTCCTTGTGTTTTTCTAAAACATATGCAAGTTCATCCCTTGTAAAAAGCGGATTTGCTGTATTCGCACGTGTCGTCATGTTACTAAGTGTTGAATCAGCGTTTCGGATTTCTGGGTCTATCCATAATAGATTAAAGAGTGTTGCTAAATCTATGAACTCTTGATCGCTGAATTGTTCAACTATCCGCTGTTTCATTTCGTCTAGTGGCAAATCTTTAAAAAGATTGAAGCGACTGTCCCTTTTAATTTTCAGATTTTTGTACCGTGCGTACTCCATAACGATATTGTTCCAGTTTATGTCGAAGAAGCCTCCTGGGATTTTAAGCATGAAAAATTTCTCGTCAACCGTCAAGCTTTCATTCTTTGCAATTTTTTGCGATATCTCCTCGTGAATGTCAGTTGCATTATTTACCACATAATCGTTTAACTGCATCAACAAAGAACCAGTGAACGTGAATGTCACTTTTATTTGAGGATAATTTGACACTATTTGAGCCATTTTGTAATAGTTGGATACGGAATGTATCCGAACCCATGGCAGCATGTAAACTCCTTGTGACGGATCGAAATAGAATGGTTGATGGAAGTGCCAGATTATAATAAGGTTTAACGGTTGTTCAGCAGCAGAGGCCGGATAAAAACAGTTCAACACATTAAGCGCCAATATTATTGAAAGTATTGTAAAGACTATTTTTTTCATGTTTTTCCCTCTGCTTACAAGTTATATCATTAGTTATCTTAAAATTGTTTCTCTCCACATATACAACGGATAAGAAACACATAAAAACTTATTGCGAGATAATTAAAGATTGACGGTGAAAACGGTTGACTGTAACTCGAAAATTGAAAATCACTATTATAATTGCCATAATAGTTGTAGCTGGAGTTGCAACTTATTTTCTATGGCCCAAAAGCACCAGAGCGGATGTTATAGTTTGGATTCAAGTGCTCCCCGAAGAAGAGCAATTCATAAAATCCTTCGTCAACTCATCCTTTAGGCAGATTTACCCAAATATTACCGTCGAAATTCTCAACAGGGCAGACTTGAAAACCGCACTTCTAGCGGCTTTGCCAACAGGTAAGGGTCCAGACCTTTTTATGTGGGCTCATGATTGGGTTGGAACCATAGCTGAACCGGGATACATAACGCCTATAGACGAATTTGTTACAGAGGAGTTAAAATCTAAATTCTTGGATGCTGCATGGGACGCTTGCACTTACAATGGTTCAGTTTATGCCTTGCCATATGCTGCAGAAACTGTGGCCTTGTTATATAACAAGGATATGGTTTCTGAACCTCCTCAAAACATGAGCCAGCTTGAGGACATGATGAAAAGTTTTTGGAATAATCAGGGCAAGTATGGCATAGCTTATCCCGTTGACCCCTATTATGTTTCTGCATGGCCCCACGGCTTCGGAGGATACTACTTTAATGATACAACTAAAACTCCTGGGTTGAACACCACGGGAACCATCAACGGAATAACTTATTTCTTGGAAAAGTTTCAGCCTTACATGTCAGCAGATACTGGTCGAGATGCGCAAGTTGCACTTTTCACTGGAAACCAAACGCCGTTTCTTGTAGACGGCCCCTGGGGAATAGGCTACCTCAAAGGCTTAAATATGAACTTTGGAATTACAACATTACCAAAGATAGACGAGATAGACGCATGGCCCAAGCCTTACACTGGAATTAAAGTTATTTGGATGTCAAGTTCCGTGTATGATAAACAAAAGGCTTTCACCTTTATGAAGTGGTTTGCGACAAACACGGAGTTCATAAAGCAACGCGCTTTACAGTTTGGTTTCATCCCAGTTCTTAAAGAAGTTCTTGAATTGCCTGAAATTCAAGCAGACGAAATAGTGTCAACTTTCGCTAAACAAGTTGAAATGGGTATACCCATGCCAAAGAGCAGCGAAATGGCTTTAGTTTGGACCCCTATAACAGATGCCATAAATGAGCTGTTTCTGTTGTATCCAAACTTTGGGGATAGAACTCCTGAAGTTGTATTAAGCGAAGCGCAAGGGAAGGCGCTTAGTGCTTTAGCTGAACATCAGGGTTAATAAATTGGGAAAAAAACAACCTGAAAGAAAGGTCAAAGCGAGAAGCACCTGGAAGACCAATAAGGCATACCTATTCATAATTCCCGGACTGCTTATTTTCTTTGTTCTCAATTTGTATCCCATCATATTCTCTATTTATTTGGGCTTCACAGATGCATATTTTGGCAACATAACTGGAAAATATCAATTTATAGGCTTAAGAAACTTTGAAAAATTATTATTCAGCGGAGATACGAGATTCTATTATGTACTCGGAAGAACTTTCCTATTTGTAGCCACAAGCGTTCCATTAAAAGTCTTATTTGGCTTAGCACTGGCAGTACTCTTTAACCTGCAAACAATAAAAGGTCGTAGCGTTCTAAGGTCGCTGCTTATTCTTCCATGGACGTTACCTGCAGTGTTATCAATCTTAACTTGGAGAGGACTTTTTTACTATGATTTCGGGGCAATAAATGGAATATTGCAAGCGATAGGGCTTCCAAGGGTTAACTGGCTTAATGATGCCACTAATGCCTTCGTAGCTTACAACATTGTTGAAGTATGGCTCGCATATCCATTTATGATGACGGTCATCCTAGCAGCCCTTCAAAGTGTACCACTCGAACTTCACGATTCAGCTAGAGTTGATGGAGCATCAGCATGGCAGAGACTTAGATACATAACTATTCCACTAATATGGAGACCTTTATTGTTCGGGATAGTTCTAACATCAGGAGCATCCTTCCAAGCGTTCATGGTTCCATACCTGCTCAACTCCGGGGGACCCGCAAACCAAAATGAATTGGTAATGGTTTGGGGCTACAAGCAAGCGTTCCAAAATCCTGGGATATACGGCTCGATGGGAGTTGCAGCTACCTTTTTCGTTTTGGTTTCGCTAATAATTTTGGCTTTTTCATATGCTGGGTTAAAATTGGGTAAAATAACGGTGGAGTGAAATGAAGATAGGGATTGATAAGAAACTTTTGATGGTGCTCACAACTTTTATTGCAGTAGTCATAGTGGCAATACTTGTTTTTCCCATCTACGTTATTATAATTTCTTCCTTTAGCCCTAAAACAAGTGTTTTTCAACCATTCGAGTTTATACCTCATGAAATAACCCTTAAAGTATACAATGATGTTTTGTTTGGTTCTACATCTCGTTTCATTCCGAGACTTGTTAATAGTCTAATCGTCTCACTGCTATCTCTTGCGATAACATTAATACTTGTCATACCTTCTGCCTACGCCTTTTCACGGTTCAAATTTGTTGGAAGAAGCTCTCTTCTCTACGGTTATTTTGCTTTTAACCAGTTTGCCGGGGGCATGGGACTCGCTGGGCTTATAGCTCTTTATGCAATCCTTAACTACTTCAATCTCCTTAATTCCCTCGTAATACTTGCTTTAATTTATGCTTCAGGCGGAGTGCCATTTAACACATGGCTTCTAAAAACTTATTTTGATACCATTCCAAAAGATTTCGATGAAGCAGCCCTCGTGGACGGCGCATCTTACTTAGACATTATGTTTAAGGTTTTGTTACCAATAGCCAAACCAGGCATAGCTACAGTTGCCGTCTTCTCCTTTATGGGAAGCTGGAGCGAATTTATAATTGCTCAAACAATCCTTCTCAGTGATGAAAACTACACCCTCCCACTTGAGCTCAACCAGCTCCTCGCAAGCCCAGCAACCAATTGGAATGTATTCGCCGCCACATCCCTTCTTTACGCTATTCCGGTGATAGTTATGTACCTATTTGCTCAAAGGTATTTGCAGGCGGGACTGGCAATGGGAGGGGTTAAGCGGTGAACATCTCCCCAAGTAGAAAGAGGTGGAAAGATGGCAAGAATTTTGCTTAAAAACTTGACAAAACGTTTCGGAAACGTTGTAGCAGTAAACAATCTAAGTTTAGAGGTTAAAGACAAAGAATTTTTGGTGCTACTCGGGCCTTCTGGCTGTGGAAAAACAACAGTACTCCGTTGCATAGCCGGACTTGAAACACAAGACGAAGGCGAAATCTATGTTGGAGATACCTTAGTCAACGATTTGCCTCCAAAAGAACGTGACGTAGCCATGGTTTTTCAAAGCTATGCCCTTTACCCACACATGACAGCCTATGAAAACATAGCCTTCCCTTTAAAGGTTAAAGCTGTCGCAAACTCGGAAATAGATCAAAGGGTTAAAAAAGTTGCCGAGCTACTAAAAATCGCCCACTTATTAGATAGAAAACCAAAACAATTAAGCGGTGGAGAAGCCCAGCGAGTCGCCTTGGGCAGAGCCCTCATTCGCGAGCCAAAAGCATTCCTCATGGACGAGCCTCTAAGCAATTTAGACGCAAAACTGCGAATATACATGAGAGCTGAACTAAAAAGGCTCCAAAAAGACTTGGGAATAACAACAATTTACGTCACCCACGACCAAGTCGAAGCCATGACAATGGCAGACAGAGTAGCCCTCCTTAATCAAGGCATACTTCAGCAAGTAGGATCACCAGAAGAATTATACCAACATCCAAGCAACATTTTCACAGCAGGATTCATCGGAAGCCCACCAATGAACTTCATCGACTGTCATTTAACAAAAGAAGCAGAAAAACTCTATCTTGATACAGGCATATTCAAATTACCACTTGAAGATTATCTGGTTGAAGTACTTAAAGACAAAAACATCGACGAAGAATTAGTCCTTGGAATCAGACCGGAAGACATAACATTAGAGAAAAAGGAAAAGAAAGATGCCATACAAGGCGAGATCTTCACCTTAGAACCACTAGGATCTGAAGTAATTGTAGACATAAAGATGGGCGAAACAATTTTCAAAGTAAAAGAGAATGCAACATTTAGGGCAAAAATAGGAGAAAAAATCTGGATGACCATTAGAAAAGACAAAATATACATATTTAACAAGAAATCCGGAAGCATATTATTATAATTAAACGTTTAATCTAGTTTTAAAAAAGAAGCCAAACTCCTAAGCTTGAAGGACTTTCTGTTAGTTGCTGCTAAATGATGTCGTTTTATATTGTGGTGGTGTTAGGTGTGGTTCTGCTTGTTCGCGGTATGTTTGGCGCCAGCTTTCAATGCTTTTATTAATGTATGCGCTTTGCTGCTCCGGCGTTTTATGGCCCATCCAGAACTCTATATATAGCGGATCAACTTTGTGGTCGCTTAGAAAAGTGCGGAGGGCTGCTCTAAGCGAATGAGGGCTGTATGGGTTTCTGCCTTTAAATTTTCCAGCAAACTTTTGGGCTGTTTTATGGAAATAGGCGAGGACAGCCCTCGATGATACTTGATAAATTGGTGTTTCTTCCTCAAGTTTACGATCGGCTAAATAATCTGTAAGCAACTTAACAGCCCAGTCGCCCAAGAACGTTGTGAAGGCTATACCTGTCTTTTTTCGTGTCAAACTTAGGCATATAGGCGCTATGCCCCTTTCAAATTCTTCTTTGATGTCGCCGTATTTTAGGGATAAAAGATCGGAAAGGCTTAAGCCGCTTTGAAGGATTGAGGCTGCTATACTCTTATACAGTGGCTTATCCACTAAGGCTATGAAATAGCATACTTCTTCAATTGTCCATGGGTGTTTTTTGCTAACTGGCTGAGATGTCGGCAATTGCACGTAGCGTAAGCTAATTGGAACGTCAAAATATTTGGCTAAACTTTGAACAGCCCCAACATAAATCCTAACTGTCTTTGGGCTGTAGCCTCTATCCTGAAGCCAAGCCACAAAACCATTAAGCGTTAAGCGATCCACACGTTCTCTCTGATTTCTCGGCAAAAACCTATCTTTTTCAACACGATCTAAGAAATCCTTTATAGAACCGTGACTTGAATAAAACTCTTGAAAAGACGCTAAACCCCGACGATAAACATTACGCGTTCCACCCTTCAAAACAGAAAGAAACTCAGAAACTTCAGAATCAAACTTTAAAAGCAAAAGAAACACCAATTAAACCCAAAAACAGAAAAAGAGGGGATTTGCGGGAGATATCGCCACGATGTGGTGGGTTCGAATCCCACCCCCCGCACCATTATAAGAACAGTAGGTTTTTATTAACTCCCTTTGAGCATAGTGAGGTTTTAGCTAAACATCTTGGTTTTCTTTTGGGTTTAAAGAGTTTGAAGGCTTCTACTGTGGAGCGTAAGGTTAGAGCTTTGAAAAAACTTGTTGAGGCATAGTGTTACTTTGAACCCAGAATCAGTTATTAACTTCTTAAATACTGTGAATTATGGTGGTGGAGTAAAGGATTTGGTGTTTGACGCTTTCAAAGATTATCTTCGCATGGAAGGGTTAAATATTGAATTGCTAAAGTTTATGGTTGAGCAGAAACTTCCTTTCATTCCAAGCGAGAGCGAATTGGAACCAGTATATTAAACATTACGATACGCTGGTTTGTATTTAGAATTCAAATGTTTCCCACATCTTGAAGCTGACATTTTTAAACTTTCAAGTGAGATTCAGTGCGGGGGGTGGGATTCGAACCCACGAACCCCTACGGGACAAGGTCCTAAGCCTTGCGCCTTTGACCAGGCTCGGCGACCCCCGCGCGTTTTAAGCTTTTAATTATTAGATGTGAAGAATCCTAAAATAACACCTAAATAATAAAATTATTTGTCTCATGTTGTTAGTATGCCTCGGTGGCCTAGCCTGGTGGGGCATCGCCTTGGTAAGGCGGTGGTCGCGGGTTCGAATCCCGCCCGAGGCTTTTTCTTTAATGTGGGGTTGCATTTATGTTAATTTATGGTTTGGTTAATATTGTTAAGTTAGGATAGGCTCCCTAGGTTTCTCTAGCCCCTTCCCCTCTAGGTTTTATTCTTGTCTTGTCAATTATTAACAATCTAATCGAATCATCTTTTCTTTTTGTAAATGAAAGCGCTTACACTGGTGTTTTGGCGAACAGTAAATGATAATTTTCACGAACCCTATAGTGCTATGAGGGAATGTTGATGCGGGAATTTGTTTTGTATTCTCGTTTGGGCAGGACGGATTCGAACTGGGAGAATTTGCATGATGCTGGGCGCTTGGACATAGTTTACGAATGTGCTGTTGCAAGCCTCTTTTTATCCCATGCCATCCGCAAAGATGTTGCCTTCCACGCAGTTTTAAATGGTCCGCCGAAACCGCCGCTTCACTTGAAAATAGATGGCGCAACCCTTCACGATGTCCGCACAGACCAGGAAACATGGAAGCAAATTCTAAGAAAGGTTTTGGCTGGAAAAGCGCATCCGGGCATAAGCCTGTCCAAAGTGAGTTTTGAAGCGTTAGTGAAGGTTAAGGCTGAGGAATCGGAAATTTATGTTTTGGAGGAGGGCGGAAAGGATATATTTGAGACGAAAATTGGCGAAAATCCAGTTTTTGTTTTAGGAGATCATGTGGGTTTACCTAGAAGGGTTGAGG
Organism: Bathyarchaeia archaeon; assembly: GCA_049969855.1. GTDB lineage: Archaea > Thermoproteota > Bathyarchaeia > Bathyarchaeales > Bathycorpusculaceae > JASEJA01. The sequence continues at coordinate 20,673 of JBMFOB010000013.1, read as the reverse complement.
CTTTCGCTTTGCGTTATGGTGAAAAAGTTTCTTTGGGTAAGAAGCCCTATTTGGCGGCTTCTTGTATAACAGTTCTAAATTATCTCTTAGACAGAACGCAAATCAGTATTGAAACATAGCAATCCTTTAATTGTAAACATGGCATTTTTAGAATGTTGTGGTTGAAATGGCAGAGCGTAAACAAAAACATGAGGCTCAAGGCATTATTGAAATGGAAGCTGAAGAATCAGGTTTTGTTTTGGAACCAACACAAGTTGAGGTTGGTTCGGGATACACAGTGTCTGTGAGTTATGACGAAAATGAAAAACCAGTAATAGACGTGAAAACCTATGGTGAAGTGAACTTAACAAGGCTCCGAAAAGAAATTGAACGCATATTCCCAAACGCAAAAATTCGGCAACTAAGTCAAACATCCACCGTAACGGTTGTTAAGAAGCGCAAAAAGAAAAAGTAGGTATCCAAGTTTTCGCCCAAAATTCTGAACCCCGAACCGAGATTGAAAGGCAAAAAGAACTTTCAAATATAATTTTCGCTGCAAAAATTCTAAAAAGAACATGCGAATCCTCAGCTAAAGCGCACGATTAGTTTTTAAGCTTCCCATATGCTTTATTGAAAAATCTAAACAGACTGGCAAGCGTGACCCAAAATTGGAAGAGGATGCGAAAGAAGCGAATCTGAAACCACTTTATGTACGCTCAGTAGTTAACTCCTTGGGCAGTGGAATGGTTAGCCCATTCATGGGAGCCTACGCTGTAAAACTTGGCGCTTCATCCGCAGAAATGGGATGGTATCAATCGTCATCGAACATATCTAACAATGTAATGCAAGTCTTCTGGGGGATACTAAGCGACAAAGTAAGACGCAGAGTACCCTTCATAATCATAGGCACGTTGACGATGGCTTTGCTTTGGATTCCAATGATTTTCGTGGCGAATGCAACCCAACTGATAATATTAATCGCCGTCCAAGCAGTTTTGGGTTCTATGGCAACTCCCGCTTTAACAGCGCTCATAGGCGATTTGGTTCCATCGTCCAAGCTTGGAAGGGCAAACGCTAACATAAACCTGTGGGTTTCTATTGGAAGCCTCATAGCCACCATAGCCTCTGGAGTGCTTATGATAAGCATTGGAGGGACACCGCAAGAAATGATGTTTCTGCCATTGTTAATTGCAATTTTCTGCGGCATAACGTCATGCTTGCCGATGGTTTCCATAAAAGAAAAGAAAAATGGCGAAAAACTAAACTTAACAAAGGAATTTGCCTCAGACTTTTTTAGCACTCTAAAATATGCAAGAAAAAGCCCGGAATTCGTCAAATACTGCACTATTGCAGGCTTCTTTGAATTCTCAATGTCAATCTGTTGGCCTCTCCTTCCAAGAACGCAAGTGGATGTGCTTGGCGCTTCGATGCTGCAAATAGCTTTACTTTCCGTGGTGCAGTCTTTGCTAACCATAATTTTTCAAGGCTGGGCGGGAAGGTTTACAGACACTGTTGGAAGGAAGCCAGCCCTAATCCTGTACAAGTTCAGCCTGATAACTGTGCCAATAGCCTACGCCTTCGCACCGGACATTAACGTACTAATAGGTATAGGCGCCTTTTGGGGTTTAGTTACAGCCCTTGGACAAGCAGGGATAACCGCTTATCTCTTAGACATTTCGCCGCCAGAGTATCGCGGAAGCTTCACGGCAGTATTCAATTTGGTGTTGGGTATGAGTTCCTTCGTTGGCTCCCTTATTGGAGGATATCTATCCGCTTATACGATTGATGCTTTTGGCTTAATTGTTGGATTGCAAATTGTTTACATGATTTCATTGGTTGGCAGAGTAATAGGCGCAATATTATACTTAAGGCTCAAAGAAACCCTAAAGAAGTAAAATTAAAAGCTCCAATGCGAACGCTGCTTATACCTTCCCTTTATTGGCACGGGTGTGCCGCATTTTGGGCACTTCTTATTCTTCGGTAATGGAATAAGCTACCACTTGTGGTCCAAACCTTCTAATCAGCTTTTCTCCACAGTTTGGACAATAAGTATTTTCATATTTGTGACCGTTAACATTCCCAATGTATGGATAAAGAACTCCAGCCTTCTTTGCCATTTCATAGGCTCGTTCCAAAGTTTCAATTTTTGTTGGCGGATTGTTGAATTTGTAGGCTGGAAAATAACGTGTAAAATGTAATGGCGTCTCTGGTCCAACAGTTTCCAAATGCTTCTGGATAACCCATCTTAAAGTTTCCTTGTCATCATTAACTTCGCTAACAACCAAATTTACAATTTTCACATGCAAACCCAAATTTTTAGCTTCTCTCGCATTTTTCCAAACTTTTTCTGCGTCGGCGTCTCCGCAATATTGCATGTAAGTTTCAGTTTTGCCTTTCACATCAATTTTTAGTCCATCCATTCCAGCATCAAAAAGCGCTTTGAGAACCTCCAATGTCATGCAGCCATTTGATACGTAACAGCAATATTTTATTCCCCTTTCTTTACCAAGTTTGAATAGCGGAATAGCCCATTCAGAAAGAAGAGTAGGCTCTTGAAAACTTGCACAAAAATCTGTTACTCGTGCCTAGATAATATTATTTTATGCGTAATAAGGGGCTTCTAATAATTCTTGGAATTGAAGATTAGATTGTTCACAACCATGCATAGAACTTGGAAGACTTCTTCAGCCTCTAAACATTCTGTGTCCAAAATCAAGTGGAATGGTGAGAGGTCTTCTCCTAAGCGGAAACCGTAAAGTTTTTTGTATATAGCCTTTGTCTGCTCTTCCTTATTTCTTAAAGCGTTAAAAGCTTCAGCGATGCTTATTCCATCTCTAATGGCTATTCGCTTAGCTCTTTTTTCTGGAGAAGCCTCTAGCCAAACTTTAAAACCTTTTTTTAGAAGCCACGGCATCGTCCAACTGTCCAAAACCACATTTCCCTGCTTTGCAAGTTCCAAAAGTTTTTTGTCAACAGCTTTATCAAATTTCGGGTCTTTTCCTCTTTTTTCTAGAAAACGTTTTCCTTCTTCGCTTTCCCACCATCCGCTGTTAAATGTTTTATAACCTTCTTCAAGGGCTAGGGCTTTTAATGCATCTCCGCCAGAATAATATTTAAGTCCATATTTTTCTGCAAGCTTTTTTGCCAGTGTACTTTTTCCGCTTCCAGCCATTCCACATATGCAGATAACTACAGATTTTTTGCTTTTGTTCATTGTTTTTCCTCAATTTAGGTTTAGATTGTTCTTGCAGCCTGTTTTAAGGCGTTTTTGAGGCAGTTGTGGCATATTTGTCCGCCGAAGGGGCGCCAAATTCTTCTTTTGCTTCGGTTAAGTTTACGCATTTTTGAAGGAATGGTTTGTGGGATGCCAGCTAAGGGTTGACCGCATACGAAACATGAAGGTGCTGGCGTCTTTTCTCTTTTGTAGTGAATTTGGCTTCTGCCGCCAGGCAATTTAGTTTTTTGGCGTTTTCGGCTTCTTGTGCGTAAGTGTGGTTGCGGCATTCTCTAACTCTCCTTTACTCTATTGGCATTATACCCACTATACGGGATGCAAGAGTCCCAAAAAGTAGGGAGCAGATGAGGTACCATATGAATAGATATTGGGGTCCAATTCCAGGAATGTATGCAACGATGTTTGCTCCATACAACGGTCCCAACACAAACCACCAGATTAAAATATAGCTGAAGGAAATTCCGAAAAGAACCAGTTGGGGTTTAGCCATCTGTTTCTGCATGTTAAGAATTTGAGTTTCCTTCTTTTTCAATTTCTCAAGAAGCTTCTTATCTTGTGCACGTTGCGCTTGAATCATTTGAGTGCGATATTCTGCAATTTCTTTCTGCATCGTTTTATACTGTGACCAGCCTACAAAACGATGAATTAAAAGACGATTAATTGAGGAGTTTAGGAATGAAATAACAAAACAAATTAACATTATTGTTATGGTGGCTCCGGGTGCTGTTGGCATGGTTAACCATTCGATTAAGTCCATAAGCTCTCTCCTCAATCGCCTTTATCTTTTCCTTCTCTTTTCATTTCCGTATTAATAACTATTTTCACAAGCTATTTCTAAATATTCATATTTATAAAAATCTGCTTTTTATTCTCCCAATAGTCGCCTAAAAGCTGGATACATTTCTGCTGCCCTTTCCTGCATTAACAGTTCATAGTACTGATAAATTATTCCCACAGAAAGCAGAATGCCCATTCCAGAACCGAAAACTCCGAAGAAATCTGAAACTGCAGCAATTAACCCAACAATTATTCCGCCTAGAATGGTTACTGTTGGAATGTAACGTTTAAGAATGGACTCAACGGCTTTTCCCGAGCGTCTGTATCCTGGAATTTGCATGCCAGCATCAACAAGCTGTTTAGCCACTGTTGATGGTCCTAATCCGCCAACCTCAAGCCACGTAAGCGAAAAGATAACGCTGAAAACAATAAGGATTCCCATATAACCAAAGGCCCTATCTGGACGTTCCAGAGCGCTCGCAAGGCTATTGGGTGGAGTCACATAAAACACAAGGCCTCCTATTGGTACAAGTTGCTGATTTGGCGATGTTCCAGTCCACTGATATTGTCCCAAAAGGTTAAGCCAAAAGTTTGTGTTACTTCGATTGTACATGCTCCAGAAAAGTTGTGAAAAGAGATAAATGTTGGCGAATAGGGCTGAAGCAAAAATCACTGGAAGGTTAGACACGTAAAGGAGTTTTATGGGGTATCGGCTTCGGTAACCCTTGTAACCTGCGTAAGAGAGTGGCAGTTCAACTCTTACGCCTTCCATGTAAATTATAATGAGAAAAGCAGCAATTGTGGCTATAAACCCAATTAGGGATGGATATGCGCCAGTTCCAACAATCCATGGGGTTAAAGTTCCTTGACTCAAGGACATCGTGAGCGCTCCGACAAAGAGCCCTGTTGACGGATTGAAGCATTGCCATATGATTTGTTGTGCAACACCAGCCATAATGAAGAGGCTTATTCCGCTTCCTAATCCCCAGCCTTTCTGAACAAGCTCATCCATCAGCAAAACAATGATTCCAGAGGCTAAAAGCTGTAAGAAAACAATAATCGCAATTACGCTTGAAGTGCTGCCATACATTCCGCTGACTATGTAAGCGAAAGCTTGAACTCCTGTTAGAACTATGGAAAAGACTTTGCTTGCCGTCGTAAATAAACCCCTGTCTTCAGGGTTTGTCATGTCACATTCTATCATATTTGAACCAACTAAAAGCTGAAGTATTAATCCCGCTGTGACTATGGGGCCTATTCCAAGCTCCATAAGAGTTCCGCGGTGGGAAGCCCAGATTATCCTTAAAGCGCTGAAACTTTCTTGGGTTGAGGCGGGAATTCCGTATAATGGGACTTCAGACATTACTAAATAAATTACTAACACGATGGCTGTCCAGAAGATTTTCTCGTTAAATCGGACTCTGCGTTCTGGAGCCTTTATTTCGGGTATTGCTCTTGCGATGGGTTTGAAAAGGTTTAGGAATCTGCCAGCCATGCTTAGCCGTTACTCTCCTTGTTCTTGGGTTTCCATTAAGATTTGTCCGCCTGCTTCTTTTATTTTTTCAGCTGCAGATTTTGAACATGATGTTATTTTTACAATTAATGGTTTTGTTATTTTTCCAGTACCTAATAGTTTGGTGTAGCCGAGGCTTTTTAAGTCTAGGAAAATTTTGCCCTCTTTTTCCTCTGAAGTTTTGTGGGCTAATTCTTCAAGTTTTCCAATGTTTATGACTTTTGGTTTTTGTTTGAGGCTTTTTGGTGAGGTGAACCCCTTTTTGCCAAAATAGTCTGGTTCATATCTTAATACGTAGGACCATAAGTGTTTATGTCTTCCAGCCTTTCGCATTCCTTGAGACCCTGATTTTCTATGTTGACCCACCCTTCCGTAACCTACTGTTCTGGAACCGCGTTTCTTTCTTATTTTTCTCAGTTTATGGGGCATTTTAATCAGCTACTCTTTTAGCGACTTCTTCAACGGCCTTTTTTAACCTTATTTCAAGGACACCATTCTTATATCTTGTGCGCATCGTGTTTGGAATCACTCTTGCGGGAAGATTTAAACTTTTACGGTATCTCCGCTCTAAAGCTTCAGCAGACAAATTTAAACGTTGATTTTCTATTTGAATTTTCAATTTTTCCTTATTAAACCCTTGAGCCTCAGCAACAACTATTACTTCATCCTTTTCTTCTAAAACATCGATTAAAGGCTCAAGTTCCTTCCATTTTCTTCCTTTTGAAATCTTTTGAAACTCAAGTTTTTGAGGATGCTTCCATTTTTTATTTCTTGAGCTTCTTATTGGAAATGTCGGAGGAGCGTTTTTGCCTTTAACCTTGTTTAGTGTGCTTATAATTTTGAATTTTTTCGTAACTTTTTTATTTCTCCGCCATTTTACGCTCAAGTTCTCCTTCTCCTTAGATACAATGGCATTTCAAAAGCAATTATAAAACATATCGCAAAAAGTTTAAAAGCCTATATCATTCGCCCTATTAGTTCGTTTATTTTTTCTCCCCGATATCCTACTTCGCCGCCAGCGCCATAACCCTTTTTAATTTTTCCTTTAAATCCCTTTGTTGGCGGATGCAGCTTAAAGGTTGGTTGCACATTTAGCAACTTCCAATATTCAATTTTACAATTAAAAACCGCTTCTGCAAGCTCCTCTAACGACTTAAAGCCAACTTTTTGCGCATATTCATCTGTCAACTTCTTGTTTCCAGCGAGTTTTCCCCTTTCCCTTATGAGCTCGTTTACGGTTTCTTTTGAGGCTTCACCCCATGTAACAAAGTTTTGCGCTGTTTTTAACATTCCAAGAAAAGATGGACGGTTATCAATTAGCACTGCATAATTGTTTCTTGTGAGGTTAAGCATCTGCAGCGTTTCTCTGACATGGCGTGGAGCACTTATTGTTCCCCGAACTCTTACAACTGCCAAGCATTTGCGTTCTTGCTTCTTTTCGCTCACTTACCTCACCCAATCCATCGGAGTTATGAGGCTGTAGGTTTTCTTCAAAGCATCAAAAATCGCATAGGAAAAAGATGGAATTGTTCTTGTTGAACCGTAACTTCTCGTCCAACAATCTTTTATGCCTGCAAGACCCAAAATTACCTTTGCAGTTTCGCTTGCAACAAGACCTAAGCCTCTTGGTCCTGGAATAATTACTATTTTTACTCCTCCAGTTTTTCCCTCAACTTGAAAGGGCACTGAGTGGGGTTTTCCGCAGCCACATTCCCAACTTCCACATCCTCTTCGCACAGGGATGAGGTTTAGGCGAGCGTCTGCGGCTGCTTTCTCTATGGCTGTTCGCACTTGGCTTGCTTTTCCAGCGCCTAAGCCTATGTAGCCGTCTCTGTTTCCAACAGCCACTATAGCCTTAAATCTTGATTTTTCACCAGCGTCTGTTTGTTTTTGAACCAAGTTTATGTTTATAACTTCTTCTTGTATGTCTGGAAGTAAGGCATCCACAATCTGTGGCTCGCGGATTTGTAAGCCACCCGTAAAAATTTCTTCAATGGATGTGATTCTACCTTCCTGAATCATTTTTCCAAGGCGGGTTTTTGGAACCCAATGTTCTAAACTTCCTGAAGATTTTTCCCTAGACGTCACTTCTTCTTACCTCCACTCTTAAATGCGGCAATTATGTCAGCTTTAACCTTTGCAAAATGTTCATTGATGTTTTCCGGTGGGATTTTCTGTTTTAAACATTGCGAAAATTTATTTTGATATTGTTCAGGGTTGGCTGATGCTAAGCTTTTGGCGTATTGGGCAATATGTTCGCCCTTCACTCTTTTTTCGTCTGGCAGTTTCTCTTCGCTATATGGCACATTTATTCCAGCGTCTAAAACTCCCTTTAAAACGGCGAAGACTCTTGCTCCTTTAGAGGGCGAATGTAATCCGATGTCTAAAATTGCTTCTTTTATTCCTTTTGATTTGGCTTTTAATCCGCAAAGAAGTCCAGTTAGATAGGCTGCTGGAAGATTTTTTCTAGATGCTTTCCACCCGTAGGTTTTTGTTAGTTCTCTGCTGTGGGCTGAAACTAAAACTTCATCTCCGTGGGGTTTTGCCGTGATTATTTGGGCTATTACGTTTTTAAGTGTGATGCGGGTTACTAATCGAGGTTTTCCAGAAAGCACAAACGCCTTCCTCGACTTATAATTTGTTTTTCCTTCTCTTCTTCTTCGAAACGGGACACAATAGCGTGAGTTTTTAGCCATTAACGCTTCCTCCAAAGTTCGTGGGCTTTAAGGTAACGTTCTAAATCGGCAACGGACCCGAATCTTCCACTGCTGGCCATTCTGTACAATTTTCGGTACGTATTCTCAGTAATGGTTTTGCTTGCTTTCAGTTCACGAAGTCTCTTTCTCAAAGCTCTAATCTTGCTCATCCAAGCCTCTTTTTTAGAAATTTTCGCATGCGCTGACCCGCTTCTGCTACCAACACCCCGTCTTCGACCCTTCTTTTTCTTCTCATGTAAAATCCTTGCTCTTGCATGGCTTATGCCCTTTTCTGGCAGCGGTTTTATGACTCCTTCATGGATTAGTTTCTTGATTTCCTCCCGTGTTATTGCAGTTTCTGCATCTTCCATCCTATTTGGGTCTATCCACACACGATTTTGTCCAACTTTCAATATTTCGGCTGCTAGCCGCCGCTGACTTTTAAGACCCGTCATTGCTCTTCTGCTCTCCTTTTAGTTTTCTCTTTTTTCTCTCGCTTTCTTTTTGGTTTTTCCTTCTCTTCAGCCTCTTCCTCTTTTTCCGGTTTCTCCTCTTTCTTTTCTTTTTCTTCTTTGGCAACTTCCTTGATTTCTTTGATGTTCAGAACAGTTATCTTCCTTTTTCTGGATTCAGTAAGGATTTTGGCTCTCTCTCTCCTACCAACAGTGTGGGCAATCCGCACCACTTGTGTTTTTGGATTAACCTTTTTGATTTCTTCAACGTTATGAACTAAAACTTCTCTGTAGCCTGATGGATGAAGCCCTCTTGCAACCTTTGGGCTTCTATATCCAACATTTACTGTTGGCGGCCATCCTTTTATTTTCCTTCGCATTTTGTTGTCTAAACCTTTTGGTCTACGCCAATTTTCTTTTAGGCGTTTATACCGCCAACTTTCTTGTCTTACAAATTTTGGCTTTCTCCTCTTCACTTGCGCTCTTAGTTTTAATGCTTTTTCTGTGGCAGCTTCAGGTGGCTTGGTCATTTTTCCATTCCCTCAATTCTTTCATATATGTATATGCCGTCAAGGAAGACGCGTGGGTCTTTTCTTTTCACTTTGGTGGCTTGTTCAATGTTTGCGGCTGTTTGGCTTACATCTTCAAGATTTATTCCTTGAATGATTATGTCTTCGCTTTGAACTTTGATTTGCACGTCGCCAACTATTTTGGCTCTTCTTGGATTTCGCTCGCCTGTGAAATTTTCAATTAAAACCGTTTTATCCTTAACCTTAACTGATATTGGAAAATGCGAGAAAACTATCTTAAGCTTGCACGTAAAACCTTTTCTAACCCCAGTAATCATGTTTTGAATATGCGAATAAATTGTGCCAACGAGAGCCGCTTCCTTTTTCCGTGGCCATTCAGCCCAAATGCGTATAGTTTTACCATCAAGCTGAATGGATATGGGAGCGTATGAAAACTCACGGGTTAATGTTCCCTTGGCGCCTTTAACTGTGACTTTTCTTCCTTGAATGGTTACTTCCACATCTTCTGGAATTTGGATGGTTCTTGAGATCTCTATTGCCCGCATCTTAAAAGCTCCCTCTTCAATAAACGAATGCTGTTAGTCTGCCTCCCATGCGTTTTTCTTTTGCTTCCCGGTGGGATAACACTCCTTTTGGTGTTGAAATTATTAGTATGCCAACTTCTCTTGAGGGAAGGAATTTTTTCTCCCACTCTTCAAACTCGTCTACTTTAACTGCAAAGCGGGGTTTGATGGCGCCGCACTTGTTTATTCTTCCCAGAAGCTGAACTTTGAATTTTCCACAACGTCCGTCATCCACGAATTCAAATTCTCCAATGTAACCGTTTAACTGCATAATTCTTAAGACTCTTCCCAAAAGTTTAGAGGCAGGACTGATTACGCATTCCCGCTTGTTTCGCATCTCATTGTTCATGATTGTTGTTAAACCGTTTGCCAACGTATCCATTTCCGATCACTCATACTTTTTGAAACCGAGTTTTTTGGCTACCTCCCTAAAACAATGGCGACATAAATATAAATTGTAGCGTCGAATAACAGGTCCATAGGAGCCGCATCGGCTGCATGGTCTTGTTCCCTTTCCATGTTTTCTTTCCTTTTTAGGTTTTTGTTTGCCCATGCTTATTTTCTCCTAATTTATACTATTTCAACTCCTAAACTGTCCTTAACGAAAATCATGGCTTCTTGAGGCGTTAGGATGTGTTTTGCACCAATCTGCGTTTTTCTTTTTCGACGGTTTTTAACCCGATATCCTGGACGGCTTAGAGAGACGCATATGTCCATGCCGAATATGCCTATTTCTGGGTCGTATTTTACTCCTGAAATTTCAATGTGTTCTTTTATGCCGAAAGAGAAGTTGCCGTGTTCATCGAAGTGTTCCTTTGGGATTTTGTTGTCGATTACTGGCAAAACTTTCTTTAAAAATTCTGTTGCTTTTTGTTTTCTAAGTGTTACAATGCACGATATTGGTTCGCCCTTTCTTATTCCAAAATCCCTTATGGTTTTCTTTGCTTTTCTTTTACATGGAGTTTGGCCTGTTAATTCCTTCAACACTTTTGAGGCTTTCTCTAAAGGATCTCCAGATTTTCCAACGCTAATGTTTACAACGACCTTTTCGATTTTAGGTTTAAGCGTTGGATTTTCTTCCCACATTTTGCGGATTTCATCTTCAGACAACTTAAATTGCCTCCGGAACTGATATTAGTGGTTGTTCTTCGCCTATTGCAAAAACGAAGTTCAACGTTGTTTGGTAACGGTTGCCCTTTTCGTCCTCTATTACGACAAGAGCATTTCTTCGCTTCTTCCCCTTTACACTTTCAATTGTGATTACTCTGCCATATTTTCCAATATTTTTTCCACCAGTTATTATGACGAAACTCTTTTCCTTCAATTTTATATGCTCAAGAATTTGCCTATCTGGAAGATTCATCTTCACAGTGTCAAAAGTTTCGTAAACGTCTTCTTGCGGATTTTTTGGGTCAGCCACCTTTACCAACATGTTTGAACCATCATGAAGGTTAAGCTGAACATGCCCATTTTTTACTGTTGTTTTGTTTTCTATTCTGCAAAGCTTGAAGCTTGCTTCCTCCTTGGTGATTGGATGGAGCATTAAGCCTTTCTTGGATGGTAATATGCGAAAGTGTTTATCAACGTCTGGCACGGAAATGACATCCATCAAACCCGCTGGAAAATCGTCTTCGCGTCTAACCTTTCCATCCACATACATTTTTCCTTGAGAAACTATTGTTTTAGCCTCTTTCCTTGTTTTGGCGAATCCGAGAATATCACGTAATATTATGGTTAACGGCAGACAACTTTCAAGAGAATGCGGTCCTGGAGACGGTTTTATCACCCAAACGAACTCTTTTCTGTGGATTGGCCAAAATCTCGGCGCTGGTTTGCGCTTCAGCCCTGTTGATTCTCCTTTCTTGCCCAAAATCATTCTCCTCCTTCAGTTTTCTTTGAAGCCTTGCGTTTGGCTCTTGTTTTCTTTGCTTTCGGTTTCTCTTCTTTCTCTACCTTTTCAGCTTCTTTTGCAGTTGGTTTTTTAGGCGCCTTTCTCCTTCTTCTTTTCGGTTTTTCTTCTTCAATAGCAACTTTTTCCTCAATAACCTCTTCTTTAATTTCTTCAACTTTTTCTGGAACTTTTTTTTCTGCAGCCTCTTCTAACTTCTTTCTCGCTTCTTTTTTCCTTTCTAAGATTTTTCTTCGCCATTTATCGTCAAGATTTAAGCGTGTAATCATAACTTTTGATGGGTGAATTGGAACAAATGTTGTGGTTCCATCAACCTTTTCTCTCGTTAAGCCTTCAACATAAATCCTATATTTTTCTCGGTCAACCCTCGCAATTTTTCCTTCAAATCCCTTGTGGTCTCCTCGCATAATTCGCACGGTGTCGCCGCTTCTGACAGGGATACTTTTTACTCCATGAGATTTTCTAAGTTCCGGCGAAACTGGAGCAGCAAAGAGTTTGTAGCGTATGTGGTCTGGAGCCTGGAAAACCATTTTTCTCTGCTTTGCCGGTTTTGTTACAGTCTTTACCGTTTGCATGCACTTTCACCTTATATTATTATGCTGGCGGCGCTTGCTATTCTTGGCCATCTTTCAGCAGCCTCCTTTGCCACGGGTCCACGGATTTCTGAACCCTTCATTTCTCCGTCTGGGGTTATTATTACTGCAGCGTTGTCTTCAAATTGGACCCAAACGCCGTCATCTCTTCTGAAGGGCTTTCTTTGTCTTACGACTACTGCTTGGAAAATTTTCTTTCTCATGTCTGGCGTTCCATGTCTAACAGAAACTACAACTCTGTCTCCGACGGCTGCGGATGGATAACGACGTAGTCTTCCCTTATATCCCATAACTTGAACCAATCTTAGTTCTCTGGCGCCTGTGTTATCGGCGCATCTTAAAATTGAACCAACTGGAAGTTCCCTTGAAATTTTCGGTCCAAATCCAATCATTCCCTTTGCAACTAACGCCCTTTGTTTCGCCTTTGCCGCCACTTTACTTTTCCTCCATCTTTTCCACAACAACAAAGGATACGGTTTTGCTTATGGGTCTGCATTCGGCGATTATCACGCGGTCTCCCTCTTTTGCATCTATACAAGGCGGATTGTGGGATGGAATGCGGCTGTGTCTCCTTTCATACCTCATAACTTTTGGAACATAATGGAGATAATCCCTCTTCACTATGACAGTCTTATCCATTTTTGCGCTTACAACATAACCATCCAGTATGCGACCCCTTACTGGAAGGTCTCCATGAAAAGGACAATTTCTATCGTCACAAGTTTTCTTAGGTTTCTTAAAGGACAGCGGCATCACCATAACCTCTTAACATGTTTTTTGAGACGGTCTTCGGGTCTTCCTAAAAGAAGTTTTCCGTCAATTTCAACGATGGTCCCATCAAAAAACTTGAAGTGAAAAATGGCTGAATTTTTTACGATTTTTTTCCTTTTTCCTTCATGTAGAATTGTGAAGGTGTTTCGGGTTTCATCTATTATCTTGCCTGACAACCCAACATAACCTGAATGTTTGCTTTTAGAAATTTTGGCTTCTGTCCCAATGAATTCGCCGCGGATTATGTCGGGGGTTATTTTCATTTCTTTTTCTCTCCTTTTTCGGCTTCTTTGGTTCCAATTTTTTGCTCCCTTTCTATGGTTAGTATTTGGGCGATTGTTTTGCGCAGTTCCTTCATTCTCGCTGGATTTTCAACTGTGCCGCCTGCCTTGACCATGGTTTTTAACCTTAGAAGCTCTGTTTTTAGCTCTGTGAGCTTTTTCATTCGCTCATCAGAGGACATGTCGCGTATTTCTTTAAGGCGCATTATTGGCATTTACTCGCTTTCCTCCTTTTCCTCTTCTTTTTTCTCTTCAGGAGCTGTTTCTGTTGGCCCTTCTGGCGGCATGGTTTCAGCTATTTGGATTTTGTCTGGAAAAACTGCGTCTGGAGGCATTATTCTAACTCTTATGCCGAATATGCCTGGTTTCAGTTGAACGTGAACTTCAGCTTTCCGCATATACTTTAATGCTGGGTCTCCACATTTCGGCATGTATCCAGCCCTAAACTTTTCAAACCTCGCCCTTTCAGTTCGCAATTTGCCGCTTATGATTATTTCTGCACCTAAGGCTCCAGCTTCCATAACTTGGTTTAAAGCCCAAAAACCAGCCCGCCTAAAATGCACGCCCCTTTCAAGGGCTGAAGCAACACGCGAAGCAACAACATAAGCGTTCAGTTCTGGAATTTCAATTTCTGAAACGGAAATTTGAGGATTTGAAACTTTAAATTTCTCTTCCAATGTGCTTGCAAGTTCTTTTATTGTTTCTCCGCCGCGTCCTATCACCAAACCAGGACGCATCGCGTAAATTACGATGTGTGTTCCTAAGGGAGTTTTTGATATGGATACTCCGCCGTAGCCTGCTTTTTCAAGTTTCTTCTGCAGAAATTCGTCGATTTCTGTTTTCTTTTTTGATTCGATTATAAAATGTTGGACGGCAGACATCAAGTTTCCCCTGTTTCTGGTTGTTCTTCTAGGGCAAGTTCTATGTGGCAGAGGGTTTCAAAATCTGGTGTTGCTCTTCCATGGGCTCTCGGCATAAAACGTTTCATTTTCATTCCCGGATAGGCTGCTGCGTGGATTATTCGCATTCTATCTGTGTCTAAGCCTTTATATTCAGCGTTTGCTTCTGCGCCTTCCAATAGTTTAAGGATATGTTTTGCGGCTTTCACTGGGTATCTGCCAGCATAAGCTTTTTCTAATCCATGGCGGTGTCCAGCTTTCTTCTTGAACCTTCTGAAGGGGACGGCTCTCTTTTTGGTCATGACACCCTTTAAATATTGCTTTGCTTGGGTAAGGTTCATCCCCTTAATTGTTCTACATATTTCTCGTGCCGATTTATGGGATACCCTAACTTCTCTTCCGCTTACCTTAACGGTTTTTTCTGGGTCTAATTCTTCTGTTATTGAGTATCCCCATTTTGGCACTTCGTATTCACTCCAACTGTGCAATTGAACAGCGTTATAGCGATTTATATGGTTTTCCGTCGTTTAAAGTTGTTTTTAGCCTATTTTACGCTTTACAAGCAGCAAAAACCACATAACTTTAAGCTAACATTTCCTCGATTTCATTGCTTCATAAGCTCAAGTGCACGGGCAGAATCTTGGAAGATATGGCTCCTATTGGTTTTGATTTTTACACCTAAAATGGACGAAAACAAAATTAACGGTTTATTTGTTTCAAAAATTTAGGAAACATTGTGTAAAGTGTGCATATGTCTTTTGTGATGAAGTCTGGTTTTTGTTGGTTTTCCTTCAAGTCGTTAAGCGAATAAAACTGCGATAAGACAAAGACTGTTTCCATTCCCACAGCTTTCGCGCCCATAATATCTTCTGCTGGGCTGTCTCCAACATAAACTGCCTCTTCCGCTGTCACTCCAAGCCTTCTTAAGGCTTCTTGAAAGATTTTTATGTGAGGTTTTCGCCAGCCCACTTCTTCCGAAACCAAAACAACATTGAAAAACTGGCTTATGCCCAAATTTCTGAGACCCGCATAAATTACAGGTGCATATGTGAAATTTGAAATCATACCCAACTTATATTCTATTGAAGCTTTCTCTAAGAGTCTTTTTACGCAAGGTCTAAGCTCCAGCCCATTCAAATAATCTTCAAAGAACATGTTAACGGCTGTTTTTACGCGTGAATCTTCGGGTGTTGCTTTGAACCCTAGACTGTTTAAGGCTTCTGAAATCCAAACGGCGTTTGTCACTTCCACCAATTTTTCGTATCTTATGACACGGTATTTTTCATGGGCTTGACTGTAAGCATCCAGAAAACTTTTAACGTCAACATTAAAGCCTGCGTCCACTATAGCCCGATACAGCTTCATTTTCGAATTTTCTAAACTGTAATTTTTAACATTTGTTAATGTGCCGATGAAATCGAAAATAATTGCTTTAATCAACGGCAAGACACCATCCCTCTCGTTTGCGCTTATTACTAATTCATATGTGCAATGTTTATTTTCACATAATAATATTTACGTACACGTTCGATAATTTGACATATTTGAACGCTTATGTCATTCAGAGATTATTTACATGAGAAAGCTGAAGAGTCAAGGCACAATGAATCTGTAGCATATCTCATGTTTCTGGCTGGAGTAATGTTCTTTGTGGGTGGAATGCTAGAAACCATAAGTTTGGCTAAAGTAATCTTGCTCGGAGAACCAGACTGGTTCTTTTTCATACCATACTACGCACAGGCACATCCAGGCGCAGTCTTAGGATTAGCCATGATAATTAGTGGTTTATCTTTAATGTTTTTTGGGATAGCTTCTGGCATAAACTATTCCAGAGATAGAAACTGGTACATGCAAGAGCTTCGTAAGGCAAACTCTCTGGAAGATGCCATGATGCAAGGCAAATCTGCAAAAAACACGCCTAAAAAGAAAAAAGTAAAAGCCTAAATTTTCGAAACTATTTCGCCAACTTTTTCTGCAAACACCGTTTTTAAAAGCTTGTCTGTTTTTCCTATTGATTCTTCAACTTTGACGTCAAAGGGAATTTCACCCAAAAATGTGACACCCAAATTTTGGACCCCTTGCTGTATAGCCTTAGAATTATTCATTTTCATGTTTTCAACAACGCCCAATATGGGAACCTTCAGCGTTTTCAATAAGCTTACCAATTTTCTAACTGTTTCAAAAGCTAAAAGCGAAGAAGTAGTTACGATTAAGAATTTTATGTTTTTGATTAGCCGTAATAGGTCTAAGGTTGCGTCCCCTATACCGGGTGGCATGTCCACAACCAGAAAATCAAGCTTATCCCACCTTGTGATTGCAAGTAACTCAATTAAAGCGTTGGAAACATCCACCCCTCTTAATGGCGATGCATATTCGCCTGAATAATAAACTATCGACATATACTTTAAACCATACACAAGGGGCGGAACCAAACCCTTATCTTCTTTAGGTTGTACGCCCTCAATGCCTAATATTACATGTGTTGATGGACTTGTAAAATCCAAATCAAAGAGACCAACACTGCAACCATTTTTTGCCAGAGTTAACGCGAGGGTCGATGCCACTAAACTTTTGCCAACTCCGCCCTTGCCGCTTGAAACAGCGATTATGTTGCGAATTTGCCTAATCCTCTCGTTTATTATGTTGATTCTTGGGTCAGTCATGCTATTTCAGTCCTTTAACACTTTCAAGCCAAATTCCGCGTCCTTCTAGTATCTCAAAGTCTGGGCTTCCACATTTTGGACATCTAATGTACGTGTGGGCGATTTCTGGAACAAAATGAATGGCTTCTGCCGTTTTTTCGTCCAAATTTTCTTTGCTAAAGAACCATTGGTTTCCACAGACTCTGCATTTCAATTTTGCCTTCATAGTTTCTATTTGAAATTTTGCCTTTTTGAGTTTTCCACTTTTAAGTTGCGAGAGAGCGAATTCCAAAATGTCAGACTCAACTTGCTGCAGTTCGCCAATCTTTATTTTCACTTCTGTAACTTCGCTTAATCCTTCCTTTTCCGCTATTTGAGAAGCTGTTGTGACAATTGCCTCTGCTAAAGCCCATTCATGCATAACAAAGCCTTCTCAAAGCCTAATTTAAAACTATCCCAACCATTTCAAGGCTTTCTCCACTTCTTCCCGTATGATGTAACCACCCATGTGAAGTATGGGCTCTCCAACTTCAGGGTCAATATTCATCGTTGCCGTGCATGGGTAACTGTGATGAGCTTTTGCTATTGCGTCGTAAAGGATATCTTTTTTCAGTTCAACTCCCACGAGTTTTTTTGCTATGTACCATGTGGAACCGCATGGGGCACTCCGCCTCACAATTGCAGATTCGATGAAGTCTTGTTTGCCTCTTTTCGCAACTGCTATTTCTAATGATGGTCTTCCAATTTTCATTTCATCTATAAACCTTGAAATTGTCGGCTTGTCTCTTGAAGGTTCCAAAGAACAGAAAGGTTTCGGAAAAGCATTTTCCAATCCAAAATCTAAACATCTTTCTTCCACTTGCTTTTTCAAGCCAGAGGGGACCTCATTAAAATCTTCAATGGGTGCAATCAACCCTTTAATTCCAACTTTTTGTATGTGCTTTGGCAGTTCCAAAAGCAAGTCTTTGTGCAGTCCGGATGCTACGCATAAATCGGCTTTCGGAATCTTCTTTGGCATATACTCTTCGGGATTATCTATAAACGCTGGCAGTTCAGAAGGCTTTGGAAGTTGTATTGCTGCCCGAATGTTGCGGACGAAACTGTAAACATTGTATTTGCAAGAGTCGCAGTAAAGTCCACAAGATTTGCAGAAGCTCGGGTCATTTATCAAGTTTCTTATAACCCGTTCTGCAAATTCTCCGCTATAAATGAAAGTTAGGTTTAAGATTTCTTTGTTTGTCAAGTTCAAAACCTAGGTGGTGGTGGCAAGCAGCACATGTTCCAAGAATAAGTCTTCAGGAAAGGCTCCAACAAATTCCACCTTCTCATTTATGACAGCCTTTGGTGTTCCCATGACAGCATATTTTAGGGCTAAGTGAGGGAATTCGCTTATATCAATCACATCTGCCCTTACCATATCGTTTTCTATGGCAAATTTTTGGGCTGTGCTTGCAACCATTGGACAGTATGGACATGTCAAGGTTACAAAAACTTGAATGTGAACTGGGCTTTTGATTTCTTTAAGCTTATTCTTTGTTTCTTCTGAAAGATCTGTTCTTCCCCTCGAAACATTTATTATGCTTTCAAGAATGGTTTGGAATTCATAACCGTAGGGCATTCCATAAAACCTTATCCCATAATCTTTTTCGCCCATAACGATTAATGCTGGAACTTTATCAACGCCGTATTCTTTAGCCTTCTCAGCATTCGCGAGGAAATCGTAAATTTCAACTTTAATCTTATCACTTAAGGCTGCCAACTCATTGATTAACTGTCTTGTCTGCGCGCAGAACTGGCATTCAACTTCTTGGGTGAACATGATAATTTTCACTGGATTCTCCATTTTCTCTCGAAGTTCGGCTTTAATGTGCTCCTTATGTTCTTCAGGTATCAAACTCACTTAGGCTCACCATCCATTTTATTATTCTTTCAATTTCTCTAAAATTATTGCTGGGCAAACCCTCTTTACCCCTTCCATAGTTCCAATTTTCTCGGATATAAGTTTTGTAAGTTCCCTTCCGTCTCTTGTCCAGATTTCCGTCATTATCATGTGGTCTCCAGTGGAGGTAGCAACGCATTTAATTTCTGAAAATTCGCAGAGTTTTTGGGCTACTTCTAAAAGTTTGGGTGGGTCAGTTTCCAATCCCACTATGGCAACAGTGTTTATTCCCAGTTTTCTTGGGTCAACCTGGACTGTGAACCTTTTTATTACTCCTTCTTTCTGCATGGCTAAAACCCTTTTTCTGACCGTTGACTCATTTATTTTCAGTTTTTCAGCTATTTCGGTGAAGGACCTTCGCCCATCTTCTTCTAGCATTTGAAGAATTTTCGCGTCAATTTTATCTAAAGTTGACATTTGCGTCATTCCTATTTTCGTAATTTATTATCTGAATTTCGTCTATTTTTATCCGAAATGTATATAAAATAGTCTGAGATAAAAGTTTTTTGTTCCGAAAAACGAATGGAGGTTGATAAAATGGAAGAAAAAAGACCTTTATTGAGACTTGGTGAACCAGTTCCAGATTTTGAAGCAATAACCACGCATGGAAAGATTAAGCTTTCAGATTTCAAGGGAAAATGGATTATTCTATTTTCTCACCCAGCAGATTTCACACCTGTCTGCACAACAGAGTTTGTTGCTTTTGCAAAAATCCACGATGAACTTGTGAAAAGAAACGTTCAACTAATCGGTTTAAGCATAGACAGCGTTTACTCCCACATAGCATGGGTTAGACGAATAAAAGAAAAGTTAGGTGTAGAAATTCCATTTCCAGTAATAGCCGACTTAGACATGAAAGTTGCCACACTTTTCGGCATGATTCATCCAGGCATGAGCGCCACCTCTGCCGTGCGTGCAGTGTTCTTCATAGACCCAGAAATGACGCTGAGAGCCATGATATATTATCCATTAAATGTTGGAAGAAACATGGACGAAATTTTAAGGGTTGTTGACGCCCTGCAAACAGCCGACAAATACAAGGTTGCTTTGTCAGCCAA
Source organism: Bathyarchaeia archaeon (assembly GCA_049969855.1). Taxonomy (GTDB): domain Archaea; phylum Thermoproteota; class Bathyarchaeia; order Bathyarchaeales; family Bathycorpusculaceae; genus JASEJA01. Next base: position 836 of record JBMFOB010000013.1, on the reverse strand, counting down.
TTGGCGTCTAGGTGACGCAGTTATTGTCCCACCGCCTCTCACGCAAGATGGAGCTGAAAAGCGTTTGCAGGAAGGCTACGAATGCGTAGACTGGTTCCTATGCAAAAAGAAAATTCCCTAAATTTCCTTATTTTTTATAGTTTAAAGGAGGTGAAAATTTGGCACAAAAACTTCATGCAAATGCAAAGTTGGTTAAAGAGTTAAGAGTAGCGGTTGACGATGGAAGAGCCCACAGCATATGCCTTGACCTTCCCCCAGAACTTGGCTCAGACATGGGACCAACAGCCCTTGAATGCGCTGTAATGAGTTATGCTGGATGTTTTGCAACTATTTTCGCTTTGACAGCCAAGAAAATGCGTGTTCCATTAAAAGATTTGGATGTTAAATTGGAAGCCACAAAGTCAGATGAAGCTGGAACAATAACCGAAGCTGATTTTGATATTCACGTTAAAGCTGAAGCTTCAGAAGATAAAATTCAAAGAATTTTCAAGCTAACATTAGAAAATTGTCCAGTTGGAAAACTTTTTGAAAAAGCTGGAGTTAAAACAAGCTACAAAATGAAAACAATGCCATAACCCAAATCGCCTGCATCATTTGACCAAAGAATTATCTTTCTTTTAGCCTGGAAATGGACATGTCTTTGTTGGGCAGCCGCCGGCATATTCAGATTCAGCCGTGACAAATTGTCTTTCCTTGGTTTTTATTTCTCCTATGTATAAGACTTGTTCTGGTTTGCTTCCATACCTGAAAACGGTTACGCCCTTACATTTTAATTTCCAAGCAAGCTCGTAAACCATTCTCACATCTTCTACTGTGGCTTCTGTTGGCATATTAAC
>JBMFOB010000012.1:0-41505 GCA_049969855.1 Bathyarchaeia archaeon | reverse complement strand
ATAGGCAGCCAATCCCCTAAATGGCTGGGCTGGCAACAGCCCGTGCCGAGGGGACGAGGGCTCCCATAGAAGATGGGTTTGATGGAGCCGGGGTGTAAGCCGGAAGGCTTCGGCCGACCGGTTCAGCCTGCGGCCCCCAACCGCCCGAGGTGTCGGGCTCATGTGGTGTCTGGACGATATTTTAAGGGTGAACTGCGAAAAGGGCTTGTGCATGGCGATCAGTTTGTATTGCTTTCAGAATTTTTGTGAAATTGATTATTGTTCTAATTCAGAATCTAACTTTCGATGAATAAGAGTTAATAATTCAGCTTTTTATTAGAACTTAATAAACTATTTATAAACACTTGTTTTAATTGAAACCACACAGAATTTGGAGGGAATGAAAATAAAGAAATCAGCCATAACTAAGGCGACAATGCTGTTGCTCTTAGTGACAGCCATGAACTTCTTGGCGAAAGTGCAATTAGGCAACGCTGCCGCCACCACAACATATTCGCCTTCATTGATCGCTGAGTTAGGCGAGGCTTCCACCGTGCTTATTTACTCGCAGATTGACGCCAACATCAAAGTGTATTATCCAGATGCGAACTGGGTGCCTACAACCACGTATTTCCTTGTTCCCGTAAGCGTATCAGCGGTGGGTTCCGGATTTTTCGTCAGTGCAGACGGTTACATAGTTACGGCTGGGCATGTCATTTTCTGTTTCACCCACAAAGACATAACACAAGATTTGTATACGAAATATTTCCTGATAGAGACAGCTTTTACGGTCATTATTCAAGAGCTTGAAAATGCAGGTTACTATATTACGCCTGAAGAGCAAGAAACGCTTTGGAACTACATTGTGGCTTATGGAGAAATAAAAGACTCTTTTCGGCAAATATATGCCGTTCTCGGCGAAGTTAGACCAACATTGACTGAGGTGGAAAGCAAGGGATGGATTGCACGTATCATTGATGTAAGTCCCTTCTATGAGAGAGACATAGCCTTATTGAAAATTGAGCCGCCATCAAACTATTGTCCAGTTTTGCTCATGGGCGACTCATCCACCGTTACAACTGGTTCTAACGTGTATTCTTTCGGGTTCGCTGATGTCACTGTTTTTGCAGAAGAATTAGGTGTTGAAACTCTCTTGGCTCCATCAATGAAGGAAGGAAGAATAAGCCAAAAAAGATTGACGAGCACTCAGACGCCATGCTTCGAAACAAGCGCCAGCCTCACTTATGGAATGAGCGGTGGACCAGGATTGAACGATAAAGGCGAAGTTATAGGAATTTGTAGCATGGGAGCAGTGCGAGAAGGAATTCAGGTTGCTGGGTTCAACTTCTTAATTGAAAGCAATGTTGCAAACAGCCTTTTAGAGGAGGCAAACGTAAAAAGCAAAAACAAACTAGGTCCAGTTGATGAGGCATTTCTTCAAGGCTTACAGTATTACTATGACAAGCATTATTCGGCTGCGAAGCAGAAATTTGAGGTCTGCACTGGACTTTTTGATTATCATTGGCGAGCAGAAGCCTTAATAAAAGAATGTAACGCAGCCATTGCCCGTGGAGAAGACGTCCCGCTTCCAAGCGCAACCATAACGCCATTAACCTCATCAATAACGATGGGTCAATCAGTAAGCCTAACCGCTTCAGTAAGTGGTGGAGCCTCACCATACACTTATCAATGGTACTTAAATGGAACAGCCATTTCAGGTGCAACTTCAAGCAGCTTGACTTTCACTCCAACAAGCGGTGGCACATACGAAATATATCTCAACGTGACAGATGCGGATGGATACACAGCCAAATCTGGAACCGCAACCTTGAATGTCTTGCAAGCTCAAGGTCCAACATTAGGCGATGTATGGGTAATAATTCTGGTGCTGATTGTAGTGGTAGGCGCTGTTGCAGCTGTTGCAATACTTCTAGTGACTAGGAAAAAAATGCCTCCCGCCAGCAACGTATAACAATTTTTCAACCTCTACTCCTTTTTCATTTTTAATACTAAATTTTGGAAGATATTCTCTATTATCCGCTGACGTTATGCAAAATACTTAATAGTTTTTTGTTCTGTTTAACTCTGTCGAGGGCCGGTAGATCAGTCTGGAATGATCGCCACGTTGGCATCGTGGAGGCCGCGGGTTCGAATCCCGCCCGGTCCACTAATTTGCTGTTATTCATCGATAAATCAAGTATTTTCGTTTTAGCTTATGCTCGCTCAGCAGTTCTCTCTGAGTTCTGCGGATTGAACATAAACTTTTTAATAGTATTCGCATTTTCATTTGTTAATTCTAGGTGGTTATTTATGCCTACGGAGAAGGAGTATGCCTTTGAATGTATTGAGAATAGCAAGGGTAGAATAATCGAAATAAGCGACAAAATCTGGGAATTTGCCGAGTTAGGCTTGGTGGAGTTTAAATCTTCTTCACTTTTGGCAGATGAATTGGAAAAAAATGGATTCAAAGTTGAAAGAGGAATTGCGGAAATGCCCACAGCCTTCATAGCTACATGGGGAGATGGGAAACCAGTTATAGGAATAATGGGCGAATATGACGCTTTGCCAGGGCTATCACAAAAAAGAACTCCACGGAAAGAACCATTAGAATCTGGAAAACCTGGACACGGATGTGGACATAATATTCACGGAAGCAGCGGTATGGCAGCTGCCATAGCGGTGAAAGAGGCTATGGAAAAATTTAAGATAAGGGGCACTATCAAATTTTTTGGATGTCCTGCTGAAGAGAATTTTTCTGGCAAAGTCTACATGGTTAGGGATGGATGTTTCAAAGATGTTGACGCCGTAATTAGTCACCATCCAGATTCCATGTATCATGTTTCCATGTTTAGCAGCTTAGCCATTAACTCGGCAAAGTTTCATTTTTATGGCATAGCATCTCATGCTGGAGCTTCCCCGGAACATGGCAGAAGTGCATTAGACGCTGTTGAATTAATGAACATTGGAGTGAATTACCTTAGAGAACACATAATCCAAGATGCAAGAGTACATTATATAATTGAAAAGGGTGGAGACCAACCGAACATCGTGCCATCATACGCTAGAAGTTGGTACTATGTGAGAGCCCCGGAAAGGGATCAGGTGGAATTCATATACGATTGGATTCTTGACATAGCCAGAGGTGCTGCGATGATGACGAAAACCGAGTTGAAGGTGGAATTCATTGATGGACTTTACAATGTTATTCCTAACAAGACCATAGCGGAACTCATCGTTAAGAATATGCGAGAAATTGGGCTTCCTTCGTACAGCAACGAAGATTTAAAGTTCGCTGAGGAAATTGCTAAGACGATCACCTCTGAAACAAAAATTGCACAACTAAAGAAATCAAAACGTCCTGGCTGGGAAAAACTTGTAGATAAACTGGTTGACGATGAGATTCCAGATCCTTGGGGGGAAGGCGAAGTTAGTCATGGTAGTACTGATGTGGCTGACGTTAGTTGGCAAACGCCCACTGTGGAATTTGGCACTGCAACTTGGGTTTTGGGCACACCTGCGCACTCATGGCAAGCAGTAGCTCAAAGTGGTGTTGGAATTGGACATAGGTCACTGATATTTGCAGCGAAAGTCATGGCTGCTACAGCTATTGAACTCTTAAAGGATAAAGATGTTTTAGAGAAAGCAAAAGAGGAGCATCACAGAAGAATAGGCAATAAGAAATATGTATCGCCGATACCTCCAGACCTTAAGCCTCCTCTCAACATTTGGAAAGAATGAGTATCGCAGCGTCTTAAGTCCTCGCATTTTATGGTTCAAGCTTGGCTAGCCGTTATGTAAATATTGCTTCAGAATATTCTCAATTTTTTCTGGCTTATCAGTCAAGTTTTTCCATAAATCTTTGTCTTTGTAACTTTTCAGTTTGTTTATTGTCTTATCAATTAAAATTTTTGGAAAAACACTATCTGCCTCATAGAATTTTCTTTCTTTTCTAAGGTTTTTTGCAGATTCGTTGCAGGAGCGTGGCAAAATTTTCAGTTTTTTTCGCTTGCCAGCTTCTTCTACATGCAAATCCTCAGCTGTTTTTAGGGCTTCTTTTGGATTTTCAAAACCATAGTTTATGGCAACTGTTATTCCCGCAAAAAGTAAATGCGGGTTTGCTAATGGGTCTGGTCCTCTATATTCGAAGGTTTCTCTGCAACTTTCCATTTCCTCAAGTTTCTTTCTGAAGCTCCACCATAATGGTATGCGTATCAAAGCTAGACGGTTTCTGAAGCTCCAGCAAATATGCATTGGAGATTCTTTCTGTGCAGCAAACCTAAGGTAGGATGCTGGTGTGGGGTTTCCAAAGGCTGTGAGGCTTGAAGCAAACCTCAGTATTCCACCTATCATTTTTAGGGTTTCAGTGCTTAAGGTTCCGTCTTGATTTGCAGTTATGTTTTTGCCGTTTTTTAATCCGCACAAGTGGATGTGCATACCATTTCCAGCATGTTCCAAAAATATTTTGGGGCTGAAGGAAGCAGAAACTCCGTATTTTGCACAAATATTTCGAATGATCCACTTTGTGATGGCGATTTTTTCAGCCATTTCCACCAAATTCTGAGGCATAAGTTCAATTTCATGCTGTTCCATAAGCACGCCGTCTTTAGTTAACACATTGCCGACTTCGCTGTGTCCATACTTTGTGGCAATGCCAACCTCAGCCAATACTGCTAAAATTTGATTTCTTAAATCTTCAAACCTTGTGAAAGGGGTGGACTCATGATAATTTTTGTCAGGTGCGCATGGAAATAGTATTTGGTTATTCTGCTTGGATATTATGTAAAATTCAAGCTCAGCTAAAGCTTTTAGAACAATGCCAGCTGAAGAGCGCAGTTTTTCTTCAGCCCGAATCAAGACGCTTTTTGGAGAAACTTCCAATAATTTCCCGTTCTCATCCAAGTAATCGCATAAAATGTTTAATGTCGGAGTTTGAGAAAAGGGATTAATGAAAGCTCGATTTGGCTGGGGCATTATATAAATGTCGCTTTTTCCAGGTTCGATAAAAGAGAATAAGCTTGAACCGTCAACTCTTTCGCCGAACTCTAAAATTTCATAAACTCTACGTTTATCTGTTGCTGAAAAGCTTAAAGTCTTGAGTCTTCCATCCTCTGGGATATGGCATAAATTTAGGATTCTGATGCCTTTTTCTGAAACAAAATTGACTATTTCTTCTTTTTCTGTGAAATTCAGCATTCCTTGCATGGGAAAACTCCCTTGTTTGCGAGGTGTTTTATTTCATTTTAGAACAGATATTTTAACTCTCTGTAATAGTTTTAATTTTCAATAAGTATGGATATGTCTTCATGTGGATAAGTTTTAAGGATTCGCTATGCTTATTTATAAAGAAAGGCATTAATATGTCAGAGGAAAGGTAGAAAAACCATGTCTAAAAAAGCCCCATCGAAAGACGAGGCTTTCGAAGCCCTAGATTTCATAGTTAACGTCTTAAAAGAGCATGAGAAGGACTTGGACAGACTAATAAATGAGTTGGGAAACATAACCGAAAGGTTGGGCGATGCTGGCGAGTTAAGCGGTAAAATAGAGAAGGTGGAAGAGAGGCTAACATCATTACAGAATGAAATAATGGGGTTAATAACATATTTATCAACTCCTCGCGAAGCCTCAGCAGCGCCATCGCCAAGAGTGCAGGAACAAAAATCTGAGACATTACAAGTTAAGGAAATTCGTGGACCGCCTGTGATCTTGCGTTGCAAACAGTGGGAGGATTTCCAAACTTTAGCTCATCAAGCTCAGACTTTGTCTTTCCTTTACAGAGAAGCTGAAAAAACCTTTCAGGTTGACGCATTAAAGGACAATCAAATCATAACCTACAGTGGCGAACTTCCAAAATCTACGGCTTTGCTGAAGACTTGGCTTTCTAAGCAGTTGGAAATTCCTGAGAAGAAGATTTTGGAAGGTATTTTGGCTATAGGCTAAACGTTATTTTGATGTTTGTATGTTCGTTTTATTCAGTAATGCTTTTATAGGCGTAAAGCGTCTTAAGTCTTACGATGCAGTATGGAGGGCTGAGGTTGAAGGCTAAACCACAAGCAGCCGAGAATTGTTTTTCCGTTTTTCGAAGCCTTCTCCTTTCTCCTCGATGACGGAAATGGCTGCGGGTTTAGCCAAAAAACAATGAAAGCCCTTCACTCCAAGCATACATGAAGGCGAAAATGAATGAGCGAAAAAGAACATCACCTCCAGAAAATCAACGAAGAATTCGTGAAATTTGCAAAGATGATGGAGGAGCTGCACTTTCTTAGGTATGTAGCTAAAGACCTTAAGAACTTCAGAGAAATGATAAAACTAAGAAAATACGATTAGTCTGTTTAGATAAAATCCTTAAATCTTGCATCAGCATTTTTAAAAACGGAAAACCATGAACGACTCAGCTGAAAATTTACATTTCTTTAACACTTTGACCCGCAAAAAGGAGAAGTTCATCCCTTTAGAAAAGGGCAAGGTTAAAATGTACACTTGCGGACCCACAGTTTACGATTTTGCCCACATAGGAAACTTTAGAGCGTTCATCTTTGAAGACCTGCTTAGAAGATGGCTGGAGTATCGGGGTTTCAAGGTAACGCAAGTCATGAACCTTACAGACGTAGATGACCGAACCATTGAGGCTTCCAGTAAACTTGGGATTCCGCTTAAACAGCACACGGCACAATACATTCAAGCTTTTTTTGAAGATATAACTATGCTTAACATTGAGAAGGCGGATTTTTATCCAAGAGCAACTGAGCACATCCCAGAAATGGTTGCATTAATTAAAAAACTGATAGCGAAAGGCTACGCCTACAAGGCTGAAGATGGCTCAATCTACTATGACATTTCAAAGTTTAAAGATTATGGAAAGCTTTCAAAATTCAAGGTTAAAGAGCTTAAAGCAGGCGCTAGGGTGAAAGTGCAAGAGTATGAGAAGGAGGAGGCTTGCGATTTCGCTTTATGGAAGGCTTGGGATGAAGAGGACGGCGACGTTTTCTGGGAAACTGAACTTGGCAAGGGAAGACCTGGATGGCACATTGAATGTTCAACTATGGCGATGAAGTATCTTGGCGAAACAATAGACATTCACAGCGGCGGGGTTGACCTAATTTTTCCCCATCATGAAAATGAAATAGCCCAAAGTGAAGCAGCAACGGGTAAAAAGTTTGTGAATTATTGGCTTCATAATGAGCATTTGCTTGTTGAAGGAAAGCGGATGGCAAAGCGATTTGGCAACTATTACACTTTGAGGGATTTAATCAAAATGGGCTACAACCCCAAGGCTGTTCGTTACTTGCTCATGTCAACCCATTATCGGCAACAGTTAAACTTCACCTTTGAAGGATTAAAAGCAGCAAAAAGCGCTGTTGACCGTCTAACAAATTTTGTTTATAGACTATTGGATGCTGATGGAAAAGGCTGCGGAAAAAAGATAAAAGAGCTCATGCAACATGTGGAAAAAGATTTTGGAGACGCTATGGATGACGACTTGAACATTGGCGTTGCATTAGCTGCCTTGTTCAACTTTGTATCCGAAGTAAACAAGCTTATGGATGATAACGTGCTCAGCAAGGATGAAGCAGTGGAAGTTTACCGTTTAATGATGAAGTTTGACAAAGTTTTAGGGGTTATCGGCGAAGTTAAGAAGGAGGAGAAACTGCCTAAGGAGGCTGAAGAGCTAATCCGTAAAAGAGAGGAAGCCAGAAAAGCCAAAGATTGGCAAACAGCAGACAAAATTAGGGAACAACTTAAGGCTATGGGCATAACAATTGAGGATACACCTCAAGGCGTAAAATGGAAAATTGAAAAATCAACAGCTTAAGAATTGACAAGATTTATATGTGATAAATGCGCCTTTAGGTGAATAAAGCTTGTTTAAACATGAGGGGACAAGGAGCCATAGTCTTCATAATCGTTTTCTTAATTTTGCTATTGGCAACATTAGCTGTTCCAAATATTCCGCCGGGAGAAATGCTTTATGGATTTTTAGGGGTCCCAGAAACCGACTATCCAGTCTTGGGCGTCTCAGCCACAGTTTTAGTTACAGCAATTTTTAACGGAGTCATCTACGGCGTCATTACATGGCTAATATTCACTTTCGGCAAAAAACTAATAAAGCCAACGTAAAAGTTTCTCCATACTTTTGGCGTGAAATCAAACCAATATGGACCTCCCCCCTCTAGGTTTTCCATAAACTATCATGGCGACTTCTCGGCTTTCATCGAAATTAAAGAAAATCTTATAGTATCCCGGGATAGGTTCAAATATCGGTTTAAAACATCGGGGTTAAGACAATATTTACGACCTTTTCTGTTAAAAAGCCATAAAATGAGCTTGAATGAATACTATAAGTGAAAAGAACTTTTATTTTTTAAATTGATACCATTTTTCTGGACAGAATTTTTAAACTAATATCCAATGGAAAACCCAGAAAAGACACCAAAAATCACATTCTCTAAAGTATTGCAAAACCTTTTAAACAAACCAAAAGAAATTGACTGGCAACATTATGAAGGAGAAAAAGAAAATGAGTGAAATAACAATTCCTATAAAGAAGGCAATTCCCATAATCGCAGCGACATGGATTCTATCTTTAATTACTACTCTGGCTATTGTTTACTTCACTCCCTCCGTCCTTATTGGAACAAATCAAATTGCGGACAATGCTGTCATAACTGCAAAGTTAGCTGATGGAAGTGTTACCTCGGCAAAAATATTGGATGGCTCAATAACAGCGGTCGACATGGCAGATGGCTCCATCATTGCTGTGAAAATTGCTGATAGCGGAATAACCACAACCAAAATAGCTGACGGCTCAATAACCAGTGCCAAGATTGCAGACGGCGCCATTGTAACAATTAAGTTAGCCGACAATTCAATTACCTCTGCGAAGATAATAGATGGAAGCGTGACAGCTGCAGACTTGGCTACAGGAGCTGTCACTACCATCAAAATAGCTGACGGTGCTGTTACAACAACTACAATAGGTGACTACGCAGTAACTAACATCAAACTCGCATCGGAGGCAATTCCCTTCGCTTATGCTGTCAGCCCATATTCAGAAGTGACAACATCAACATCATGGGTAGACATGCCTGACATGTCTGTCAACATAACCTTGGCACGAACAAGCCACTTGATTATTATGTTCAGTGGTTTTGCTTATGTGGAGACGGCTGGATACTCTCTTAATATACGAGCTTACGTTCCAACCTCGACTACTCCGATACCTTATCCAATGGTAGTAGGTTTAACAAAGGCGACTCTTAACAACGCAGGATCTTATTCTTTCACCTTCAACTTACCAGATGTCACCGTGGGCGTCCACACAGTCAAGATACAGTGGCTGATTTCATCTTCAGCGACAAGGGGCATCGTAGGTGAGAGAACATTAACTGTGATAGCGCTGCCTGCATAATCAGAAAAGCCTACAACAAAACATGCCTTCCCTTTTCTCCCACAAAATATTGACACAGACTTTTTTCTGGCATCTATTGCCCAGATTTTGACTTTGAACAAAAGCGATAATTTAAACCTTGACCTGCCCACGATAGAATGGTAGCCCGGGAGAGATTCGAACTCTCGTCAGAGGCTCCAGAGGCCTCCATGCTTGACCGCTACACCACCGGGCTTCATTAATAAACTCTTAAAATCTACATAATAACCTTAGTGTCGAATCAAAGAAAAATGGGAGATTATTTTCTATTCTGTTTCTTAAGGGCTTCTTCGACACAGTAGCATTCTTGGCTGCTTGGGTTCCATTCTGGGCAGCACCATAACGTATCTACTATTGGGTCTTCATTTTTTGAGAAGCGTTTGGAACAGAAGATTTTTTCTGGATATTCATAGGTGCTGTGATTGCCACAGTTTCCGCAAAACTTTTGTTTCGCCTTCATTTAATGTGCCTCCATCAGCATAAGTGCTTCTGTGCTTTGAGATGGCGCCCGCTTGAAATCTTCGCCAAGCCTTTCAATTACGGAAGCGACGATTATTGGGAAAAGTGTCATGGCGTCTCCGATAACCATGACCTTGTTGGCTTTGCTTTTCACTTTTCCCCAACTTACTGTTTCCTCTAAGGTTGAGCCAGATAATCCTCCAGTTTCGGGACGGTCCATAGTTATTATTATGGCGTAGTCCATGCCCTTTTTTGATGCAAGAGCTGCGGATTGAACAGTGTTTCTGGGTACTCCTCCGCCAAGAACTATCATGCCATTTCTCAGAGAACGCTTACAAATTTCAACTATTTGTGGCACGTCTTTGAAAGCATCCAAAACAAGCGTGTTTTGACATTTCTCCCTTGACGCATGAAGCCAATGGATATAACCAAATTCTGAGTCCCGAACTGCTGGGAGAAAAATTGGCACTTTCGCCTCATAAGCAGCCCTCAAAATAGAGTTCGGATCCCTAAGTCTTTTCCCCAACTCCCAAGTAAAATCCCTTGAAGAAAGCGTTTTACCCACGTTTTCAGCTGCTATTTCATCAAACATTTCTGCAAGCCTATAATCCATTCTTGTGAAGTCTTCTTCCGGCACAAAAACGTCGTATATTCGATATATGTGATATTTGTAAAGGGCATAATCATCCACGTTCCAGTGTCCCTTATAATGGTGTCCGCCCATGGCTTCTATGGCGTCATGAACCATGTTTGCGCCCGTGCTTACAACAACGTCAACAAGTCTTTCTCTGATGAGATCCGCTATTAGGGAGCGCATTCCAGCGGGGACAAGGGCGCCAGCCAAAGACAAGAAAACTGTGCAATTTTCGTCTCGCACCATCCGTTCATATATGTCGCACGCTGTAGAAAGTCTTCCAGCCCCAAAAGAACCGGAATTTTTGAACTGTTGAATTAGTTGGTCCACAGTTATTTTTCCATTGATTCTTATGTGTTTTACTGGTTCTTGAAGAAAATCCTTTCTCTCCATTTTAAATTTTCACACCAAGCATAATTACTTTTAATTAGAGAAAAGTTTTTCCGTTCGTGAAAGGGAAAATTCAAATCCAGTTTAGGTTAATTGCACTAAAATTTGCGTTTTAAAGCATTGCACGCCTTATTTTCTGATTTTCCAAACAAAAAACCCAGTTGTCGCTTGAAATCCAGAGCATATTAAAAATAATGGTTCAAATCCAACCTTGCTTGCTATAAGTGTGGATAACACTGCGGCAACAGCCTCAGCAACATCATAAAAGGATTCAAACATGCCAAAAAACAAGCCCTTCTTTTCTTTACCAAGATTACTAACCAATGCGAGAAGGGAGGGACGCTGAAGGGCATAGGAGATTCCAAAGAAGAACTCGATAATATAAAGCTGCATCAAATTGGAAGCAACAATGTAAGCTAAGGAGCATGCAGCGCCAACCATAACGCCCACAGAGAAGACTTTTTCTTCTCCATGGGCATCAACAAGTTTCCCAGCGGGTGTCTTAAAAAATGCTGCAACCAAACAGAAAACGGCATACAACAAGCCTATGTCAACAAATGAAGCTGAAAACCGGTTAACAACAAATATTGGATATACTGGACCTAGCAAGCCGACTCCTAAAGAGTTTAAAGTACTTAGGGCTATGAGGAGCAGTGCTGAAGATTTCGGCATATGTGCTCCCTCTCATCTGCAAAGCGCGCATGTCATCCAATTCATACGCGAACATTATTTAGTCGGCTTGCCTCCATTGTGGCAAAATTTTTGCCTTAAAAGTTTAAGATAAACCTTTCGGAGAATATGGCATGTAATGGAAAAAAGGCTATTTGAAGTTTCAAATTCTATTCCGTTAATTGGTTGTATAGCCTTTGGGCTAATCGACAGAGGAACAAACATAATCCAAGTGCGCCCAATATCAACATGCCCACTCTCATGTATTTTCTGCTCCACAAATGCTGGTTCAAAATCGAAAATACGCCAAACAGAATACATATTGCCCCTTGACTATTTAGTTGAAGAATTCGAGAAAATTGTAGCTTATAAAGGGAGACGCTACATTGAAGCGCACATAGACACTGTTGGAGATCCAATTACATACCCAAAAATTGTTGAGCTTGTTTCATCCTTAAGCCATATAGATGGCGTAGAAACAGTCTCCATGCAAACGCACGGTTCCATACTGAGCACTGAACTTATGGATGCCCTTTCCGACGCTGGCTTGAAACGTATAAACCTTTCCTTAGACGCTTTAGACCAAGCTTTGGCTAAGAAATTGGCTGACACAGAATGGTATGATGTTGAAAAAGTTGTTGAGTTAATGCAGCACATAGTTTCAAATACCAAAACCGAATTGCTGGTTGCACCCGTTTGGATTCCAGGGATAAACGATGAGGAAATCCCAAAAATAATACGCCTAACAATGGACATGTGCAAAACAAAATCTCCTTCTTTAGGAATCCAAAAATATGAAATTCACAAACATGGAAGAAAAGTTAAGGAAGCCAAACCACTCTCATGGAAAAGATTCTATGAACAATTAAGGATTTGGGAAAGCCATTTTAAAGTTAAACTTGTTTTAAGTCCAAGGGATTTTGGAATCCATAAAAGGGATATGCTTCCAATTCCATACAGAAAACATGAAACAGTAAAAGTTAAGGTTGTTGGACCCGGCTGGCTTAAAAAGGAGAAGCTGGCAGTTACACAAAGAGGGGACAGAAGCTTAACTCTGGTTAACGCTGAGGAAATCCCTGTTGGAGCCAAATTGAAGGTTAGGATTGTGGCGAACAAGCACAATCTTCTGATTGCTGAGCCAATTTAACAACCAAAACTGGGCATGTGGCGTGATGAATTACTCCATCAGTTACGCTTCCTAAGAGTAGCTCCCTTATCTTGCTTATACCCCTAGCCCCTATAACTATCAAATCAAACATGCCTTCCCTAGCCGTTTTAACAATCTCTTGAACTGTGTGGCCCTCCTTCAACAAATATTCCACCTCAACACCCTCGGCTTTAACCCTTTGCTCACCATCCGCTAAAATGCTACTTCCACTCTTGCGGGCAGCCTCCACCACTCTAGAAACGTCTGTTGAGGTCATCACTGGAAAGCCTGAAGGGGTTAGGGTTGCTGGTTCAGGAACTATAACAGGTCTGACGGTGACAGAGTACACGTGGATTAAGGTTATTTTTCCACCAAACTTTTTGGCAATCTGAATGGCGATTTCTAATGCTTTTATAGAATGTTCAGAACCATCCAGTGGTACCAAAATTTTCTGAAACAAATTGTTAACCTCATATACAAAGATTACCAGTTTTCCCTTTATAATTTGCGGAAAAAGAGAAGAGATGGGGCTATTTAGGCTTCTGTTGTTTTCTCTTTAAGAGAAGCGCAGCCACAACTATTACAGCAATTGCAATTATGGCTATTGTTGCTAGGAACCACCATTCCTGCCATAATGGTGTGAGGGGTTGTCCAAAGAGTGCCCATAGGCTTAAGTGGTTAATTGTTGCTTGTGCGTAATGTTCGGATGTGTTTATTTGTGTTTCCACCTCTACCCATTTGTTGGATGCTGCGTCAAAATAGAATATTTTCAGGCTGTTTTCATCGAGTCCTAATGCGGATAATTGTTCTGGCGTGTAGTAAATGCGTATTGTGGCATTGATGGTGGTTACAGTTTCGCTTGATGAAATTTGCACGCAAGTCCCTAAAAGCTTGTATGTTCCCGGCAATGCAACATCTGGTGTTGTGGCGTTTTTGATGTTTATTGTTGTGGATTGTGATATGCCGTTTATGGTTAATATGCAGTTGGTTTCTTGTTTGGCGTCAATCGTGTATGGATTGTTTGTGGTGATCGCTTCTGGATTATAAACGGTTTCAGCTTTTCCTTCCCAAATCTTGAAGATTAGGCTTTTGAGTTTGCTTATGCTTTGATTATTCCATACCATAGTGTTTTCGCTTAAGAACTCGTCTGGTTCGGGCACTCCATCGGGGTATGTTGGGTCAATGTGTAATGTAACTGTGTGGGTTCCGTTGCTTCCTCCTTGGACAGTGAGTTTAAGTGTTTCATTTGATGCTGGAGGTTCTGGAACGCCTCCGGGCAAAGTGGATGTAACATTAAAGAAGTTTTCAAGCCTAAAGGACGTAGAGTTTATGTAGTTAACGGGTGGTGCAAGCTTAACGCCTTCCATGCTCCATTGTTGAAAAGTGCTGTTCATGTTCATGTCCAGTTTTAGATTTGTAATGTCTACGTCGGTGCCCTTTATGGTGTTTATTAGCCATTCCGGTCCCGGCATTGTCGCATTCATTATATCCACATATACGTTTTTGGCATAGTTAACTTGCGCATTTAAGTCGCCCGACAAAGTGTAGTTTCCGTTATATGTAACTTGTCCGTTGGAGTAGGTGATTGTTTCTGTAGAGGAGTAAATTGATGCGTATGTCGTGTTTAGCAGTGATTCAATATACGGTTGCAATTCAGGTGGATACATGCCAGGTGCAAATTCAGCGGTTACATTCAAACATTCTGTCGCATTCTGCGTAAAACTCAAATGGAAAGCAACGTTTTTGGCAGATTTGGAGTAAGACAGTGAAAATTCGCCGTTTTTTATGCAGTAGATGGTGGCGTTAATGAATGAATATAGGTTTGGTAAGCTTATGCCTTGGCGGGTAAGCGTGTTTGTTATAATTTGAGTGAAGTCTCCTTCAATGATTACCCAGAAATAAACATCTGCGCTATTCGAGTCTATCGGCGTTATTGTTGTGTTAAAAGTTGTGCAAGTGAGCATGCCCTCAGTCATGTTATAAAGTGAGTCTTCTCCTGTTCCTGGAATTGTTGTGTTTAGCATCAGTAGAAATTCGTTAAGTGTTGTTTCGTTTATTTCTGGAAACTTAATTGGCAGAGTGTAATTGTAATAAACCCTTACAGAATCGTCAATTGTGACTTGAGTGAGGTTTCCTTCAAAATCTACTTGAATGTCGCCGAGGGTTAAACCTGGAATCAAAAGGATGGTAATTGTTCCATTGAATTCTTGATTTGCATAGTTTCCGCTTATTGACAAGTCTGTAGAGTTGAATGGAAAACTGTTGAAGTCGATTCCGCTAAATGAGTCGCATAGTGTTAGCGCAGCATCAAGTGTAGTGGTTGTTATGTTGTTTTCGCATTGCATATTTACTGTTGCTGTTGTCGCATTGAATGGAAAAGTTGTTGCTTGGTCTGGCGGGACTGTTACTTTAGCATTTACTAAAGCATTGTACTTGTCAACGATTTTGCTAAATTGTGCATTCAATTCAATTGATGGATTGCTGGTTTCAATGGTTGAGTTGCCTCTACCGGATATGTCAACTGTACCGTCTGGATAGACAATAAACTTCACTTCGGCATTTGTGCGTGTAGTGTCAGGCGTTGCATATGCTGGAATGTAGCTGAATCCTAAAATCATCAGAATTATTAAACAAATTGCCCCAATTCTTTCTATGGAAATTTTAAAACCTTTCAATGTTCTTTCACCTTGCATACATTGTATAATGATGTCTTTAAATGCTTTATCAATATAAATGAATACTGCATCATAAGAGGAAGAGCCTAAATGCGCCTAACCGCCATTTGTCTAAGAAACTTAACTCATAGAAAACTTAGAACTTCCCTCTGCATTTTTGGAGTAACCATAGCAACATGCTTCATAATCGCTGTTGGCGCCACAACTTCCAGATATGTAGAAATCATAACTGAAATGAACACGTTTTTCCGTGGAAAAATCGTGGTTGCCCCAAGGGGTGCCATCATAATTCAGGGATTCCCAATTGGAGGAGGCCCTTTCCCCCAGGATACAATTTATGATATAAGCAAGATTAATGGCGTTGAAAAGGTTGTTCCGATGATAGTGGATTTCGGATTTGAACTTGGCGGAAACCCAGCAATAATGCCCGTTAATGTAACCATAGGCTTACCAGTTAAAGAAATGTCGCTAATATTAGGTTCTGCAACGCTAAAAGGACAAATGCCCAACTCCACCAGCGAAGTTGTTGTTGGCTGTTCAATAGCCGACCAGTATGGCATCTCTGTTGGTTCAAAGATAAATATAAAAGGAAAGGAATTTCGTGTCTGCGGAATCCTTGAAGGTCCTTCTGCCCTTCTCATACGTTCGATAATTATGAGTTTAGAAGAAGCGCAAGATGTGTTAAGATATCCCATGATGATAAATATGGCTGTTGTGGATTCCGAGGAGGGCGCTGTACAAGATGAAATTGCAAGCGAAATTGAAAACAAAATAAGTTATGTTATGGCTTTAACTGATGAGGAGCGGAACATTCTAACAAAGCCCATTATTGATTTTGTAGAAAGTTGGAAAATTGCGGTTCAAGCGATTCTCTTGTCTTTAAGCATGGTTTTAACCGCTATTGTTGGAATTATGAGTGTTTCAGAAAGAAGGAGGGATTTTGCAACTTTGGATGCTATAGGCGCAAGTTCCAGCCATATTTTTCGAATAATACTCTTAGAAAATTCTTTAATTGGTTTTGTAGGAAGCATTTTAGGAATAGTTTTTGGCGTGATAGTTGCTGCTTTTTTGGCAAGTTTTTACACGGCAATCCCGATTGGTCAGTTCTTATCAAGCATATTTGTCATTGTCCAGCCATTATATATGGTTGAGGTGATGTTGCTGGTAATTGCCTCATGCTGTGTTGGAGGCATAATTCCAGCAATAAACGCTTCAAAAATTCGAATTTCCGAAATCTTGAAGGCTGAATACTAATGAAAATCAAAACTGTGGACTTAACAAGAATATACACATTGGGCTTGTCAGAAATAATTGCAATTAATAAAATCAGCTTTGAAATCGGCGAAAAACAATTCGTCGCAATAGTTGGACCCACAGGTTCTGGAAAAACTACTCTTTTAAACCTTATAGGATTAAATGATTATCCAACCTCTGGAAAAGTTTTCATCGGCAACATCGACACTTCACTTCTTTCAACCAGCGAACGTAAAAAAATTAGACTTTTCCGCATAGGTTTTATCTTTCAATCTTTCAATTTGCTGCCAACACTTACTGCCCTAGAAAATGTGGAGCTACCCATGGCTTTGGCTGGCAAACCCGAAGAAGAGCAGAGAGAAAGGGCGGTTAGGCTTCTTGATGCTGTTGGTTTAGGCAATAGGCTTTATCATAGACCCAAAGAGTTAAGCATGGGTGAGATGCAGCGTGTAGTCATAGCCCGAGCATTAGCCAACAATCCAGAATTGATTATTGCCGATGAGCCTACTGGCGAGTTGGATTCAAAAACTGCCAAAGAAATTATTGCTTTGCTTTTTGACATAAACAGAAATGAAGAAAAAACAGTTATTGTGGCGACACATGATGAAAAAATAGTTGATGTGGCCGATGCAGTTTATACGATTCATGATGGAAAAATAAAAATTCAAAGCTGAAAAAGACTCTACAGTAGTGCAAAGTCTGTTGACTTGATTTTTCCTTTCTGGTCAACGAAAACTTCGAATTTTTCAGCCCAAGGATGCCCTTCTAAATCTATTGGACATGTGCCCCTTACAATCCAACAGTCGCCTTTCTGCTCAACCGTGGAAATTTCTATTTTCTCTGTCTTTTTTCTCTGTTTAAGGAATTCTATGGCTATTTGACGGGCAGCCTCATGGGATATTTCCTTCATGCTTTTTCCTCCAGCTTTTCTTTATTTTTTGGTTTGGGTGGCATTAAGGGTTATGAATGGAAAATCGTTAGTATAGTTAAACATAGTCTAAATTTCGTACACATTCTCTTTGCGATAGATTCAAATCACCAAACAATCAATTTCTAAAATTAGAGCAACCATATCGGAAAAGAAAATTATGAGCGAAAAAAGACGAATAATATTCCACGTGGACATGGACCACTTCTTCACAGCCATTGAGGAGCGGGAACATCCAGAACATAAGGGAAAACCAGTGATTGTGGGCGCAGACCCGAAAGCTGGAAAGGGAAGAGGAGTTGTAAGCACATGCAATTATGAGGCAAGAAAATTTGGCGTACGGTCTGGAATGCCCATCTCCAAAGCTTGGAAAATCTGTCCACAAGCCGTTTATCTTCCAGTAAATTTTGAGCTTTACACGAAAGTTTCTGAAAGAATAATGAACTTGCTACGGAAATATGCGGACAAATTTGAACAATGGGGCATAGATGAGGCTTTCTTGGATGTAACATCAAAAGTTAGGGATTATGCAGAAGCTGAAGCTTTGGCAAGAGAAATTAAGAGAGAAATCTACGAGAGGGAGGGGCTTACCTGTTCTATAGGCGTAGGTCCAAACAAACTTGTCGCCAAAATCGCAAGCGACTATAAAAAACCAGACGGCTTAACCATCGTTAGGGAAGAGGAAACTGAAAAATTTCTAGCACCATTACCAGTGCGCAAGCTTCTTTGGGTTGGAAGAAAAACTGAGCAAAAACTGAAGACTATGGGAATAACAACCATAGGCGATTTGGCTCACTACGACCCCACGGCTTTAGCGGAAGTTTTCGGCGTTATGGGGACCCAAATGTATTTGATGGCGCATGGCGTTGACAAGAGTGAGGTTGAGGAAAGAGGAGAAATAAAATCCATAAGCCGCGAAACAACCTTCGAAGAAGACACTTCAAATTTTGAACTTGTTTTAAAAACTTTGGATAAGCTTTCAGAAGAAGTGCACAAGGACGTTTTGAACCAAAGGCTCTATTTTAAAACTGTCACGGTTAAAGTGCGTTACGAAAACTTTGAAACCCACACCCACAGCAAAACCTTGCCTCTAATAACAAACCGCTTAGAAGAGTTAAAGAAAACGTCAAAGGAATTATTGCAGACATATTTGAAGGCTGACAGAAAAATAAGATTGATAGGCGTTAGGGTTTCAAACTTTACATCGGCAGAAAAACAAAAAACACTCGTTTAGCAAGTAGGCAATTCTATTTTTTTACTCTTCGAATTTCAAAGACAACGGGGTTTTCCGCATCTGGGCAAGCATTGAACATCACATCTTTATCCTTGCTCCATGGAAACTCAACGCCATAACGCATTGCATAAACTTTGGGCAGCACAACCAAAAGGGCACTATAGCAAATGTCACCCTTCACAGATTTTCCATCAAAAACTATTTTATCACCCACTTTATGTCCGAAGGCACATTTTCCCTTCTGACTCACAACCTTAACTTCAATTGTGGACATAGGCGCTCACTGCATTAAGGTTCTATGTCCGGATATTTCTCTTTTATCCTTTCATTTGCTATTTTAGCAATCATGGCATTAGAAATCAAAACATATTTGACCCCCATGAGCTCTGCAAGTTCCGCTGGCTTCTGGTCCTGCGTGACCAATAGTAAATTGTTCTTTTTTGCATATTCCACCACATCCTTATCTCGTGCTCCTTGAAGTCCAACCTCTTGAACGGTTAGAACTTCCCAGCCGAAGGTTTCAAAATATTCCTTCAAACCTGCATACATTTCGTCAAGCAATATCCTCAACTTAATCGCTTCTCCTCACTCACTCTTTAGAGGTTTCTTTATATCTTGAAAGTTACAGATAAATTGTAGGGGCAGAACTCCATGAAAGCCTTGAATTGTCCACTATGCGAATTGGATTTAGAGAAGGAGAAAATATTCTATGCGGATCAATCCTTCATTGTTTTGAGAACAAAAACTTTGAAGGGCCACAGAGAAAGGATTATGATAGTTTATAGGAAGCATGAGCATACAATACAGTATAAGGCTGTTGAACGAGCTTTGGATATTCTTTCAAAGATAGGTAGAAAAGTTTTCAGTTACACTCCAAAATTTGTCATTATGGATTCAACTTTCGCCACAATAAACGACCATTGGCACTTGGTTGCAAGTGATCTTGACCCAAAAAGCGAAGACTTCAACCAGATTTTAGCCACAAGATGGATTAAAGTTGTGGACAACACAATTCCAGAAGAAGGCGAAGTTTAGGGAAGTTTGAATTCCCATTTGCACCATAAATCTTTTGGATGCTTATCCGGCGGACAAACTATGCAGTTTACCTCCACATTCGGGTTTAATGTTTTTGCGAAATTTTTCAAATAGCCAAACCGCACTTTTTTGCATGGAAATTCGCTTAATCCCTTGCTTAGACGGGTTTCCTGTGTTCTGCATCGGTTGATGCTCAAAACCGCCCTTTTACTGCTTATTTCAACTGTCTTGAAAGGTTGGTCTAAAGCCCAACTTGACTTTCGCAAAAGCTCCATTATTGTTGGTATTTCCGGGTTTTCGCCAACCTTAAACATTTTTTGTAGGCTTTTGGCTTCTATTGCCGCCATAGCCTCCCAAACTCCAGCATCAACTTCCGTCGCCGCTTCTGTTCCAAACTTCTTTTCTATGCCTAAAAAGTATAAACCGTCAACTCTCCACAGGTTTCGGATTTGAAGGAAAAAGTAGTCAAGCAACTTTTCAAGGGACATTTTAGCCAGCATCTCACGGTCTTCAACGCTTCCAAGCGGATATTCGCTCATATAATTGGCACCAGCTGCAATTTTAGAGGAATAATGCTATATTAATTAACCTTTTAAACCTTAACCACAAAATAAAGGGATAAAAGCGGCGAACAATATTTGGAGCAGTTAATAGAAACAATAATCCTCGGCATAATTCAAGGCTTAACAGAATGGCTTCCAATTTCAAGCACCGGACACCTAAAACTGGTTGAGCATTTTTTAGGCTTGCCAGTTCCAATACTTTTTGATATTACATTACATATTGGAACGTTAATAGTAATCTTACTATTTTTCAGGAAAGAAATCAAAGAGATAGTTTCAGCTTTTCTACGGTTTGATTTCAAATCAGAAAATGGGAAACTTATACCACTAATAATCGTTGGAATACTGCCAACAGCCCTAATAGGCTTAGTTTTTGGCGACATTATAGAAGGTGTCTTCCAAAATCCCCTACCAATAGCCATAGCTTTCATTTTATGTGGCATAATCCTCTATTCTACAAAGGCTGGAAAAGAAAAAACCGACAACATAAACTTTTCAAACGCCTTTATGATTGGTGTAGCCCAAGGCATAGCCATAATTCCTGGCATCTCAAGAAGCGGAGCAACAATCGCTATTGCACTTTTGTTGGGAATAAGACGTGAAAAAGCCTTCAAATTTTCTTTTTTGCTCTCGATTCCAGCGATCCTTGGCGCTTTTGGCTTGGAATTGATTAAAGAAGCGGGTGTGTTAGTTTCTGCTGAATATGGTTGGATGGAGTTTCTAATGGGCGCTTTTGTGGCGATGGTTGTAGGCTATTTTGCTTTAAAACTTCTTTGGAAAATCCTCGCCGTTCAAAAGTTTTACTTTTTTGCCTTTTATTGCTGGTTTGTTGCATTATTATCTATTATATTCAGTTTTGGCAGCTTCTAGCCATTTCGGCTTTCCATTGAGAAATTCTGTTAAAAAAACCGCAAAATCCTTGTTCTTCTCATAAACCTCAACTATTTCGTCGTCAACGAAGATTTTGAACCCTTTACGGAGAATCTGGGAAATTTGCTCGGCAACACCTGCGCTTCGTCCTCCATCTTTCAATCTTTCGTTAAGCAAAGCTATTGCATCCACATCTTTTCGTCTAATGTTTACAACCCATCTTCCATCTTCAATGTAGGGTCCAGAAACAGTTCCAAGATTGTCTAAATGTTTTTTCAAGAACTTTTCGCATTCGCTTTCCTTTTCTAAGGGCGGTCCCAAATGTTTCTTGACTGGTGAAAGGAAGCGCTTTTCAAGTTCAAAGATGAACATGTTAATGCTTTTTTCGTCGCTCCATGGCAAGTCTCTTAGTATGGTGAAATCGTTAAGTTTTAGAAGTTTGTGCAGTGAGCGTTGCGATTTGTAAAGTTGTCCCCATAAAACGTCTGGAACTGCTTCTACTTTTGGAAAAGTTAAAAAGATAAGCGTTGAGTCATGCCTTGCTAGTTTATGCTTAAGCTCTTTTATTGTTAGGGCTTTTGTTTCTGGTGGGTAAAAGAAGTTTAAGCTTGGGTTTTTTAGGAAAAGTCTGGCGGCGGCTATAAAATTGTAGAGTTTTTGCGGTTGCACCGCTGAGGCTACGTTTCTTCCCTTATCCACTGGGTCGATGATTAGTAATGGTTCTTGGAAGAGGAGTTGCAGTTCACTCTCTCTTCCTTTGTAATGGTTTTCAATGTCTATTGTTATCCTTTTTCTATGCTTAGCAAAAGCTTCAAGCGTCTTCACGAAGGATTTGTAATGTAAAATTAGGAGTTCGCATAGGTATCCGCTGAATCCGCCGATTTTTATTTCTGCGCCGTAAACGCCTATTCCCTTCATAAACTTCTTTAGCAAGCGCACTTCTCCACGCATTTGCTCATTCAAATGTTTTTTCACATAGTCTGTGTGGTAGGGTGTGCGGTCTGTGGCGCTTAACCACTCTTCTCGCTTCGTATCATAACATGGGACAATGTTCACTCTAACGTCTTCAACAAAAGCCTCCAAGTAAGGGTGTTCGGCGAATCTTTCAATTTGTTTTGAGCCTTCTGTGGCTTTTCTTGCAATCTTTAGGCATACATCTCCCAAAGATTTGCGCGGTATAGTTGTTGGAACACGCATGAAAACGTCAATTTCTGGATCTTCGCTTAACCATGTACCATGTGCCACTGAACCTTCAATGCGAACTTTGGCTTTGACGCCGAAAGCCTTTGCGGTTTCTGAAACCTTCTCTTCCAATTTTTTAGCTAATTCTTCGACTTTTGTGTGTTCCAATTTTTTAGGCGTAACTTTTTCCAGAACAGTTGCACAGATTTTTTGAATTTTATTTTGCATGTTCTTTTGCCCTTTTCTCTTTATTTTTGTGGACAAAACTCTTTAAGAGTTGAGTATATGGGGCCTTTTGGTGTTAAATCGCTTCTCTTCAGCCTCAAGCACGCGGCATTTACAACGCCTAATTCGTAACTTGTGTTTTCAGTGAGGCATTTGGCAAGTTCAGCCTTATTCCTTCCAGACTTGACACGGGCGATTGTTAGGTGTGGACTAAAGCCTTTAGGGTCTGGTGCAAACCCTAAACCACGCAATCGAGGTTCTAACTGGTTGAAGATGCTTCGAAGTTGGTCGGCGCCTTCGGTTATTCCAGCCCAAACAACCCTTGGGTAGCGAAGATTTGGAAAGGCGCCAACTCCTTGAATTTTAACATTAAAGGGTGTGAACTGAACTTTTTTGATTTCTTCGTAAATTTTTTCCACCATAGGCGTGGTGATGTTTCCAAGAAAGCGGACGGTTATGTGAATGTTTTTGGGTTCCACAAGTTTCAAGTCAGCTCCAGTTTTGACTATCAAGTTTTGAACTTCGGTTATTCTTTTCAAGATTGATTCGTTGTCTATGTCAAATGCTATAAAACTTCTTATCATTTCGGGCATTCTGGAATTCCTTCGCGCATTTTACCTTTTTACATTAAAGCATTTATGAGTAAAAAGCTATCTGTTAATAACATTGCGAATCAGCGGGAAGGGGGTAAAATGGTCTTTAATAAGCTTATTGTGGGTTTGGCTGGGATGCCTGGGGCTGGCAAATCTTTAGTTGTTTCTGTGGCTAAGGAAATGGGTTATGGCGTTGTTGTTATGGGTGATGTTGTGAGGGAAGAAGCGGCAAATAGAGGTTTGGAGCCAAGTCCAGAAAATCTTGGAAAAATAATGCTTGAGCTGAGGCAGAAAGAAGGTGAAAGCGTCATAGCTAAAAGGTGTATCCCAAAAATGGAAAATATAAGAGAAAGCAAAGTTATTGTTGACGGTATAAGAAGTCTAAGCGAAGTTGAGGAATTTAAAAGGCAATTTCCAAACTTCACATTAATTGCCATACACTCGTGTCCAGAAACAAGGTTTAAAAGGCTTTATCATAGGCAAAGAAGCGACGACCCGAAGAACTGGGAAATTTTCCATGAAAGGGACCTGCGTGAATTAAGTGTTGGGTTGGGAAAAGCCATAGCTATGGCTGAATATTTAATAGTGAATGAAGAGAATTTGGATATTGTCAAGGGAAAGGTTAGAGCGGTTTTGAGAAAGGTTGAGGAGAAATGGATGAAGTAAGCGTTTACGTTGAAACTGAAATTAATCCAACAGAATCGGAAGAGAAAGTGAAAAGGGCTGTGGAAAATGTTTTCGGCAATATTCAAATAAAAACTCAACCATTAAATAAAGGAAGTTTGCTAACAGCAGAGGCAAAGGGTTTGGAAGCCTTAACAAAACTCTATAATCTTCTGCGAAGAGAACGCATCCGAGATGCTGCTCGAGGGGTCCTTTTCAAGGGATTAAGTGGAAATACGATAAGTTTTTGTTTAAATAAGCAAGTGGCTTATGCTGGGCACATTTCATTTTCTGAAGAAATGGCAGAATCGCCTCTAGGACCAGTAAAGGTTAAAATAGAATGCGACAATCCCAAAGAATTAATTGATTGGCTTGCCCCAAAAACAGCGTAGGCGAATTAAAATGGGTTCAGAGAAGGTTTATAGAAATATTGCAGTTTTAATTAATGATTTTGTTTGTTGATTGGTGTTGTTTTTGTCTTTGAAAGCTGCAATAACTCCTCGTGGAGCTGTTCTGCTTGGGAATTATGTGGCTTGTGACGCCTTTGATGAAACCAAACCGTTGAGGGTTGTAACTCATGCGCATGCTGATCATCTGATTGGTTTGCATCAAAGTCTTAGAACATGCGAGAAAGTTTTGATGACGAGCGCCACTAAAGATTTGATTGATGTTATGAGGGGTCCGCTTTTTCTTATGGGTGGGTTTGTGGAGGCTCTTGATTATGGTAAAACCCTTCGTTACGAGGATGAAGCCGTGACTTTTTTCCATGCAGACCATATTTTGGGTGCTGCCCAAGTGCTTGTTGAGGATGCGGAGGGGACGAGGATTGTTTATACTGGGGATTTTAGGATTGATAAGACTCCTGTTTTGGAGGCTGATGTTCTTGTTATGGAAGCTACTTATGGAAGCCCATCTTGTAGGCGTTCTTTTGATAAGAATGTTGAGGATTTGCTTGTTTCCTTAGTAAATGAGGGTTTGCGTCATGGTTCTGTTTATGTTTTTGGTTATCATGGAAAACTTCAAGAGGTTATGGAGATTTTGCATGAGGCTGAAGTTAAGGCGCCTTTTGTTGCTCCTGAGAGGGTTCTTCATGTTTCGAGAATTTGTGAGCAGCATGGTATGCGTATTGGGCGTTTGATGCTTTCTGAGGAAAGGGAAGCCCGTGAATTGTTGGAGAAGAATTTGCCTTGTGTGGCTTTTTATCATATGGGTTCTCGGAAGAGGTTTGGTGGGGATGTTTTTCGGGTTTATGTTAGTGGTTGGGAGTTTGATTCTCCTTGTCGTGAAATTTCTGATAGAGAATATGTTGTAGCCTTAAGTGATCATTCGGATTTTGATGGTTTGATGGAGTATGTTCGGCGTTCTAAGCCTAAGTTTGTTGTTACTGATAATTTTCGTGTTGGTTATGCTGAGACTCTTGCGAGGGAGATTCGTAGGCGTTTTGGGATTGGTGCTGTGGCGCTTCCGAAAAGGTAGAGGTTAAAGAGTGTGTGTATTGTGTATTACTACACAATATTTATCTTTTCTTTCGACGTTCTCTATTGTAGAATTCGGATTCAAATTCCGAATTCATACGACTTAAATAAAAAGAAACCAGACATTCGAGTGCGATACCAAAATGCCCTCCCCACTACAACCAGAGTTCTTCGCACTGTTGGGCATAGACCTTTTCCTAGCCATAAGCCTATTAACATGCCTCTTAGACAGACATTTTCCATGGGCTTTGCCGTACATTTACCAGTTGGCTGCTTTGGCTGGCTTTGGACAACTGCTCGTTAGCAGAGAGTTCATAGCATTCTTTGGCGAGTACATGCGCTTTTGGTACAGCCTCCTCTATCTAATAGTGGCTTTGGCGAACATAATTGCCGTCAACGCTTATCTTGGCTTAATGAAGAAACTGTTGAATTATGCGAAGGTTTTCATGTTCACAGTAACCTTTCCAGCCCTAACATTAACAGTCTTCTTCTTAACAAGTTATGCGGAAGTTGCTGTTCACCCGTTCATAATTGCTCCGCAGATGTCTTGGGAAGCCACCTTTGTGGGTATAGTTGCCTTCGACACTTTAGTAGTGGGGGTTGGCACGTACGTGTTTTTCAAGCCGAAATGGTGGTACATAGCCCTAGGCGCAGGCGCAGCAATAACTGGCGCAACATTATACGCTTTGTTTAAGCCTTCTTGGGGAGCGGCAGCCTTCGTAACTTCAGCCATAGCCCTAGCAATAGCCTGCGTCCTAGTCCTAGGCGTAAGCATATACGTCCTCGCAAAAATTTGGATAGAAACCCTAAAAGAAAGAAAAAGAAGAAAAGGAGGTGAAAACACAAAATGAAAACAAATATTAAGAAAAGCTTGAAACTACTGACACTGCTAATAACATCATTGCTTATAGCAACGGCAAGCGCGTATACATACACCTACCTGTTCATGGGTGTTGGAATAACGGTAACTTCGCAACAAATAGTCTGGATTAAAGACGGTTCGATAGTCCCTGGAGGTACTGTAAATATGACTTTTACAGTCCAACAAGGTGTTTATACTTGGTTTAACGAGACGTTATATCTAAAGAACACCGGTGCAACTACTAATGTAAACATTACAGTGACAGACCCAGCCTCGACGAGTGTATTTGATACCTGCAATGTATATGTCTATGAGAACTCCACAGTGCCAGGTACATGGACGACCGTTGGAACATTAGATGCTCTTACAAGCGCTTCATTACTCAACAAATCATTAAATAGTTATTTCAGGTTTGACTTTGAAATCAAAGCTAAATCAGATGCAGTACCAGGTAACTATGGCTTCGAGATAACAGTCGCATACTAAACCCCCTTTATTTTTTTAAAAAACATTGCCTATACCTCTAAAAATCATTGGAAAAACTTCATTTTTATTAGGTTTTGTATTATCAATTGGTGAGAATTGCGTAAGTATGCAAAAGTTTTCCACAAAAATTCCACAGGCGTTCAAAGAAAAATGAAAGCATTAAAAAATAAGCCATTAAGGCTGCTAAGGAAGCCATAAAAGACAAAATAAAAGAGAGAACAAAGCTGAAAGAAACCGTTAGCTAAATATCAGAAAACCCATATTTTGCTAAAGTTTAAAAGCATACGAGGACATTGCTGTTACCGAAATCGCTAAAGTGATGTATATGGGTAAGTCGTCTTTGGTTTCGGGTTTCTATAAGCTTAGTCCAAAAGAGCGTTTAGATTTTGTTAAGAAGTTTGCCAATTTAACTGATGATGAAGCAGCTTTATTGCAGAATACTGGTTCTTTGCCCTTAGATTTGGCTGACCGCATGATAGAAAATGTTGTTGGCGCCATTCCCATACCATTAGGCATAGCTGTAAACTTCATGATAAACAAGCGCGACTATTTGATTCCAATGGCTATTGAAGAACCTTCTGTTGTTGCTGCGGCAAGTTATGCTGCGAAAATGGCGCGTGATGGCGGAGGCTTCCATACGAGTAGCACGCCGCCAATAATGATTGGACAAATCCAAGCCATAGGCATAAAAGACCCCTACGCGGCTAAAATGCGAGTAATCCAAGCAAAAGAAGAAATCTTGAAAAAGGCTAATGACCAAGATCCAGTCTTAGTTTCGGTTGGTGGTGGAGCAAAAGACTTAGAAGCAAAAGTAATCCAAACAACCCAAGGACCCATGGTTATCACAGAATTGCACGTGGACTGTCGCGATGCTATGGGCGCTAATGCCGTAAACACAATGGCAGAAGCCGTTGCACCCCTAATAGAACGCATAACAGGCGGGCGCGTTTATTTACGCATAATTTCAAATTTGGCTGTTAAACGCTTAGCACGCGCATGGTGCACAGTGCCAAAAGAATCAGTTGGCGGAGAAGAAGTTGTAGACGGCATCGTAAACGCTTGGGCTTTCGCAGCAGCAGACCCATACAGAGCAGCAACACACAACAAGGGCATAATGAACGGCATAATAGCCGTAATAATCGCCACATGCAATGACCACCGCGCCATAGAAGCAGGAGCCCACGCCTACGCAGCAAAAAACGGACACTACACAACACTATCCACATGGGAGAAAAACGAAAACGGCGACCTAATCGGCTCAATAGAACTACCAATGGCAGTAGGCCTAATAGGTGGAGCCGTAAAAACCCATCCAATAGCACGCATAGCCCTAAAAATCTTAGGCGTAAAAACAGCCAACGAACTCGGCGAAGTTTTAGCCGCTGTAGGCTTAGCCCAAAATTTAGGCGCCTTGAGAGCCTTAGCCCATGAAGGAATACAACGCGGACACATGTCGCTTCACGCAAGAAACATAGCCATAGCCGCAGGCGCCACAAACGAGCTGATAGATTTGGTGGCTGAAAAAATGGTTGAAGAACGCAAAATCCGCATGGACAGAGCAAAAGAACTCATAGAACAGTATAAAGCTACTGGAAAAGTCTAAAAGAAAAGCGACCGAATCATAACATGGGAAAAAAATGAAAATAGTTCTTGGACCAGCATCGAAACAATTAGGCGAAAAAATAGCAGAACTCCTAAACGCAGAAACAGTCCCAGTCGCCTTCAAAACATTTCCAGACGGCGAATCCTACATAAGATTAGAAGGCAAAGTGCAAAACGAAGAAGCCTTCATAGTGCAAACCACAAGCCCGCCCCAAGACCCCAAACTTATACAATTAGCCTTTATCACAGACGCAGCCAAAAGAAACGGCGCAAAAAAAGTAACAGCCATCGTGCCCTATTTGGCTTATGCACGCCAAGACAAGGCTTTTCTGCCAGGCGAAGCCATAAGCATCGAAACAATTGCACGAATGCTAAAGGCGGCTGGAATTGACAGCCTAATAACCGTGAACGTTCACCAAGAAAAAGTTTTAACGAAATTTCCATTCCCAGCAAAGAGTGTTTCGGCAATCTCACTGTTAGCAGAACATTTCAAAAACAAGGGTTATGTGGGAGCTTTTGTGCTGGCACCAGACAAAGGCGCAATGCAAATTGCCGAAGAAGCCAAAAAAGTTTTGGGCGGAGAATGTGGCTACTTAGAAAAACAAAGAGACCGTTACACTGGGCAAATTAGCGTTGAAAAGAAAACATTTGATGTCAGAGGAAAAACTGCAATAATTTTTGACGATATTATAAGCACGGGCGGCACAATAGTGGCTGCTTCTAAAGTTTTGAAAGAACTTGGAGCTGAAAGGGTTTGTGCCGCTTGTGTTCACCCGCTACTTATTGGAGATGCTGAAAAGCGAATCTTCGAAGCTGGGGTTGAAGAAATTGTTGGCACTGATACTGTTCCAAGCCATGTGAGCAAAGTTTCTATTGCGCCATTAATAAGTAAAGAAATTCGGGAGCATAAAAGTGGCTAAACTATTCTTTCTATTTTCAGGCGAACATGAAACCCTACCAGTTTCCGAGTTAAAGGCTATCCTTGAAGCAGAAGGCTATGCTTTTAAAATATTAGAGAAACTTGACCAAGTTTTAAGGCTTGAAGCAGAACCAAACTGTGTAGACGCTTTAAAACGCAGAGCAGCTCTCACAAGGCTTTGCGGGTTAGAACTTTTCAATTGTGAAGCCGAAATAAACGAGATAATTAAAGCTGCAGTTTCCTTAAGCCCAAACGAGGTTTTAAAAGATGGCGAAAGCTTTGCAGTCCGTGTAAAACGCATAAAAAACCATGTTCCAAACATTAACAGCCTGGTTCTTGAAAGAAAAATTGGAGAGCTCATCCTCAACAAAAAAGCAAAAGCAAAAGTAAACCTAAAAAATCCAGAAAAAACCTTCACTGGAATCCTAACAGACAAAAAATTCATTTTCGGCATAAAACTAGCTGAAATTTCGCCAACACAGTTTATGGAGAGACGCCCAAAGAAAAAACCTTTCTTTCATCCATCAGCCATGCCAGCAAAACTTGCAAGATGCATGGTGAACCTTGCCAAACCAAAAACTGAAGAATTAGTCTTTGACCCATTTTGCGGCACAGGAAGCATGCTCATAGAAGCAGCGCTTATTGGTTGTAGTGTTTTGGGTTCGGATATTCAGCGGCGCATGGTAAAGGGAAGCCTCAAAAACATGACCCACTTAAACATTAAACCAGAAGGCCTAATAGTTGCCGACGCAAGAACCGCACCAATAAGGAAAGTTGACTGTGTAGTAACAGACCCGCCGTATGGAAGGTCCGCAACAACTCTTAAACGAACCACAAAACAAATAGTTGAAGAAGCATTAATGACTGTTTACAGCATTCTCAGCAAAGGACAAAGGGTTTGCATGGCTGCGCCAAAAACAATAAACATTGGAAGAATAGGCACAATTTTAGGCTATAAACATTTAGAATCCCATTTCGTTTATGTTCACAGAAGCCTAACAAGAGAAATAGCAGTATTCGAAAAGGTGTAAACACCTATGAGCCTACACATAACTTTCTTAGGCACGGCTGGAAGCGTTCCAACACCAAAAAGAAGCCTACCATCCATCCTCATACAACGCAAAGGAGAACAAATAATGTTCGATTGCGGCGAAGGCGTGCAAAGACAAATGGTAAAAGCCAAGGCTGGATTCCACAAAAAAATGAAAATCTTCATAACACACATGCATGGCGACCACGTTCTAGGATTGCCCGGGCTACTGCAAACCATGGCATTGCTTGACAGAGAAAAAAAACTTGACATTTATGGGCCGTCAGGAATAAAGCGCTTTTTAGATGGCATTAGGGAAACAGTTCAGTTTGTCTTGACATTTCCAGTTGAAATCCACGAAATACAAAAGGCTGGTATCATTTGCGAAGAGGAAGAATATTTTGTCCAAGCCGTTTGGGCAAACCATGTAATCCCAAGTTTGGCATACGCTTTCATCGAAAAACCTCGCCCAGGAAAATTCTACCCGCAAAAAGCAAAAGCCTTGGGCGTTCCAGAGGGTCCCTTATGGTCAAAACTGCAGCATGGAAAAAAGGTTAAGCTATCCAATGGGCGAATAATCAAACCAGAAGATGTTACCGGACCACCGAGACTTGGAAGAAAAATCGTTTACACTGGCGACACAAGACCGTTTAAAGGTCTTACGAAATTTGCTTCCGACGCAGATTTGCTCATTCATGACGCCACATTAGACAATGAAATGGCTGAGAGAGCTGAAGAGGATGGGCACTCTACACCAGAACAAGCGGCGAGAAACGCCAAAAAAGCAAAAGTGAAACAGTTGATTTTAACGCATGTTAGCGCAAGATACGATGATACAAGCATACTTTTGGAGCAAGCAAAGAAAATTTTCAAAAACACGAAAGTTGCAGAGGACTTTATGCGAATAGAGATTCCGCTTCCAGATGTTTAGAGGAACAGCCTACTTAATTTTTGCATGCTTTCTTCAACATGCTCAACTGATTCAACAATTAAGATTTTGTTGTAACAAATTTTTCTGAATAATTTTGCAACGTCATCCCAATTTATTGTGCCACGGCCTATTCCTAAATGTTGGTCTGCTTTTCCATCATTATCATGCAAATGCGCATGCACAATCCTATCTTTGAAAACTGTTAGGAAACTATCTATTTGTCCGTTCAGGTTGGCATGTCCAACATCAAAAGCTAAGCCTATCTCCTCGCCAATCTCTTCATAAAACTTTGCGAAATCTTGAACACTTTTCATAAGGAACGGATAGGGTTCTGGCACGTTTTCTATGGCTATTTTAACGCCATAATCCTGTGCTTTTTTAAGCAGTAAGCGTATTGTTTTCAAGTTTTGAAGCCAATCCATGTCTGGATAAAACATGCTAACGCCTGTTTTTAGCCCTGGGTGGAAGACCCAAACGGAAGCGTTTAGGGCGTTTGCATAAGCCATTGATTTTTCCAGTCTTTTGAGCATGGCATTCAACATGGGTTTTGAGGGTGAAGCGATGTTTATGTCTGCAAATGGTGCGTGAACAGAATATTTCAAGTTGTGAGATTCGCTTATCTCTTTTAATTTTAGAACCCTTTGCTTGTTTAACGTATGAAAGCCGTCGTCAACAACTTCTATGTAGTTTGTTCCAGTTTCGAGTATTTTGTTGGTCATTTTTTTGAATGGTTGGCTTAAACAGTGAAGCGTGGATAAGCCAATTTTTGGTTCTGACATTGCGTATCCAGCTGAATTCCTAATTGATTTTCCATATTTGATGATTTCTTTCTTATAACCCTATTTTTGTTCATGGTCCGATTCTGCTTCTGAATATGTATGTTTACTCCTAATTTAGACTCCACATTCATACAAGTTAAATTCTGAAAACTCGAGAAAATTCACTTGAATTGTTTAAATAATAGCGGAAGTGCCAGAATGCCAAAAGGAGCCAATGCCGCAACTGAGTTTGCAGAGCTTTTGATGTCTGAGCATGGTTTCCGTAGTTTGTGTGAAAATGCAGCGGCGGCAGTGGGTATTACGGATACTAGGGGACGATTTGTGTATGTTAATAAGGCAATGACTGATTTGTTGGGCTATTCTGCTGAAGAGATGTTTGGTCGTCCATTCACATTTTTTCTACATCCAGAAGACAAAGCCAAAGTAACCCGCTTATTCATCAGAATTATCATACTGCGGAGACAACCCAGAGACTTAGAGTTTAGAGCTTTACGTAAAGACGGCGAAATCCTAAATTTATGGTCAAAACCTACACGTTTCATGATTAATGGCAAAACTGTTGGTTTCCAAGCAATAATAGTGGATATAACTAGGCTTAAGAGTATTGAAAAGAAGTTAATTGAGACCAACAAAAGACTTGAGACAATTTTTGAAACAGCTTCTGAAGGCATAATAACAGTAGATGCAAATGAAAACATCACTTTTGCAAACAGAGCTTTTGCGGAAATTCTTGGTTACAATGAACGTGAGCTTATAGGGGTAAATCTGCGAAGATTTGTTGACGAAGAAAGTTTCAAAATGATAAAGGAACAAACGGAAATTAGAAAACGAGGCAAGACCAGCTGTTACGAAATCACTCTGCATCATAGAGATGGCAAACCACGCATTATCCAAGTTTCAGCGTCACCCCTCTGGAATGAGAAGGGCGAATATGTGGGCGCAATCAGCATCATAATGGATGTCACTGAACGTAGAAAGATGGAGGAAAAACTCAAAGAATCCGAGGAGAGGTTTAAACGCTTAATAGAATATGCTCCTGACGCCATTTACATTAACGATGTAAACGGCAACTTTATAGATGGTAACAAGCAGGCAGAGGCTTTAATTGGCTACAAAAAGGAAGAGCTTATTGGAAAAAACATACTTGAAACTGGAATATACTCGGAAGAATGCTTGCCAAAAGTTAAAGAAGCGATTGAAAAGAACATGCGAGGAGAAAGATATGGACCAGACGAATTTGAATTAATAAGAAAGGATGGCAGAAAAATCTTTGCTGAAATATCCGTAATCCCTGTAACTAGTGGTGGAAAAATTGAGATTATAGGCATTGCAAGGGACATAACAGAAAGGAAGCAAATGCAAAAGAAACTTGAAGAGTATGCGCAGCACCTTGAGGAACTTGTTGAGCAGAGAACTAAAGCACTAAAAGAAGCCCAAGAACAACTCATCAAATCTGAAAGGCTTGCCACAATTGGACAAGTTGCAGCCATGGTTGGACATGACCTTCGCAATCCATTAACTAGCATAAAAGGTGCAGTTTACTACCTAAAAAACAAGTTAGGTTCGCACACAGATGAAAATGTTAGAGAAATGCTGAAGCTTATTGAGGAGAACGTGGAATACGCAAATAACATAGTTTCAGACCTTATGGAGTATTCACGAGAAATAAAATTGGAGCTCACAGAAACAACTCCAAAAGCAGTAATAGCGGAAACATTGCTAACGGTTGAGGTTCCAGAAGGAATACAAATTTTAGACTTAACCCAAGACAAACCAAAAATAAAAGTTGACATTGACAAAATGAAAAGAGTTTTCGGCAACATAATAAAAAACGCAGTAGACGCCATGCCAAAAGGTGGCAAACTTACAATAACAAGTAAGGAATCAAATGGCAATGTTGAAATAGCCTTCACCGACACTGGAACGGGCATCTCAAAAGATGTTTTAGAGAAAATTTGGACACCATTTTTCACAACTAAATCAAAGGGTATGGGTTTAGGCTTGCCAATCTGCAAACGCCTAGTGGAAGCCCACGGCGGCAAAATCTCAGCGGAAAGCAAAGTTGGAGAAGGCACAACGGTTACCATCATTGTTCCTATAGAAACAAAAATTGTGGAAGGAGGTGAAAAAATATGGATAAACGCGCCAGAATCCTCATCGTTGACGACGACGAAGACATAAGAAAAGTCCTAAAAACCATACTGGAAGATGAAGGATACAGCGCCGACACGGCTGCCAACGGAAAGGAAGCAATCAGAAAATCCTACAGAAAATTCTACAACTTAGCTTTAATAGACGTTAAACTTCCAGACATGGAGGGTATTAAACTTCTGAAAAGAATCAAAGACACAGTGCCAAAAATGCGGAAAATAATCATCACTGGTTATCCTTCAATACAGAACGCTATAGAAGCGGTAAACCAAGGAGCAGACGCCTACATAGTGAAACCTTTTGACATGGACAAAGTTCTGGCAACAATTAAGGAGCAACTGAAGAAGCAGGAAGAAGAGAAAAAGTATAGCCAAGAGAAAGTCACAGAATTCATAGAAACCCGTGTAAAGGAACTGGAAGAAGGAAAAGCAGTAACCCACAAAAAATAGTTTCCATTTTCCAAATTTTATTTTGCAGATAACCACATGTTTTAAGCTAAGCCTTAATATTTTATTGGAAAAGTTTATTTCACGCGAAAGTGCTATCAAACAGAAGCACTGGCGGATAAATCGTCCGCTGGGATGTAGCCTACAAAAGGCTGAACCATAAACTAATTGAGAGGTGAAAATATGGCGTATAAATATATTGCCGAAGCATGGGCGAAACCTGAAAAATCCTTCGTAGATGAGTTAATGCGCCAAAGGCTAATAGAATGGCGCAGACAACCAACAATAACTCGCGTGGAAAAGCCAACGAGGCTTGACAGAGCCAGAAAATTGGGTTACAAAGCAAAACAAGGGTTCATCATAGTTCGTGTTCGCGTTAGAAGAGGAGGATTAAGAAAGCAGAGGCCTAAGGCTGGAAGAAGACCCAAACGCATGGGTGTTAAAAAGTTTAAACCAGCCAAAAGCATGCGATTAATTGCCGAGGAAAGAGCGGCAAGAAAATTTCCAAACCTTGAAGTTTTAAACTCTTACTGGGTAGGCGAAGACGGTCGCTCAAAATGGTTCGAAATCATAATGGTTGACCCCAACCACCCAGCAATCACAGCTGACAAAGACATTAACTGGATAAGCCAAAAACAGCACAAAAGAAGAGTTTTCAGAGGCTTAACAAGCGCAGGCAAAAAAGTTAGAGGCCTAAGAAGAAAAGGATGGGGCGCAGAAAAACTTAGACCAAGCAAAAAAGCCGCTAAAGGAGAAAAGTAACATTCATGATGACTCTCAAACCGAAAGTTTTCAAGAAAGACGGAAAACAACGCTGCGGAAAAGGTTTCAGCCGCGAAGAACTGAAAAAGGCTGGAATAAACCTAAAAGAAGCCTTAAAGTTTGGCATTCCAGTGGACTTTAGGCGAAGAACTATCCACAACGAAAACGTTGAAGCTGTTAAGGCTTTCATGGAAAAAGAGAAAGCTAAGCCTAAATCTAAGGGAAAATCTAAAAGTTAAACTGCTTTAATAAGATGCAGTGATGAAGGTTTTGTCTTCTAAAATTCCAATAGGATACATTGATATACGGGTCTTTGCCCACGCCACAGAGGAAGTGGACAAAATTTTAACTGCAGTTCGCAACACTCTTCCAGCGGAATTGGCTGACACAATTACATTTAAAAAAACAAATTTAACTGGACACCATGGAAACCCCATAACCCTTTTAGAAGCAAGGGTTAAAGAGAAAAACGCCGTTCAAGCAGTTTTTGAAAAATTAGCCTCCAGCTTAAGCCCGTTAGATAAAGAATTGTTAAGAAATGAGATTAGGCAGCATTTGGATGGAGGAAACCTATACATTAGGCTTGATAAACAATCAGCATACCTAAATGAAGTTAAACTATGCACAACAGACCCCATCCACTTCAGAATACACTTCCAAAAGCATAACCCAGAGGAAATAGTGGAAATTTGCAGAAAATTCGGGTTGCTCCCATGAAAAAAATTTATGCTGACCTACATTTATGTCCAAACCTTAGAGACTTGGAACAAGTTTCCAGCATGATAAGAAAAGCTTCAACGCTTGGATATCATCTTATAACCATAACTTTCCCACTAAACGCAAAGGAAGAAGAAATCGGCAAAATACGAAACATCAGCAGAGAATCCAAAATAGATTTGGCTTCTAGAGTGGATTTAAAACCAAGAACTCCAAAGGAGCTAATTTACAATCTGAGAAAACTTAGGAGAAAATTCGAAATAATTGCTGTAATATGTGAATCCAAAACTGTGGCAAGGCAAGCAGCAAAAGACCGCCGTGTAGACCTCCTAAACTTTTCATCCATCAATCCACATGGAAGATTCTTTGACGCCGCAGAGGCTGAATTGGCTTCAAAAGCTTTGGCTTCCTTTGAAATTGACATAAAACCGCTCCTCGCCTTAGAGGGTCCAGCAAGGGTTAGGCTTCTTTCAAGTTTACGGAGAGAAACGGCAACTGCTCAAAAATTTCATGTTCCAATAGTCATCTCAAGCGGAGTTTCAGAAAAATTCCTCATGCGAAAGCCAAGGGATATGGCTGCTTTGGCTGCACTTTTCGACTTGGATGAAGTTTCAGCAATAAACGCTGTTTCAAAAAATCCAATGCAAATCGTTAAAAGGAACAGAGAAAATCTCAGCCCAAGGTTTGTTGCGCCTGGAATAAAGATAATCCGCAAGGGGAAGGATTGTTGAAAAAAGTTAAAAGGCGTTACTTAGCCTTAAAAATAGATTCCGATGGAACTTTTAGCTCAAAAGATTTTATGGACACTGTTTGGAGTGCAGTTTCAAAACTTTATGGAGAATATGGCGCAAGCCAAACAGGCTTAGCCTTAATTGATTATGATATGGAAAAAGGTTTTGCCATAATACGCACTACACATACAGCCGTTAAAATTGTTAGAACAGCCTTAGCCTCCATAACAAAAATTGGAAATAAACCAGCAGCCATCCATGTGTTAACGGTTTCTGGGACAATAAAAGCACTCTACAAGAAATTGGAAAATATGCCTTCATAGAAAGCTTATTTGACAGTTTTCAGTTTATACCTTGGGGGATGATGTAGCCGTCCCAGTCTGATTTATGCAGATGAGGAACTCATGACGGACAGACCCCAAAACCTCTACGCTATAAACGTAAACGGGCTTCCCTAGCCTTCTTCCTTTTTAATCCAAAAATTAAAGCCAAAAACATTCCTGCAACAAAACCGCCAACATGCGCCCAATAAGCAACCCCGCCAGCTATATCAAAAATTCCATAAAACCACTGCAACACAAACCAGAAACCCAAAAAAACAAAGGCAGGCAAAGGCAAAATAGCATAAAAAACCAAAGTCAAAATCTTAGCCCGTGGATAAAGCACAAAATATGCGCCTAAAACTCCAGAAATTGCTCCAGAAGCACCCACAACACCCACACTTAAATCAGAAAACATGGGTATACCCGTTAAATCGCTTATCACAGGTGCAAAGACAATGCTTGAAATATGGGCGAATGCTGCAGCCAACCCAGAAAGCAAATAGAAGCATATATAACCAACATGACCAAAAACATCCTCTACATTGTCTCCAAAAACATAAAGAAAAAGCATATTGCCCAACAAATGAAGCCATCCAGCATGCATAAACATGGAAGTAAAAAGCGTGTAAAGCCGCTGCCCATGAACAATTTCGTTTGGAACCATCACAAACCTCTGCTCCATCTCATCTGCAAATTGATAATTCAAAAAAATGTTGTTGCTTGAAAGCCAATATACCGTAAAAATGACGACGTTTGCAATTAGAATTAGGCGGTTCACGTGGGGAGTTGTCAAAGACTTATTTAAATCTCTAAGCGGAAGCACACGGCATTCACTGAACTGAGTAAAATTCTTACAAACTATTTATGTTTAATGAATGAGACACTCAACCATCTTGTCACATACCAAACACTCATCTGGAATCGAAGTGCCCTTTGGACGCTTCTTTAAATATCCAAGAAAATGCTTGCACTCAACAACATTTTCATGTTTAACTTCAGCCTTTTTGATTTTTTCTATAGAAGGCGAAACCTCCTCGTTTTCTTTATCTCTAGAATCCTTTACTTCAGCAACTTTTGCAAGGCAACGTGGACACGCATAATATGTTTGAACATGCCCGTGAGAATTGACTGTTGCCAAAATCGGCTTCTGAAATGTTCCGTTGCATCCGCTGCATCTAAACAATGTTTGGTTTTCATCCCCCAACTTCAATGAAGTTAAGCTTTTTTCCATTTTTGAGCCCTCAAGGCATATGTATATCAAATATTGATATTTAATAAATCTTTTTGCGTACACTTTCAACAAAAAGACACAAGCACACATGAAGCGTAAATTTAACTAAAATCCAACTTCCACCTTATAATTCTCGATACAGATTCTGCCTTCACAACCTTATTATTTCCTTAACAATATGGAATTTTCGGTGAACATAGTTTGAGCGCTTGGCATGAACTTGAAGATTTACAAAAGAAAAGGGCAGAACTAGAGTTCCAACTCCACTCCCTAGAAGAAAAAGAAAGAACATTAGAGGAAAAAGCAAGAATAATGCAAGAAAGACTCGCCATTCAAGAACTAGAAGAAAACCTCAAAGTCAAACATGACTCTGTGGAGCAACTGGAATCCAAAATCACAGAACTCGAAAAAAGAATAAAGGAACAAGAAAAGAAACAAGAACGCCCACTAATCTCCGAACCTCAAGAGGAAGAAAAAACCGAATACTTCTTCCACTAAACCAAATTTTAAAATGGGCCTGCCCGGATTCGAACCGGGGACCTTCGCCGCGTGAGGGCGACGTCCTAACCAACTAGACCACAGGCCCTTCCAATCCTATTTTTAATTCTCTAACTCTCATAATCTTTGCTATAGAATTTGAAATACTTATTCTGATTTCATAAAATCTTTCCTTAAAACGTCTCAAAAAGCTCAAAGCAAAGGCGAGTAATTTATGAGTAGCCTAGAAAATAATGTTGAATTTGAAAAGAAAGAGAAGTTTCTATTGATATTATGCTTTATGACTTTCGCTTCTATCGGCTATCTTTTGACCCATTATCTTAGGTTCTAGCTTCAATTTTCCTTCACAACTATGTCTTTAACATTCTTCACCCAAGGAACACAAATCGCATCTTCTCTGAACCAGTCAAACAATTCCCTTACTATTTTTCCATCATCTTCAGCAACGCTTTCAGCGACCAACTCAACCGTTATTATTGCCTTTTTCTTTTTCAATTTTCAACCCTCTTAACGCCATCTAAATTTAATTTTTAGGTTTTAAAGGATGTTTCCCTTTCTGATGTATCATAAACTAAGATTCTGAATCCGACCAAACCATGAAACAATGTTTCATAAACTTTTTCTATACAAAAACCAACTAATTAAACTTGGGTGCAAGTAGGAAATTCACACAAATTTCTCCCTTCTCCCTTCTCTTCGACAAGGCGAGAAAACTTGCGCCCCCCATCCATTTATCCACAAACAATTTTGCCAAACTTACGTTTTCCCAGCAGAGGACAAAGCTGACGCCATTAAAAATTATGAGGAACATTGGCAGAAACAATAATAGAGCAATAGCAAAGCTATAGAAGAAAAACAAAAATAGCACGTAAACAATTCAATGACCAGAAATCTGAAAAATAAAAGATTTAAGGGTATCATTGCGGGGTGGCTGCCCTAGCCTGGTATAGTTCCCTTTGGATGGTTACCCTAACATTTATAAACTGCAAAGGCTTATTCTTATTGGGTGGTAAGTTGAAAAGTTGGGAGGGTTTTCTTAAGGTTAGGGATTGGGGAAGTGATTATGAGGGCGTTAACTTGTTTCTTAGGCATTATGCGCGTAAGTCTAGGAGCCTTAAAACTCGCGAGAACATTTGTGTAACTTTGAAGTCTTTCTGCGATTTTGCCGGCAAGAGTCCAGATGAGCTTGTTAGGCTTTCTCCGAAGGAGGCTTCTAAGCTTTTGCAGGATTATGTTGACGGCTTGGCTGAGAAGGGTTTCAGTGTCCGCTATGTGAACGTTTCTTTGGCTTATCTTAAAACTTTCTTCAGGGTTAACGGTTTCAAAGGCAATAGGGAAGTTGAGGTTGAAAGGCACCATCAGCCTTCCAGATATAGAAAAAGAAGCGAATATATCCCTACAGCCGACGAGATCTACGCCATGGCTCTCGCATCTGGGAGCCTGCGAAACAAGGCTTTAATCCTATGCCTCTACACAAGCGGACTTAGAAACTCCAGCCTCCGGGCACTCCTTTATAGGGACATTAAAGATGAATTGGAAGCTGGTTTAGAAATAATTAAAGTTCCAGTTTATCCTGAAATGAAGAAGGTTGATCCAGGAGCCTGCAAGGGCAACATACCATACTACTCGTTCATTTCAAGAGAAGCCGTCCAAACGCTGCGCCAATATCTTGAGGAAAGGAAGAAAATATATGGAGGCATAGCGGACAATGAACCCCTCTTTATAGCTGAAAGCAAATACATCAAAGCGGACATCCGAAGACGCACACCAGTAATGAAAAAAAGTCTTGAAGCCATGGTTAAAAAAGCTGCGAAAAAGGCTGGAATAAAACGTTGGATGGACGTTTACCCCCACTGTTTAAGGAAAGCCTTTGAATCAGCCCTTAGAAACGCCGGATTAGACATCAAAGACCAGGAATTTCTGATGGGACACATACTACCAGGCAGTCAAGACGCCTACTACGACTATAGTAAAGTTGAAGAGCTTAGGAAAAAGTATTCGCAAATCATCTTCTTCCCACAAACAACATCCACAGAACAGTTTAGAAAGAGACAAATATTAGACATGGTCCGTCTGCTCGGCTTCCCAGAAGAGAAGATTAAAAGTGTCGAAGAAGCATTAGCCAAATACACCACAGTAGACGAAGCCATGGAAGAAATAAGGAAGCTAAGTCTAGAAAGTTATAAGCTGAAGGAAAACTCATACAGCGACCCAAAAAAGATTGTAGACGAAAAAGAGCTTGAACGCTACTTAGCCAAAGGATGGGATGTCCAAGCAGTCCTCCCATCAGGCAAAATACTCATAAGGAAAACAGCATAAAATCGACCTGCAATACGATAACATAAAAACCATCCAAACCATTTTGTGCTAAAACGAGCAAATTTTAAATGCAGTTCACATTTTCTTGTTTTCAAGGTTGCTGCTAATGAGTGTAAAAGCGTCTGACGGAACTAAAGTTTTGCTCACAGAAGAAAGATGGAAACACATAGTTTTAAGGCATCCAGAACTGGAAAACAAATTTTCCCTCGTTTTGGACACTGTAGCCAATCCAGACGAGTTATACTTTGACCCGACAGGAGCTTTCCACGCTTTAAAAAGGTTACATGGTGAAGTGTCTGACTACATTGTGGTGATCTAC
>JBMFOB010000011.1:0-42734 GCA_049969855.1 Bathyarchaeia archaeon | reverse complement strand
CTTTGATTCTTGGCTGAATAACAAAGCTTAAAAAGAAATCCATAAGTATTTAAAAACGAAAGAAGGGAAGGCTTTGGCCGAAGTTAAGTTTGCTTTTCCAAGAAAGGCAACTGGACTGGTCAGGGAGTTAGGCTGGTGGTCTGCATTTTCTATATCGCTTAGCTACACCATTGGCAGCGGAATAAACTACTGGGTGGTGCAAGCTTCTTATTGGCATCCTGGATCATTAATCCCAGTTGCTTATATCATTGGAGCTTTGCCAGCCATATTCGTGGCTTATGTGATTACAGAAATGGGAATAATGATGCCGAGGTCTGGAGGAAGCTACATTTACGTGTCGCGAGTGTTAGATCCGCATATTGGTTTTCTTGGAGACTGGCTCTATTTTGTTGCCAACAACTTTGCCACTGGACTGTTAGCTGTTATTGGCGCTGGTTTCTGGGAGAAGGTGATCAATCTGTTGGGGGTGGCTACGGAAAATGAGGCTTGGGCTGCTTTTGCGTTGGATAATATGGGGTTGGCTTTAATTGCTTGTGTCATAATTACGCTTTATACATTGTTGTCTTTGTTGGGCATACGGGTTTTCAGGTGGTATGTTGCAGGGTTAGTTGCTATAGGCATAGTGGGAAGCTTTTTGGGAATATTTGCAACGTTCTATGGAGTTGCTAATCCAAGTTACGTGAAGGAAGCTTGGAATTTAACGTATGGCAATGGGTCATGGGAGCAAGTGCAGCAGGTGGCAACAACAAATGGATGGGCGACATTTGTAGAAGAACATACCGCTTCGGCTGGCGGTGTTGGAGGGGCAACTATAGGTAATTTCGCAGATACGTTCTGGGCTTACTGGGGATCTACAGCAGCGTGTTATTTTGGTGGAGAAATGAAATCGCCGAAGAGAGGCTTCATACTTGGCGTCTTTATTGCTACGCTATTCATAATGATTTGGTATGTCTTAACTGCAATTGGGTTATACACTGCTTACGGTGACTTTGTCAGTCAATACTGTTATGTCTATGGCGAAGGTTATGGCGATCAAGTAACGGCGATGAGGGTTATGGACCCAAGTTTACCGTTATTTACTGTGCCATTAGCTCATGGAATGGTTTGGCTTCAAGCTATATTCGCTTTCATTCCAGCCCTTTGGATTTCCAACTGTGCAGGCGCAACATTGCTTGTAGGTCCAAG
This sequence comes from Bathyarchaeia archaeon, assembly GCA_049969855.1. Lineage (GTDB taxonomy): Archaea > Thermoproteota > Bathyarchaeia > Bathyarchaeales > Bathycorpusculaceae > JASEJA01. Next base: position 41,549 of record JBMFOB010000011.1, on the reverse strand, counting down.
ACAACCCTTTGCATGGTCCTTTGACAAGTTCTTCCCAGACGCATTTAACCGTGTGAATGAACGCTTCCATTCGCCGCATTGGTCAGTTATATTGACAGCATTAATTGCCTACACGTTTGTCCCTCTCAGTCTTCCTCCAAGAACATTTGTGGCTACTGTAGACGCAACTTTCATATTCATAATAAGCCAACTCTTCATTGCCTTAGCAGGAGTCGCAGTGCCATATAAGCGCCCGGACATTTGGGAGAGAGGTTTTAAGGCTACACTTGCTGGTATACCATTAATATCCATAGTTGGAGCTTGTGCAGTATTATTCTGGGTGTGGGGAATGGCGATAAGTGCGTCATGGCTAGAGTTCTGGGGCATGCTGTACTTGGCTTTCTGGGTTTTCGTGGGTTCACTCATATGGTTTGCCTATGCAGAACGTAACAGAAGAATGGGCATCGCTTTACAGGACATTTACGGCGAAATACCACCAGCATAAATCCTTTAAACACCCATTTTTTCTTTAAACTTCACATCTACTATTGCAATGTAATATCCACGCATGATGCCAGGTTTTTTGACTATTTTTATCCCTTTATAATCTGTTTTATGCAACTTAATTTTGTAATTTTCAGGTTTCAGTTTATACTTTTCAATGTTTGCTCTTAACTTGTCAATGTGATATTGGACGGCTTCCTTTAATCTTTCCTTTGCGGTTTCCTCATCTTTGACGCCGCCTTCATCGGCAAGTTTTTTCATTTCATATTTTGTTAAGCTTAACATGAGCAATGATACGTCTGCTATGATAAAAAGCAAAATTACGCTTGGCCATGATAGAAGCCACCACAACCACTCCAAATTGGAAGGAAGAATTACGTTTCTTTGCCATGAAACAGCTAAGGCAACAACAATCATAAAGTAAGCCATGCTGACAAATTTTAGAACCTTGTTAACCCTTATCATAGTCCTAACTTTACTTGACCGTCCCATTTTCCTTAAAACCTTCTGAGTTTCTTTGCTGAAATATTTCCAATAAGCTTGGTCAACCCCTGCAGTTTTGGTCTTCTTTAAGACATCTTTTGGGTCAGATATCACTGCACTTCTCAACCCATCATAATAGCTAATTAAGTAAGCCAAATCGTTCGATGCCTTTTCAGCCTTTTTCACGTCGTCGCTAGTTCTCTTCAAAATCTTACCCACTATAAACTTTAACTTAACTCTTAATGCAAATAATATAGGGGCATAAGATTATAAGACTTAAGTTAGAATTTACAGCCTAACTTCCTTGTACCATTTCTTCTTTGTTCCAACCTCTGCCCTCTTCATCCAATCCTTAGTTTTAGGCTCCTCGTCTATGTACTTTAATATCTGATCAATTTTAGAAGTCACATCGGCAACGTCCTCTTCAGAAAGTTGCTTGTACATTGGACAAGCGGCTCTAACCTTTTTTAGGTTGTTTGTGGCTGTGTACCAGAATCCCCAGTCGTTTGCAAACAGTTTAGCCATATATTTTGCATTAATTGTTTCAGGCGCATCAGTGTCTCCGATTTTGTGGTCTCTTATTAGGACTATGACGTCTTTGGCGTCTTTCTCTGTAAATTCAACAATTTCCAATTTGGTTAGCAGCAAGTCTACTAATGATGCTGTTGGAAAGTCTATGTTAAATCGGTTTCGAAAATCTATTTTATGGCATAAATCTAACTCGTCGTAAAATATGTCCAAGTCCACTTTTCCTCTGTATACTTGGCGATTTCTTGTTCCCACACCGCTTGTAAAGAAAAAGATGTAGGAATCGAACTTCCAACCCCTCGTCTCAAAGAATTTTCTTATTTTCGCCCTCTCTTTATCTGGAGCTACGAAATCGATATCTGGAAATTCTTGTCCTTCAATTCTTTTCAATTTTTTGTGAAGTTCAACCGCCATTGGGGAAGAATGTATTCTGACTGCTGGACCACCTATCAGCCTTAACGTGATGCCTTCTTTTTTGGATTCTTCTATGAGGTCTAAGGCGATTTTTACGATTTCTTCTGATGACACTTGTTTCTTTTCCTTTTCTTCCATTTTTATCCCTCTATTTTCCACCATTTCTCAACGCCATTTTTGGTAAGGTCGATGATAAATCCCCTCAACACTCCTTCGCTGTATTCGGATCCAGGGTTGATTGCTAAGGTTTTGCCTACATAATCTGAAGCATAAGACTCATGGATATGACCGTGCAGGCTTAAAATGGGCTGATTTTCCTCAATGAATCGGCGTATTGATTTGCTGCCAACGTTATCATAAATAATTCTTCCCAAGAAGACAACTGGTTTTAAATTCTTATCCAGTTTTGGAGCCAAATCCAGTTTCGTGCCATATGGGGGACAATGAAAGTTTAGAATAACCTTTTTCCAGTCGCCAGAAAACATATCCTTTATCTTTTCTAATTTTTTCCACAACTCATCCTCTGCGGCTTCCCTTGGAGTGTCCCAAGGCGTTGGATTAACCCACTCAAAACTTAACATTTTATAATCAAAGCAAAGGTCCACAACTTTTCCTAGGGGATAAATAACGCGGTCCTCATGAGCCTTTATTAATTCATCAATTTCAAAGGAGTCGTCGTTTCCCGGCATCATTACAACAGTAATATTTTTGGGTAATTTCTCATCAATCATGCCGAGCCATCTTTGAAGCCTCTCCTTCATGTAATCACGGAACAATTCGTCAACTTTTTTGGGGTTCTTCATAAGTGCATCATACTCATCTTGGCTGCAAACATGCGTGTAAAACCCGCTGAAGGTAATTTTATCTACCAATTTTTTAAGCTCATCTTCGCCGCTGGCGTTAATCCACCGCCCATAAACCATAGTTTTATATTTGCCAGGAGCTTCTTCAATGATGGGAATTATAAGTTTCCCTGTCAAATCACCACACAACAATAAAATGTCTGCCTTATGCACTTTAGGAATTGAAAGCCACTTTCGCCAGACAATTTCGCTTCCATGCACATCTACAGCATGAAATAACCTAACTTTATCCGCCATTGTTGTTGCACTTCAGAACTATTACTATGCCTTAACATATTTATTTTTTTATGAAAATTGATACCTAAATGTTCTCAATAAATTTATATATAATCCAAGTAGTTTGGAAAATGCGGGTGAATTAATGAAAGAAGAAGTTTTAAACAAACTAACGAACGCCGTCCTAAATTATGATCCAGAAGCAGCTGTGAAGGCTGCTGAAGAAGCCCTTCAAAAAGGCGTGGACCCTGTTGAAGCTATTGAAGGCGGTTTAGCTAAGGGAGTAAGAATTGTTGGGGAACGTTTCGGTGCAGGGGAAGCTTTTTTGACAGAGCTTGTAATAGCAGCAGAAGCCATGAAGCAAGCTTTGAAGGTGTTAGAACCAGCAATACTGAAAAGCACTAGAGAGAAGAAAACTTTGGGCAAAGTTCTTATAGGCACTGTGGAAGGAGATATCCATGACATTGGAAAAAACATTGTGGGCACTCTACTCATGGTGGCAGGTTTTGAAGTGATCGACATAGGCGTTGATGTACCAACCGAAAAATTCGTCGAGAAAATTAAGGAGGTTAAACCAGAAATAGTCGGCATGTCTGCCCTAATGACAACAACAATGGCTAAAATGGCAGATGTCATAGATGCGCTTAAACGTGAAGGATTAAGAGAAAAAGTTAAAGTGATAATCGGCGGAGCGCCAACATCCAAGAAATGGGCTGAAGAAATAGGCGCTGATGGACATGGCGGAGACGCAATAGAAGCTGTTGAAGTTGCAAAGAAACTAGTTGAAGCTTCCTAAGTCAAAAATTGTTATACGCAGTGGACTGGGGTAAACTCTTAAAATGGGCTTCTCTAGGGAAAACCAAAGAATAACCTTCTCCGTGTTATCAAAAGAAGATTTAGAGGCAATTCACCAAACCACCCTTGAAGTTTTGGCAACAACAGGCTTCAAAATAAACAGCAAAAAATGTCTCACAATTTTAGAAGAAGGAGACTGCGAAGTTGACTATAAAAACCAAGTAGCGTTAATGCCTTCCTACCTTGTTGAAGAAGCCTTAAGAAAGAATCGAAAGAGCATAACCCTGTGCGCTCGAAACCCAAAATATGACGTGAACCTGGATCAAAGGCACGTCTATATAACAACTGATGGAAACGGAACCCAAACAATTGACATGGAAACTGGAGAACGAAGAGCCTCAACAAAAGAGGATATAGCCAAATCAGCCATAATCTCAGACGCCATTGACGTTGTGGACATATATTGGCCCTTGGTGAGCGCACAGGATTATCCAGCACATGTTCGGCACCTCCACGATCTTGAGGCATCTTTGTCTAACACGGAGAAGCATGTAACCTTCGAAACCACCATGTCGTCTAAAGAAGCCAGATATCAGATAGAAATGGCTTCAGTGGTTGTCGGGGGCGAAAAGAAACTAAGGAAAAAACCAATAATTTCTTCACTGCATTGTACAAGTGCGCCTCTCCAGATGGATGGAAACAGTATGGAAGCCGCCTTAGAATTTTCAAAAGCTGGCGTTCCAGTGATGTTTTTTGGAATGCCCCAACTTGGAGCAACGGGTCCTGCGACGCTGGCGGGTTCCATGGTTGTGAATAACGCGGAAGTGCTGGGTTGTCTTGTAATCACTCAACTTGCATGCCCTGGCGCATCGGTTGTTTATGGTGCAGGCATTGCGGCTTTTGATATGAGAACTTTAAAACGCGCCGGAGGCGGTCCTGAACATGGACTGACTGGTGCTGCTGCTGGTGAACTGGCAAGGTATTATGGTATGCCTTCTATTGTAGGGGGTTTTGTTTCGACGGCAAAGGCTCCTGGAGCACAAGCCTGTTATGAGAAGTTTACAAGTGGTTTTCCGCCAGTTTTATCTGGCTGCGGCATGATTGCTGGGATAGGGTTGCTGGATGACTGTACAACCCTTGCGTTTGAAGAGATTTTAATTGACGCCGAGATTGTGAGAATAATTTTTCGAATTGCTCAAGGAATAGAAGTTAGCAATGATACATTAGCTCTTAACGTTATTCGTAAGGTTGGTCCTGGCGGTAATTTCCTAGGTGAGAGGCACACTCTTGAGCATATACGAAAGGAACATTTCATTCCACAATTAACCGATAGGCGATCCTTTGAAACATGGCTTAGGGACGGCGCAAAAGACATAGTGAAGATGGCGAGGGAAAAAGTCAAAATAATCCTTCAAAGACACCAAGTCCAACCCTTAGAAGTTGAAGTTCAAAAAGAGATTAAAAACATAATTGAAATAGCGAAAAAAGATTTAGTTGAGCACTAAAAAGCTTATTAAAAACTTCGCTTGTTAAGAAGTTCAAAAGGAGGAACTTTATGTCCAAATCTTCACAGTTTAAGCCATTGTCTGAGGAGCAAATTGAATCCATCCATCTTGCTTCCATGAGAATTTTGGAAGAGGTTGGCGTAAAAATATACAGTGAAGCTGCGTTGAAATTGCTTGCTGACGGTGGAGCCGAAGTTGACTTTGACAAGAAACTCGCCTACATCCCACAATATTTGGTTAAAGAAGCTTTGTCTAAGGCTCCATCAACAATCAAGCTTTACGGTCGAAACAAAAAGCATGACAGAACTCTGGAAGGAGATAAAGTTACTTTCAATCCAGGCTCATCAGCGCTATACATTTTGGATTACGAAAAAAACGAGATTAGAAAACCAGTTTCAAAAGATTTAGCAGAACTGGTCAGATTGACTGACGCTCTTGATTATATCCATGCTCAAAGCACAGCTTTAGTTGTCTCTGACGTTCCACAAACAATTGTTGACCGATACCGCCTTTACATAGTCCTGAAAAATTCTTCAAAAACGATAATCACAGGCGCTTTTAGCGTTGATGGGCTTTACGATATGAAGCGGATGCTTGAAGTCGTCGTTGGCGGAGAAAAAGAGTTAGCCAGAAAACCCATGGCAATATTTGACGTTTGCCCCTCTGCTCCATTGAAATGGAGTGAACTTGACGCTCAAAATCTAATTGACTGCGCCAAGTTCCGCCTGCCCGCTGAGATTATTCCAGTACCTCAATTAGGCGCAACGGGTCCTGCAACAATAGCTGGATCCCTCGTTCAACATAACGCTGAATTTTTAAGCGGCTTAGTAATGGTTCAGTTGACAAACCCTGGTGCGCCGGTGATTTATGGTGGTTCGCCAACAGTCTTAGACCAGAGATATGCCACGGCTTGTCTTGGGGCGATAGAAGCTATGATGCTTGGTTGCGCGTATACTCAAATTGCAAAAAGTTATGGATTGCCAACCCACATGTATATTGGGCTTAGCGATGCAAAAATTATTGATGCCCAGTGTGGTTTTGAATCTGGGATTGGCATAGTTTTAGGAGCGCTTGCAGGAATAAACGTGATATCGGGACCTGGAATGTTAGATTTTGAAAACTGTCAAAGCTTAGAAAAACTTGTTGTCGACAATGAAATTTGCGGCATTGCATTAAGACTTGCGAAGGGTGTAAGGGTTGAAGATGAAACGCTTGCTTTTGACTTAATAAGAAAGGTGGGACCTGGCGGAGTATATTTAGCGGAGAAGCACACTTTGGAATGGATTAGAAAAGAACAATTTATACCATCTGAAGTTATTGACAGAAAGGAATGGAATGTTTGGAAAGATTCTGGAAAAAAGGATATTGTTAAACGAGCACACGAAATCGTTGAGAGAAAATTAAAAGAACATGAGCCTGAACCCCTACCAAAAGATGTTCAAGAAGATCTTGAACGGGTCATGGAGGACATTAAGAAGAAACACTAAAAGTCTCATAGCCGTAATTGTTTCTGGATAGGCAATAAAAATGGCTTTACGTGAAAATGTAAAAATTCTATTTGAGCCTGAAGCAAGAAAAGTTCAAGTGCCCAAAGGAATCACGGTTTTCCAAGCAGTTAAAGATGCGGGCATTAGTCTCAGATCCGAATGTGGCGGAAAAGGTTTGTGTGGAAAATGCAGAATAATCATTAAAAAACCAGAAGACTTAAGTGAACTAACGGAGCCTGAAAAGAAACATTTGTCTAAATCTGAAATTGACCATGGTTATAGGTTGGCTTGTCAAACTAAAGTGTTGAAGGATACTGTGATTATAATTCCGCCTGAAAGTAGTTTGGAATTTCGAAAAATTCAAACCGCTGGAATAGAAAGATTTTTGGAACCAAAACCAACCGTGAAAAAAATTTACGTTGCCCTTCAAAAACCCACACTGCATGATATAAGACCAGACTATGAAAGGCTTATTGATGAACTGTCGCAGATAATCAAGTTTAATCATGTGGAGATAGATTATGACGTTCTAAAGAGGCTTCCAAGCATTCTTCGTCATTCAAATTTCAAGACAACCATAACCATTTGGGGTGGACGCAAAATAATCTCTGTGGAACCTGGAGATACAACAAAGGAATTTTTCGGTTTAGCCATAGATATAGGAACCTCAAAGATTGTTGGTTACTTGGTGAATTTGGCGACTGGCGAAACTTTAGATGTAGAATCCTTAGAGAACCCACAACTTGCCTACGGAGAAGATATAATAACAAGAATAACTTTTGCAACGGCAAATTCTGAAAATTTAAGAACGCTGCAGAACATCGTTGTGGATGCTTTAAACAAAATTATAAATGCGATATGTGGAAGAAGGAAAATAGATTCAAACAAAATATACGAAGTCGTGGTTGTGGGCAACACTGCCATGCATCACTTGTTTCTTGGGATTCAGCCAAAATACATGGCTTTGTCGCCTTTTACGCCAGCCATAAAAAAGCAGATAAATGTTAAAGCTTGCGAATTAAGCGTCAACATAAATCCTTCTGGAATCATAACAGTTTTACCAGTTATTGCTGGATTTGTTGGAGCTGATGCTGTTGCAGATGTTTTAGCATCTGGAATATGCGATTCAGAGGATGTTTCTCTGTTAATTGACATAGGAACAAACACGGAAATTTTTCTTGGCAGTTCAAAAGATATGCTTTCATGCTCATGCGCTTCCGGTCCAGCATTTGAAGGCTTCCATATTAAGCATGGAATGAAAGCTGTAACTGGCGCAATAGAGAAGGTCAAAATGAACTCAAATTTTGAGGTTAAATACGAAACGGTAGGAAATGAAAAACCTGCTGGACTATGCGGATCAGCCATGATTGACATAATTGCGGAAATGTTCAAGCATAAAATAATAGATTCCAGAGGAAAAATTAATCATAATATAAAAACTCGAAAGTTAAGAGAACGCAACGGTGAAGTGGAATTCGTTATTGCTTGGGGACATGAAACAAAAACAGGAGAGGAAATTACAGTAACACAAAAGGACATTAGGGAAATACAACTTGCAAAAGCAGCCATATACACGGGATGTTCCATTCTGATGAGGAGGAAGAAACTGAAAGAGAAGGACATAAACAAAGTCTTTATTGCAGGAGCCTTTGGAAACTACATAAACCCTGAAAATGCAAGGATTATTGGCTTAATACCAGATGTTCCAGTAGAGAAAGTTGAATTTATAGGCAATGCTGCCATAGTAGGCGCCAAAATGGCTCTAATTTCTGAAGATGCCAGAAAAAAGGCTGATAAAATATCAAAAAAAGTGCGCTACTTAGAGTTAGCTGCAGATCCGAATTTCAACGAGGAATTTTTGAAGGCAACGTTAATTCCACATCAAGATTTAAATAAATTTTCATCGTTAATGAATGTTCTAAGGAGTGCTTAGGAATGTTCAAGTTTGAGAAGGAACAGAAAATTTTCGATATTGCGGGTGTAAAAGTTGGAGGACAACCGGGTCAGCTTCCCACGGCAATGATTGGAAGCATATTCTATCATAAGCATAAAATAGTAAGGGATGAGAAAAAAGGCGAGTTTGATAAAGAAAAAGCTGAGGAACTGCTAAAGAAGGAACATGAAATATCGGAAAAAACTGGGAATCCAAGTATAGTTGATGTTTGCTGTTCATGGCCTGAGGCTTTCGGAAAATTCATAGACTTTGTGGCAGACGCAATAAAGGGACCCTTTGCCGTAGATGGAGCAACAGCTGAAGTGAGAATTGCTGGGGCAAAACATGCTATGGAAATAGGCGCATCTCAAAGGGTGATTTATAATTCTATAACGCCGCATGTTAAAGAGGAGGAAATCTTAGCGATTAAAGAGGCTAAAATTAAATCCGCAATACTTTTGACACTTAACACCAAAAACCCCACAATTTCTGGAAGATTACAAGTCCTCGATGAGCTTTTAGCCATAGCCCAGAAAGCAGGCATAGAAAACATTCTGGTAGACACAACAGTTCTTGACTTGCCAGATCCTGGACCTGTTAGTAGAGCCATATACTTGGTTAAGGAAAAGTATGGGTTGCCTGCGGGGGCTGGAACGCATAATGCAGTTGAAAGGTGGAATGATAGACGCAAGCTTGATAGAACAGAATATTTGCTTGCAAGCAGCGTAGCCAACATTTTTCCGATAACTGTTGGAGCCAACTTCGTTTTATATGGACCTGTTGAGAACGCAACCTACGCATACTTTTACTGTGGGTTAGCTGATGCTTACGTTGCTTATTCTGTAATGCAAGAATTTAGAACAAGACCGCTAACGAAAGATCACCCATTATTTAAAATGTTCAAATGACCTTGTCCGACTCATCATTTTTACATAAAAATTAGTTAAAAAATAAAATGGTTGATTTGTTAATTTTTGAGGAATATTCACGGAGTCAACGCTATGCTTCTTGAAAGCTGCTCTGCCACGTCTTTTAATCCAAGTTTTTCCAGCATAGTTTGCGTTGGTATCCCTCTTTTGTCCCATCCGCGTTTGACATAATACATATCCAATAGTGTGTCAAATTTTGTTTTGTCAAGGGCTGTGCCCTTTTGTGGTCCTTTGGTTATTGGTTCTGTGAACCATCGTGCTGGCGGATAATCCATTAAGCGGCTCCATTCTTTGCCGTGTTCGCGCATCCAGAAGGCTCTTATTAGGGCGTATATTCTGTCAGCTAACATGTAAAGCATTTCGTATAGTGGAATTTCTATTCCAGTGGCTGCTTTTAACAGTCTTGGATACCATTCAAGGTCGAAGCCCAATTCTATCCATGGAAGTCTACATGCCACTAGAGATTCAAACATTCCTCCCCTTATGCGTTGAAATTCTATGACTTTGTCCACTTTGGCTTCCGTATATCCGGCTCTATCGGTTTTTATTTCCCATGATATAACCCATGCTTCCTTGTGGTGGGCGCCTATAGAGGATGTTGCGAAAGCTAGGGCCATTCCTGGAACAGTGTGGCAATCGTAGGCTGAAGCTTCAAGTCCTTTAACGTGTATTGCCCAGTTTTGGGAGTTTCCGCCGAGTTTTTGGCTTACTCTCATGACGCCTTCTGCCAATAAGTCTCCGATTTCTCCTTTGCGGTATGCAATGTCTTGGATTAGCGTTTTTATCTTTTCGAAGTTTCCCCATTCTATTCCGTCTTTGAGTAGTCCCTTCTCTGTGGCTTCCATGGCGAAGGCTATTGTGTTGCCTAAAGATATTGTGTCTATGCCAAGTTCGTCTGCCATCCTATTTAGCACGGAAACTTTCCCTAGATGTCCAAGTCCAATGTTTGAGCCAAGCATGGCGACATTCTCGTAGTCAAGTTCGGATTCTCTTCCTTCACTGTCAAGAACCACGTTTCCACATGCCATGTTGCAGTAGGGGCATCCTCTGCGGTTAATCTTCGCTGCTTCCATTGCGTAACCGTTAATAATGTTGCCGAATTCAAAAATTCCCTCCTTAAAGTTGTAGGTGGGTAAAACGCTATTTTCGTTAGCCCAGTCTATAGTTGCCATTGTACCCTGCCTAATCCAGAAGCCATAATAATCCCTAGATTTAATGTCTGCATAAGCATCGCTTACAAGCTTCTTATAGCCTTCAGGGTCTGCTAAAGGTATTTCCTTAGTTCCCTTAAATACAACAGCCTTAAGTTTTTTAGAACCCATAACTGCACCCATTCCAGGTCTTCCGCCAGCCCTTCCCTCCTGTGAAATAACTGTGGCGTATCTAACCATATTCTCGCCGCCTGGACCAATCGCAAGTATTCCCACGTCTTTTCCATGAATTTCTTTGAGTTCTTTTTCCGCTTCGAAGGTTGTTTTGCCCCATATGCCGTCGGCGCTTAAAATGTAGCCTTTCTCCTCTTCCACGTAAAGATAAACTGGTTTTTGGGCTTTTCCCTCTATTACTAAGGCGTCAACTCCAGCTTTACGCATATGCACTGAAGCCATTGTGCCGATGTTTCCGTCTCCGTAGCCTCCAGTTAGTGGACTTTTGGATGCTATAACAAGTTTGCCAAGACTTGGACCTGGAAGTCCTGTTAATGGTCCTGCAGCTATAACCAGTTTGTTTTCTGGACCTAACGGTTCGGTTCCAGGCTTTAGTTCATCCCATAGAATTTTTATTGCAAAACCTCTTCCACCCATGTATTTTTTTGCGAAATCCAAATTGTAATTTTGTGCTGCTGCTTCCATCCTTGAAAGGTTAACTCGTAATATTTTGCCATTCCAACCATACATTTTAATCACACACATCCTTTTCGAAGGTTTCTGGATATAAAATTTTATATAAGAAATAAGTTTTAGGCTACTTCGGTGAGGTTATGAAAGTTGAAAGAACAATTACGGTTGTTGAAACCCACTCTTCGGGAGAAACAACTAAAGTTGTTGTAAGCGGCTTTCCTCGGATTCCGGGCAAAACCATGTGGGAGAAAACGAAGTATTGCCAAGAACACTTTGATAGTTGGAGAAAAGCCCTAATGATGCAGCCTAGAGGTTTTTCAGGCATATTGGGGGCTATAATTACTGAACCAGCCAATCCGAAGGCAGATTATGGAGTAGTCTTTCCGTATACTGGTGGCTACTTCAACTCTTGCGGAGACAGCACATTCAGTGTGACCAAGGTGTTAATCGAGCAGGGCATGGTTGAAGTTAAGGAACCCATAACCGAAGTGAATCTCGACACTGCTGCAGGACTGGTTAAAGTAGAGGCAAAGGTTAAAGATGGCGAGGTTCAAGAAATATCCTTCGAAGGCGTCCCATCCTTCTACCAAGAATCAAAAAAAGTTAAGGTTCCAGAAATCGGCGAAATTAATGTAGACATAGCTTTTGGAGGACTCTACTACGTATTTGTTAATCCAGATGAAATTGGCATACAAGTGAAACCTGAAAATGCGAAAGAGTTAATCCGAGTTGGCATGAAAATACTTAATGCTGCAAACAAGCAAGTCAAAGTCTGCCATCCAGAAAATCCAGAGTTGAACAAAATCGAACTTGTAACGTTTTCAGCCAAACCCATAAAATCTGCGCATAATTGTAGACACGCAAATGTTTACTCTGACACAATATGCGTTTCCCCAGCTGGAACTTCCGTCAGTGCCAAACTAGCTACATTGTGGGCTAAGGGAGAATTTAAAGCTGGAAATCGCCTAACAGTTGAGAGCCTCGTTCATCCAGACTTAACAATGGTTGGCGAAATCTGCAGAGAAACCAAAGTTGGCGGATACAAAGCAATAATACCAAAGCTTTCAGCAAAAGCTTACATAATAGGTCTGCAACACTGCATTTTAGAAAAAGATGACCCAATAAAATATGGATTCTTATTAAGCTAACTTTTCAAGGGCTACACGCATTCTATCCGTGGCTTCTCTTATTTTCTCTTTCGATGTCGAATATGAAATTCTTATGTATCCTTCGCCATATTCCCCAAAGGCTGTTCCAGGCACTGTTATTATTTTTGCTTTCTCAAGAAGGTGCATCGCCATTTCGGTTGACGACATGCCAGTTTTCTTTATGTTTGGAAACACGTAGAAGGCGCCTTCCGGCTTCAAGCATGTTACTCTAGGCATGTTGTTTAACTCTTTAGTTATAATTTCCCTTCTCTCCGCATACTCCTTAAGCATCATTTGGGTATAATCTTTTGAGCCGCGCAAAGCTGCGATTGCAGCCATCTGTGAAATGGAGCTTGGATGAACTAATATGTGTTCTTGAAGCTCAAGCATTCCTTCTATTATCTCTTTTTGGGCTACTGCAAATCCTATGCGCCACCCTGTCATGGCATATGTTTTTGAAAATGTGAATACGCTTATTGTTTTCTCTTTCATTTCTGGAAGGGATGCTATGCTTATGTGCTTTGTTCCATCGTAGAGAATAGCCTCATACGCCTCGTCAGATATAACTAGTAACTTATTTTCTAATGCTATGTCTGCTATGTTTTTTAGTTCCTTCTCTTTCAACACGGATCCTGTTGGGTTGGATGGCGAATTAATCAAGATGGCTTTTGTTTTCTTTGTTATTCTTTTAACTATATCATTGACATCCACGCGAAAATTGTTCTCCTCCTTAAGGGGGTAAGAAACTGGTTTACCGCCAGCCAAAACAACTTGTGCAGCATAATTTGGGAAGCCCGGATTTGGAATCAGAACCTCGTCGCCAGGATCTATCATAGTCAACATTGCTAGTGATAGGCCTCCCATCCCCCCAGCTGTCGCCATGATCTCTTCTTCTGGGTCAGCGTCTATGCCGTTTTCTTTTCTCAGTTTTTCTGAAACTGCTTTTCTAAATTCTGAGAAACCAGCGTTTACAGTGTAATGGGTATAGCCAGTCTTCATAGCTTTGATAGCGGCTTCAATTATGTGAGGCGGAGTGTCAAAATCTGGTTCCCCTATGGATAAGTTTATTACGTCTGTGTATTTTTGGGCAAGGTCGAACATTTTTCTGATTCCAGATTTTGGAATTTTCTCTGAACGCTTTGAAAGTTTTAACAATCTAGCCATATTGACCCTTCCACTCATTTTGAATGTTCCAGAAGCTTCTTAACTACTTCAACGGCTTCGGTGGCATCAGCCCCATAACCGTCAGCGCCTATCTCTTTAGCCCATTCCCTGCTTGTTGGAGCTCCGCCTACGATAACCTTAACTTTATCTCTTAAGCCCTCTTTCTTTAAAGTTTCAATGACTACTTTTTGCTCCGGCAAGGTTGTAGTTAGGAGTGCCGAAAGTCCGAGTATGTCTGGTTTTAGCTCCTTAACCTTTTCTACAAATTTTTCTGCTGGTACATCCTCTCCAATGTCGTAGATTTCGAATCCATTTGCACTTAGCATGGAGGCAACTATGGTTTTTCCTATGCTGTGGATGTCCCCTGCCACTGTGCCTAAAAGCACTTTTCCAAGAGTCTTGCGCTCTTTCTTTTTCTTCTTCAGTTCAGGCTCCAAAATTTCTAAGGCTTTCTTCATGGTTTCGGCGGCCATTATTAGTTCTGGAAGGAATACTTCTCCGTTTGCGAATTTGTTTCCAACTTCTCTTATACCTTGAGCTAAGCCTTCTTCTATAGCCTTAAGGGGGTCAATTCCCATTTTAATGACTTCTTTGGCGGTGGATGCTGCTTCTTCTATGTTGTAGTCTAAAACTGCAAGTTTCAGCTTTTCTATAACGTTTTCTGCACTCATATTAAGCCCTTCCTTTTACTCCTTTGACGATTTTCATAATTTTATCTTTAGCATCTTTTGATAGTGGGAGAACCTCATGTTCCTTCAATATTTTATCAGCTTCTTCTTTAGCTTTAACCCATAAATCTTTGGCGCCTGATTTAACCCAAATTTCAGGGAATGTTCTGTTAGTTATTTTCGGTATCCAAATTTCTTTCCTAAAGTGTTCAAGAGTGTGGCGCTCTCTTATGAAACTGCTTTTCGGCCCAACTTTTTTTATAATGTCCAATGCTAAAGTTTCATCTGTAATTTCGATTCCATTCGCAATTTTCTTTATCATGCTGACAATTTCGTTGTCTATGACAAGTCCTTCGAGGCTCATGGTGTTTTCTGACGCTATCAAACCCATACCACATATTAAGTTAAGACGTGCAAGGGCTGGAAGCACACCAGTCAAAGCTTTTTCGTAGCCCATCTGGGCATCTAAAGTTTTAGCATCAGACAAAACGCCACCACCAGCGCTTGGAATTCCATAATAATGAGCCATCTGAGCGACACACGCGTGGAGCAAAGCGAATTCTGGTCCTCCAAGCACTGCTGAGGCTTCTCTTACATCCATAGCCCTAGCCCAGCTTCCAATTATAAGCGGGGCATCTTTGTTAACCACGTAACGGATTACCAGAGCGCTTATGAATTCAGCCATGTTTAAGGTTAAAGTTCCAGCCAAAGTCACTGGGCTTGTCGCTCCAGCCATAGGCCCTGAATTCACGAAAACTGGAATACCAAGTTTAGATGCTTCAATAAACGCTTCGAGGGTAGCCCTATCAAATGTGAGTGGGCTCGTAATTGATATTAGGAGAAGCATTATTGGCTTTTTTCTAAGCTCTTCCACTCCGCCAATGATGGTTGAAGCCATTTCTATAGCGTCTAAGGCGCCTTCCTTTCTCATAGCCTCATTAATTATGGGTTTGCTTGTGTTTTCGAGGGCTGTTGCCCACATATACCTATCTACAATCTCGTGTGGTACATCCATTGGAGAACCCATACACATGTAAAACTCAACATTTTCCAGCGCATCCGCAATCTTCGTTGCGTTTGCTAAGTCTTGCACTGTAACCCTACGGTAGGTTCTTGATGTTACATCGTAAAAGTTAGTTGCAAACCCTACAGTGCCAAAATGCGTTTCATCTCCGCCTAAAATTTTCCTTGTTTTCAAATCTCTATTGTAAACGCTGAATCTGTGGGGTGTCTTCCGAATGGCTTCCTCTGCGAGATGTTGTGGAATTAGCACATGTTGACTCTTATAGTTAACTTCAGCGCCTGCCTCGTCAAGTTTTCGAAGAACTTCTTCGTATGGAACTATAACCCCAACTTCTTGCAGCACATCCAAGCTTGCCAAATGTACGGTGTACATGTCTTTTTTGGAAAGTAAATTAAGTGAAGGCATTATGCTTTCACCATTCCTTATGTAAAGAAGGAAATCATTAAATTTGTACCTAATAATGTTTATCTTTTCTCTATAAAAATTTCATCAATAGACATTATGGGAAAATTTGAGAATTGGCGTTAAACATTTAAAACCTAAAGTGGAGTATGTATATTCCACATGAAAAGAGTAGGCGTAAAACCATGCTTATCAAAGGTTTAAAATGTGTAAACTGCGGGGAAATCTTCCCTTCTGATCCAAAATTTTTTGTTTGTCCAAAATGTGGTTCGGAAAAAATAAGGGGAGTAACAGTTTTCAAAGGCATAACGGAAGTCACATATAACTATGAAGAAATCGGAAAATTAGTGAGTAAAAAATTGTTTTCTAAAAGACCTTTTAACGCCTTAAGATACAAGGAACTGCTTGGATTTCAAAAAGAAGAGCAATTATTAACATTGGGTGAGGGTGGAACCACCCTGCTAAAAAGTGAAAGACTAGCTGAAAAGCTCAAAATTAAAAATTTACTATTAAAAAATGAGGCTCAAAACCCAACGGGCTCTTTTAAGGATCGCGAAAGCGTTTTAGCCGTAAATAAAGCACTGCAATTTGGAAAAAAGAGCGTCTCATGCGTGTCGTCTGGAAATGCTGCTGCTTCGCTGGCGGCTTATGCAGCCCGAGCTGGCTTAGGCTGTTTCGTTTTTATGCCTGCAACTGCTTCTAGAGGAAAGGTTTCCCAGTGTTCAGTTCATGGTGCCAAAACCTTTCTGGTAGATGGAATTTATGAGGAAATCTTTGAAGTTTACTTGGAGGCAGTTAAAGATCTGGACATTTTCGAGTCTTGTCCAGGTCATAACAGGTTTAGGGTGGAGGGCGACAAAACAATTGCTTATGAAATATGCGAACAGTTAGGGTGGAAGGCGCCTGAATGGGTTATAGACAACGTTGGTAATGGCACCCATTTATATGGAATGTGGAAAGGCTTCAAAGAGTTAAATGATTTAGGCTTCATAGACAATTTGCCAAAGATTGTTGCTACAGGACCAGTTGGTGGCGCACCCATAGTTGACGGTTTTAAAAATGGGAAAGTCGCACCTTTGGAAAGTTGTGAGGAGTCAATAGCTGAAGGTTTGGTTGGAAGATGGAGTTATGATGCTCCCTTAGCCATTAAAGCATTAAAAGAATCAAAGGGAAATGCGGAGTACGTTTCAGATAAGGGAATTTTGAAAGCCATGAGTTTATTGGCACGCTTTGAAGGAATATTTGCAGAACCCTCAGGTTCAGCATGTGTTGCAGCTCTTCCAAAACTTTTGGAAGCCGGCATAATTGATAGGAAAGATGAAGTTGTATGCCTAATAACTGGGAATGGACTTAAAGATCCTAGAAGTGGGAGAAGAATATCTGAAAATCCAGTTAATGTGCCGCTTAATGTGGATGCAATGAAAAAGTTTTTGGAATAACCATGTTAAGAAGGAAGAAGTGTGAGTTTATTTTTTGGAGCTGAAACCAAAAGCAAAAACGAAGCAAACGCATGCGTCCTTGGTTTGTGTTGGGATAAAAGCTCATCATTCAGAAAAGGTTCAGCCAAAGCTCCAAAAATCATCAGAGAATATACAAGTTCAAAAATTTATAACCCGTATACGGAGACCAATGTTAACATTAAAGAGTGTTGGAAAATTTACGATTTAGGCGACGTAACTCCCACTTCATTTTTAAACATTTTTCAAACAGTTAAAGAAGCAGTTAGCGAAAACGCAAATTCCAAATTATACATTTTTCTCGGAGGGGACCACAGCATAACATACGCCACATTAAAGGCTCTGAAGGAAGTTTTAAGCGGCTCTTGGGGTTTAATTTACTTCGATGCTCATCCCGACTTATATGAGAGTTATGAAGGAAATCCGTATTCCCACGCTTGCACTGTGAGAAGAATAGTTGAAGATGGCGCTGTTAACCCTAAGCACATATTTCAAATTGGCATAAGAGCATCCACGGCTGAACAGGCAACTTACGCCAAAAACCACAGCATAAATATTGTAAGCACATCTGAAGTTTACAAAAACGCGAAGAAAGCAGCTTCCATCATCAATGAAGCTTTGAATAACGTCAATAACGTGTATGTATCCTTTGACATTGATGTTTTAGATCCTGCATTCGCTCCAGGAGTTGGCAATCCAGAAGGCGGAGGAATCACGTTGCGAAATCTTATAGAGGTAATGCATAACTTGAAAGGGTTAAAAATGAGGGCTTTTGATGTTGTTGAGGCAAATCCAGACTATGATTGTATGGGCGTAACTTTCTGCAGTGTATCGAAATTTATCAGAGAATTTTTGGGGATTGCAGCCAACAAGCCATGACTTGCTTCTAATGGTTCAATGTTATAAGCTCAGTTGTTTTCTTATTTCATGCAATTCTTCTTCGCTTATTTTTCTTGGGTAATTGTAAATGGGTCCGCTTGGCTTCTCGTTGTAGTATGGACGGTTACAGTTTGGGCATCCTGATGTAAGGAAAGGCGCACCCGTTTGAATAATAGACATTAAATTTTGCTTTTCAACACTGAAATCAATTATGCAGCCTTCCTCATCAAAGCACATATCCTCACATCTAACGATTCCATTAAATATTAAATGTCTGGCAATTTGGATTCGTCTATAACTTTGAATTGGCGGTTGAGGGACGCTTTCCAAGGCTGTTCCAGCAATTGGCGTGAAAGCAAAAAGTGCTGGCAGAACACCCATGTCTACGCATTTTTGGATGGTTTCAACCATTTGTCTTTCAGTTTCTCCCAAACCCACAATTAAGTGTGTGCTGACTTTACCTTTTCCGAAAATGTGAACGGCTTCGCTTAAGAGTTTAAATTGAGTTTTCCAGTTGTATGGTCCTCCCGCAATAGACCCTTTAATCTTTTCAAAAAGCTCTTCTGAGGCAACATCTAATGGTATGCCTATTCTTTCTGCTCCAGCATCAGCTAACTCTCTTATTCTTATGCTGTTTTGAGGTTGGCATGATACTGATATGGGAACGTTGACTTTTTGCCTAATTGCCTTTATAAGTGCTAATAGATGCGTGAAAACCTCTTGATAATTTAACGCTTGAAAACAAACACGCTTTATTTTCTCATCCTTAACAGCCTTATCTATTCCGTCAAAAACTTTTTCTGTGGAAAAAACTGGCCAAGAAACCCTTGAAAGCATGTCACCCCTGGCGCTGCTTTCTCTTGCTTGGGGACAAAAGCCACAGTTTGCTGTGCATTTGCCCTTTCTATACGTCATAAGATAAGCAGTTGTTGGCGCTGCTTCAAGTCTTCCACTTAAGAGTCCGACGACAAAGGCTGAGCCTAATGAAACCCGAATTTTCTCTGGGATGGTGGACTTTTTCATGGCAATTCTTCATTAGTGAATTCTCTGTTAAGGCTAAAAACTATTTGGAACTTCACATTGCAATCGAAATTCTTAAATGCAGTTTTGCAAACCCATAATGGGCGAAATCTCATGAAAGCTTTCATTTCAGTTGATATGGAAGGAATGCCCTACGTGGTCATTCCGGGGCACTTAAGCCTAAAAGGAACATTGTATTCTGAGGCTAGGAAAATTGCCACAAAGGTCACTTTAACTGTGGCTGAGGAGCTAAACAAGAATGGGTTTGACGAAATTGTTGTTGCTGACAGTCACGGTCCAATGGTTAACCTTTTGGTTGAGGATTTGCCTGAATATGTTGAGATTGTCAGGGGTTTTCCAAGACCATTAAGCATGGTTACGGGCGTGGAAGGATGCGACATTGCCCTATTTCTTGGATATCACGCCAAATTTGGCACTTCCAAATCCACGTTTGACCACACTTACAGTGGCGGAAGCATTAACAAGGTTAAAGTTAATGGCGTTGAGGCTAGCGAATTTCTTTTGAATGCTTATGCGGCTGGAGACTTTAAAGTGCCAGTTGCCTTAGTCGCTGGGGAAGCTCAACTCTTAAAAGATGATGTTAAAAAATATGCGCCATGGGCTGAAACCGTAGCCCTAAAACATTCTTTTGGAAGACTTTCAGCTAAAAGCTCTAGCATGGTGAAAATTGAGAAGGAGTTGAGAGAAGCCACTAAAAGGGCGGCAGCCAACTTTAAACAAAAGACTGTTAAGCCCCTTGTAGCGGAAAAACCAGTAAAAATTGGAGTAACCTTTCTGGCAAGCCATTTTGCTGATGCTGCTGAACTGCTGCCAACAGTCAAGAGGATTGATGGATTAAATGTGGAGTATACTGCAAGCAGCATGGCTGAAGCTTATAAAATGTTCGAGTTATTGGTTCTTGCAGCAAGCGGCATATCAGCCCTACTTCAAAACACTCAGTAGCCCAATTTCGGTTGGCTAAAGATTTTGAATTCATAAATATTTTATCTAAATTAAATGAAATAAAAATTTCAGTGTCGCAAATGCGAAAGTCTAAACTTGAATCCTACGAGGAAATTTTAGAAGCATTAATTAAGAAACCTTTAGCCATAGATGCCATAGCCTATGAAACCAACACGGAATGCAGCGTTCTTGGGCGAAGACTGGAATTCCTAATAAAAAATGGTCTCGTTGAAGAGCGGGATTCTGGCAGAAAAACGCTTTATGCAATAACAGAGCGTGGCGTAGCCGTTTTTAAAACACTCAACTTTCAAAAGTATCTTGAAAAGGTCGTTAGCACCATTAGAATTATGGACGAAGCCGTGCATATCATCCCAACAATTTCAGAGGGGCAGCGGAGAAAAGCTGGAGAAAACGAAAACTATTAAAGAAATGGCGGATGCTTTCCTAAGAGAATGTCATGGCGCAAATTTCACCAGAAACTGTCTGGCAGATGAGCGAAAAAGAACTTGCAAGCCTATTGGATGCTAACCTGTTATCCTCAAAAGTAAGGAAAATCCATTTTTACGCTCCAAGCTTCATGTATTACAAAACAAGCCATTACTCTTCTTCGCCTACGAATTTTCCAACAATATCTGTAACTGGCAAGGGCTGTACACTTAAGTGTAAGCATTGTGGTGGAAAAGTTTTAGAAACAATGTATTCCGCTGTAACGCCCGAAGAACTTTTTGCACTCTGTTCAAAGCTTAAACGTGAAGGTGCATCTGGATGTCTTATAAGTGGTGGATGCCTGCCTAACGGTTCTGTTCCTCTTGAAAATTTCGTTGACATTATTTGGAAGATTAAGAGGGATTTGGGTTTAACAGTTTTTGTTCACACGGGCATAATTGATTTTTCTATGGCTAAGAGGCTTAAGGAGGCTGGGGTTGACGCTGCATTAATAGACATTATCGGCTCAGACGAAACAATAAAGGAAATTTACAATTTAAACATAACAACTATGGACTATGAAAATTCTTTGAAAGCCCTAAGCGAGGCTGACATTGCTTTTGTTCCTCATGTGATTGTTGGGCTTCATTATGGAAAATTAAAAGGCGAATTGCATGCTTTGGAGATTATATCCAAATACAAGCCTTCAGCCGTAGTCATTATAGCGTTTATGCCAATTCACGGAACAGAAATGGAGAAAGTTGAACCGCCAAAACCAATAGATATCGCAAGAGTCATAACAGCGGCAAGGCTCATTTTCCCAAAAAAACCCATAGTCCTTGGATGCATGCGTCCAAAAGGCAAGCACCGCACGGAAACTGATGTTTTGGCATTGAAAGCTGGAGTAAATGCCATCGCATTTCCAACGGAGGAAGCCATAAAATTTGCTGAAAGTCAAGGAAACAAAATCTTCTTTTCATCCTTCTGTTGTTCACAAATTTACATAGATTTTTACTCAGACTCTCTTTAGAAATGAGCTTTTCAAAATGTTCATAATATCATTTTTCAGCTTCACATAATTGGCGCTCAGTCTTTTTGCATCTTTTTTCGTCATGCCTTGCCGAATCAGTTGTTTTTCGAAGGCTTTTCTTGCCTTCCGTACATTCCAACCAAAAGTAAGCCAAAAAACAAAAAGGATGAGTGAAAGGCGAGTTAAATGAAGGGCTATGCTGAATACGCTGCTAATCTTCATGCGGTGATACACGCCTTTTTAGTCTTCGTCTTCTTCTTCCTCTTCTTCTTCGCGTTTCTCAGCCAGTTTCTCTTTGATTTTTCTCGAAATCTCTTCGCCTATGTCCTTGCCTTCTCCAGTAGCAACCAGAATCTTCTTCTTGCCGCCAGCATGTTTAATGACGTCTCCGAGGCTTGTGAATACTGATATGTAGTTTTCTGTCATTTTGACGGCTGTTTCTTCTGGCATACCTGCCTCTTTTAACTCTTTGTAGAAGGCGGCTGCTGCCTTTCCCATGTCTCTTCCAGCTTCTTCGGAGAATACGCTTCCGATTATTGATTTTATTAGGCTTGGGACTTCTTTTGAAACTACGCTGAGAAATTCTTTAAGTTCTTCAACATCTTCTTCTTTTTCTTCTTTTTTCTTTTCCTTTTCTTGACTCATTTATATTCCTCCTGAAAGAACTAAAGGTCTGGATATTGCAATTATTTATTGTGGTAAAAAGTGGTCAAGTAAGCGTTCATTCAGCTAGTTCGTAAATGTGCTCGTATCCTTTAACTTTTCGGACAATTCCTTCCTTTTCTAAGCGTTTAATTCTTTCTCGGATAATTCTTCTTGAGGCTTTTCCCCGCATTATTCGAACTTGACGTGTTATTGCTGAAATGTTCAATTTTTCGTGTAGGGCTAAAACTTGCACTATGCATCGTGAAATGTCATCTTTGGCAACCCACTCTTTCTTTAAGTGTTTTTCAGCGGCTTTTAAGCGTGCGGCAACTTTTAATGGTTCGCCGTATAAGCCCATGCCGAAACGTGTTAGGCGCAGATAAGGAACTAATCCAGAATATTCTGGGTTATTCATTATTAGGGCTTCGAGGGCTTCAAGCCTTTTTATTATTAAGTCAAGTTTTTTGCTTAAATCTTCAATGGTGGAGCGGTTGCCTTCTTTTTCCATTTTTCTTCGTTTTCCTATAATTGAATAGTGATAAAAGAGTTTATGTCTTCTTAATGTTTGGGAACGAACTGGCGAAGCCTCTCTAATGAGCGTATCCGCTCTTTATTGCCTATTTTTGCTTGTTCTATTGCTTGCTTTAACAGCCTTATTGATTCGTCCATGGCTTCTCGGTCAACGGGGTGGGGGACTCCGTCTTTTCCGCCGTAGGCGAAGGAGTATTTCACTGGGTCTTTCCAGCATGCCTTTTCTCCGTAAATGAGTTCTGCTATTAATGCTAAGCCTCTTACTGTGGCTGGTCCTACGCCTTTAAAGGCTAAAAGTTCTTCGTAATTGCTTGGTTGGAACTCGTAAACTTCTTGAAGGGCTTTCCAGTTTATGTTTGTTGGCATGGATAAAACTTCTATTGGATATTCTTTCCATGCGGTTTCTGTGGTTTTTGGAAGCCATTCTTGAAGCGATTTTTGGTGGGCTGGTCTTACGGACATGATTAAACGCATAATTTTGTTTGGTTTTTCTTTTGCTATGTCTACTGAGGCTTTTCTGCAGCCTTCGCTTTCTTTCGCCGTCATGTCTAAGGCAATATCACGTTTTACGTCACCAACTATGGCGTTGTGCGGTTCCACCACGAAGTTTTGGATTTTTTCTGAAAGCCAATGGTAACGTCTTGCTGTTCTGTCTTGGGGGCACATGCCTTGCTGAATAACAGCCCACTCGCCCTTTTCGGTTAAGAAGAAGGCGTGATGGTATAGTTGGTAGCCTGCTTGGATGGCAGTGTTATCCACCTTTGCGCTCATTTTGCTTGCATAGCGTAGATCTTCTGTTTTGCTTGTTGAAAATCCGAATTTTTCGCTTACCCGCTCAATTTCTAGAGGGGTTTGTCTTGAAATTTTGCCTTTTCCGCCGCATACAGCTATGCCATGCTCTTCTGGGATTATGGCTTGTTTTAAAACTCCTGTTACGACGGTTGTTACGCCTGAAGAGTGCCAGTCATAACCCAAAACGCAGCCTAAAGCCTGAAACCAAAACGGGTCTGATAAGCGTTTTAGGAACTCGTCAGAACCATACTCATCAACGATTATTGTGACGATTTCTTTTGCTAATTTTTGCATACGAACAACTAGCCATTTTGGGGCTTTTCCATAATGAAGTGGAAGCTTAGCGACACCTGTTCTTTGCATAAGCTCTGTCAAACCCAACAATATGCTATGCTTTAAGCATTATTTTTACCTTGCCAAACCCCAATTTTGTGATATTTCTTCTATAGTTTTGGCAATGTTGGAAAATGGAGTTGTTTTCAACCTTATTTTCTCTACCCCCTCCCCCTCTAGAGTTTTCGCCCCATCTTCAAACCTATAAGGTTTGGTCTATTAATTATGCCAATTTTTTATTATGTGTCCTTCTCTGTCTATTTCGCCCCTTCGAATTCTTGTGGTGGAGATTGGCGCATGATTCTCCGATGGAACCATGTCAATAACAACAATTTCCAAAGGCTTCAAACCCCTTCTGGCACGCTCTGCATTTATTCTATTAGCCATTGGTTCTGTTTCTCTGCTGACAACCAAAGCCTCAACGCAGCCTTCAGACAATGTTACGCCGAAAGGGTCATTTAACGGCATAATTTCAGCCCTTTCCAAAAAACCCTTTTCGCGTAGAAACTCTTTAAGCTCCCTAAGCCTTTCATTGTATGTGGCTGTCGCATGGGGTTTTGTTAGGCTTTCTACAAGCCTGTCAGAGCATAAACCTATCAGAACACGTTCGCCAACCTCAAAAGCCTTCATTAGTAAGGCTCTGTGTCCCTTATGAAGCTCGTCAAAGGTGCCGCCAACAGCCACGGTTTTGAAACTTTTTCTCATTCTATGCCACTTACAATTGCCTTTTATCTTAACTTTTATTTTTGCTTTTTAGTCATGAAAGGTTTTGCACCCAACACTATGAAGCCTAAAATTGAGAGGATAATGCCACTTCCATAGAACAAAAGTTGAAGTAAATCCATGACAAGGGGTGTAAAAGTGCTTGCAAAATTGGTTGCCAAATAGCTTCCAAAAGGCGAATAGGTTGTTGCTAAACCAACTAAAAGCATGACTATTCCAGGAACTGCTAATGCTAAACCAAAGGTCTTTTTTGGAATCTCACTCTTCAAAGAGTGCATTCTTATCTCTTCAGACACGATTCCAGGAAAAGCCATAGCAGCCGCCCTTATAAGTGGTGGAGTCACCAAAAGCACAAAAGGAAGCATTGTTATAAACCAGAAAATTGTTAAGCCTAAAGAAAGTAGAGTTAAAGCTTCTAATGACATTTGGAGAGCTTGGGCATAAAGCAATTTATAAGCAAAAACGTAAAGAAAGCCTACAATTAAGTTTCCAATGACAAGAGTTACATTCGATGCTAAAACAAACCTTCCCCATGTAAACTTCTTTTTAACAATATGGCCAAATAAAAAGAAACCAACAAAATTACCTGGCACAGCAGCTATAAGACTGCCCATGTGAAGAGTGCCATGTTTAACTGAATCACAAATTAAGGTGCCCAATGCTGCTCCTACTCCACCCGTCCAAGGACCAAATATGGTGGCGAAAAACGCGGGAATAATCACTGCTGGACGAAACTGTCCCATTCCCCAAGGCGATTGAATATATGATGTCGCATAGGCACCTACAGAATATAACGCAGCACAAAGAGCAGTTGAAACAACAATTAACGAAGTGGGTAACTTATGTTCCTTCTCCACCTTCACTACACCGTTCATTTCCACAATTGTGGAGAATAATTAAAGATTCCGTATGATTTCTTTAAACAAGTTTAAACTTTTGTGGTTGGCTAACTGTTTTACAAGTCTACAGTTATGTGTAGCTTTGTTCTACGCACAAACCATCATATTTAAACCCAAACTGATTCTGCTCCACGGAGAGAAAAAAAATGAACTTGTTAAAGAATAAGAAAGCATTAAGCACAGTGGTAACAACGCTCATTATCCTAGTGGTTTCAGTGCTACTGGCGACGGTTGTAACCTTCTACGCCATAAACGTGACAACAACACGAGTACAAGAAGAATCACTGTTCCTAACAAAACAACATGTATGGTACAACACTACGGGCAGTTGGGCTCAAGCAGCCATAGTCATAATCAACACTGGCGGAAAAGACGTCGTCCTAGACAAAATCACTGTGAGAGGACAAGAATGCTCATGGACAAGTCTATTTTATTGGAGAGACAACACTGTGACAATTTCAAATGATTTGTCAGTCACTCCAGATAGATTGCCAGGTATAACCGTAGCAAACACAACTTCGATCACCGTTCAAGTCAGTCCACGAACTTTCACAAGGGCCACTGATGATCTGACCATAAGATCAGGGTACACTATGGTTGTATACATTGATCAACCCGACAGTATTGCTTTGAACGATGTTGGCATAACCGTCGGCATAACGGTGTTCACTTCAAACGCCCAATACTACAAAGAGACAAACGTCCAGGCTGCACAGTAGCGGAGGGACAAGTCAAATGAAACTATTAAAGAATAAGAGAGCGCTCAGCACAGTGGTAACAACGCTGATTATCCTAGTGGTTTCAGTATTGCTAGCAACGGTTGTCACATTCTACGCAATAAACGTGACTACGACAAGGGTGCAAGAGGAATCACTTCACTTGACAAAACAGCACATTTGGTACAACACAACTGGCAGTTGGGCTGAAGCTGCGATAATCATCGTTAACACCGGCGGAAAAGATGTGGTCTTAGATAAGATAACTGTGAGAGGACAAGAATGCTCATGGCAGAATGTTTACTACTGGCGAACAAACACTGAAACAATTTCAACGGATCTGTCGGTGACACCAACTGAGCTTACAGGTCCAAGTTTCAACATAACCGTGCAGAGCCAAGTGCGAAACTTCACACAAGCTTCCGACGATTTAACTTTGATTTCTGGTTATACGATGGTTGTCTACATTAAGAACCCTGATAGTATTGCTTTGAACGATGTTGGGTTGACTGTTGGCATAACGGTGTTCACATCAAATGCCCAATACTACAAAGAGACAAACGTTGAGGCTGCTCAATAGGCAGCTTAAATCCTTCTTTTTCTTTTGTTCCCTTGTTTTTATGCGTTCTAATTTTGTATCGATTTTTAAATTATTGATTTTGTATACTTATGTGTAGTTTTGTTCTACGCACACCTTCTTATCTTACTATAAAATGGAAAGCTTCTTTTTGGAATGCAAGAGAGGAGACTGCGAAACCATTGCGCCATAAAAGATTAACAAAGTTATTACGGTCAAAAAGGGCGTTAGCCATACCAGTCACATACTTAATCCTCTTTGTCTCGCTTATGGCAATAATCTCCGTAACCTACAGCCTAGCCATAGTAAAAATTAGCGCTAGAGGCGCCTACTTTAGGGCTTCTGTGGCTAAACAGAACATGCAAACTTTAGATGATGCAGTTCGCTCTGTGGCTTGGAGTTTCGGCGCTTCGCAAATTGTTTATATGGATGATTGTGGAGGCGTTTTCAAAACAGAACCCACAGCCAAAGCCCTCATCATAAACTTCACTGACGAGCAAACCTTTTCTGACATAGTGTTCAACAGTTCCATTGGAAAAGTTCTGTACGAACTTGAACCAGCAGAATTTTATTACGACAACTCATTCCTAAGAGGCGATGAGCGACCAATAATAAACACAAGTTCATCCACAATATCTCAGCTTTATGTTACATTAGGCGAAGAAGCCCAAACATTGATTCTATGCTATCGTCCATTGGCAACAGCAGCAGTCATCGGCTCGGTTAATGCAAAACCATTAAACATCATTCGCATAAACATCTTAAACCTTAATTCCTCACAAACTTTGACGCTTAGAGAAAAGTTTTACTTAAAAGTGGCTTCTCTAAACGTTACAACAACCACAAGCCAATATGCGTTTGATTATGCGATTTCCTCTCTTGCATTAAAAGTAACATTTGACGGAAATTCTGGCACAGTTTGGCTTCCAATTTCAAGCAGTTCCGAAGGCGCTTTGGTGAACATTGAGGTAACAGTATGCAACTTAAAAATTAGCAGGACAGAGGTGTAAATTTGCCTTCCATAACACCAAGTTACCTATACACTTTCATCGCCTTAATAGCCGTTAGCAGCCTACTCATATTCTCCTTTATGGCTTACGCCAACGCCATACGTTTTTCATCAGAAGTGAGACAACTAAAGAACCTTATGGATTATGTGGCTGCCGAAACCACAAAGCTGGTAACACTCACACTAACAGCAAACGCCACAACTCAGAGCTATCTTCAAATGCCAACAACCATAGGCGACAAACAGTATTGGCTTCAGTTCCGCAACGATTCTGGAAAGGCATGGTTAGAGGGAGGCTTCGGAACTATGCCCATAGAAGGCGCAGAACTGCACGTTTATCTTCCTAAAGAAGTTTGGGCTACGGGCTATTATGTTGGAGGATATGGAGCCGCACAATTGGAATGCCATTCTGAGGCTGGCTTTTTGAGGATTCAGCTTAAAAGCTCAGGGGAAGGTGAATGAAAGTGAAATTTGACCTCAAATTACGTAAAGATAAGGGGCAAAAAAGCGAAGAAGTTCAAGAAATGCTTAAAGGCGAAGGAGAACTTGTTGAGTTTTTAGACGTCAAAAAATGGAGTGTCCCAGAAGGTTTCGTAGAAGTTGAATATTATCCGCTTAAACCACCATTCTCATACGCTGCCATAGTCCAAAACGAGGAAACCCTCGAATACCTTTACGTTTTAGACGAACTTCCATTAAATAGGGACGAAAGAGAAGGCTACTTTAGGTTAAGGAATATTCTTGAATATGAACTTCAAGCGCCAGAAGGCGAAGAAACCCTAACAGAATCTTTTAGAAGGCAGATGCCAATAATACTCTCAAATCACCAAAAACTTTTCAAGGGAATCTCCCCGGTTGGAATGCGCAAAGTCCTATATTACTTGGAAAGAGACATTGTTGGCTATGGAAAAATAGACCCACTAATGTATGATGATTATGTTGAAGACATCGGATGCAGCGGAATCAACAAGCCAATTTTTCTTTGGCATAGAAAATATGAAAACATAAAAACCAACATAATCTTCAGAGACGAGCAGGAACTCGACGACTTCGTAATGCGCGTTGTCCACAAGGCTGGAAAACACGTTAGCATAGCCTTCCCCATAGTTGACGTTACCCTACCCGAAAAGCACAGATTAGCTGTTTCTTTTGGAAAGGAAACAACCCCATATGGAACGTCTTTCACTGTTAGAAAGTTCCGCAAAGACCCATTCACAATAATAGACTTGATTGAAAATGAAACAATAGACGAAAGCATAGCCGCATACCTTTGGCTTCTGATGGAGAATAAAATGTCGCTTATGATTATCGGCGCTACGGGCGCTGGAAAAACAACAGCCCTAAACGCAATAGCATGCCTAATACAACCAAATTACAAAGTGATTTCAGTGGAAGAAGTTGCAGAAATAAACCTTCCACACGAAAACTGGACATCAACAATCGCCCGTTCAGGCTTCGGAGTTGAAAGCGAAGGCGAAATTACCCTTTACGACTTAATCAAATCAGCCGTCCGACACCGTCCAGACCTAATAATAGTAGGCGAAGTAAGAGGCGAAGAAGCATACGTACTATTTCAGGCTTTAGCCACTGGACATGGCGGTTTATGCACTTTACACGCTGAAGATGTTGACACAGCCATTAAGAGGCTTACTCAGCCTCCAATGAATATTCCGCCATCAATAATTCCGCTCATGAACTGCGTAATAAATGTGAAGCATGTTAGAACACCAGTTTTCTTAGAGTCTGGAAAGCGACTGTCAAGTAGGAAGTTCATAAGCATTTCAGAGATAAAAGATGCAAACACATTTCAAGAAGTTTTCAGTTGGAACCCTTCCACTGATACGTTTCAAGAGAAACTTTCTGAAAGCTACCTTCTTAAAAAAATGGCTACAAGCCTTGACATTCCAATTGAAAGACTTTTGGATGAGCTTGAATATCGTAAAAGAGTGCTAATCCACATGGTTGAACATGGCATTCGCGATTACAGAAGCGTGAACAAAGTTCTAAGCAAATACTACAATAATCCTCAACTTTTCCAAAGGGAATTTTTGGAAAAACCCAAGTGGTGAAAAAATTGCAAATGCCAATTAAGACGCCGAAAATTTTCGGGTGGATGCTGAGCCTTTACAAGAAGGAAGAAACTGGCGAAATAGACCGTGAATTGCCCTTCGCCGCCCTCCTCTTCACATTGCTGGCTGCAAGCGGAGTAACAATTTATGAAAGTTGGAAAAAACTGTGCAGCATAGACTTATTGCCAATTTTTCAGAAAGAGGCAAAAGAAATTGTTAGGCAAGTGGAAGTTTTGGGTTATGACCCATTAACTGTCATGTATAAAAGGGCTGCAAAAACCAAGTCAAAGAATTACAGAGAATTCCTTCTCGGATACGTTTCCTCTGTCAGAAGCGGAGGAAGCATAGTAAGCTATCTCAAGAGTAAGTTGCGTTCAATTTTTGAGGTTCAAAGTGCAGCGGCAATCCGCTCAATTGAGAGACTTGGCACTTTGGTGGAAGCCTACGCAGTGATGCTAATCGTAACATTATGTTCTTACATACTCTTCATAATTTTTGCAACCACATCAATTTTTGAGCCAATGAAAGTCAGTGGAACGCCGGGCATTTCAACGGCAACAGTTTGCATTCTCATATTCTTTGTAACTCCGCTAATTTCTATGGTTTTCATGATTGTTGCCCATGCTGAGAGACGAAGCAATTTGATAGGACCCATTAAACCCTATTATGCTACAATATTGCCATTAATCGCTACATCAAGTTTCATAGCAGCCTTATATTTTCTGCCCCAACTCCAATATCTCACAACTCCACTCACGTTTCCCTTCGTTGTCACAGCTTGTCTTCTAGCCATTTCCATTCCGCCAAGCATCGTTTACATGAAGATTGCTAAAATAAACAATGATGCAGAAAACTTCATGCCAAGCTTCCTAAGAGACGTGACAGAAGCCAGAAAGATTGGACTTTCGCCTGAGAAGAGCATAATCCACGCCACAAAACGCAGTGGTTATGGAAAATTTTCAGAAACACTAAACCTCATCAGAAGCCAAATGGAGTGGGGAGTTTCTCTAAAGAAAATTTTCGTTAATGTTAAACAGAAAATTCAAACATGGCCCGTGCTTGTAAACTTCCTAATTCTTGTCGAAACAATAAAGATTGGTGGAGGTTCTGCTGCCGCGCTTGAAATTTTGACGGATTATGGTGAAAAGCACAAGGATGTTGAAGCTAACAAGAAGTCGCTTTTGAAGCCCTATGTCATTTTGGCTTTCGTTTGGAGCGTTCTCATAGCCTTAACAACAACTATGGTTGCCATGACAGTTTACGCATTAACGCAGATATCTCTTCCAGGAGCAGCAGCCATGCCATTGGAAGTTATGCAGAACCAAATAAACCTCTTTTCCACGGGCATAATATTGCAGTGTTGGCTTTCAGGCTTCTTTGTTGGCAAAGTGAACGAGGGAACTTTTGCTGCTGGCTTTAAGTATTCGGCAATGCTTGTGCTTACGGCTTATGTTTCGCTTGTTCTCTCGCAGAACTTTCTGGGTGGAATGTACAACATCGTTACATAAGCACTATAGAGGTTGACCCTAAAATGCCCACGATATCCGTTGACACTTTCTTTGCATGTTCCTTAATGGTTCTTCTTGTGCTTTCAGCCATGGCTGCCTCTTCACTGATTTTGTCCCCCCACATAAATAGTGTTAGCAACGAGAATATTTCTGAAAGGTATGCGGAAATCTCAAAATATTTGCTTCTAAACATCGGGGAACCAGAAGATTGGGGACAAAACAGCCAAACAATTCCAGAAACATTCGGCTTAGCCAAAGCTGACTCTGATACTCCTTACGAGTTGGATATAGATAAAATGTCAAGGTTGAACAGCGAAAATTGTTATGCATTAAGCTATGCCACCATATTTTCAGCCCTAAAAATGCCAGATGTGTCCTTTAGGATTGAGTTGAAACCAATCTTTGAGGTTGCAATAAATCTGTCAGCAACATATCCATCAGCGAATGAGACAACTTATCAATTTGAAGTCTCAACAATAAAGCAGGGAATCCCAGTTCAAGCAGAATTGAAAAGCTATGTTGTTGCAAGAAGCTATTTTGAAGCAAAAAACGCCTTTGTTTCTAGTGGCGACACATACATTAACGTAACGCTTTCAAACGCTGTTGAGGGACACGCCCTTCTCATTGTGATTGCAAGAAGCGTTTCTAACATTAAAATTGTGTCTTTTGGCACTTACGTTTTTGCGCATAATTCAGGCGAACCAAATCCCAATGCCACTTTTTTGAGGCTTAGTCCACTAAATTATACTTTAAACGCTTCTTACTTATGTCCAGAAATAACATTGTTGGACGCTTACGCTTTAGCCTTCAATTATTATTCAACCTTAACGCAAACGGCGAACAGCAGTCAATCTGTTGAATATGGCATACCCAATTTCGTTGATTCGAGTCCAACATTGATGGTTATAACTGGTTTGAATTCCACAAGTTTCTTCGCCGAATGGGTTGCCTATCCACAGATGCCGCTTGAAATAGGCGCAGACTTTGCGAATTCCAATTCTCTTTCAAATGTTTTTGCCTATAGGTATGTTGTAACGGTAAATTCAGCTCTCTACGAGTGTAGGGTTTGGCTTGGGGGTTCATGAAAATGAAAGGGCGTGATAAAGGACAAATTAGAATTGTTGAAGCCTTCTTATCAGTGCTTATAATCTTCTCAGCTTTCACAATTTCCGCAAATCTAACAGTAACACAAAACAGAACAAAAAATGATGATTTGGCATCTGTTGGATTACAAGCACTTATAATTTTGGATTCTGATGGAAGCCTCGCCAAATACATCGATGATGGAAACTGGAATGGCTTAAGGGATGCCCTTAATCTTATTCTGCCAACAGGCGTATGCTTTAACATGACAGTTTATGATGAGCAGATGCAGCAAATAAACACGGATGTGATTTCTAATGGAGGATTCGGCAGCCAACAGATTGCCTTTGTAGAGTATGTTTGTGCAAGTCAAGGCGTAACTTTTCATTGTTACATAATTCATTTGCTTTTGGCGGTGGTTACATGAAAAAGTGTGAAGAGAAGCCTAAGAGAAACAGTTCTGGGCAGCTTCTCATAGTTGCAGCATTAGCCATAGCCATCCTTATATCCTCAACAACGATGTATGTTTACGAAGTCAGCAAGGAAAAAACGGCAACACAAGACCAGTTGATAGCCGAATTAGCACTAGCCATAAAACAAGGCTCAAGAAATGCTGTCATAAGCTCGCTGGCAAACATCTCAAAAGGCGGAGAAAAATCGGTTTTGGATGCAAACTTGAACAACCTCTCTCAAGCTTATAGAAGCCTAAACCAGTATGGAATATGCATTTTATCCTTCAATGTTCTAAATGATTCAAATTATGCAGATGGCATATGGCTTTCTTGGAGTGATACCAGCGGATTTGGAGTTTCAAGTGCTTACGCAAACTTCTCACTGGCTGTTTATGGATTAAACGCAAATATTACAGCAAGCTACGCCGTCAACGTAACAACTGCCGTTACACTAGATGGTTACTGCACTGGTGATGAGGAGAAATCTTTTAGTTTAATATGTCAAGTTTTCAATGATGGAGAACCAGCCCTAGCCAAAAACATAACGCTATACTATGAAAACCTCGGAGTCTGGTTGCCCGTTAATTCATCAAACAATCTTTCCATAACAGATTACGGCAACGGCACATACGCCATATCCTTCACTGTTATCACGGTTTCTGACACGATACAAGTTTCAGCGCATGTTAACGATTTACGCGAAATATTTGTTCAAGCAAACGCAACATGTTATAAAGCATAAACCCTAAAGATTTTCGAGCCATTTAAATACGCAGTTTCCACCTTTATTTTGGACATGTGAGGTTCCAGAATGGCTGCTGAAAAGCATGAGTGGCGCAATCTTTTCACTCTTTTAAAGTTGGCTGAGATGGGAGCTCACCGTAGAACTGCGAAAATTTCCTCAGAATATTTGGCTAGGAAGCTGAGCGCTTCTCAGCAAACTGCTTCCCGTTACTTGATTGAGTTGGACAATAAAGGTTGGATTAAGAGAACCATAACTCCAGATGGCTGCCTAATAAAAATCACCGATGCGGGACTTAAAGAGTTGAAAAGGCTTTATTCAAACCTGCGCTTTCTAATGGAGGCTGAATATCCTCCTTCAATAACTTTGGAAGGTGTTGTCTTCACTGGTTTGGGTGAGGGCGCTTATTACATATCCCGAGAGCCATATAAAAAACAGTTTATAGAGAAATTGGGTTTTGATCCCTATCCTGGCACGCTTAATCTTAAGCTTACAACTGATTACGATGTTAAGACGCGGTCGGAGCTTGAGGCTTATCCAGCCATTGAAATTGAAGGTTTCAAAAATGAAAATCGCACTTTTGGACCTGTGAAGGCTTATCCAGTGATAATAGAGAATAAAGTGAAGGGTGCTTTGGTTTTGGCTTTAAGAAGCCATTATGATGTTTCCGTGATTGAGGTTATTGCTCCAATTTTTCTGCGGAAACAACTTAAACTTAAGGATGGGCATAAGGTGAAGGTGGAAGTTTTAACGCTTCCATAACTCAACTTCTTGCCGCAAAAGAATAATGATATTCATATCGTGCTTTGGTTTTGCGTGTTGCCGCCAGCCCATATCCCATCAACAATCCAACAGCTAAACCGCCAAAATGAGCCAGAAAATTCACGTTGGGGCTTGCACTAAGCATGAGCAGAAAGAAAGCATAAACTAAAGCGCTCATAATCGACTGTCCAATTGCACGTCTAAAATAAATTGTGCACGCTCCGAACAATCCGAAAATGGCGCCTGAAGCCCCAGCGGAAAGCATGTATGGACCAAAAAGCAGCGTTAAAAGATTTCCAACCAATCCGCTTAAGAAGTAAATGAGCAAGTATTCTGGGGTTGAGAAGATTTCTTCTGCCCTCAACCCGAAAATTAGGAGGAAGAACATGTTACCTAAAATGTGCATTATGCTTACGTGGACAAACATGGATGTAAAAAGTTGCCAGTAGGCTCCCCTAAAAACTTCCAGGTTAAATTGTCCATAAATGCTGAGAACAGAGTCGTCTATCATGAGAAAGTTGTTGCTAAGGATAGCTGTGTAAGCGTAAACAATAATGTTTAATGTGATGATTAGGTAGGTTGGCGTGAAACTTTTAGAAACCTTAAACATGGCTTTCATCTTTTAAAATCTTCAATAATTTTCTGTTTAATTTTTGAGGAGCTGTCCAACTCGTCTTCTCCGAACTTTCCAATCTTCACAATCTTAATCCTTAATCGCTTCTCTTTAACATAGTTTTTCACAGCTTGCTCCATATTATCTTGGTCATATCCTACGACAATGACGTCTGGCTTTATCTTTTCCACAACCTTTCCAATGTCAAATTCTTCAAAGCCCAAAATTGCCTCATCCACAACCTTTAGGGATTCTACAAGAGCCCGCCTTTGGTGTTCTGGCATTATGGGTTTCTTTCCTTTCCGCTTTTCAACCGTGCTGTCTCTTGCTATTATAACTATGAGTTCAGAGTTTTTTCCTCCAGCCTTTTTTGCTTCTTCAAGGTATCTTACATGCCCAAGATGCAGTAAGTCAAATACGCCAGACGCAAGAACTATTTTTCTTTTATTGACCATTCAAACTTCACGGCTCCCAACAGTTTTAAAGCGTCCAGTAAGCCTTCGCAGTAGGCAACAGAAGCCAAGCTTACCTCAAATTTCTTTCTATCCATATAATACTTTGCATCCTCCAAATAGGCTTTAGCAAATTCAACAACCTCTCTAACGCCTTCAGCGTCAATATTAACAGGAGTTTCAGAAATTTGGATTTCCCTAAAAGCATGCTCTGCAGAAGCTATATACTTCGCAACAAGCGCTTCCAAACTCATACAATCATTCTCCTAACTTTTTCTGGGGCTCCAGCCAAGGTTATGAGGGCTTCAGCTTCCATAAAATGAAGTGCTGCTGGAAAAACAATGCTGTATGGTGGCTCTCCAAAATCATAGTTTAACAATTCTTTTATGAAGTCGGCTTTCACTGTGGGGTTGCTACTTCCAGCTCTTGCCACTCCAACGGCAAGAGTTTCCATTGTGGCAACATTCTTTTTTCTTTTCTCTTCAACTTTCAAAAGCACTTCTAAACTTTCACGGATTCTCATGTAACGTTTCTCCTCAGCTTTAATGTCTAATAAGCAAAGGGTGTGAAGCCCATTTTCCTTGTTTTTGGCAATAACCTCATAAGGCGTTTCTGAAGGATTTTCATTTTGGAACGGTATGGTAACGCTTTTTCCAAACTTGTAATTATGCAAACCAGACAAGCCCGCCACAGCAGAAATTATGGAAGCTCCATGAACCACACGCGTTTTTACTCCAAGCCTTTCAGCATAAACTCTTAAGGCTACATGTGTTGTTGCAATCAGCGGGTCTCCTGGAACAAGAAGAACAGCCTTGCCCCTTTTAGCAGCTTCTATGATGATTTTTCCATTCTCCTCTTCAAGCTCTCTCCGTGAAATTTTCTGAACCCTTTTTCCAGAAAGCTCCTCGAACCGTTTTATTGAAAAATTTGGCATAAAACTTGTGTAAAGTTCTATGAAAACTTTGTCTGCAGTTTTAACCTCCTCTAAACCACGCAAACTTATTCCTTTTTCGTCATGCAAACCAAGCCCAACAAAGACAATTTCACCCAACACTTTCACCACTCAACAACCAAAATATTATTGGTAACTCTTAAAAACTATTGTAGAAAGCTAAATTTATTAAAGCGCTGTTAAACTGCATAAATAGAAAGCCTAACAAACGGGCCCGTAGCTCAGTAAGGTTAGAGCGGCGGACCAAACCGCTGCACGGGGTTGGGTTGAGGCTCTTAACCCGTAGGTCCCGGGTTCAATTCCCGGCGGGCCCGCCATACACAAGGCTTTTGCTCCGTATGATTTTTGTTTATACTTTTTTCACGGCTTTAACGGTTCTTTTTAGGAGAAGTTGTGCAGTTTCTTGTGTTGGCCATCCGCCTAGGCCGCAGTCTGGACCCGTAAAAGTCATTGTTTCTTCATATTTTTCTTTGGCTTTTAAGAACCTTTTTCGTATAGTCTCTTCGCTTTCAACTAATTGTTCAGCATTGGGTTTGGTTATGCCTTTTTCGTAAAGTTCTGCTGTTATGCTGTTTATGTCTGTTCTTGATATGCCAACTCTTATTTGTTTGTCTGCTTTTTCCAGCATTTTTTTGGAGACTGCTTCAATGTTTTTTGGGGAAGCAGCATACTCAAAGGATAGCACATTAAGGTTCTTAACCTCTAATAAGTCTGCAACTCGTGATGAAGAGTGGAGGTGAATCTGTTTTGTTACGCCTGAAAAATCAAAGGCTTTTTCCAGCACTTCTGATATGGTGTTTTTGTCTGCTGTTACTTCTTGGAATCCGAAGCTTGGTTCATCCAGCGAAACAATTTCTGTTTTGACGTATTTGGAGTTTAAAATTGAGTTTTTTGCGAAACGCTTTACGGTTTCTGCAAACATTAGGAGAACTTCCTTGTAAGGAACTACTCCAACCATTTTTAAGTAGAGTTCCATCGGCCCTGTAACGCAGATGCGGAGCGAAATTTTTTCCCCAATTTCCTTGCTAAGCCTTTCTGCTTCTTCTTTAATTATGTGCACTTCTGGTATTATTGCGTTTTTTTCTTCAACCACGTATGTGCCTTTATTCATGGCTTCTCGGATTGTTTCTGTGAATTGTTTGTGCATGTCATAATGTTGTGGATAATTGACAATGTCTAAGCCTGTTTCCAACTTTTTCTTAAAAGATTCCATTATGACATTGTGGAAGTTGTTTAGCAAGAATTCGTCTTTCTTTATGTCTTTTCCGTTGGTTATGGCTTCTCTTGCAAGAACATATGCCCTGTCAAACAATTTCCTATCTATCGATTGGGGTAAGGGGAAGCTTCCAACATCGTCAATCAGCGTATCCATATAAACAGTTTTGTTCTATGAATCATTTAAGAATAGTTGTTCTTTTCCGCAAAAAATATAAGTCACCGCTCACCCGTCAACATTAATTGGTGTAGGACGATGAATATTTGGAAACTTCGCCTATCATTGGTTGGTTCCTTAGCCATAATAATAAGCCTGTCCACGCTTTTCTTAACATTAGTTTTAAGCTTACTCGGCCCTATAGATTTGGTAACTCTTGGCATCTTGGTTGTTGCCTTCAACATTATCCAATGGTTAATATCACCATACATCATTGACGCCCTCTACCGCGTGAGAGCAATTCCAGAAAGCGAAAATCCAAAACTCCACGAAGTTGTTGAAAACCTAAGCAGAAAAAGTGGAATAAAAAAGCCAAGGCTTATGCTTGCCCAAATTCCAATACCAAACGCCTTCGCCTATGGCTCACCAATAGCTGGAAACCGCGTAGCCG
Organism: Bathyarchaeia archaeon; assembly: GCA_049969855.1. Taxonomy (GTDB): domain Archaea; phylum Thermoproteota; class Bathyarchaeia; order Bathyarchaeales; family Bathycorpusculaceae; genus JASEJA01. The sequence continues at coordinate 3,213 of JBMFOB010000011.1, read as the reverse complement.
TCACAACTGGACTTTTAAAAACATTAGATTTCGAGGAAGTGGAAGCCGTTATTGGTCATGAGCTTGGACATCTGAAGCACAGAGACGTGCAAGTGATGATGTTTGTGTCGCTTTTGCCAGCCCTATTCTACTATTTAGGGTATTCGCTTATGCTTTCATCCATGTACAGCAGAAGAAGAGATGACGCAGGCGGAGGCACCGCAATAATAGGTATGGTTCTATTAGCTTTCTCACTTTTCTTAAACTATGTCTGTGTCACAATGCTGAGCCGTACACGCGAATATTATGCGGATAGGCACAGTGCATCAATAGTTGAAGACGGTCCAAGAAAACTTTCAGAAGGTTTAGCAAAAATAGTTCAAATGACAAAAAACATGAAATACGTGAAGAAGCAGACCCAAAATATGTATGCTTTCAAAGCCTTATTCATTACAGATCCAGACCATGCAGAAGCAGATTCTATGGCAATTTCAACCGTAAATGCGGCAAGCGACCAAAAACTGGTTCAAGAACTTCTATCAAAGCAAATAACCTTGGCAGATAGAATTGCAGAGATTTTCTCAACTCATCCAAACATAATTAAGCGCCTTAGGGCTTTGCAAGAGTTAAGCTAAAACCTTTATTTTTTGGGAAAACATTAAAGGCATCAAACACATTACGCTCTAAAGTAATGGATGCGGTAAGTATGGAGTTTCAAAAGGTTTCTTCAGAAATTGAAAACCAAAAAAGTGAAATGGTCAAAGCCCTCATGGAGCTTATCAGCGTTCCAGCTATTGCCCCAGAAGCCAAATTTTGGCGCCTATAGGCTTTGATAAGATAGAACGTGTGGATGCTGAAGACAAGCGGGTTCCAACGGGTAAAAGACCAAACATTATAGCTTCAGTTAAAGGCGAAAGCAACGCTGAAAGGCTTTGGATAATAACCCATCTTGACGTTGTCCCTTCTGGAGAAGAATCTCTTTGGACGGTTACAAAACCTTTCAAACCAACAATTAAAAATGAGCGAATTTATGGGCGTGGAAGCGAAGACAATGGACACTCCATGATTGCCTCAATTTTCGCCGTGAAAGCCCTAAAGCGTTTAGGCATAAAACCGAAAAGAACAGTTGCCTTAGCCTTCGTAGCCGACGAGGAACAAGGAAGCAAGTATGGAATCCAACACTTAATAAATCAGGGGCTTTTCAGGAAAGACGATTTAATAATCGTGCCGGACAGCGGAAACGACAATGGAAGTTTCATAGAAATTGCTGAAAAAAGCGCTTTATGGTTTAGAATTCGAACAATTGGGAAACAAACCCACGCCAGCAGACCCCACATGGGCTTAAACGCCCACCGAATAGGAATGGAATATGCCTTAGCTTTAGACAAGATGTTGCATGAGAAATATTCGCTTAAAGACCCATACTTCGACCCGCCTGAAAGCACCTTCGAACCAACAAAGAAGGATAGGAACGTGGATGCAGTAAACATTGTTCCAGGAGAAGACATAACACACTTCGACTGCAGAGTACTGCCAAACTACAACATAGAAGAAGTATTAGGCAATATCCAAGCGCTGGCGGAAGAATTTGAAAAGAAAACAGGAGCCAAAATAAAAATTGAAATAATCCAGAAAAGCGCTGCACCAAAACCAACAGACCCAAACTCAAAAATTGTAACTATGCTGAAAAATGCAATAAAAACCATTAGAGGAATAGAACCAAAAGTTGGAGGAATAGGCGGAGGAACATGTGCCGCCTTCTTCAGAAGAATAGGCATTCCAGCCGTCGTGTGGAGCACAATAGACGAAACAGCACACCAACCAAACGAATACACAAAAATACAAAACCTAGTTGAAGATGCAAAAGTCTACGCTTTTCTGATGCAGCAGCCTTAGTTTTTATGAGCGAAACAATTTTATAGTTGGATGGATAATCCAACCATACAATGAAACCGAAACAATTAGCCATAATAATAATTCTCGTCGCCCTTTCCATAAGCACCAATTACGCTATGATATCCCTCTACAATGTAAAATTCATGGATTTCATAGTCTTCGTCGGAGGCTTCTGCTTCGGACCCATCGCTGGAGCGTTAATTGGAATTTTTTCATGGTTGATTTATGGTTCTCTGAATCCTCTCGGTTTTTCCTTTCCAATATGGATTTCAACCATGTTCTCAGAGGCAATATACGGCATTGGCGGAGCCCTTGTCAGGAAAAGCCTAAAACTAAGTGAGCCTGATGAACTCAAAAATGGAGTTGGTTTATACATTTTTTTCGGGGTTGCTGGAGTATTTTTAACATTTATTTATGATATCATCACAAACATTGTTTTCGGCTGGGTAGCCGGCTGGAATCCCTTTTTTGCGGTAATTGTGGGTTTTGTCCCCTTCGGAGTTGTCCACGTTATAAGCAACGCCTTCTTTTTTGGGGTAGGATGCATCCCAGTAATCAGTGCCATAGTAAAAATTGTTGGAGGTGAAAACAATTGGCGTTTCTAAAAAATAAGTGGGTCATCATTTCAATGCTCCTTGCTTTGTGGGCTTTAACTGCCTCTCTGACGGCTGGGTACTACTGGCTTCAATACACAGACTTAAACAATAGGATAGGCGGCGTACTCATATACGTTAACGTCGGCATAGATTACGGAAACGCAACAAGAATTTGGCATAACAGCACAAAGACATTAACTGGAATGACGCTTTTTGACGTGACAAAACAGGTTGCCAATATAACATATCAAGTTGGCATATACGGAACAGAAATAACATCAATAAACGGTGTTGGCAAAGCAGATTCTTATGGATGGACTTATTGGGTATGGAATAGTACAGGCAACTCTTGGGAGATTGTTTGGGAAAGCGTAGATAGTTACCTCATCGCTAACGGCGAAACTTTCATGTGGTACTATCAAAACGCCTTCAACCCTCCGCCATGAAATCCATTGCACAAAATGATATTCATAGCAAAATCATTTTAAACAAAAGCCACACTTATACATGATAAATCAGCATGAGGCTGTAAAAATTGACAAAAGTTTCCAACTTAATTCTAAAAGTCCGCAAAGAGGGAAGGCATTTCTTGCTTGAGCCTGAGGCTAAAACTGTTTGTGTTGAGTATGGGATTCCCGTTACGAAGTTTGAGGTGGCGAAAAGTGAGGCTGAAGCCGTCAAGTTTGCTGAGGCTATTGGTTTTCCTGTGGTTTTGAAGGTTGTTTCTCCAGACATTATTCAC
>JBMFOB010000010.1:0-49803 GCA_049969855.1 Bathyarchaeia archaeon | reverse complement strand
GTGTATCAATAAGGTTGTGGCTGGAACTGTTGTTGTGGCGTCTATTACTGCTTTGCCTGAGTTGATGAGTTCGCTTGTGGCGGTTTTTTGGAACCTTCCCATTTAGCGCTTGGGAATCTTATAGGCTCGAACATTTACAATGTGCCTTTAATTATTGGGTTGTGCGGTTTAATAAGAGAGTTTAAAATTAAAAATTCCTCAGTTGTAACCGAAAGCGCTATTATGATTGTTTTAAGTTCACTTTTCGCCTTGATCATAATCTTAACGGGTCAAGTAACATGGTGGTTAGGTCTCATTTTCTTAGCAGCATACCCGCTTTTCATTTATTATTCAATTCGAAAGTCAAACAACAATCATGAAGGAGACGGAAATGGCAGTCCACGGAAGGCTTGGGTTTACGTGATTTTTGGAGGCTTTGTTCTTTTAAGCGGCACAGTGCTGCTTGTTCGCAGCGCCTTGCTCATCAGCGAAGTTTTTGGTTTGAAGGAGTTTTATGTTGGACTCACAATAACCGCCGTTGGGTGCATTATTCCAGAGGCTGCAGTTTCCATATTCGCCGCTTTAGAAGGAGAACAAGAGATATCCATTGGCAACGTTATTGGAGACAATATCATTACAATCACTTTAGTTTTCGGCTTAGTTGCCATAATAGTTCCTTTGAGGGGACATTCTTTTGACGTGGCGCTTCCAGAAATCCTCACAACCGTGCCCTTCATGGTGCTTGTTACATTCATATTGCTCATCATGAGTAGGGCGCATCAAAGGGTTACTAAACCATTAAGCATTTTAATGTTAACCATTGCCGCAATAAGCTTCATAGCCCAAACAATCTTCCTAGCATAAAATTTGAGAGTTTCTATTTGGAAAATGGCTTTGTTGTAGTTTTCTAACATCCTTATTCTAGGTTACCTTTCCACTGCAACCTTGCTTATGCCCGCCTCTTTTTCAAGTCTTATTACATGCTCAGCTTTTTCTGCAAAGGCTTCGCTGTGTGTGACTGCTATTATTTGTTCTATGGCTTTAAAGCGTGAGATTGCTTCGGCTAAGCGGTCTATGGAGCCGTCTTCTCTTCCAAGGCTTTCTGTTGGTTCGTCAAGCAATAATAGGCTTAATCCATGACCTGTTCTGGACTGCATAATCAATTGTCCTAATCCGAGGCGGTATGCAAAAGCAAGCAATGTTCTTTCTCCGCCGGAGAGGTTTGAAACTTCCCTTTCCGCACCAGTTTCGCTTACTACATAGGGCGTATAGGTTTCGTCGATTGAAACGTTTATTGGGGTTCCTTCTCCGCCTACTAGGCTGTCGAGAACTTGCTGTACAAAGTTTCTTAGGACTTTTACGAATTCGCTTCGCAGCTTGGGTTGAATACTTCTGTAAGCGTCGCGTATGCTCCCGATGATTTCAACAGCCTTTGCTATTTTTTCCATGCGTTCAATTTTCTGCTGAGCTTGGTCGATTCTCTCTTTTATTTCTTCTAAACGCTGGACAAGATATTTTCTCTGCGCTTCTTTAGCCTTTAAATCAGATTCCAGCGAAGAATATTGCTGAAGAGCTTGTCTGCTCATTATTCTGGCGTTTTCCAGTTCAGAAACATCAAATCTACTGATTTCCGCTCTTAAATTCTCCAGTTGCGTTCGCAATTCTTTCTCTAACTTTTGTTTTTCCTCAAACTCTTTGGCAAAGTCTGCCAATGCTTGGGATTCTTGGTTAATTTGGGCGTTTAAATCCTCAAATCTTAAAATTAGCGTCTGCAGGTTTGAGAAAGCTTCATTTGCCTTGTTTTTTATTTGCTGAAGCTCTTCAATGTCGTGTTGGAGTTGACTTATTGTTTTTTGTCTTTCGTTATTTTCTGTCTGAATTTTCTGCATTAAACCGTTTTTGTATTCTCCTGTTAATGGTTGCAAACATAATGGACAGAGATTCTGAGTAGAGAGCGAAGAGATTCTGTTTTGGTCTTCCCGCATTTTTCTGCGGGCTGCTTCTTGTTCGCCTTTTAAGCTGGAGATTTGGTCGTCAAATGCCAGCAAATATTGTTTTATAGCTTCTATGGGCTGGTCTGGTGACACTCCAACTTCCTTAAGCTTAGCCTTGTAGGATTCTATCTGTGTTTCCATACTGTTTAGGCGTTGCTTCAGATTTTCGATGGCAAATTTTCGCTTCTCTATTTTCTCAGCTAGGGATGCTGAGGCATCTTCCACGTTTGTCAAGTTTGCAAGAGTTTGGGCTTCCTTCCGTTTTAATTCTTCAACTTGGGCTTTCACATCCTCCAGTTTTTTAAGTTTCAACTCAGCTTCCTCAAGAACCTTTTTTGCTAAGCTGAGCCTTTTCGCCATGTCTTGTAATTCAATTTCGATGATTCCAAGCTGCTCCACTGTTCGATTGTATTCTGCGTTGAGTTTTTCCATTCCAACAACATCTGGGTCTTTTTCGTAAGCTTTCTTTTCTCCATCATATTCTCTTTGATAACCTGCCAAATTGCTCCACGCCATTTCGTAGTCTGATAAACCGAATAACTCGTCTAGGCGTTTTTGCCTCTCTCTTGGCGTGACGTCTAAGAGTTCTTTTAGGTGTTCTTGTCTAACCCAAACTATTTCACGGAAAAGGTCCTTGTCCAAGGCTGTTATTGCTTTTATTTGTTCAGCTACTGCATCGCTTTTTACGCTTGCTATCAGGTTTTCTCCTTCGTAGAGTTTTAGTTCTTCAAAGTCTTGGCTTATTCCCTTCCCATGCCTTTTTAAGCCCCGTGATATTTTGTAGCTTTTTCCATTTTGAACAAATTGAACTGTGACTTTTCCTGTTTCTGCGCCTTCACGAAGAAGATAATCGTAGCTTCTGCCGAGGGGTTCGCCGAAAAGCGCAAAGTCTATGGAGTATAAAATTGTGGACTTTCCACAGCCTAAGCCGCCAACAAGACAGTTGAAGCCTCTTGCGAATGGCACGGTGGATTTAACGTGGGAACGGATGTTTTCAAGTTGAACTATTTCAATTTTCATTGCAGCAGCTCCTCTAAGGTTTGTTTCACTTTTTCCTCTTCCTTCTTGGTTAAAGGCTCAATGAGTTGGATGGCGGTGCGAGCTATTTTTTCGGCTTCTTCGCGGCTGTAGCGTTCGGAGAAAATTTGCATAAAATATTCGAAAGCCTTCGTTTTCAAGTCTTTAAGTTCGCTTTCGAATATTGAACGAACAACTTCCTCTGAAACTTCGCTTTCCCGCAGCAAAACAAGCGGATGCACAAATAAAGCCTTTTCCGCGGCGCTCCTAACTTGGGCAACATCAACTTCTGCTCTGCTTGCCTCTGCAGGTAAGCTTCCCTTCAATACGGGGACTAAGACTGCTCCGTCTTCATCTGCTCCTTTCACCATTTGAATGGCTAGTTCAGTGATTTTTGATGGATTTACGCCAGTGAAATCTTGTTCTAAAACGATAAATTTTCGGGGGGATTGAAGTTCTATAAACTGTGGTGAAACTATTCCTTTTTCGTCAACCCTAACATAATAGAATCCTTTTTTGATTTTTGCCTCGTCATAGTTGACTGTTTCTGTGCACCCACTGTAAACCAGAAGTCCATTCTTGAACTTTTCCATGTATGGAGTATGCACATGCCCAGCCGCATAATAGTTAAAGCCTTCTGGAATGAGTTCTGGTGAAGCCTCAGCTTCCATGTATGGTGGTTTAACGCTTTGAATGTCTAAAGCCATGTGGAAAACGAAAATGTTAAAAAGTGTCGGGTCTGGTGTGGGTTTATTTTGTTCCATGAAAGCTGGAAGCAGCTCTTCAGTTTTGCGTCTAGTTCTGAAGTTTGGAACACCATAAACGTAACAGCAGTCGGGCTTTTTCCAGCATGCGCCCTCATGTCTTGGCAGATGATAAATTAATCCAGCACTATCCAAGGGATTCAAGATTGTTCCAGTTACAACGTTTGGGGCTGAATCATGCGAACCATCAACAGTTAAAACTGGAATGCCAGCCTCTCTTAAGCGACCAAAGTTTCTGATGGCATTTTCCAATGTCACGTTTGAGGGGCGAGCATTATGGAATAGGTCTCCAGCTATAATCATGAAGTCCGGTTTTAACTCAATGGTTTTGTCGACTAATTCTTGAAAAACCCTGTCAAAGTCTTCGCGTCTAATCTCTAGACCATATTGTGCATAACCCAAATGTAAATCCGCAGCGTGGACAAAACTGAAAGCCTTCAATCCTTTTCATCCCACCAAATTGTTAATGCCCAAACAACCTATTAGCTTTATCAAAAGTCATAACTATTGCGCAGGTACACAAAAAGAATAAAACCAACCACAACAATCATAACGCAAAAGGCGTGCCAACAAAATGAAATGCCAAAAATGTCAGAAAGAAGTTTTCCTACCCTTCAGATGCCCATACTGTGGAGGCTACTTCTGCCCAGAACATCGCCTACCAGAGGCTCATGAATGCCCAAACATGGAATTGGCACGAGCCCCAAGAGAAGAAACACAGTTGCCAATAATCCAAAAACAGAAATCCTATGAATACACAGTCACCTATTTGCCAGTTCAAACAGCAAAGAAAAAAGTATACTTCAGCATGAAAGAAGTTGAACATTTGACAATTGCTGCATTGCTAGTTTTTGGCATAGGATTGTCCTCGGGAATATTTATACCCTATTGGGGACTGGATGAAACATTTATGCTGGTTGCATTTGCATCAGCTTTCACAATATCCTTTTTAGCCCATGAAATAGCCCACAAAATAGTCGCACAAAAGGAAGACTTATGGGCAGAGTTTAGATTAACAATTTTCGGAGCCGTTTTAACGCTGCTTTCCATATTTTCAATTTTCAAGATAATATCGCCGGGCGCTGTTATGATATCTGGATTTGGCAATAAAAAGAGCATAGGAAAAATATCCATTGCAGGACCAGCAACAAATATTGTCTTGGCAATCTTACTGTTAGGCTTAGCCTTTCTCATTCAAAATCCAATTTTTATGCTTTTGGCTTTTATTAACGCTTCCATAGCCATTTTTAACTTAATCCCATTTGGAATACTTGATGGATTCAAAATTTTCTTGTGGAACAAAAAAATTTGGGCTTCAGCCTTTACGGCAAGCTTGATTCTAACATTGATTTCATACAAGCTTATATTATAAATAAAACAACTTTTAGTGGGTTTAGATGGTTAACAGAGATAGACATGACATTACCATGGAAATATTGAAAAAGGCTGCTTCTGGAAAGAGAAAAAACGGAGCTAATGCGAGATGTTGGTCTCTCATATTTGCAGGCTAAACAGTATTTGGACATACTTCTACAGAAGGGCTTACTAGAAATTGATAAACAAAACTGCTTCAAAACAACTAAGAAGGGTTTAGAATTTCTGGAAAAATGCATGGAATGCCCACTTTTCAAATGGAAATGAACGGCATAATCCGTTAAACCAATTCTATGGTTACATGCACTTCTTCTGGAACCCGAATCCTCATAATACGCCGCATCACACGCTCTTCAGCATCAATATCTATAAGACGCTTGTGAATGCGCATCTCCCACCTATCCCAAGTTTGGGTCCCCTCGCCACACGGCGACTTCAAAACAGGAACTCGCAACCTTTTAGTTGGCAATGGAACAGGTCCATTTATTTTTACGCCTGTTTTTTGGGCGATGGCTTTCAGTTCTTCGCATACTTCTTCTAGTTTTTTGTAGTCTGTGCTTGTTAGGCGTATTCTTGCTTTTCTAGCCATCACCATCATTCCTAAAGGTTTTAACTTTAACTTTTGTTTGGTGTTTACCTTAGACAATTAACCACAAATAAAAACTTATCGACGTTTACCCCCAATTTGCTTAACTAGTCAATTTTAGGCTTGCCACACAACCAAAATTAATAGACGCTCTTAGATTTTAGGTTCTTTCTTGCTCATGTTTATTTAACAAAGCTTATTGAATAGATGGCAATAATGATAGCGATAAATGAGAGTGTTGAATTGGCGAAAGTGAAGTTTAAGGTTAAGGGTATACTTTTAGACTTGGATGGCACAATAGTGGATTCAAGAGACGCTTACACAGAAGCTGTGAAAACTGCCTTTGCATCGTTGAGGCAGAAGTTTTTGGCAACTGAGGTGGCTACGGAAATTCCTAAGAGGCTTGAGCAGAATCTTCCAATAAACGATTTAGTGGAGGGAGTTGACACGCAGAAGTTTTTAGAATTGTATTTAAATGCATATTACAAAGCCACAGCCACAAAATCAAAGCCCATTCCAAAAATTGAGGATACGCTCAAAAAACTTTCAGAAAAGGCATCATTAGCCCTAATAACCATGCGTTATGTTCCAAAAGAAAACGTCATAAAAGAGTTGGAAAATTTCGGATTGGCAAAATACTTTCAACATATAATAACAGCCCTTGACACGCACACGCCAAAACCTTCACCAGAGGCATTAATAAAATGCGCAAGAAAGTTTAGCGTCCAACCATGCGAATGCTTAGTTGTGGGAGACTCCGTGGCGGATATAAAAGCGGGAAAAAATGCTGGAGCCAAAACTGTTGCAGTTTTGTCTGGAATCTTCTCTCGCAAAGAATTGGAGAGGGAAAAACCAGATTTAATTCTTGAAAACGTCAATCAGCTTCCAGATTTCCTCGAATAGCCTTTAAATTGGGCTTTTAAATATTTCTGAAATTGGAATATAGCTGAAAATTATCGAAAAAAGTTATAGAAGCAACCATAAATAAAGCTTAATTAAAAGCTCAGCTTAACATTAAAGTGGAGAAGGCTTCAGCAGGGAATAGCTAATGAATTTCATAGAAACATTATTGGCTGACAAGTTTAAAGAAATAAACCCAACACTGGAAGTTTTCGGCGCAGACAGAAAAGTGCTTCAAATAGCATGCCAAGACTTAACGAATTATCTTAGATTTCACTGGAACCTTGTTGGGAAAGAGGCTAATGAATGCGAAATAGTTGAGAATCTGGAAAAGTTCTTTAACGAAAACCCAAACGAGTTGCAGGAATTCTTAGACATTTGGACAAAAATATGGTTCAACAAATGGAAGGAAAGGGTGAAGCTACTCATAGGTAATGAAAACTCCAACAAGTGGGATAGGGTTACAAAAATTCTTGCCAACGCAGAACCCTTATGGAGGAGACTTCCAAACCGCCAAGAAATGCAAGAAATAGTCACTTATACGCTGATAAAGAATGGAGAAATCTGCGGCACATCAATTCTCGCGGAGAATCTCTTAAAAATGGAACTTGGCGAAAAAAGAGGAAACTACACAAGCGAAGGCGAACAAATAGTGCACGTTGTCAACACTTCCTTGAGAAAAGCAAGAGAGCTTGCCAGAAGCAAGGGTCCATTAATCTACGTTAAAATTGACAAGGGCTATTACAGAACAGAATCCGTATAAACGAAAAGCGTTTTAACGTAATCTTTCTCTGTGAAGATTTCTGCTTCGCCAAGAATATGTTTTAATAACTGTTGTTTTTCCATAGCCGCATGCTGCACACTGCTTCTTCGCCACGTTATAGGCTCTTCTTCCACATCGCCTACACCGTATGTGAAGGGTTTTTCCCGCACGCTTTCCAAAGGATGGTGTTCCCTTTCCCAAACTTTTCACCTTGGCGGTGGCGAAATCAGAACTACATTATCTCCTCGGACTATTATTAAACCAAGCTTTTTCACGTTTTCAGCGCTTGTGGTGTCTTCTGTTTCTTCCAGAACAAGGTTTAGGTGTTGGTCAAAACCTTTCAATCTTCCCCGTAAGCTTTTTCCACCCTTAAGGCGTACGAGAACTATTTTTCCAAGGTTTTGTTCAAGGATTTCTGTTGTCATTTCGCTCATTTCGGAACCTCAATTAGACTTTATGCTTTTTATACTTAAACTTATACCATTTAAACCTATCTAAAAGGATGCAGCAGATGCCAGAAAAATATAGAAGATATTTCTTGAAGGATAAGGAGGCAAAACTTCTCTTAAGCAAAGTTTCGGAAACATTTGGGGTTAGTTTAAAGCAAATTTTAAACTTTAAAGGAAATGTGGAGCTTGTGGAAACAGAATTTGCTGAAATATACCTATTCAACGGCAAACCAATCTTAGCCAAAACTGGCGAAAGAATTTTCCCAACCCTTGTTTTCAGCGATTTTTTAAATTCTGCAGCTAAAGTTGTTGTTGACATGGGCGCCGTTCCCCACGTCTGCAATGGAGCAGATGTTATGGCGCCTGGAATAGTACGTTTTGAGGGACAATTTGGAAGAGGCGATTTTGTCATTGTTGTGGATGAGAAGTATAGTAAACCATTAGCGGTTGGCGAAGCATTACTTGGCATAGAAGAAGCAGAAAAGGCTAAACAAGGCGTTGTTGTCAAAAACGTTCATTTCACTGGCGACAGAATATGGAATTTCATAAAGAAACTGTGAATCCATATTTTGAATTCATAAAATGTTTTAATACTAAATTTTTATTAAGAATTCAGACGTGAAATTAGGAAACACTTAAACTGTTAAAAGTAAAATATGAGTTAGAGAGGAGAAGTTTGCCGGGTTTAAGCGACATATTCCGAAAATCCAAAAAAACCGGAAAAGAAATAGAAGCTAAGGGTATTCCCGGCAAAACCTACTTGAAGGCTATGCCCCTCCGTGACTTGTCAGATTTGGATTCTGTGAAAAACGAGGTTAAATCGGGAAACATCCTTATTCTTAGGATAACGCCTTTGGCGAACAAAAGCATAGACGATGTTAAAAGAGCAGTGAACGAGTTATGCGAGTTTGCTGAGTCTGTGGGCGGCGACATTGCAAGATTAGGCGAAGAAAGAGTGGTAATTTGTCCTTCGGGCGTGAGGATTTGGCGAGAGAAAACGCCAGTAACAAATGAGCCGATACCAACAGCAGCCTAAATTAATTCTGCAATCTCAGTGCCAATTTTTTCAAAACTCTCTTCCATACCTTCTGCAAGCGGTCCCTCTGAACCCTTAACTATGGCTGAGGTACAGAGCTTAACAATAATCATTCCCAATCCTCTCAACCTTTTCTCAATCCCCTTTGCCGCGCTTCCCGCCAACCAAGACTTAAACTTAGTGTCAAAGGCAAACGCTTTCTTGCCTTTAAGGTTCACACTTTTCAGTTTTTCAAGAAAAGTTTTCATGGGCTTAGATATGCCAAAGGCATGAGTAGGTGAACCAAAAGCCAGAAAATCATACTCACCCAGCCTATTAACGTCAACTTCATCAGCCTTAACATAGTCAACCTTAACTCCTCCCTTTTCCATGCCGCGGGCTAATGCCTTTGCTATTTTTTCTGTGTTGCCAAATTTCGTGTCGTAAATAACTATCGCCCTTTTCATTTCATCACCATCATCATTTCTTATATGCTTCCAGAGAAATAACCTAACATGATTATAATAGCCTAAATGTTTCCATTATTGCGGGCACGAGCGTTTGGATTCCGCATCTTTTTTGGATGAAGTTTGCCATGCTTAGGCATTTGGCTCTTTCGCCGTGGCAAACAATGACTCTTTCAGGCTTAGGTTTCAAGTTAATTATGTAGTTTGTTATTTGTCGCCTATCGGAGTGCCCAGAAAAGCCTTCGATGGATTCCACACGCAACCTAACTTTTACAACGTCCATTTTGCCTTCGCTGTTCATCATTGTAGCTTCAGTTAAGCCCTTCTGCACACGCCTTCCCAATGTGCCTTCAATTTGGTAGCTAACAAAAATAATAGTGTTGTTCTCATTATCTGCTAAGTTTTTGAAATACTCTATTACTGGGCCGCCTTCAAGCATGCCGGAAGTTGCCATAATAATGCATGGCTCGCCGTCTATAATGTCTTGTCTCACGTTTGGATGCTCAACAACTGTGAAATAGTCAGATTGGAAGGGGTTAACTCCATCATGTAATATGCTGTAGCGAACTTCCCTTCCCAAATATTCTGGATACGCCGTGTGGATGGCTGTTGCCTCGGAAATCATGCCTTCAATAAAAACTGGGGCTTCCTTCATTAATCCACGGCGCATGTAACCGTCAATTATAAGCATTATCTCTTGAGCTCTTCCAACAGCTGGAACTGGAATCAAAACTTTTCCCCTGCGCTCCAAAGTTTCGTTTATGATGGCTGTTAAACGCTCTTCGGCTTCAACTCGCGAAGGCATAATATCATCCGCTCCGCCGTAGGTGCTTTCAGTTATGATGGTTTCAACTCTTGGAAATTCGGTTGTTGCAGCTTCTAAAAGCATGGTTCTTCCATATTTGTAGTCGCCAGTATAAACAATGTTGTGTAAGCCTTCGCCAACATGCAAATGCGCCATGGAAGAGCCAAGAATATGACCAGCATTGTGAAGTGTTAAACGAATGTCTGGGGCTATGTCTGTTACAACGCCATAACGAAGAGGAATAGTGTGCAGAACGCATTCCCGCACATCTTTCTGGTCATAAGGCGCCATCAAACCTTGCTTACTTGCCACATCCAAATAATCCAACTGGAGCAAAGTCATCAAATTTGAAGTTGGAGAAGAACAGTAAACTGGACCATCATAACCGTACTTGTAAAGGAAAGGGACAAGACCGCAATGGTCAAGATGCGCATGAGTTACAACAACGGCATCTAAAGAATCAAGCTCAAAAGCTGGATTATCAAGCCTCGGAAAAGCCTCAAAAGGTCTAGAAGAACCAGGGTTAATTCCACAATCCAAAAGCACACTGCTTTCTCGTGTCTGAACAAGAAACGCTGAGCGCCCAACCTCTTGCACTCCACCTAAGGCTGTAATTCTAATGTCTCCGACATCGTAAATTTTGGGTCTAAAGATTCTTTCGCCTACAACCCTAAGGATTTGTTCCCTTTCTTTGCTTTCAGAATGCAGATAATGCCTCATATGTGCCACTATTTTTGACCGCAGCGGGGGGCTCCTTAAAACATGGGGACGCCACTTAGTTCGCCTAATAATTTCCTGCAATACCGCACCATTTTTTCCGATGACAAGCCCAGGCTTCTTTGCCTCAACTATTATTTCTCCAAGGCTTGGGTCAAAATTTATATCCGTAACCTCAGCTTCGGCTGGTATTATCTCCTTTGCAATTCTTTCAGCCTCATTTTCCGGAAGCCTCACAGATGGGTCGGAGCGCACAACAATTCTTTTTCTTATTATGCCGACTATGTCAGCTATTACGCTGCTTTGTTCCACCAGTATTTCTGGTCTTTTAGTGTAAACTGCAAGCGCTGGTCCTTCATATTCTATTCTGGTCACTTCAGCCTCTTTTGGAACATGCTCCAGAATGTACTGGCTTATTTCCACTTTATCCCTTTCAGAGTTAGGCGCCACGATTTTAACTTCCTCAATCTGTTAGAAGTTTTTCCTTTTCCTCATCAGTCAACTCACGATAACCCTTATCATCTATAACTGCAACGTTAAAGCTGTCGCCGCTGGCTGCATCCCGCTTCATAGCAGAATTAACAGCTTTAACAATTATCGGCAAAAGCTCTGCCACGGACATGCCCTCCTTATACTTGTCTTCTAAGACGCCGTAAGCTATTGGCGAACCCGAACCCGTGGCAACACATTTTTCTTCTGTTAAACTGCCAAAGGGATCTAGAGAATACACATGAGGCCCAGTATCATCTATACCACCAACAAGAACCTGCGTAAGCAAAGGCGCATACCTTGAGGAAAAGAAAAGGTTCGCCACCAACCTCGCAGCAGAACTTATGGGCAAGGGTCTACTCATGTTAATTTTGTAAAGCTGCGCATTCGCCGTAAGTACGTCAACAGTTCTTTGCGCATCTGCTACAGTTCCGGAAATGGTCATCGCTAAGTGATTGTCTATTTTATACACTTTTTTCCCATGTTTGTGAGCCACATAAAAACCCATAGTTACGCGGGTGTCTGAAGCCAATATGACGCCGTCTTTGCAAACGACGCCTATTGTAGTCGTTCCCTTCAACATTAATTGATTGGCCATATCTTTGTTTACCATTCTAAATTTCCCCCAAAACCTAAATACATCGCGGGTTTACTTCGCTAGGAAGCAGCATCATTTAATCATGCCCATGACATTTATTAACATTACGGTTTAGAAAAGGTAAGACTTAAACATAAAAGCAGAGAAAATAAAGGAAGGTTTAAAGCCATAAAATGTGGTTGATTTGACTTTAAAACACCATCGCATGCAACTTCCAAGAGAGGTGCTTGTAGGAAACGGAACCATAGAACATGCCGCAGACATCTCTAAACGGTTAGGATTCACGAAATCAGCCCTAATAATTGCTGGAGTTAAAACATATGATATTGCAGGAAAAACAGTTAAAGAACTCCTTGAAACAGAAGGAATAAAAGTTGACACATTCCTTGTAGAGTCAGCCACAGTAAAGGATTTGGAAGCTGTTGAAGAGAAAATAAAGGTTCTGAAGCCTCAGGTTGTTTTTGGAGTTGGCGGAGGAACAAAAATAGACGTTGCAAAATTAGGTTCTGCAAGGCAGAAAATCCCATTCATCAGCGTTCCAACAACAGCATCCCATGACGGAATTGCAAGCCCCCTATCCTCAGTGAAAGGCCTCGAAAAACCCTATTCCGTTTTAGCCCAAGCACCCATAGCCATAATCGCCGACACAAACATAATAATGAAGGCACCATGGCGTTTCGCCATAAGCGGCTGCGGAGACGTAATTGCAAAGTTAACAGCAGTAAGAGATTGGAGGCTGGCGCACAAAGAAAACAATGAGTATTATGGAAGCTACGCTGCAAGTCTCGCCTTAATGAGCGCAAAATTGGTGATGCAAAGCGCAGACTTAATGAAATCAGAAAACGAGGAAGGATTGCGAGTTTTGATAGAAGCCCTAATAAGCTGTGGAGTTTCAATGAGTATTGCTGGAAGCAGCCGTCCTTGCAGCGGTTCAGAACACCTCTTCAGCCACGCTCTAGATGTTACTGCACCTAAGCATGCCATGCACGGCGAACAATGCGGTGTAGGCACAATCATGATGGCTTATCTTCACAGAGCGAACTGGAAAGGCATTAAGAACACGCTGAAAAAGTTGGGTGCTCCTACAAATGCTGAGGAGCTTGGGGTGGAAAAAGAAAACATTGCGAAGGCTTTAGAGATAGCAGCATCAATAAGACCAGACAGATACACAATCCTCAACAAGCTAAACTGGAAAAGGGAAGATTTCGAGAAACTTGCAAAGATAACGGAAGTGATATAAACTTTTATTGTTTGGCTTCGGTTTTTGGTTGCGCCTTGAACGTTTCCGTGAATTTTACTGTCGTGATTTTTGGGAAAAACCTCTGTAAGTCCATGGCTATGCCTCTTTTTGCTATTTGTATTCCCTCCAAATAGAAGGCTTCTTCAGGCATTTCTATACTAACAATTTTCTGTCTGACAACAAATTTGAATTTGCTTTCTTCTACGGCTGGTATTCTGCGGTGTATTAGTGCAGCAATTTTTTCGTTTAATGTTTCAAGTTTCTTTTGAACCTTAACTTCATAAACTAATGTTTTTCCAGCCAATGGCGGATTGAAATCTAAGAGAACTCTTCCAGCTCCCAAAGCTCTTACGGTAGCCATTTTTCCATCATATTCTAAACGCATTCCAAGGCTTGGGGTTATGCCTTTAGCCGTTAAGTGTCTTAAGGGAACACGCTTAACCTTTTCTGAATCTCGGGGTCCAAAGGCTTTTTCAGGCGGAATCTCCACAGAATTTGTCTTTCCAACTTCCATAGTTGTTAGGTTTTCATCTAAAGCCTTGAGGACCCATCCTTCGCCGATGACTACTAGTTTAGGCTCGTAAATTTCTCCTTCCTTGTATAAATGCTCCTTTTTGGCGGTTTCCTCCATTGTTGTGTCGAAAACTTCGCCTGTTTCCTTCACTTTTGCTACGTAGTCTATTAGTATGAAGTCGCCCTTCTGCAAACTCATAATCCTTCAACCTTTAAAACATCGCAAACATACACTGAAACCTTAATAAAAGCTTTCCCCAAAACACATAAACTTCCTAAATGAATTACAGTTGAATCTCATGCAAGATTTGGGACGAAAATAATGCAGAAAGAAACAAAATCAAAAATCAACAAAGCCGCTTACATGGGCATCCTCCTCTTAGGAATTGTCAGCCTAATGGGCGATGTGGTTTACGAAGGCTCCGGAGGCATAATTCCAGACTATCTGAAGTTTTTAGGGGCAACAGGATTTATTGCGGGATTGGTTGTGGGATTCGGCGAATTTTTAGGCAACGCCATGAGATTTTTCAGCGGATTCTTAGCCGACACAACACGGGCTTATTGGCTTTTCATATTTTTGGGCTATGGGTTGATTGTTTCAGTTCCTCTTTTAGGAGTTTCAGCAACCCTAGAAATAGCCATAATCCTCATTCTTCTTGAAAGATTTGGTAAAGCCCTTAGGGCGCCTTCGAGAGACGCAGTCCTATCCATCGTAAGCAAAGACGTCGGCGCAGGCAAAGCCTTTGGCATTCATGAGTTTTTGGATCAGATTGGCGCTATTCTTGGACCACTTTTAGTAGCGACTTTAATGTTTTCAACAAACAACAATTACAGCTACACTTTCAGCTTTTTATTAATACCTTTCCTAATTCTTTTGGTGGTTTTAGCCTACACTTACAAGAGAATAGGGTCCAAAACAACCGCTGAAACATCGAAAGCTAGGGAGAAAAGAGAGAAGTTGCCAAAATTCTTCTACATTTATACGCTCGCTGTTTTAATGAACACTGTTGGGCTTATGTCGGCTAAACTTATACTTTTCAGGGCGTCTGAGCTTCTTAACCCAATTGGGCAGCAGTGGATTGTGCCATTAATGTATTTGCTTATTCAAGGAGTGGATGCACCCACAGCCCTTATTTCGGGATATGCCTATGACAAGTTTGGAATAAAAGTTCTAGTTTTACCCTTCGCGCTTTCTATATTTCCAGCATTATTCGCCATGAGCAACAATGAACTTCCAACGCTTATGGTTGCCTCAGTCTTTTCAGGCTTAGTGTTGGGAATGCAAGAGTCAATTTATCGTGCAGCAGTTTCGGGGCTTACACCAATTTCTTCGCGGGGCACAGCCTACGGCTTATTTAATGTTGTTTACGGTTTCGGCGAACTCATAAGCGGCGGAATATTCGGCTTATTCATAGATTTGCAAATGTCGTTTGTTGCCGTGATGTTTTATGCTGTGGCATTCCAGATTTTGGCGATTGCTCTTTTGTCAAAGGTTAAAAGAGAATGAAAAGGCTTTATAGAAGAAAAGTTTAACATGCAAAACAAAACGGAATAAACCATGACCGCTCAAAACTTCTTTGAATATTTGGAATCTCAAACCCTATTCGGAGTTAGCCTGTCAACTATTATTTGGATAATTATTATAGGCGTTGTTGCGCTCATTCTGGAAAGGGTTATAACAAGATATTTGAGAAAGTTTGCAAGGAGAGCACGTCTAGCGCCACATGTAGCAAACAGCATGGTTTTGACATTTAGAATATTAATATTGATTGGAGCCACATTCGCCCTATTCAGAGTTGGCGGATTACCATCAGAATGGATTGTAGCCTTCTCCGCCCTCGGAGGCACAGCCGTCGGCTTCGCATCCACTCAGACCATTGGAAATTTTATAGCAGGACTTTACTTGTTCGCCACAAGACCCTTCAGGGTTGGCGATTACGTCCGCATAGGAACCGTGGAAGGAATAGTTCAAGAAATTACAATTAACTACACAAAAATTCTCACAATCGGAAACAATGTTGTCTCCATCAGCAATATTCAAATCATGGACAGAGATATAACTAACTACTCTTATGAAAGCGAGGAACACTTGAGCCTTTACTGCTACACTTTCGAGATAGGCTTCGACCACACCATTTCTAGCATAAAAATTGCGGAAATCTTCAACGAAGTTTTTGAAAGGTATGCGCATATGCTTCCTAAAAAGCCAAGTTATATGCTTGTTAGGTCGGGCGCTTTTGAACGTGTTTACATGGTTTATTTGTATGTGGAGCATCCTGAAGACATTTTTGTTTTGAGACCGCAAATTGCGGAAGAAGTATTCAAGCGTTGGGATATGGAAAGAGCGAAAGGAAAAACGTAGTTTTTGCATTCGCAAATGGTAATAAGGCTCTTTAAATATTTGTTATAGATGGAGTAGTGCGGAAAAGTATGGATACAACCACAAAACGCATTGCAATGCAGCGCATACAAACGCTTTTCCAATTAGCACGAGAAGTCTATCATGAAGACTCAGCATTAGCACAACGATACGTGGACTTGGCTAGAAAAATAGCTATGGCAGCCAAGGTTCGCTTACCCAGAGAGTTTAGGCGTCAAGTTTGCAGGCACTGTAAAAGTTTTATTTTGCCAGGAGTTAATTCCCGTGTTCGCCTAAAGAAGCGGAGAGAACCCCATGTGGTGATTACTTGCTTAAACTGTGGCAAACACATGCGCATACCATTAAAAACGAAAAAGGAGCAAAAGAGCATTGAGTAAAATGACTGCTGGAATGAAACGCCGAATTAAGCGCAGATTAGGCGGAGAAAAGCCTACAATATGGGTCGGCAAAAGCGGGGCTTCTAAAGAGCTTTTGAAAGAAATTGAGAAACAATTGGATAAAAATGAAATGGTTAAGGTTAAAGTTTTGAAAAGTGCTCTTGAAGAAAACAAGGCAAAGGAAGTAGCTTCAAAAATTGCCGAAGACACAGGAGCATCACTGGTGGAGGTTAGGGGACATACATTCATGCTTTATAAGCGCCGCAAAAAGTGAAAGCCTTTATATGAGGCTTCATGATTTACTGAAGGAAAAGTAGAGGATTAAAGAAGTTGACAACGCCTCATGATGTTCCAGCGTCCAAGTTTATCGAAAAGCTAGCCAAGTATCTAAAGGAAAATGTGGATGAGATAAATCCGCCAAGCTGGGCTAGCATTGCAAAGACTGGGCCGCATGTCCAGAGGCAACCTCAAAACTCTGATTGGTGGTATATCCGCTGCGCTTCGCTTTTGAGAAAGATTTACATTCATGGACCTTTGGGTTTGGAAAAATTGAGGGCTGATTATGGGGGAAGGAAGGATTTCGGTGTTAAACCAGAGCATGTGGTTAAAGCAGGCGGTTCAATAATAAGGAAGGCGTTACAACAGTTGGAAGCTGCAGGTTTGATTGAAACTTCAAAGCCTAAAGGAAGAAGGATGACGCGGGAAGGCAGAAAACTTTTGCAGGAAATAGCTGAAGAAGTTGGTAAGGAACTTCCAGAGCTGGAGAAATACCAAAAGGGTGAGTAAAATTGTCTGAGGACGAAGATGAGCTGGAAGAGCTTAGAAGAAGAAAACTTTTAGCCTTACAGCAGAAGCTGGCTGAAGAGCAAAAACAAGCGCAGATAGAACAGCAAAAACAGGCTTTGCTTAGAAAAATACTAACGCCAGATGCTAGACAAAGGCTTACAAACTTGAAAATGGTTAGACCAGAATTCACAGAACAATTGGAACTTCAGCTAATTCAACTGGCACAGCAAGGAAAACTACCCGTACCATTAACAGATGCGCAATTAAAAGAAATACTTATTCAACTTCAATCTCAAAGACGTGAACCACGCATAAGAAGGATATAGGTATGGCTAGAAACAAGCCCACGGCAAAGAAGCGGAGACTGGCAAAAGCTGGAAAACAGAAGAAGGCTGTTCCAACATGGGTTATAGCGAAAACAGAGGGAAAATTTAGAACGCATCCTAAAAGAAGGCAGTGGAGAACCAGAAAAATAAAGGCTTAAGAGGAATAGTTATGGAAGAAGAAAAAGAGGAAGAGTCAATCGAAGAGGAACAAGAGTTAACGGAAACGGCAGAAGAAGCCAAAACAGAAGAAACAATAGAGGAAGAAAAAGAGGAAAAAGCAGAGGAAACGACTGAAACAGTAACGGAAGAAGAGGCGCCTCCGCCATCAAAGGAAGAAGAGGCTAAACCACCGCCACGGGAAGAAAAGCCAGAAGAAGAAATAGTTGAAGAAAGAATTTACACTATTCCGTTAGGTAAAGCGTGGATTGGACCGCCGAGGAAGAGGGCGCCTAGAGCCATGCGGATAATTAAGAGTTTTTTGATTAAACATATGAAACTTGAGAAGAAAGAGGGGGAGGGGGAAGAGGAAGAAGAGCCTAAAAAGTTCATTATTAGTAATGAAGTTAATGAAAAAGTTTGGAGCAGAGGTATAGAGAAACCTCCAAGAAAGGTTAGGGTTAGGGCTGCAAAAGATAAAGAGGGCAATGTTACTGTTTATTTGGCTGAAGGAGACTAACTTGGGCGTTTTGTTTTAAAGGGAAATTCATAAAATCTTTTAAACAAAACTTCCGCTAAAGTTACAATCATGAAGGCTAGTGTTATAGACAAAAAATTTGGAATAACCCTAATTCTAATTTTCATTATTTTGGTTGCAGCAGTCGGATACCTTCTGACGACTAGTCAAAAGCGGAAGAGTTTGGCTTTCTGCGCATATCAGCCTTTAGGAACGAGACAATGCAACATGACCGAGATTATCTCTGACCTAATGTTGATTAGAGGGATGGGATTCGATGGTGTTAAGATATTTTATGAGAATATTGTAGACAGCGATATCGTTGAGCCCCTTCTTAACTACACAAAAAAGATTGGGTTAAAAGTAATATTTGCAACCCATGCCACATACTGGGGACATAAATATCCCACCATAGATTTTCCAAACGAGACGATTATTAACAATTATAAGAGGGAACTAGGCGCAATTTGCGGAAATATCACTACACACAAGTATGATCACGTTCCATTTATAGCAGTTCTCTATCCAATACCTTTTAACCAATCAAACGAAAAGATTAACCAAAAGTTAAAAGATTCAAACTATACTAAAGCTTTAATAGACATTGTAGATTACGTCAAGAGTTTCGGGTTAAAAGTTTCTATGGACACTGAAGGCAATCCTAGCGATTTTCCAGTTCCATACATTCCGAACGCTGACCTTTACGGAATAATGCCCTTCAGCCCGCAATGGAACTATATGAATACAACATACATTGAACTGTGGGCAGCATATTTCAAACAAACAGGAAAAGAAGTCTACATGAGCGAATATGGTTTCAGAACATGGCGACCAGATTATGAATGGGACTTCGCAATGGTGTCAAACGAAACCATTAAGGCTAAACTGGTTACAGAATTCGTAGAGTATTGCAGAAAGAATTTTGAATTCTTTGTATATGTGCTATTGTTCGATGCTAATGGCGGTTGGGGTCTAGCTGAAAATGACACGCGAATTTTGAGGGAAAGCGGAATAGCAATGCTTGAGGCGCTTCAAAACTAACATGCGTTGCTAATTTAGAAGAAAACATGGCAAAATGGATTAAAAGCTAAACATATAAGTTTCACTGCTAAATAGTTGTGAGATAAAATGAATGCAATAATAAATCACCATAAAACAGAAGGAGATTAACCCTTGGCAGTTTACCTTTCCAGCCTTTTTGGAAGCCCAAGCATAGGCGTGTATTCCCTTGCCACGGATAAGACGGTAATAATTCCCAAACTGGTTCCAATTAAAAAGGCTGAAAGGATTGAAAAATGGCTTAAAGTAAAACTTATTCACGCAACAATTGGCGGTTCAGTTTTGGTAGGCGCCCTTGCATGTGCAAACTCCAATGGAATTTTGCTTCCACATTTTGTTAGGGAAGAGGAGCTTGAAACCATGAAATCTGTTTTTGAGGGAAACATAAAAGTGATGGAAACAAAAAAAACTGCTTATGGAAACATGGTTTTAGCAAACGATTACGGCGCCATTGTAGACCCAAGGTTAAAGAGTCAAGAAATAAAGGAAATCTCTGAAACCCTCGACGTTGAAGCAGTGCCAGGCGAAATTGCTGGTTTACCATATGTTGGGTCTTTGGCTTTCGCCACAAACAAGGGAGTTTTAACCCATCCCATGTTGAAGGATTCGGAGCGAAAACTTTTGGAAGACGTATTAAAAGTTCCAGTTGACGTGGGCACCGTTAATTGTGGGATACCATATGTTGGTACCGGCTTGATTGGCAACAGATATGCGGCTATAGCTGGCTCCTTAACAACTGGACCCGAGATGTTTATAATTGGGAATGCCTTGGATGTTGTGAAAGAGGATGATTAAAGTGAAGGTTTTCAGAGTTATAGGGGAAATCCAAAAGCCAAACCTTAAAACACCTTTCAGAAAAGAAGTTGTAGCAGCAAAACGGGAGCATGCCGTGGAAAAGGTTTACGCGGAATTAGGCAGTAAACATAGAGTGAAACGTTTTCACATAAAAATTACAACCGTTGAAGAAGTTCCACTCAGTGAAATAGAAAATCCACTCTTACGAAAACTTGTTTCAGGAGAAGAAGAAGTTGGCGAACAAAAGTGAAGAAGAACTCCGCAAAATAAGCGTTGAAATACGCTTTCTGGAACAAACAGCAGAAACCATACAGTCCAGAATTAACACGGTAAACGCCGTCATAACAGACTTGACTTACGCAAACATGACGCTGGAGAGCTTAGAAAAAGAAAAGGAAAACACGGAAATCCTCGTCCCCATAGGAGGAAACTCCTACATAAAAGCCAAACTTGAAAACCCAGACAAAGTAATCGTTGGAATGGGCGCAGGAATTTCCCTCGAAAAAACATTAGAAGAAGCAAAGGAAATCATAAAAAAAAGGCTGGAAAATCTAGAGAAAACAAGAGATTCCCTTCAACAACAACTAGCCCAAGTGGCTGAAAGAATTGAAGAAGACAGAGAAAAATTTGAAACCTTAATAGCCGAATTACGGGAGAGGAAAGCTCCAAACAATGTTTGAAAAACTTAAGTCAGGACTAAAAGGACTCGTAAACAAGGTTACAACAACAGAGCTTAAGGCTGAAAACCTACGTCCACTGCTTTCGGAATTCAAAATAAGCCTCGTGGAAAATGATGTTGCCTTCCCTGTGGCTGAAAGAATATGCAGTGAAATGGAAAAACGCTTAGACGGCGTTCAAGTAAAAAGGCTGGAGGACCGCAAAAAAATAGTGGAACAAAACCTTAGAGAAGTTCTTTTGGAAACAATGCTGACAAACAACAAAATAGATTTGTTGAAGGCTGTTGAAGAAAAACGCAAGAAAGGCGAACCCTTCGTAATAGTTTTCGTTGGAATAAACGGCACTGGAAAAACAACAACAATAGCCAAAGTTGCCAAATTCTTCACCAAGAAAGGCTATTCAGTTGTCCTCGCCTGCAGCGACACTTACAGGGCAGGCTCAATAGAACAGTTGGAGGAACACGCAAAACGCTTGGAAATGCGAATGATTAAGCACAAGTATGGTTCAGACCCAGCAGCAGTTGCCTATGACACCATAAACCACGCAAAAGCCCACGGAATAAACGTGGTTTTGATAGATACCGCTGGAAGAATGCAAACAAACAGAAATCTAATGGACGAACTTGCCAAAATTAAACGCATCGCAAACCCAGACCTAACAATCCTAACAGTGGATTCGCTAACTGGCAACGACGCGGTAATGCAGGCAGAGGAATTTCACAAAAGCGTCGGCATAGATGCAACAATACTAACAAAAGTTGACGCAGACATCAAAGGAGGCTCAGCCCTAAGCGTAACCTACATAACAAAAAAGCCCATATTATTCATTGGAACTGGACAAAAATATGATGATTTAGAAGAGTTCGACCCAGAAAAATTTGTTCAAATGATAATGAAGTAACTATATTTTCTCCATAAAACCCTTAAATTTCTCCAAATCCATGGGCACAAGAACTTCCCTTTTCAGAAGTTCACAAGGCCACTCCTTACACTCATCGCAGTACTTAATCCCCTTCCTTTCAGCGCACTTTTCCCTTTTTCTCAGCCATTTCTCTTTTCTTTTCAAAAATTCTTTCAGACTGATCTCTCGGATTTGCTTCATGTTACACCAAACATCCAAAAACCAAGAACTCGACTCTAATGTTTCAGCTTTGAAAAACTGGAAGAATTTGCATGGAAATTCTCCGCATTCAATACAAGTTTTAAGCTTTTTAGCGTTTGAACATGCGTATATCTTACAATATTTTTGGTACTTTTTGCTTAAGCCATTTTTAGACCTGCAGCCTCCACATTTTTTGTTTAGATAAGCTGTGCATTCTCCACAATAAAGCCCGCAAGGAGCAACCAAATTCCATTCGTTTTTCCTTAACATTTACTATGACTCAGCTCAATGATGGTTTAACATTAGCGTTTTAGTATTTTCCTAATAGTTTTAGCAGTATCGCCTTTGCCGAGTACAGCCTATTTTCGCTTTGTTCATAAATTATTGATTTTGGACTTTCTATAACATCTGGGCTTATTTCATATCCTCTGTGGATTGGCATGTCATGCATCACGTAAGCGGTTGTTCCTTTCAAAAGTTCCATGTTTATTTGGTATGGCATCATAGTTTTGATGCGCTTCTCCTTTTCCGCAGCATATTTTGGGTCAAGGAAGAATTCCATATCAACCCACGTGTCAGTGTAAACAAAATCTGCATCCCGCACGGCTTTTTTAACGTCTAAGGTTGTTTCCCACAGCCCAGTTTTCTTAGCATTCTCCAAAAGCTCATCATCCCTAGAAGGCTCGTTAAATATGGGCGTTACAGTGATGATTTTAACGCCGGTTTTTGTGCATCCCTCAATGAGCGAATTGCAAACGTTGTTGTGGGTGCCTATGTAAACGAGTTTAACGCCTTTCAATTTGCCCTTCTTCTCTTTCACAGTCATTAAGTCGGCTATGGCTTGAGTTGGATGATACTTCTCATCGCATCCATTGATTACGGGAACACGTGAAGCCTTAGCCATAACCTGCAAATCAGCGTTTCGCAGTAATCTAGCCATTATGCAGTCAACATTACGGGATAAATACTGAGTTTCGTCATAAACATCTGCCAGAGTGAAATTAGTTGTTCTCCAATCAATGAAAAGCGCATGTCCACCAAGTTGAGTCATGGCAACCTCAAAGGAAACTCGTGTTCTCGTTGAAGTTTTTTGGAAAATCATGGCTAAGGATTTGCCGTTTAGAGCATTTTTGTAACCTTCAGGATTACGCTTAACTTCAACAGCCTTGTCAATTATCGCTGTTAATTGTTGACCAGACAATTCTTTAAAATTAATTAGGTGCATTCTAAACCCTCGCTAAACTTTTAAGGCTTCAACTGACTTCAACCATTATAAGCTTTATGGAAACCTTTTTCTTAACATTCACCATTTGAAACAATAGAAACATAATGACAATTCTAATAGTCGCCTCAAACAAGGACGTGGCAAGCTTAAACATTAAAAAGCAAATTCTAAACCACTACAATTTTAAAGAGGCAGCTGAAAATTTTCAGGAAAACCCAATTTACACAGCCGAAATTGGTGACAGAGAAGTTAAACTCATAACATTAAACGAAGAATCAGTATATGCACAAAACATAACCGATTACTTTCAGAATTTAGAACTCATCCTTTTCATTTCGAGGCATAGCAGCGAAAGCGGCACCCCAACACTTTCAGTGCACACTCCAGGCAATTTGGGCGAAGCAGAATTGGGCGGACTTCCAAGAAGTGTTTCTGTTTCTCCAGCCAACGCCATGAGACAAGCCCTAAAAGCTTTGAAACAGTTTAGGGATGAGATGCGTTTGGATTATGAAGTCTGTTATGAATGCACCCACCATGGACCATCATTAAACGTGCCAGCCATATTTGTTGAATTGGGAAGTTCGCCAAAACAATGGGACGATTTGAAGGCAGCAGAAGCTGTGGCTCATGCAGCAATGAAAGCGGTCTCCACCTTCGGAAAGGTTGAGGCTAAAGCTGTGCTGGGCATAGGTGGACCCCACTATAACTCAAAATTCACAAAAATAGCATTAGAAAGCGAAACAGCTTTTGGTCACATGATTCCAAAATATGCCATTCCATACGCGGAGACGAAAATTCTAAGGCAATGTATGGAAAAAACTTTGGAGAAAGTTGAATGTGCAATTTTAGATTGGAAGGGAATAAAAGGCGAGCACAAAGCCAAACTTGTTGGAATGCTCCAAGAGATAGGTCTTCCAATCAAAAAAGTTTAGCGTAAAAGATTAATGATTTTGCTTGCTTTGAAGAGAAAAGTTAATAGAAATGATTAACTAATGTATCAAAGCCAAAAGGCTACAGCAACATTTATTATGTTAAAGTCAAAATGTTGAGTGTGCGATAAAAATGGGCTTAAGATCATTCCTATCCCAAGCAGCAAGAACATTAAAGTTGGCGGTAAAACCGGGAAAAAGCGAGCTTTGGCTATCAGTGAAAATATGCTTCTTAGGCATAGGCGCCATTGGAATAATAGGATTCGTCATCAAACTATTATCGTCAATTCTGCAACCGGGCGGAACCGCCACAGCCACGTAGAAGGAAAACCTATGGCGAAGAATGAGGAGTTTTCCACAAAAATTTTTGCTGTAAAAACAACAACTGGACAGGAAAGAAATGTGGCAAAATTAATTACTGCAAGAATTGAAATGAACAAAATACCAATAAAGGCTATTCTCGTCCCAGAAACCTTGAGAGGATATGTTTTCGTTGAAGCAGAAGGACCCCACCTTGTAGAACAAGCCATAGCAGGAATAAGACATGTGCGCTCAAGAGTTCCAGGAGTTGTAAGTTTTTCAGAAATTGAAAGATACATCGTCAGAAAACCAGTAATTGAAGAACTAAGCGAAAATGACATAGTGGAAGTGACAGGAGGACCCTTCAAAGGAATGCGAGCAAAAATAACACGCATAGACAAGACTAAGGCAGAAGTAACCCTTGAACTTTTGGAGGCAACATTTACATTGCCAATAACAGTTCACTCTGATTACGTTAAGCTTGTGGAAAAAACAAAAACCGAAGGTGGCGAAAAATAAGATGGTTGAAAAGAAAATTGTGGAACTGCTTGTAAGCGGCGGGCAAGCAACCGCTGGACCACCCTTAGGTCCAGCTTTAGGACCATTGGGCGTTAATGTTATGATGATTGTGAACAAGATTAATGAGCTTACAAAGGATTATGCTGGAATGAAGGTTCCCGTGAAGGTTGCTGTTGACCCAGAAACAAAAGAGTTTGAAGTAAGCGTTGGAACGCCGACAATGTCCGCCTTAATTGTTAGCGAATTAAAAATAGAGAAGGGTTCGGGAACGCCCAGCACACAGAAAGTTGGAAATTTAACTATGGAACAAGTGATACGTATAGCAAAGATTAAACGCCCAGAACTTTTGGCAAAAACCTTGAAGGCAGCCGCCAAAGAGGTTTTGGGAAGCTGTGTCAGCATGGGAGTCACTGTTGAAGGCAAAGACCCGAGGGAAGTTCAAAGAGAAATTGATGAAGGAAAACATGACGAATTATTCAGTAAAGAATAAAGAATGAGAATATTTTTATAATCCCGTTCCATTCCCTCATTGGCACGAGGCTAACGAAATGCCATTAGACCAAAAAACAATACTTAATGCAGTTAAAGAGGCAAAAGAAAAATCTAAAAAGAGAAACTTTAACCAATCAGTAGAACTGGTTCTAAGCCTAAAAGACATTGACATGAAATCGTCAGAAGGCAAACTGCAAGAAATCATAGAATTACCATACTCGCCGGAAAAAACAAACAAAATATGCGTTATAGCCTCTGGAGAATTAGCCCTCAAAGCTAGAAAAGCCAATGCAGATCTCGTAATTGAAAGGGCTGAACTTGAGGGCTTAGCTGGAAACAAACGGGAACTGCGGAAAATTGCTAACAACTATGATTTCTTCATAGCTGAAGCCCCATTAATGCCATTAGTTGGCAAAATTTTAGGCACAGTTTTAGGTCCAAGGGGAAAAATGCCAATTCCAGTCCCGCCAACAGTGGACATAGCAAGTTTAATAGAGAAACATCGAAAAACAATCATTCTAAGAATGAGAAATCAACCAATTTTACAGTGTCGTGTTGGAACGGAAAACATGAAGGAAGAAGAAATAGCCGAAAACATCCAGGCAGTTTTAAGGACTGTGGAGGCAAAACTTAAAAGAGGAATGAAAAACATCAAGTCTACCTACATAAAAACATCAATGGGCACGCCGGTAAAAATTAAACCATAAAAGAGAGGAAAACCAATGCCATCCCAACAGATTTTGCAGGAAAAAATCAGCGAAGTTGAAGAGATAGCTCAACTAATAAAAAAATACAAAGCGTTAGGAATAGCCAGCCTGCAAAAGGTGAGGGCAACTCAACTGCAAGAATTCAAAAAAAACCTTGCAGACAAAGTTTACATGAGAGTTATAAAAAACACGCTCGTCAGAAAAGCCATTGAAAACTGCAAAGATAAACCCAACTTGGAAAAACTCACAGACCATTTAACAGGCTCAAACGTTTACCTATTCACAAACTTAAACCCATTCAAATTGGCTCTAATTCTTGAAAAAGGAAAAGTTAGGACAACAGCAAAATCAGGCGACATAGCAGCCTTCGACATCATAGTTCCAGCTGGAAACACTGGACAACCTTCAGGACCAATAATTAGTCAACTTAACGCTGTGGGTTTACCAACAAGGATTGAGGCTGGAAGCGTCTGGGTTAGCAAAGACACTTTGGTTGCTAGAAAAGGCGATGTAATTGATGAAAGGCTTGCAAGCGTCTTGTCAAAGCTTGGAATAAAACCTGTTGAAGCTGGACTATCCATTAGAGTAATCTATGATGAAGGCTTAATAATAACTCAGGAACAGCTTAGAATAGACATAAAGGAAACTCAACAAACAATACAAAAAGCCCATGCAGATGCTTTCGCTCTTTCGCTAAGTGCAGCTTATCCAACACCAGAAAACACCGTAGCCCTTTTACAATTGGCTAACCAAGAGGCTTATGCACTTTCAATTAATGCCGCCATCCCAACCAAGAAAACGATAGCGGATTTGATTAGAAAAGCGCACATGGAAATGTTAAGCTTAAGTAGTAGACTGCCTACTTTAGAGGGAAAAGCCACACCAAGTGAAAAAGGTTAAAATATTTGAATGAAGAGGTGAAAAGGTATGGAATACATTTACGCCGCCATGCTCCTTCACAAAGCTGGAAAAGAAATAAACGAAGAAAACCTAACCCAAGTTTTAACAGCAGCAGGCATAAACGTTGACGCAGTCCGCGTCAAAGCCTTAGTGGCTTCCTTAGCCGAAGTCAACATAGACGAAGCCATCAAAACCGCACCAACAATGATGGCTGCACCAGCCGCTACACCAGCAGCGACAGCGCCAGCAGCTGAAGCCAAGCCAAAGGAAGAAGAGAAGAAAAAGAAGGAAGAGGAAGAGAAGGCAAAAGAAGAAGCGGCGCTGGAAGGCTTAGGGGCACTATTCGGTTAGAACCATACTCCGCATTTGTTTAATGCTTACGTTTTAGGTTTTTCCATAACACCAGAGGTATCCATCCACAAATAATCATTAACGTTCCTGGAAAAGCTCCAGGCCGATAATTTAGTAAGAAAGCCTCGAAAATAAAAAATGATGCAGACATTCCTATAGCGGATAAAACTGCAAATTCTTTGCCAAACTTTTTCAGAGTTTGCAGAGCGAGTAGTCCAGCAAAGAAGAAGTCGCCTAAACCTAAGGACATGTAAACTTTGCCAAATTCCGTTGCAATTTCTGGAACTGTCGGTAAAGAAATTAGAACTGGAAGCCTTAAACTTGAAACATGGGTTGCTGCAGAAACCATTGCACCGCTAAACAAAACAAGAATTATGTCCATTGCTGTGAGGATTCCAGCGAAAAATATGGAAGTTTTCCATGTGAAAAGGCTTCCCAAGTAAAGAATTATCAGAACCGCGAAGACTATTCCATACAAGTCAAGCAAGTAAGGAAACCATATTTGGGTTCTGCTGAAAAATGCATATAAGCTTATGAATAAGGCTGGCGGCAAAACAGCCAAATACCATCTCTCTCGTGTGCTAACTCTATTCTCTTCATAAAGCAATATGAGAAATGTGAAACTGAAAAGTCCGAAAAATGTTAAAGCTCCATAAACAACTGTGCTGTTTTCAACGAGAATGAAAAGGCTAGCCACGCCTATTAGAAAAGTGGTTATGAGGAATGCTATGCAGAAGAGTTTAGCCATAGATTTTTGGAAGTTTGAGAAGACATAGGTGAATGTGAATAGAAGCGTAGAATAGGCAAAAAGGAATATTATCATAACAGCCATCTGCGGAATGAACACAATAAGCCAAACTGTCACGCTGATTGCTCCAACGAGCAAAAGGGCATCCCAAAAACCAAACTTTCTCTCCTCGAAAACGCCTTTTAGTTTTGCCTCAACCTTATCATTCAATAACATTGCTACTATGGTTACTAGGAAAAGCGTTAATGGCATGGCAAAGTCGAAATACATACAAGCTCAATAGACAAACAAACATTTAAACATTAAAAGCCAAATTGCATGTTAAAAACTGCCAAAGAAGCAATAAGCGCTTCCTCGGTTCGAACGGTTTCCGTTCCCTGCATTGGAATCGTGTTGACAACAAAATCAACTATACCATTTAAATTGAGCCCTTCATTTTTGACTATTTCGTACAGCCCTTTTGTTGGCGCTCCAAAGGCTAAAAGAATTTTTTCAGCTTTCTTCCATCTCTCGGAAATTTTTTCTGCAACATCAACTAAGGGAGCGCCATATTTGGATGTAGCGATGGTTAAGTCAAAGCCTCCACGTTTTACAAGAGCGCCAAAGGATTTAGGTTCTACTGTAACAGTGTAGCCCCAATATTCTGGTATTTCACTGCGATTTGCCAGCTCCACCTCAACCCATTTTTCAACCTTTACAATTTTTACGGTAACCCGTTTTTGCATGGGCAACTGCTTATTCGCTATTAATGCGGGCTGCTCCACACCAATGTCTATTAATGTGCCATCTCGCGTTTTAGATAATGTTACGCCTTCCCTATATTCGCCCACCTTAAGATTTTTTATTCTGCGGTTTAGTGGATGATGGGGAGTCCGAAGGGGCGGAAGTATACCAGCATAATGCAGTTCGGGTTTAAGCTTGAAAAGTCTTTTTCGGAGATACTGCGGCGTTTCCATATATGAAAGCAATGTGACAATTAAGCTAATCTCGTTCTTTTGGTTAACTTTGGCATCGTCGGGATAAATTATGATTTCGTCAACATTGAAAATTGCCGCTGCCCTCCCAATAAAACCTACCTTTGTCGTTTTCTCCCGCAAGTGTGGCGTGTCTGAAACAACAGAAGCGGGTATGGTTATGGAAATCTTTTTCTTTGGCAAGCTAATCTTCGCCTTTGTTTTTCAAAATGCTTTTCGCAGATAAAAGTTTAAAATGCCAAACCAAAAGCCTTTTGCTTAAAAGCTAAAGCATAGTATAAATTAGTGTGTTAAAATTGCAAAACACAAACATCTTGGATGACGCTAGCAGAATTAGAAAAATTGACAAAAGCAATATGCTATCCTTCTGCGTCAACGCCCCAAAACATTATGAAGCAGCAGCAAAAATTGCCAAAAAATTCTCAATCAGTTATTCTAAACCACAGAAAATCATCGTGGCTGGCATGGGAGGCTCAGCCATCGGTGGAGAACTCCTAAAAGATTGGGCTAGAGATAAATCGCCTATTCCCATAAATGTTGAAAGAGAATACGCATTACCAGCTTATGCAGACAAAAACACGCTAATTTTTGTTGTGAGCTATTCTGGAGAAACTGAGGAAACTCTAAGCGTTTTTCTTGACGCAATTAAGCGAGGCTGCATGGTTGTTTGCATAAGCTCTGGAGGAAAACTCTTAGAGTTCGCTCAAAAATTGACTGTGCCATATGTTCGCATTCCATCTGGGATACCTCCACGTGCAGCCCTTCCATATCTTTTCATGCCATTACTCACGGTTTTGGAAAAAATCGGTTTGGTTTCAGATGTCAACATAGAAGTTTCCGAGGCTGTCAAAACCTTAAGAAAGGTTAGTAGCGAAAATTCGCCTGAAAAACCATCAAACACTAATCTTTCGAAGACTTTAGCCTTAAACATTAATGGAACCGTTCCAGTAGTTTACGGATTTGGATTTTATCGAGCAGTTGCTCAACGTTTTAAGCAGCAGTTTAATGAAAACAGTAAGGTTCCGTCAAAATGGGAATTCTTGCCAGAGCTTAACCACAATGAAATTGTAGGTTGGGAAAAAGCACAAAAAATGGCGAAAAATTTTTCGGCAATTTTCATCCGAGACATGGAAGAACCAAAAGAAATTCGACAAAGAATTGAAGTTACAAAAGAGTTGATGCTTAAAGAAAAAGTGAAAGTTTTTGAAGTTTGGAGCATGGGCAAAAGTAAATTGGCAAAAATGTTGTCAACAATATGCACCGGAGACTTCACAAGCGTTTATTTGGCTTTGCTGCGAAGAGTAGACCCCACCCCAGTGAAGACCATTGCCATTTTAAAGGAGAAAATGAAGCAGAGTGGAGTGAAAGAAAGAATATTACGGGAACTGCAAAAACTCGTGGAAAAATAAGTTCAGCCTAATGCTTTTCTAAAATGAAGTCTTCGAACATTTTTTCAGCAGTTTCAAAGGAAACCATCTGCGGCGGGTGTTTAAAGGCGTAAGCACAAATAGGCAACACGCTTCCCTTCATTTTTCTATCTAAGGCTACTTTTGCAGCCCTTATAACATCGAAGAGAACTGAACCAGCGTTTGGAGCGTCCACAGTTGAAAATTTTAGGTCTATTTGCATGGGCGTTTTACAGAAGTATATTCCCCTAATCCAGAAGTAGCTGTCTCGCCTGTTCTGAAGGAAATCCACATAATCCGTTGACCCAGCCACAACCTCAGCCTTATAAGGTAAAGCCCCTTCCACAGACCGCGTCTTAACAGTTCTCTTCAACTCCCTTGTCCTCTCCAAAGTATCCAAAGATTCGGTACCACCACCAACATCCAACTGATAAGTTTCAGTTATGCGAACCCCATGCATTGAAAGCAGTTTAAGTAGGACCTTATGCAACGTGGTTGCGCCAACTTGATCTATTAAATCGTCTCCAACAAGCGGCAGTCCAGCCTCCTCAAAACGCTTAGCCCACTTATTATCGCTGGCGATGAAGGTTGGAGTAGCATTAACGAAAGCGCAATTCGCCTTTAGGGCTTGTTCTGCATACCATTGCGAAGCTTTTGCCGCTCCGCTTGGAAGCAGGTTGAGAACTATTTCTGCGCCATTTTCCTTCAATATTTTTGCAACATCAACTTCTCGCTGAGTGTTAATTTGAACAACATTTTTAGTATATTCGCCAACACCGTCCAAGACCGGTCCCTTCTGCACGATGACATTAGATTGGGGAACATTAACTATTTTTGGGGCATTATTTGGTGGTGCAAAAATGGCTTCGGAAAGGTCTTTTCCAACCTTTCGGCTGTCTATGTCGAAGGCTGCAACTATTTGTATGTCTCTTGGATGAAAGCTTCCTAAGATGAGATGGCGAAGCCCAATGCTTTCTTCATCATTTTCGCAGTGACTATAATATTGTAAGCCTTGAATTAGGGCTGAAGCGCAATTTCCAACACCTACTAAAGCAACTTTTATCTTCGGCAATTTCGAACACCTAACTGGCATTTCCATATTTTGCGACTGCTTTATAAAGTGCTATGTTGTATTAAGCCTAAAATGGAGATTATTTAAAATGAAAACATGGTTAGATGTTACTGTTTTACGCTGTCCAAATTGCGGGCAATTTTACGTGGATGCTTCATGGTATGTTATGGAAATGGAATCAGACATCCAATGTGGAAAATGCGGAACAGAATTCAACAGCAAGAAAAACGCAAAAGACCGCGTAATGCTTGAATTCCAAATAGATGAAAATGGAAAAATGCAAGAAGCAAAAATCCTCGAACATTTAAAGTTAGAATAGAGCAAAGAATACATAAGTAAAGTGCGGAGCTATTGCAATTTTTCTATTGGCACATATTCCTCAGAAATATTAGACCTTTGAAGAACATCCTTCCACAATTCTAAGCCTTTTTTGGTCCGCCACTTCTCCGGCGAAGGCAAACCTAAGACAGCAACTTTATCGCTTTTCTCTATTTTTTCTGCAGTTATGCATTTGCCAGTTTCCGGATGCACAGGTGTTATAATGTCTGGAGCGATTGCTGTCAGCTTTCCATTTTTATAGGCTATTAGCACTTCGTTTTTTGCTTTGAATTCAAATGTTTCGCCAGTGCATTCATGTGTTCCCTTGAGCTTTATGTTAACGAAGGTAAAGCCAGCTTCTGTTTTTTGTTCAACATTATCCACGATGCCCTCGAAGAGTTTAAAACCGTTAGTTTCTTTCAGAACAGCCTTTATCGGTTCAATTGTTGTTCTTAGTATTTTTCCAATTTTTATGGACTTTGAAAGGCTAAGTTGGATGGGTGAAGTTTTCACTTGAACGCCTGTTAAGATTCTTCTGGCAGTGTAGGCACTTTGGTTCCATTCTGTAGCCAGAACTCTGGCTATTCTTTCAGCAGCCCTTGCATCCATCGTCTCTTTAACAATGACCACGTTTTTTGCGTGTGTATCTGCAACAGCCATCGGCGTTAGTGGGATGTTGTCAATGGTGTAAACTTTTAAATGAACTTCTGGGACAGCCCTTCCAGCTCCATCAGCATCTACAACGGAAATGCCTCTTCTGGCAGCAACATCCACGGCGGCTAATGTGTTGAAACCGCCAAGTTCGACGGGAATTGTGGCGAAAGCAGAAAAACCAGCATACTCTTCTAAAGCCTTCAAAGTTTTCACTGCCGCATCAGAATCATATCCTATGGCAGTTGTAGCGCCAACACATGCAAAGTTTACAACTCTCGCTTCTGCTGGAACATCTGAAGGAGCAACAAGCCTAACAGTATAGCCTTGGCTAATCAAGTTGTCTGCTATGCTATAACCAGTTTCAGGGTCGCCTCCACCCCCAGCGGAAAAAATTGCAGCGCCATCCACCAAATCAAGCAAATCTTGATGACTTAGGATTTTCAAACCTTGAAGCCTCCCTTCTGATGTGAAAATTTATTATTAGTAAGCCTTAAAGTCTTTAAAACATTTAACCATAAAGAGGCTGGCAGAATTGGCAAAGGAAACAAAAACTTTGGATAAGTTCACGGCAATCAACGAGTTAGCCCGCCGAAGAGGTTTTTTCTGGCAATCATATGAAATATATGGTGGCGCAAGCGGCTTCGTCACTTATGGACACTTGGGCGCAAGGCTGAAACAGAACATTGAAAGGAAAATAAGGGAACTATACGTTTACAAGCTTGGCATAATGGAAATTGAATCGCCTATAATTGCGCCTGAAAAAGTTTTCGAAGCTTCTGGGCATGTGGAACATTTTAAAGAGCCCATGGTTGAATGCCAAAAATGCAAGAAAAAATTCCGCGCCGACCACCTAATCGCAGAAACTGCAAAAATCTCACAAACAGAAGCGGAAAAACTAAGCCTAAAAGAAATAAAAAACATGATTGAAAGGGAAAAAATTCTCTGTCCAGAATGCGGCGGCACATTAGGCGAACCAAAACAGTTTCTAACCATGTTCAAAACAACAATAGGACCATACTCCGACGCTGTTGGTTATGCTAGACCAGAAGCTGCACAGGGCATATTTGTGGAGTTCAGACGCCTTTATGAAATGGCACGAGAGAAGCTTCCCTTCGGCGTAATACAGATAGGACGTGCTTTGAGGAATGAAATTTCGCCTAGGCAGGGGCTTTTGAGGTTGAGGGAATTCACAATTGGAGATTTGGAATTTTTCTTTGACCCAGAAGAACCAAACTGCTACTTGCTAAAAGAGGTGGAAAATGAAACTTTGCAATTGGTTTTGGCTGAGAATAGATTAAAAGGTTCCGAAGAACTCACGAAGGTTACTGTAAAAGAGGCTTTAGAAAAAGGCTACATTAAAGCCGAGTGGCAAGCAGTTTTTATGGCAATTTCAAAGAAACTCCTAACAGCCTTAGGGGTACCAGCCGAAAATCAACGTTTCATCGAAAAACTCCCATGGGAAAGAGCACACTATTCTGCCCAAACATTTGACCAAGAAGTTCTCGTAGAAAGGTGGGGCTGGATTGAAGTTACAGCCACAGCCCACAGAACAGATTACGACTTGAAGAGGCATACGGAATTCAGCAATCAAGACATGTACATCTTCAAAGAATACGAGAAACCGTTAGAAAAGGAACAAGTCACTATAAAGCCAATAATGGAAAAATTGGGACCTGCCTTTAAGAAGGAGGCTGCGAAAGTTGCTGAAATGCTTTCAAAGGCTGACCCAAAAGAGGTTGAGAGTTCCCTTAAAAAGCATGGATACTTTATGCTTGGGAAATACAAGATTTTGCCAGAACATTTAGAAATTAAGCATGAAAAAGTTGTGGAACGCGGAAGACGCTTCATACCCCACGTTATAGAACCAACATTCGGCACAGACCGCCTCTTATATGTAACTTTTGAATATGCCTACCGTGTTAAGGATGATAGAACTGTGATGAGTTTTCCAAGAGACATTGCACCCATTCAAGTTGGCGTTTACCCTCTTGTAAGCAAGGATAGTTTGCCTGAAAAAGCCATGGAATTGCATAAAAATTTGGTTAACGAAGGTTTCATCGTGGATTATGATGAGGCTGGTTCCATTGGCAGACGTTACGCCAGAGCGGACGAAATTGGCATACCATTAGGCATAACTGTGGACTACGAAACCTTTAAGGATAATACTGTTACAATTCGAGACAGAGATTCTTGGAGGCAGGTTAGAAGCCAAGTTGAAGATTTGCCAGAGCTTTTACATAAATATTTTAGATGGAAAATCAATTTTGAAGATTTAGGAAAGCCATTTAAAGGCTAAGCTTTTTCGTTACCTTTTTTAACACTTCACACTATTTAATGTAGAAGAAAACAGCCTTAATTTGCGGGCGGGAAAAATTTGGTGCTTCCAGCAGAAACAGAAGAACGAGTAAAAAGAAGAGCCTTAAACGTTTGCCAAGACCACCTTAGGAAGGTTCTGGATTTAACAAGAAAGGTTCCTCAAATAGTAGACTGTTTCGTTAAGAACGATAAGGAAAAGGCAAAACAGCTCTTCAACGAAATCAGAAGCAGCGAAGACGAAGTTGACAACGCAAGAAGACTCGTGTCGCAGGAACTTGCAGAAATAGGAGCCATCCTCCTCAGCAGAGAAGACTTCTTAAGATTTACAAACCTAACAAGCGAAATTGCAGACTTCTCAGAGGGCATAGCCTTCCGCCTAGTCGAAATCATGGAGCACAACTGGAATGTTCCCATGGACATAAAAAGGGACTTGCTGAAGCTTTCAGAAACCGTCTTGGAGGCTGTGCTCAAACTTAGGGAAACCGCCATGGTTCTTACTTATGGCTCTTCTAAAGCCATGGAAAAAGCCAAAGACGTAGAAGTTGCAGAAAGAACAGTTGATGAATTATACCGCGAATTAGAAATAAAACTTTTAAATAGCAAACTTGACTTCCCAGCATTAATCCTTCTAAGGGATGTCCTACAACTTTTAGAGGATTCAGCGGACAAGGCTGAAGACGCCGCTGACGCCGCCAGAATACTCTCCTTCATTATGTGAAAAGGCGAAAACCAAAATGCCTAAAAAAATTAACGTCGAATTCATCGAAAACTTTTTAATTGTCTGGAACCCCGCTGAAGGCTCAGAACTTTACAAAATGGGCTTTTATGGAAAACCCCTAGGAATTCCAAAACCGAAAATTCCAGAATTTGAAGTTCCACTAATTTTAGATTTAATGGAAGGAGTATACCTTGCAGAAAAACAAATCATAAACATACACGAGGGAGCAGAAAAGAAAAAAGTCAGTCTCAAAAAACTGCGTCAGAAAGCTAGGCAATTATACGATGAGTTTGATGAAAAATATGCTGTTTACCGCGACTTACGCGACAACGGCTTGATTGTTACGCCGGGAATAAAGTTTGGATGCGACTTCGCCGTTTACAAACATGGACCAGGCATTGAACATGCGCCTTACATGGTTTCGGTTAAAAACGCTTCATCAGAGATAACGGCAACCGAAATTGTGAAGGCTGGAAGGCTTGCGACCACAGTTCGGAAAAGGTTCATAATAGCAGTGCCAAACATGGAGAGGGAAAAGATAAGATACTTAATTTTCAAATGGTTTAAGGCATAGCCTTCTTAGCCCATCTGCCGATGCCTTTCCAAAATAATCTTCAACTCTTCTTCCAATGTCGGCTCATGCGGATTCTCAACTATCCTCCCGATTTCACTCCCTTCCTTGTCAAACAAAATTATCAACGGAATCTTATCAACATTAAACGTTTCCACTTCAGGCGGTGAAGGCGGAACCCTCCATTTTCTTTCATGACTTAACGGATCCTTCATTAAACCTCCAAACACTCTAACTTCTAAACCAGTTTCCTCAGAGATTAGGGCTAAAACTGGAATATTTGCGGCACAATCTCTGCACCATTCTGCTGAAAAGACAACTATCAAGTATTTGTCTGCAAATTTTTTAATACTGGCTATTGCCTCTTGGTTTAGCTTATATGTATGTTTTCTTGTTAAAAATTTCTCTCTAAAAGGAGATTTGAGATTATTGATATACTTGCTTGCGGAGACCGTTCTCTTTCTGATTTCGGATAGGTTGATTCTCATTTTCAGCCTGGCATTAATGTCTGATTTGTGAATTCTCCTCTCACAAATTGGTGTGGATAGATTTTTGTTGCTGTCAGTTTGCAGCCTTCCGCTATTGTTACGTCGTCGGCGACAACGGAAACAGCATCTATTTTTGCTTGTTTTTTAGGGCTTGAGAGAATTGTAACGTGTCGTCCTATGATGCTTTCTTTTATCTCCGCCTTTTCCTCGATTATCACCCTGTCCATAATAGCGGAATTTTCTATCACAACGCCTTTGCCAATTTTAGTGTAATTGTCAATGCAGGAATTAACTATTCTTACGCCGTCGCTTATTTGGCAATGTCTTCCAATGAGAACAGCGCCTTCAACCTCTATTTTTCCCTGTTTAATTTTCTTTATGATTTCCTTTCTCCTCTTCATTGCTTCTGTGCTTTCCCCCTGAACCCAAATTCTTTCTTCTTCGCTTATTCTGCCGCCAAAGTCTGTCAATGAAGAGAAGCGTCCCTGAAGCATGTCTTGCATTGTCTGTAAGTAGCGTTTCGGGTTGCCAACATCATACCAGCTTCCCCTCAAAGTGTAGCCATAAACTGGTCTTCCACTCTTTATCACGTAAGGAATGAAATCGTAACCGAAATCTAGGCGATTTCTCTCTTTAATTATTTTTTTAACCCCTTTTTCTTTGAAGATTTTTTTTATTTCTGGAGAAACCATGTACAAACCCGTGTTTGCAAGGTTTGATGGAGCATCCTTCGGCGATGGCTTTTCTACAAATTTTGAGATTCTCATGTCCTTGTTTATGTCGGCTATTCCGTAACCTTCAACATCTTCAACTTCCCTCAAGGCTATGGTCATGATGGCTCCTTTCTTTTGGTGAAACTCCACAAGCTCTTTCAAGTTCACGTCAAAAATGTTGTCGCCTTGCACAGCGAAAACAGGGTCCCTCACATTGTAGTATTCCATGTTTATTCTGGCGGAGTCTGCGCTTCCCAAATCTTCTATGTTTGGTTGATATTTTATGTGCACGCGGGGTTTTATGTCGTATCTTGCGGAGAATCCGTAACCAGATTCAAAATAGTCATGTAAATCCCGATAGTTTGTGTAACCTTTCACTCCGAAGATGAAGTTTCTGATTCCTTGACTGGCGAGGGATAGTAAGGAAAATTCAATTAGGGGCCTATTCAATATGCGCAGACAAGCCTTACTTGTTTCCGCAGTAAGCGGAAGCAGTCTTGTGGCTTTTCCTCCAACTGGAATTATTACTCTCAACCTTTCTGGAGCGTAGTTAGGATTCAAAAGCCTACCACCAATAGACTTTAGAATGGTTTACTTGCGTCAGACGTATTAAACTTTCGAATTCAATCGTGAATTTTATAACTTTAATGAACATTTAATGTTATGGCAAGGTTTAAACTATGAGCAAAATTGGCGGATGTTTGCGTTTAATGCGTCCAATAAACTGTTTAATGATGGGTTTTGCTGTTGTAGTAGGCGCAGCCCTCGCAAACCCTAACGTTTTAGGCAATTTTTGGCAAAATCTTATCTATGGTTTTGTTACAGGTTTTGCTTTGACAGCTGCTTCTATGGCGATAAATGATTACTATGATAGGGAAATTGACGCAGTAAACGAGCCGAAACGCCCAATTCCAAGCGGCTTAATCCAGCCGAAAGAAGCTCTAATTTTCGCATCAGCACTAACCGCAATAGGTTTTATAAGCGCATTTTTGACGAGCATTTTCTGTTTCTTAATAGCCATAATTGCATGGATAATCTTTGTAACTTACACTACGGTCGGAAAGCGCAGCGGCTTGCCAGGCAACTTTCTCGTCAGCACATGCGTGGCAATGCCGTTCATTTATGGAAGTGTAGCCACAGTTAACACGGTTGCGCCGAATGTTTTGATTTTCGTCTTGATGGTTTTTCTCTCAAACACGGGTAGAGAAATAACTAAGGGAATAGTTGACGTTCAAGGAGATAGAATGCAAAATGTGAAGACTTTGGCTGTTCTTTATGGAGAGAAAACCGCAGCCATAACAGCAGTATTATTCTATCTTTTTGCGGTCTTTTTAAGTCCAATTCCACCGCTTATGGGAAGCGTTTCTCCTTGGTTTCTTCCTTTTGTGGCAATAACCGACTTTGGATTGATGGCATCATCATTTATGCTTCTCAAGGATTTTTCAAGAGAAAACGCCAGAAAAATCAAAAACACCGTTCTTTTATGGTTCCTTATTGGATTGTTAGCCTTTATTGCTGGAGCCGTTTAAGGTGAAACAATGGTTGACGATGAAGTTTTTACTAACATTCTTTTGATGTTTCTATGCTATTTCTACATATTGCTTGTAATTTTTGTGTCGGGCAGAATGGACAAAATTTTAGGTATATCAAGAAAGGCTTCCCGCAAATTCTTGCATATTATGATTGGAAACCTTCCCTTCATAATCCCATTTTTCACATCTAACATTTACCCATTCCTGGTTGCAGCTCCATTCATACCCGTAACATTTTTCGCATCCACCTATTCTCCATTCAAAAATTTAAGCACAAAAATGAAGGGACTTGCAGACATAACCGAGGAAGGGCATCGGTTAGGACTAGTTTTTTACGCTATATCCTACACTGTTTTGGCTTTGCTTTTCGGTTCTGAACAGTGTGTTATGGTTTTGGCAGCTGGCATTTTGCCCATGGCTTATGGAGACGCAACAGCTTCCATGGTTGGAGAAAAGTATGGCAAGAGAAAGTATGGAATTTTTGCAGAAAAAAGTCTTGAAGGCTCTGCGGCAATGTTTTTCGCCAGTTTTGCCATCTTCGCATTCAGCCTATTCTTTTACTCTCTGCTTCTTCCATTCTCATTTTTCGATAAACTTTTCACGGCTTTTGCTGTTGCAGCTGTTACAACTGTTGTTGAGGGTTGTTCACCCTTAGGTTTTGACAATTTAACCGTGCCCGCCTTCGGCGCTTTAACATTCTTTCTTTTGAACGGAGGCTTATGAAAGGATTGGTTTTCATAGTTATAGATGGGTTAGACGCTTCTGGAAAAAGCACTCAAGCCTTTAGGCTTTACAATTTTCTAAAAAATAATGGAAAAACGGTTTATTTGCGTTTTCACCCTTCAAACGACAATTTTTTCGGAATCAAAGCAAAACAGTTTCTTTATTCCAATGGTAAAAGCGCCCATTTCGCAGCAGCCCTCTTCTACATGGTTGACGTTATCCGCTCAATCTTACTTTATTCTTGGAGAAAATTTGACTACATAATTTTCGTCCGCTACCTAATGGGAACAGCCTACCTACCCTCACCATTACACACAATTGCCTACCACTTTTTCGCTTTAGTCGTGCCAAAATCAAATTCCATGTTCTTCCTCGATGTCACTCCAAAAGAAGCCTACAAAAGAATACAACAGGGGCGAGAAAGACAAGAAATGTTCGAAAGCCTGGAAGAATTGGAAAAGATTAGGCGCAAAGCACTTTATTTAGCGTTAATAGGCAAGTGGAAAATTATAAACGCAAACAAACCAGCTGAGGAAATTGAAAAAGAAATCATAAAAAATTGCAATTAACATTATAGCGATAGTTAAACAAGATTGGATTAGGATTTGCCTTAACTTTTTATTTGCTGTCGGGTTCCACGTGGACGGTTACAATCGTCTCTACAAAACGTTTACTTATGTTTGCTTCAATTTTGGAGGCGATTCGATGAGCTTCAGTTATTGATGTTTGCGCATTGAAACAGCAGTCTATGTTTATGTATCGCTTTTTGTCAGCAACATAAGTGACTATCCTCTTTATTCGAAGAGTTTGCGGATAATTCTCCGCTGTTTCTTCAACTATTTTTCTTATTTCATCCTCCCTTACCAT
Source organism: Bathyarchaeia archaeon (assembly GCA_049969855.1). Lineage (GTDB taxonomy): Archaea > Thermoproteota > Bathyarchaeia > Bathyarchaeales > Bathycorpusculaceae > JASEJA01. The sequence goes on along the minus strand of JBMFOB010000010.1, from coordinate 9,435 downwards.
AGACCCTTTCAGCGCTTCAGTGTCGAAAGGTTCCATGTGCACCGTCAGATTTTCAATGTTTTTTATCTTTTCATTTATTTTATTTTCAATTTTTTCAGCTATCTCATGTGCTTCACGAAGCGACAGCTTGGGATCCACCCGTGCATGTAACGTTATGTAAAGTTTGCCTTTAGAATAAACCATGCTTATTTCATGGGCTTCTTTGACGCCGCTTACTTCTTTAACAAGTTTTTCTATGTTCTTCGCTGACAATTCTTGAATTTCTGCTGGTTCAATGTGGAATGTAGTTTCGACATTTCCGATGGCACTTCTTATGTTTTTCTCAATTCTAGCCGTTATTTCGTGGGCTTCTTCAAGGCTAATATAGTCGGGCACTTTAAGTGTTGCTTCAACAAAAAACTTTTCACCTGACTTTCTAACTTTAAGACTTTCACATTTACAGCCAGTTTCTGCTTTCATTATTTCGCTCTGAATTTTCTTTACGTCATCCCTTGCCACTGCATCACTTAATTCCATTCCGCAGCTCCAGACAAGTTTGACACTTAAGTAGATTAGCAATATGCTTAGAATCATGGAAGCCAAGGCATCACTATTACTGAACCCTATCGTTGCCAAACCAAATCCAAGAAGCGCAATTACTGTTGAACCTAAATCTGCCACAGCATGGTAAAACCCAGCTTTCATAGTGGAGCTTTCGCTTGCAATAGCCTTTCTAAAGATCCCAACTCTTAGAAAGTCCACACAAAACGTATAACCTATAGCAATAAAGCCGACAAATCCGAAATCTCCCAAATTAATCTGCACATTTTGTATAAGCCTTAACACGGATTCATACATTATTAGAACCCCAACACCAATTAGCGCAATTCCACCAATCATTCCACCTATTGACTCAAATTTTTCATGCCCATACATGTGCTCTTCATCAGGTGGTTTAAGAGAAGCACTTGTCGTAATCAATAACACAAGCATCGTTAAAGAATCAAGTAACGCGTGAGTCCCATCGCTTAGTATTGCTAAACTGCCAACTAAAAGACCGATGAAGACTTCTACAAAAAATACGCTTGTTATTGTAATTGTCGAAATTTTCAACATTTTCAGCTTATAGCTGCCTTTTTGCTCATTAACCATTATTTCTTCGTATACATTGCTAAGAATGGTGGATTTAAGAATTGTGTGACAATTACTTATTGGATAACGGTAACTGCAAAGTTTTCATAAACAAAATGTTTTATAAATCATAACAATTTATGATATTTAGGTGCTGAAAATGCAAGGTGAGCGTTTTAATTTTAGCCAGTCTTCTTAGAGTACTCTTTCGAGTTTATAAGCATCCACATTATAGAATTTTGAAGGAAGGTGTCTGCCAATGAGTATTTGCAGCATCCTAAATGGAAAACTCACAGAAAAGGAAGTTGAAATAAAAGGTTGGTTGGTGACGAGACGCTCCAGTGGAGGAGTCCAATTTCTGATGGTTAGAGATGGAAGCGGCATGATACAAGCCACTGTTCACAAAGAAGATGTTTCCCCACAAACCTTCGAGGATGTGGATAGGCTAACACAAGAATCATCCCTCATCGTTAAAGGCATGGTTAAGGAAGACAAGAGGGCGCCAGGCGGCTACGAAGTAAGAGTTAAAGATTTAAAAATTGTCCATTTAGCAGAACCAGAATATCCCCTAAGCAAAAAATCCCATGGGATAGACTTCTTAGCAAGTCTTAGGCATTTGTGGATAAGAAGCCCAAGACAGATTGCAATTTTAAAGGTTAGAGCTGAAATCATAAAAGCATGCAGAGACTTCCTCGACGAAAATGGTTTTACCCTAACAGACTCACCCATCCTCACACCATCAGCCGTTGAGGGAGTGGCAACACTTTTCGAAACTCCATATTTCGGCGACAAGGCTTTTCTAACCCAAAGCGGTCAACTTTATGTTGAAGCCACAATAGCTGCTTTTGGCAAAGTATACTGTTTCGGTCCAACTTTTCGTGCAGAAAAATCAAAGACCCCGCGTCACTTGACGGAGTTTTGGATGGTTGAGCCTGAAATGGCCTTCTACACTTTTGAGGATAACTTGAAACTTCAAGAAGAGATGATAACTTTCATTGTTAAGCGGGTTCTGGAGAAGAGAAGGAGAGAGTTGGAATTTTTGAAAAGGGAAATTGAACCTTTGAAAAAGGTTGAGCCGCCTTTTGAAAGAATAAGTTATACGGAAGCGGTGGATAGGCTACAGAAGGCTGGATACAACATAGAATGGGGGGAAGATTTAGGCGCGCCTCATGAGAAGTTCATATCCCTCCAGTTTGAAAAACCAGTTTTTGTCCACAGATATCCGGCAAAAGCCAAAGCCTTCTACATGCAGCCAGACCCAGAAAACCCAGAAGTTGTGCTCTGCGCAGATTTGATGGCTTCGGAAGGATATGGCGAAATAATAGGTGGAAGCGAGAGAATTCACGACTTAAAATTGTTGGAGCAGAGGATAGAAGAGTTTGGCTTGCCAAGAGAAGCTTACGAGTGGTATTTGGATTTGAGGAGATACGGTTCAGTGCCCCATTCAGGATTTGGATTAGGAATTGAGAGAACTGTAATGTGGATTTGTAAGCTAAAACACATACGCGAAACAATTCCCTTCCCAAGAACAATAACAAGAGTTTACCCATAATTTTCACAAGTTAGCAGCAAATAATTGCCGTTTCATTAGAAATGTTTTAAAACATACTTATTGTATATACTATATCGAGCAACTTTTGGAGGAACCTCACGGAGTGGGCACTGAAAACCTTGACAAGATTTTCAATCCCAAGAGGATAGCCGTAATCGGAGCCACCGACAGAGAAGGCTCTGTTGGCGCCAGACTGTTCAGAAATTTGATTGGAGTAGGATTTACTGGAGCGGTTTACCCAGTTAACCCCTTTAAAACTACTGTGCAAGGCATAACCGCTTATCCAAGCATCCTAAAAATTCCATGGCATGTAGACCTTGCAATAATAGCAACTCCAGCGCACACAGTCCCGCAAATAGTTGAAGAATGTGGAAAAGCTGGAGTTCCCGGAATAATAATTGTTTCTGCTGGCTTCAGAGAAACTGGAAAGGAAGGAGAAGCCCTTGAAAAACGGGTTCTTGAACTTAAAGACAAATATGACATGCGAATTCTTGGACCAAACTGTTTCGGAATAATGAGACCAAAAATAGGGCTAAACGCAACTTTTGCAAACAAAGCAGCTATGCCGGGAAAAATAGCCTTCATCTCCCAAAGTGCAGCATTATGCGCCTCCGTAGTTGATTGGGCTTCAGAAGCTCACATTGGATTCAGCGCTGTAGTTTCCGCAGGGTCAATGCTTGATGTTGATTTTGGAGACTTAATTGATTATTTCGGAACTGACCCTCAGACAAGAAGCATAGTGCTTTACATAGAGTCAATCAGAAATGCACGAAAATTCATGAGCGCAGCAAGAGGATTTGCAAGGGCAAAACCTATAGTGGTTGTGAAAGCTGGAAGATTTTCAAGAAGTGCGGAGGCAGCAATTTCCCATACTGGAGCGCTCTGCGGAGAAGACGCAGTTTATGATGCTGCTTTTAGGCGTGCTGGAATTGTCCGCGTCGAAGCCATAAACGACCTTTTCAACTGTGCAGAAGCCTTGGCGATGCAGCCAAATCCAAAAGGTCCAAACCTCACCATAATCACAAACGCTGGCGGTCCCGGCATCATGGCTGCAGATTTTCTCATCGCTAAAGGCGGAAAACTTGCTTCTTTGAGTGCTGAGACAACTGAAGCTTTAAAGAATGTCTTGCCGTCTTACTGCAGCAGTATAAATCCAATAGACGTTTTAGAAGAAGCCACTCCGGAACGATTCAGAAAAGTCATAGAAATCTGTCTTCAAGACCCAAACAGCGACGCTTTCTTAATAATTTATACGCCGCAAGGAGCCACAGACCCCTTGTCGATTGCAAAAATAATTTTGGAGCTTTCAAAACAAACTACAAAACCAATTCTCACCTCTTTGATGGGTGAAGTTGAGTGTCGAAGGGCTGGGCAAATTTTGCGGAAAAACAGAATCCCAGTGTTTACAACTCCAGAGCAGGCTGTTTCAACCTTCATGTATATGTACAGTTATACCCAAAACTTGGAGCTTTTGTATCAGACTCCAGAAGAGCTTACAATGGAACTGGCAATTCCAACATTTCTTAAAGAAGTTTTAAGAAAAGCCTACAACGAAGGAAGAACAGTGCTAAATCAGTATGATGCTTTACAGTTTCTTGAAGCCTACAAAATTCCAACAATAAAAACCTTAATTGCAAAAACTCCAGATGAAGCTGAAGCCATAGCCTCTGAAATTGGATGCCCCATCGTTATGAAGGCTTTATCGCCTCAAATAACCCACAAATCAAAAGTTGAGGGGGTTATCCTAAATGTTTGGTCGCCTGAACAAGCCAAAGCCCTTTTCAAAACATTGGCTGAAAGGGTTAAAAAGTACAGTTCAGAAGCAGAATTTCAAGGCGCCATTATTCAACCTATGGTTCAGAGAAAGCTTTGCGAGTTATTAATAGGCTCAAAAAAGGATAGGGAGTTTGGCTCCATAATAATGTTTGGAATGGGAGGCGTAGCAACAGAATTATTCCAAGATGTAAACATTGGTCTCCCGCCTTTGAATCAGGTGCTTGCAAGAAGGCTTATGGAGAAAACTAAAATTTACAAATTAGCAGAGCTAGGCGAAGGACACTTTAATGTTAAACTCTTAGAAGAGATTTTGGTGAAGTTTTCCCAGCTTGTTATAGACTTTCCTGAGATAAAGGAGATAGAAATAAATCCACTAATAGTTGATGAAAGCAATGCTTCGGCTGTGGATGCCAGAATAGTAATAGACCCTGAAAAAATTTTGCATGAAACACGCTTTCATGAACACCTCGTTATAGCTCCATACCCAAAAAAATATGTCACTCAATGGACACTAAAAGACGGAACACAAGTCATTCTTCGCCCAATAAAACCCGAAGATGAAGCACTCATACGTGAACTTTATTCTTCCCTTTCAGAAGAAACCATGAGATTCCGGTTCTTCCAAGTTTTTAGGGAAGTATCCCATGAAACCTTAACAAGATACTGCAACTTGGATTATGACCGCGAAATCGCCATAGTTGCAGAAATGCAAAAAGATCAGAGGAAGATTATTGGCGTTGCTCTGCTTTCTTTAGAGCCCGGCAGAAGAAATGGAGAATTCGCAGTTGTGGTAGGCGACCAATGGCAAGGACTTGGGCTTGGATCCAAATTAGTTGATTATATTATTGAGATTGGCAAAGAAATGAAGTTAAAGGCAATTTATGGTTTTGTGATTTCGGACAATGCGAAGATGATTCATTTGTGCACTAAGAAAGGTTTTAGGATTGAACCAGTTGACAGTGAAACTTCCAAAGCAATAATGGAATTGGCGTAATAAAAAATAAAAAGGTTTATGGCGATTTAGCTTTTGCCGCGTTCTAAGGCTTCTTTCACGCTTTCGTAAGCCTTCTTTGCTTCTTCAACCGCCACGCCATCTTCAAGTGTTGTGACATCGCCTATGGCTGCGCCGCTCACGATTGCTTTTAATAGTCTCCTCATGATTTTGCCGCTTCTTGTTTTAGGCACGGAGTCAACGAAAGCTATTACTGCATCTGAAGCTACAAGTGGACCAATTGTTGTTCTTAAATGCATTTTTAATTCGTCTGCAAGCTTCGGGTTTGGCGAATGCCCCTGCTTAAGCACAGTGAAGATGAAGGGTATTTCGCCTTTCACTGGGTCAGTCTTGCCGATGCATGCTGATTCTGCGACGGCTGGATGCTTAATCATTGCAGATTCAATTTCTGCAGTTCCAATTCTGTGACCTGCAACTTTTAAAACGTCGTCAGCCCTTCCCAATATCCATAAATATCCATCTTTGTCTTTTATGGCGAAATCTCCAGTGTAAAAGTAGGTTTTGCCCTTAAACCTCGACCAATAAACATCCACATACCTTTGCGGATTCTTAAAAAGCGTCATAAGCATTGCAGGCCATGGCGAAGTTATCGCTAAGTAGCCTCTAACTCCAGGCGGACAAGGATTCCCGTCATCGTCCAGAACTTCCAATGTAACGCCTGGGAATGGATAACCATTTGTTCCGGGTTTGAGTGGGAATATTTTTCCTAATCCTGGAAAATGTCCAGTCAACATTTGTCCTGTTTCTGTCATCCACCAGGTGCTTGAGGCTACAATGTCTTCTCTTCCGATGTTTTTGTAGTACCATTTGAAGGCTTCTGGGTTTATGGGCTCGCCTACAGAATGGCAAATTCTAACCGTGGATAGGTCATATTTTTTGACAAGCTCTTCTGGGAATTTCATAAGCATTCTTATGGCTGTTGGCGTCGTATAGAATAGTGTAACGCCGTAGCGTTGAATTATGCTCCACCATCTGTCGGGTCCTGGAAAATCGGGCGCTCCTTCATACATTATTGATGTTAGACCCATTAGTAGCGGACCGTAAACTATGTAGGAGTGTCCCGTAACCCATCCGATGTCTGCTGTGCACCAATAGATGTCGCTTTCTTTTATATCAAATATTAATTTCATAGTAGTGTATAATCCAACTGCATATCCACCTATGGGAATTTGTGCTCCCTTAGGAGCGGCTGTTGTTCCCGAAGTGTAAAGTATGTATGAGAAATCTTCTGAACCGCATCTTTCAGCTGGAACTTTAACATTTTTTGGCACGTCCTTTACAAGTTCGTGATGCCAAACGTCTATTTGGCTGTTCCAAGGTATTTCATTGCCAGCTCTTTTGACAACTATGACTTTTTCTATTTTAACGCCGTTCTGTGCGCATATTTTTACGGCTTCGTCAACGATGGGTTTGAGATTGATTACTTTCCCTCTTCTATAGAATCCGTCAGCAGTAACAATTATTCTTGAACCCGCATCTATGGCTCTCGTGGCTAAGGCGTCAGCGCTGAATCCACTGTAAACTGCGCTGTGTTTGGCTCCAAGCCTTTGAATGGCAAGCATGTAAAAGGGCAGTTCTGGAATCATTGGAAGATATAATGTGACTATTTCGCCTTTCTTTACCTTCAGTTTCTCTTTTAGAGCGTAACTGATTACGTTGGATTCCCTATAAATGTCGTAGTATGTGAACTTTCTTACCTCTTTGGGCTGGTTCAGCGTTTCATCCCATGGTTCGCCTTCCCAAATTAGAGCCAACTTGTTCTTTCTTCCCTGCTCAATCTGCCAGTCCGTGTCAAGGTAAGCCAAGTTTGTTTCTCCGCCGACAAACCATCTGTAAAATGGCGGGTTGCTGTCATCCAACACCTTGTTCCATTTTTTGAACCAGAAAATCTCGTTTGCCCATTTTCCCCACCACTCTTCCATTGCTTTTTTGTTGTTCACCGTGTTTTCGTACCATTTTTTAAAGTCACTTTTATCCCATACTCTGTCTTTCCAGCTGGGTGGAATTATGTTGGCTTCAAATTCCTTATAGACTTCTATTCCTTCTTTTGACATCCCATTCCACCTTTTGAGGATTCTCTTCAGAAAAATTGTTTATTATATTTATACATTTAGGTTGTTAAAAGATGAAATTATTGTTAGTTTTTGCCGAAAATTGTAGATTCTTCTTGTAAAAAGAGAAGGGTGTGAAGGATTCAGCTTACTGGGTATATTGGCAATACTGTTTTTCCGTGAGCTTCGTTTAGGATTTCTGCTAGGGCTAGGTAGAAGGCGCTTAAGCCGCAGATGATTCCTTCAATTCCAATTATGCGAGTGAAAATTTCCAAGTCTGCTGATGTGAAAGATGTATATGCTAAAAGCGCCGATTTGGCTGCAAGTAAGAAGAATAGTATTGCAAGGCTTAGAAAAACGAACTGTAATGCCCTACTCGTTTTGAGTGTGCCGAAGAACATTATGAATGTGAAGAGTCCCCACATGAAGAAATAGGCCATAAATGCTTCTTGGCTGACAAGCCAAGGCGTGCTGTATTGAGGTATGGCTGGACCGTAAGAAGAGAAAGGCCAAATTCCCATAGCAGCCACGTTAGCTGTTCCAAGCCAGTTTAGGGCTACAAAGGATAACCAGAATAATCCATATGATGTGAAAGCTGTTGTTCCGAAGGTGTTGCCCTTTTTATATTCTAATATGCCAGCAATAATCTGTGCTAAGCCGCCGTAGAATATTCCCATTCCAAGAATCATGCCGTCAACTGAACCCAAGCGGGCGTTGTGGACAAAGTTTAGAAGAACAGTTGTCATTCCAAAACCTAAAAGTCCGAGCGGTGCTGGATTTGCAGTTTTTTCACTCATACTTTCCAATCCTTCCTTTTATCGTGAAAACGTTACATAAAAATGGGTTGGAATATATGCTTTTCTGGTTACTGCTTTCGTTTTTTACTTGCAATGTACTTTCCTAGCTCTAATGAACCGAAAACTATTGCCGTGAATAATATTGCAATTGCCCAATCTATAAGCTCTGGCGCGTGCACATCGAACAAGTCTTGAAGGAAAGGCGTGTAAAGCACCATTAATTGAAGACCTAGGGACGAAAGGATTGCAACCCATAGGAACTTGTTTTTGAAGACGCCAACTTTGAAAACTGTATATCTCAGTGAACGGGCTGAAATGGCGTTTGCCAATTCCATTAGGATCATAGCCGTAAGCAACTGCGTCCGTGCCTCAAGCAAGTGATACTCGTCTATCCATGGTTGGCACATGAAATATCCATACAGAAGCAGCACAGTCATTAGAATCGGTGTTGCTGTCAGATAGAGTTTAACGTCTCGTGTGAAAACACTTTCATTTGGGTCTCTTGGCTTTCTTTCCATCAGATCTGGGTCGCCTGGATCTATTCCTAAGGCTAGGGCTGGTAAACCATCCGTTGTCAAGTTAACCCATAAGAGTTGTATTGCTGTTAAAGCAACTGTTGGAGAAAGTTTCGGATCTCCGCCTTGTTGGTAGGCTGAACCTGCCAGGTATGGGACGCTTATCATCACTATGAACATTACGAGGATTTCCATGACGTTGCAGCGCAGCAGATAGGTTAGGTATTTCTTTATGTTGTCGTAGATTTCGCGTCCTTCTTTGACGGCTTTAACGATTGATGCGAAGTTGTCGTCTGTTAAAACCATGTCTGAAGCTTCTTTTGTAACTTCTGTGCCTGTGATTCCCATGGCAACGCCTATGTCTGACATCTTTAGGGCTGGAGCATCGTTTACGCCGTCGCCAGTCATTGCAACAACATAACCTTTCGCTTTCCAAGCCTTCACAATTCTCATTTTGTGTTCAGGCGAAACACGAGCGTAAATCACAACGCTCTCGACCATTTGGGTTAGCTGTTCATCGCTTATTTTGTCCAACTCTTGTCCAGTAAGCACTTGGCTTGGCGCTTCATTTTCGCCTATTAAATTAAGTTCTTTGGCTACAGCAACAGCCGTAAGTTTGTGG
>JBMFOB010000009.1:0-53196 GCA_049969855.1 Bathyarchaeia archaeon | reverse complement strand
GCATGCAAACTCACTACGCCCTAATTAAACCAGTTGGACATCAACACATTTAAAACTACTCTTTAGAACAAAGACAAGGATAATATAGCCTTTGATATTCCAACCTTTCCACCTCGCGCAATACCACAAAAGTTTAACATCTAATCCGCAACCCAGTTTTCTTTTCTGTTAACAATGACTAACAGAACAATTTTTTAAAAGCGTTTATTAGCGTAATGAAATTAATTCTTGTATTGACGCTTACGAATTTTAAACGCCGACATCAACATACACAATTTTAACATTTACTTACCATTTTGGCTACCTACCAAGTTTAGAGAGTATCCAGTCTGTTCTTCGACTTCGACTGTGAAAAGGACCTAAACCAAGCATGGAAAGAAGCGAAAGCTTTCGCTGAAGCCTTGAAAACTTTCTACCACGTTGAACCATTAATCGTTTACAGCGGACGCAAGGGGTTCCACGTCTACGCCTTCTTGGACAAGCTTGTCTATTTTGACCTAGGGCAGTTATATCTTGCAAAACAAGCATACAGAGAGCTGCAAAATAGACTCGTGAAGGGACTAAACCTACAGACGCTTGACAATTCCGTTATAGGAGACATCAAAAGGCTAAGCCGCGTGCCCTTTAGCATTCACGAAGAAACTGGAAGCCTATGTTGCCCAATAACCCTAGACCGCAAGCCCTACACGCCTCAAAGTCTAGACAACTACAAAACCTTGGATCCGAAACTGTTGTCTCCGGTAATCAAGGATTTGAAAACCCGTGAGAAAATAATTGCCCTAAAATCCACGAGGTTGCCAGATTCATCCAAATCATTTGTAAAAGGGATACGCCCATGCATACGAAAAGCTTTACAGCTGCCCTTAGAAGGGGCAAACGGGCACCTTATGCGTTTGGCAATAGCCCGTGAATATCTGAAAGCCGGCTACAGCATTGACGAAATAGTGCCACTTTTCCGAAACCAGCCAGATTATAGCCCACTGAAAACGCGCTACTATGTGGAACACGCGCAGAAAAACCCAGCGAAGCCCTTCAAATGCCGAACAATTCAGCGTTTGGGATACTGCCTCGGAAACATCTGCCCAGAAAAAAGGTGAAAAACAAGTGAGAAGATCAAACAACCTTCCAGAGGCCTTGAAAAACTCAGTAGAAATGAAACTAGTTGAAGAACTTGAGCTCCTCAAAAACGAAATGGGCATGGGACACGAGGTTCAAGTAAAATGGTTTCCCGGTGCAATAAAATTCAAAAATGGAAAACAACTTGAGGAGTAAGTAATAGGTGACACAATACTAATCTACACAAACAATGAAAAACACGCCAAAGAACTACTAGCCCACGGCTTCGCAGAGTGGCTCCTAAACCAACACACAAAACGATACAGACTACTCATAAACAAACTAATAGAGCTCTTCGAACAAATACAATACGAAGAAAAAGAAAAAATAGCAGACGCAATAACAAACCTACTATTAAAGAAAAGCAAAAATAACACGCAAACCATTTAATAACGAAAAAGCAAAGACGCAAAAACTGAGTTAGAGATACCTTTGCGGGGTTGCCCTAGCCTGGTAGGGGGCAGGCCTGCTAAGCCTGTGGTCGGTAACGGCCGCGCGGGTTCAAATCCCGCACCCCGCGTCACTTCTAACAAGTCTATGTTTCTGATTGTGTGAGATGATGGATGCATTTGAGGCTGTTTAGAGACTTTCAACTCGTGCCTACTATTCAATTCTTGTTCCTAAGGATAAGCTTATGAAGATTGTTTAAGGTGGAAGATTTGTTTGTTTTCTTGTCGAAGCTCGGTTGTTATTGTTGGATGTGGAGGTTTTGACGAGAAACTTGTTTCAGAAACTCTTAAATGTAATAGAACATTTTTCCAGAAACTTTATGTTAACATTTAAGCAATGAAATAGCTTGGCTTAAGAAGGAAAATGATAGTGAGCAGTTTGAGGGATGCTTGCATTTTTCTTCTACTTATCTTATTAAATTTCTCAGTTTTTGTTCAATCCGATGGTGCAACCGTAAATCTGTCATCAGCTGATTTGTCGGTTATGGAACAAATGAGCGATAGTGAAACGGTTAATACAACTCTTGCTCAAGCAATACAAGCAATTAGTGAAAGCGTGAGTTGGAGTAAAGCAACGTATGCGGGAATGTTTTTTGGCGAGAAAACCGAAGCGGATATGGAAACGCTGATAGATAATTATGCCGCCAACGGGGATTGGTTAAATGTATTAAAGTGGAGTGTTATTTGTAAGAAATTGGAGATAGAACGAGAAGAAGCCATTAAGGCAGCTTTGGATGGCTTATCAACGGTTGGACCGCTGCCTTGGACAACAAAGTATGGTGGAGTTGACTATTTCTGTGTTGAGGAAAAATATGCTTTGTTCTGCTATTACTACGCTGAGAAATACCAATATAGACTGGATAAATGGAACAAACCAATGGTTACAATTTCTTCAAAACAGCAATATACAGCAATGGACGCCCAGCATTATTTATAAACGCAAACGGAAGCACTTGGACAATAAGTTATGGTCCTCGCTACTATGATGAATCAGCCAGCACCATCCAATGCTTCTTAACTTTTTACGAATTTGGCATAATGGAGGCTTTAAACGATGCCTTATATTGGTGGAATTGGACTAACAACAACCTTTGGTATCAGAATACCCACTACAAATATGCTTTGAACTGGGCTGATTACGAATGCGAAGCCGGTTTTTTCGCAAAAATAGCCTCAAACTTAAAGTATTATGAAAATGACTTGGGAAATTGGTCAAGAATTTTCATTGACTTGCAAAACCGCTTCTTAGTTGACAAATGGAACAGTAAACAGTGGTTCAGCAACAGCGAAAACAAAGCAACATATGTGGTTGTTCATCATTACCCATCTAACCCGCAGAGGAGACTTCAAAACACTATTGGTGCGTGGACGACTCTATTAGCCTTCTATAATATGCTAGAAAATGAGTCGCAGTACTCAATGCAAGAAATGTTACGAGGATATGGTGGGTTAGATCCAGCTTGGAAACTGCTTGAAAGCCCAGAAGCCAACTTATATGACAGTGTTAGTGGCAAGTTTAAATGGGCTAGCGACGGAGCAGTTTCGGATGATGCTACAGCTTATGCTTTGACACTAATGCTTTTTCTGGGAATTGTGCCAAAAACAACCGCTATCGTTTTTCCGTTGGAGGAGTATTCCTACGAATACTTTTTTGACATAGACCCAGAATTGTACAGCTTAAATCTTAACGCAACAACTTTGCGGGTCACCGTCATAGCCGGTGGACAACTGGAATTTATTTATGGCGCTGTTCCTGTGCTCTGCGAGTTTCCGTCAAGCGGCATCTACGAAATAAAATTTTCAAGCGACTGGAACAGTATACTAAATATTTCAAAACTTCAAGACTTGCCGACTAATCAAAAGTTTTTAGGCTTCACTCATGATGTAGCAGTAATTGATGTTGTCCCTTCCGCAACTCTTATTGAACATGGAGAAACGCTGGAAGTTAATGCGACGGTTGCCAACAATGGAGATTTCACTGAAACTTTCAACGTAACATTTTATGCAAACTCGACAGCCGTTGAAACAGAAATGATTGAAAACTTAACACGGGGAGCATTTGAAACTATGACATTTCTTTGGAATACAACAAGTTTTCAAAGAGACAAATACATAGTTAGGGTTTGCGCCACACCAGTTGACGGAGAATCCAACCTAGTTAACAATAATTTCACATATGGCATTGTTATAATAGGTGTCCACGACATAGCTATCCAAAACATTTCATTTTCAAAACAGAATCCAACGGGAAACGAGACAAACATAATTTATGTAACATTACAAAACAAAGGTGATTTCAACGAAACCTTCACTCTCCACCTCAACTACACACTTATCTATGACCCACCTATCGGAAGTCAAGTGGTAATTTTAGCTCCTGAAGAAATGTTAACGCTAAACTTTACATGGACACCAGATGTCACTGGACCCTATGAAATAGAAGCATACACAAGCGAAATCTTGGGAGATATAAACCTTAACGATAACATATTCATAGTATACGCTTATTTTTATGTGGATCAATTGAACTTGGCACAAACTAATGCGGGCGCAAACTCTGAATTAGATATTCGCTTAAGTCGCATTATACCTTCTCCAATCTAAACGGATAGGCTTATCTTCTATTTTTAAGCATTAGCTATTTGGGTTTCAGTATGACAGAAAATTACATAACAAGTCGTGAGATGCGTGCTCTTGAGTTAAATGCTGAATATTTCGGTGTTTCCCGGTTTCAGTTAATGGAGAATGCTGGGCATAATGTGGCTTTAGAAGTTGCTTCACGATTCCAACCAGAAAAAAGTGTTGCAATTTTCTGCGGATTAGGCGGAAATGGTGGCGACGGTTTCGTTGCCGCCAGACATCTCTCTTCGCTTGGTTTCAAAGTCACAGTTATCCTTGCTGGAAAAGCCAAAGAAATAACAGACAAAGCGGCGTTAAAAAACTTGGAAGCCCTACAATTTTTGAAGGAAACAATTCCAATATACGAAGTTTATGACAGTACGCTTATACCCGAAATAACTGCGGATGTAGTAATTGATGCCTTGCTTGGGATAGGCACGAAAGGAAAACTGAGACCGCCAATTTTGCAACTTGTCCAAAGAATTAACACAATTAACGCTTTTAAAGTTGCAGTTGACGTGCCAACAGGAATAGATTCAGACACTGGAGAAGTTTTAGGCGAAGCCGTCAAAGCCAACCTGACAATAACGTTTCACAAAACCAAAAAGGGGCTTGAAAAAGCAAAAGAGTATGTCGGCGAATTAAAAGTGAAAGACATAGGCTTGCCAAAAGATTTTGAAAACTTCGCCGGCCCAGGAGATGTTTCACTAGTTGCCAAACCCCGCCCATCAGAATCTCATAAAGGAGATTTTGGACGTTTGCTCGTTATTGGTGGAAGCGAAAGCTTTTCAGGAGCCCCAGCCTTTGTGGCTTTAGCCGCTCTACGGACTGGCGTTGATTTAGCCTATATTGCTGCGCCAGAAAAAACCGCTTACACCATATCTTCCATGTCGCCGGATTTAATCACAATTAAGCTTGAAAGAAGTCACTTAAACGTGAGCAACATACCAGCGTTGAAAACCTATATAGAAATCGCCAACGCCGTTGTTTTAGGACCTGGTCTTGGTTTGCATGTGGAAACCCGTGAGGCTGTAAAGGCTGTGGTTGAGGCTGTGGAAACGGCTGGGAAACCCTTGCTTTTGGATGCTGATGGGCTTAAGGCTTTTTCAGAGTTTAAGAGAAAATTAAATGTTCCCTTGGTTTTGACGCCTCATGCTGGCGAATACTCCATACTAACTGGAAAGAAGCTTTCAGAAAATTTGAAGGAAAGGATTTCTGAAGTGCAGGAGACAGCTGCAGAATTAGGCGCAGTACTACTGCTGAAAGGACCCGTTGATATAATCTGCGACGAAAAACGGTTCAAGCTCAACTTTACTGGGAATCCAGGCATGACTGTTGGCGGAACAGGAGATGTCCTTTCAGGAATTGTCGGCGCCTTCTTAGCCCAGCAGTGCGATCCTTTTGAGGCGGCTGTGGCTGGAGCTTTTGTTAATGGTGCTGCTGGAGACTTTGTTTATGAAGAGAAGGGGTATCACATGGTTGCATCAGATCTTATCAATAGAATTCTCCAAATTCTGAACGACCCCATGAGCCATTTGAAGGTGCGCAGAAACGGTGCAAAAAAGGATTAGGATAACTGTTTATCATGCTGGGCAATGCGACCCCAAAAAATGTACAGCCCTAAAACTTAAACGCCACGGGCTAATCCGCATAGTGAATCAAATGAGGTTTCTGCCAAAAAGAGCTGTTGTGCTTAATCCCTTTTCGGAAATAGCCTTCTCTCCAACGGATAGGCAACGCATAGAAAAATTTGGATTAGCCGCCTTAGACTGCAGTTGGGAACACGCCGAAAAAGTTTTGTCAAAACATGTTAGGGGAACCGCCCGCTGCTTACCAGTTTTGGTTGCTGGAAACCCAGTCAACTTCGGCAAACCAACCCAATTGAGCACTGTTGAGGCTTTGGCTGGGGCCCTCTACATAGCTGGATTCAAAGAAGAAGCCATAACACTTTTATCCATCTTCAAGTGGGGACACACTTTCATCGAAATAAACAGGGAAAAACTTGAAAGTTACGCAAAAGCTGAAGATAGCTTGGCGGTTGTAGAACTGCAGAAACAATTTATCAAAACATATAATAGATGAATTCTGAAATTATCGTAAATAAATACTATCTAATGATTGTAAATGGAGAGTTTATAAAGATGAGTGAAAGAGCGCTCCTCATGATTCCAGGTCCAACAAATGTTGACCCAGCAGTTTTACGTGCACTAAGCAAACCAACCATATCCCACACAAGCCCAGAATTCGTTAAAATCTTCAAAGAAACTCTTGACGATTTGAAAAGGGTTTTCATGACTGAAAATGATGTTTTCGTAATTTCTGGTTCTGGAACATTAGCCTTGGAAATGGCTGCAGCCAACATAATAGAGCTTGGAGACAAAATCTTAAATTTGGTTGCTGGATATTTCGGCGGGTATTTCGTTAAAATATCAAAGGCTTATGGGGCAGCATCGAAAGTTTTGGAAGTGCCATGGGGTAAGGCGGTAAAGCCAGAAATGGTGAGGGATGCTTTAAAAGAGGATGATTACAAGGCTGTTACTGTTACCCATGTGGAAACATCCACGGGCGTTGCTAATCCCATCAAAGAAATAGGCGAAATTGTTAGGAGAAACAGCGATGCCTTCTACATTGTTGACACGGTTTGTTCACTCGGCGGAATGGAAGTCCGAGTTGACGAATGGAACATAGACATCTGCGCCTCTGGTTCGCAAAAATGTATAGGCGTCCCGCCAGGTTTAGCTTTAATTTCAGCAAGCAACAGAGTTTTAGACTATATTGGAAAGCGGAAAACTCCCATGGGCTTCTGGTATGGAAACTTCCTGAATTGGCTTCCAGTCATGAGAGATCCATCGCAATATTTTGCAACTCCGCCTGTTAACATGATTTATGCGCTTTCCGAAGCCCTAAAAATACTGCTTAGTGAAGGATTAAATGAGAGGTTTAGAAGGCACCATGTGTTGGCTGAAGCTTTTAGGACGGCAATGAGCGCTTTAAAAATGAAACTGGTTGCGGATAGAGGACATGCTGCTGAAACGGTTACGGCTGTCTATTATCCGGAAAACATTGATGATGGCAAATTCAGAAGCGAAATGAAAAGGCGTGGAATTGTTGTTGCTTCCACTTTGGGCCCCTTGAAAGGAAAAGGCTTCAGAGTAGGCCACATGGGGAACGTGAGCCAAAACGACATAATGTCCACCATAGCAGCCGTTGAAGCAACTTTGAAAGGCTTAGGATACAATTTTAACCTTGGAGCAGGATTGGCAGCAGCTGAAGACAAAATCCTTTCTCTAAAACAGTAAATACGCATGCATTTTTAGTGAAAACTATGGAAATGATTACAGATTTCTATTTCTTTCTGTTTTCAGCGATTTTGATATCCTTGTCTGGAGTTATGTCGCCTGGTCCCCTTTTTGCCGTTACTATTGCAAAGGCTAGCAGAGAAAAAAGTGCTGGAATCTTAATATCTCTCGGTCATGGAGTTGTAGAATTTCCCCTAATGTTTCTCATCTACTTTGGTTTTGCTTGGATTTTCGCTTCACCGTTTATGCAGAAAGCCATAGGTCTTGTGGGCGGCGTATTGATGATTTATTTGGGGTTTAGGATGCTGAAAACTCGAAGAGAAACTGAGGAAAAATCATCATATTTCAAGTATGGCTCTATGGCTTCTGGAATCTTTGCCACGGTTGGTAATCCATACTTCCTTTTGTGGTGGGCTACAATTGGAGCTTTTTTAGTCACGAACTCTGCCATTTTTGGGCTTGCGGGCTTTTTAATATTCACCATAGCTCATTGGTCTTGCGACCTCGTTTGGAACACTTTTGTTTCGCCAACAGTTTTTAAGTCGAGATGTTTTTGGACGAAAAGGGTGCATGAAATTGTTTTCGGTTTTTGTTTTGCTATTTTGGCGGGTTTTGGCGTATGGTTTATTATTTCCGCTTTAATTTAGAATTTCATTAATGGATTGAAAAAGGGATGAGTGATGTGGAATTTAGAGTTGGCAAAGCAAAAATTCTTCTAATTCAAGGTGACATAACAGAAATAGATGCTGATGCCATAGTGAATGCTGCAAATCCCTCTCTTATGGGAGGCGGAGGCGTAGACGGAGCTATCCACCGTAAAGGCGGACCTAAAATCCTTGAAGAATGCAAACGCATAAGGGCAGCAGAATATCCAGATGGGTTACCAACAGGAAAGGCAGTCATCACTTCTGGAGGAAATTTAAAGACTAAATATGTCATCCACACCGTTGGACCTGTTTGGCGTGGCGGTTCCAGCGGTGAACCAGAACTTTTAGCCGAAGCCTACCGCAACTCACTCAAACTAGCAGTTTCCAAGGGACTGAAAACCATAGCGTTTCCAGCCATAAGCACAGGCGCATATGGATACCCAATAGAAAAGGCAAGCAAAATAGCCATATTTACGGTTAAAGAGTTTTTGGAAAAGGAAGATAACCTCGATAAGGTGGTGTTCGTGTTATTTTCAAAAAGCGACTTTGAAATTTACAGAAAAGCTGCAGAAGGAATCCTGTAACCGTCAAAGAGAGTGGTATTCTCATTTTTTAAGTAATTGACTTATTTCTTTCCTAAAATCTTTAAAATCGTTGATTTTCTTTAAATTTTCGAAAACAAGTTTATCGTCAACTCCGCCGTACCTGTGAACAAGAATGTTTCTGAGGCCTCTCATAGCTTTTAATTTTCTTTCCATTTGTTTGGAAATAATCTCTTTTCGCCTTAACTTTTCAAATACATCTTCTTCTTCTGTTGGTAGACCCAGCCTTAAACCTTTCACTATCAAAGTGCATATGTCTATAGTGCATTCTATTAATATGTGTAAAAGCCTTTCACAAGCTCTCCTTTTTTCTATAGAACTTGTATATTCTTCATAGCTTGTTGGCATGATGCTTTCAAGCTCGTTTAGGTAAATGTCCATTTCATCCAGTTTTGACAATATTCTACTTTTATCCAGCATGTAAAACACCTTCTAAATAGGAAAGATATCTTGGTTTAAAAAGTTCAAACTCTCTAATTGTGGAAAAAGCTAAATCGTACAGTGCATCTTCGTCTTTGCAAAAAATAACCTTGCCCTCCTTTAAAATTCGCATTTTTATAGGTAAAGGAAGTTGCTGAAAAATTTGTATGTCCAAGTTTGGGAAAGCAATTGAATATCTCAACCTTTTACTTGATAAATATAGATGAGTGAACCTTTTTGGTTTCAGCACAATGCAAACGTCCACATCAGAGAAACTTTCTTTTCTAACGTAACTACCAAAAAGCACCACGGCTAAGGCATCACGATCCTTTTCGGTTTTTTCTATTAATTTTTTAAATTCTTTATGCACAAAAATAACTAACCTTGACGGATATTTAATAGTTTCAGCCAAGCTGAGAAAACCGATTTATTTTATTTACACACTTCGCTTGCTTTAAGTTATGAAAACAACTCATGTGGCTTTGGCGTTGTGGCGGCATCTACAGCAGAAAACCTAGAGGGGATGGGGTATAGAAAACGTAGGGGGTCCTAGGAGGGTTAGGCTTTTAATTAGAGGCTGGCGTGTTTGAGGTGGAGATTAGGTTTCTATGTTGCGGAGAACTCCTTTTCTTCCAATTCTTAATTGTTTCTCTCCTCTGAACGCTGATGTGCTTCCGTTCTCAATTTGAACTGTGTCTCCTATGGCTATGGAGCCTATCTGTTCGTTCCATAAACAAAGTTTGATTGTTCCAGTTTCGTCTGCTATCAAAGCGTTTGTTACGCTGGCATAGTTTCCAAATCTTGTAAAAACAAGGGTTGGTTTCGCGATTTCAAGAACCCTAGCCTTCACGTTAATCTTTTTCATTCCCATTCTTAATTCTCCTATCTGAAAAGAATGTGGCTTATCGTCTTTTGTGATTGGGTACCTGTGGAACAAGTTTGTTTTTCTAATTTCTTTTATTGGATTGTTCTTTTCCGTTAGAAATTCTTCAAGTATTGGGAACTGAGCCACGACTTTTTCACCTTTTGTTATTAGAAGGATTATCTTGTTCTTTTGTTTGCCACGGCATTCAACGGATAGGTTTCCGCATGTGGATTTTCCCTTTTCGCACGCTGAGATTATTGCATGGAAAAAGTTGTCTGGGTTAACCTCATATTTTATAGAAAGAAAAGCGAGGTATTCGCTGGGTGATGCTTTGTTTCGCATTTTTCCTACTCTTTTTTAAGTGTTATTTCCATTGTCGAAACCATCCTTGACCTATTTTCACCCTCTCTCGGCGGCATTTCTTCAGTGCCAATTGATACTTTGCTTATCTGCAAATCTTTCATGAAGCGTCTTCTAGCTATTTCAGCTGCGTCAACTGCTGTTGTTATTGCTTGTCCGCGTGCTTTCAGCGTTATTTCTTTGGCGTTGCTTGCGGAGAGGCTTGTAATTATTGCTAGAACATAGGCCATTGGTGGTTTGTTTCCAATGAAGATAACATCTCTATTTTCTGCCATTTTTTTCACTCCTTTTATGTTATTTGTTGTGTGTAACGTTGCCTTGTATGGCGTGTTCCAATGGTAGAACGTTACTGATAAATAATCTTCAACCTTCCTTATAAAGGCAATTGAAAATTGGGGTTATTTAACAAATTTCATCGGGTGTCTTTTGAATTTTTTCTTGCAAGTTAACGAACAGAAATAGTAAGTTTCGCCTTCATATGTGATTTTGAATTTAGCTGTTCTTTCGTCGAGAATTATTCCGCAAACTGGGTCTTTAGGCATTTGGTTCTTAACCTCATGTAAGAATGTAGATTCTGCCTATTATGGTTATGGGAAGAAAGGCGTTTCACTTATTTCTTCTATTGTTGTTTTGGTTAGGGCTTTTATGTTGTTGAAGTTTGTAAGTTCCCCGTAGCCCACAAGGGTTATGGCTGTTCCGCTCTCTCCCTTTCTGGCTGTTCTGCCTATTCTGTGAAAATAGACTAGGGCGTCCAATGGGACGTCGTAGTTAATTATGTGGGTTATTCCTTGAATGTCTAAGCCTCTTGCGGCGACATCTGTTGCAACAAGCAATTTCAGTTTTCCCTTTCTGAAAGAGTTTGTTACGAAATCTCTTTGCGGTTGGGTGAAACCAGCATGTAACGGTTTTGCGTCATATCCTCTTTTTCTCAGCTTGTCTGCAAGCATGCTTGTTTCCAGTCGTGTTTTACAGAATATTATGGCTCGCTCTATGTGGTTCTCGTCCAAAATGTTGCATAGAATTTCGAATTTGTTGTAGGGGTTTACAACCATGTAATATTGGGTTATTTGTGAAAGGGCTATTTCGTCTTTGCTTACAAGTATCTTTTCCGGATTCTTCATGTATTTTTTACAAATTTTCATCACTGTTTGGTCTATTGTCGCTGAGAAAAGGCTTGTCTGCCTATTGGCTGGCACTTTTGAAAGTATGTATTCAATGTCGTCTATGAAGCCCATGTCTAGCATTCTATCTGCTTCGTCTAAAACAACAATCCTTACCAGTGCCAAATCTAAGATGTGCCTTTCAAGCAGGTCAATTATGCGGCCTGGCGTGCCGACAACTATTTGAATGCCATTTTTGAGCGCATGTATTTGTTTTCCGATGGGTTCTCCTCCATAAACCGCTAAGACTCTGAGATTTGTATATTTTCCAAATCGGCTGATGTGTTCTGCAACTTGGACAGCAAGTTCACGGGTTGGCACCAAAACCAAGCCTTGAACTTTGTCAATTTCTGGGTTTAATCTTTCAATCATTGGAATTCCAAAGGCAGCAGTTTTTCCCGTTCCAGTCTGCGCCTGTCCAATAACGTCTTTTCCTTCAAGTAATGGGGTTATGGCTTGAGCTTGAATTGGAAAAAGATTACTGAACCCAAGCTCTTCAATGCCTTTCATAACCTCGACGCTTAAGGGTAAATCTCTAAAGTATTGTATTTGCATATATTTCATTTCTCCTGCCACAAAATTTTCATGCATTTTCCAAAAGCTTTCAGAAGCCTCGTTAACTACATGAATTAATGTGACAGCAACATAAAACACGATTCAATTATAAAAAGGTTTAGTAATGCACAACAGAAAAACATGGTATCGGTAGGCACGCTTACTGATACGGATTTTTAGATTGCTGCGTAATAGCTCATCAGGAATGACTGCCATAGCGTTTCTTGCACAAAGCATGGCACATATTTTTCATAGTTACTGTTGTATGTTTGAATGTTTGGTGGAAAGTTAACTGTGAGCCCAAACTGTTTAGCATCAAGATTACCAATTTGTGCAGTGTGTGCTTCGGCGAAAACTACGAGATCCAATTTGCTCATAAGGTTAGAGGCTAATTCCGTGATTTTGCCGTCGCATGTTCTTTCGCTTACTAGCATTGTAAACTTGTAGAGATCAACGTAGAAGTAGGAGCCCATTGTTCCGAGTATAAACTTTTGTTGTGCATCGCTTCTGGCGCCAGAGACAACTCCTTTATATTCGCTGATGTTTGTCATTAATGCATCTGTAAAGTTGTTGAGGCTTATAGTCACTTCTGGGATTAATTCTTCGTTTATAGCCGACAGTTGCACGGTGTATTTTGGGTAATACGCTACATATTCGTTGACAAGATAAGTGCTGAGCGCAGGTGGGTCCGTTTGAGGATTGCTAGAAAGATAAGCCATAAGCTGTGTATAAGGCCAGCCTAGTCCTGGAATAAGCACTTCAGAACCGATAACAATGTTTGTTACATCTTTTAGTTCGTAGCAGATTTCAATCATGCCCATCAAGCAAGCGTCAAAACCAATGACATTAACGAACTTTTTCGTTTGACTTTCAGCTAAGGCAACAGCCATTTCTATGTCATGAGGTGATAAGTGGTTGCCGCTTGACTCATCCCAGCAGATACCCCTGTAGCCTCCACCATGATCCCAAAGGTCAAGGAAGAAGTAGTTAGCCGGATATTTTTTCATAGCAAATGTTACAAAATAGCTTAAAGTTTGTTGGTTGCCCATGTCTACTTCGCCTAAGGACTGAACTGTCTTGATATTTTCATGTGTAACCTCGTAAACATATGCTGGAAGATTCAGTCTATCCATTAACACTATCACGTTGACCGCAGCATTGGATGCCAAGCCCTCTTGCATCTGCTCCAAATTAATTTGGCCATACTCATCCAAGTTATTATCAGCATCCAAGTAAACCATGAAAGTCCATGAAGCCCTAGAATTTTTCGACGCAAACACAAGCGGAGCATGTTGGCTAACCGCCAAGATCACAACACTCACTAACACTAATACACATGCTTGTTTAATCTTCATCCAATCTCTCCTCCCTAAAATTGTAATTGCAGAGATTCATATATGCCTTGTTTCTTGATGCGATAACAGTACTCCGCAACAAGAACCTTTTGCTTAAACTTTACATTTAAAATTATTTAAACACGCTTGCAAAATCTGGCGTTATTTTAAAAAGGCTGGCGATGTTGGCTGTAACCCGCCTTTTGTTTTAGGTGGCATTCGACTAATCGGGCTACCCGCGCCTCTGGGTAGATTCCTCACAGGCGTCTGTTTGCCCTTTCCACTTGCAGGACAGCCGTTTCACCGCTTCCAGTCCAGCATTCTCAACAACTTAGCATGCATCATTGGCAACTGCTGGATGGACGTTTCGTTTCTGCTCCGTTGCCAAGGCTTTCGCCTTACACCCTTGCGGGTGTTGCAATTCTACTTGTGGGCGGAGTTTCCTCAAGCTTCACATGGAAGCTCGGAAGCCACCCGCCAACTTCGCCAGCCCAAAATATATTGGCGTAAGCGTTGGCAATAAGAATTTTGGAAACCTTATTTTGCGGTAAGGCTTTATTATGGATGGTAATGGATGGTTAGCCTATGCCTAAACGTGTTATTTTGTTGACTGGAACGCCTTGTGTTGGAAAATCTTCTGTGGCTCAATTGTTATACGTTAAAATTGATGCTTTTTATGTGAATTTAACTGAACTGGCTTTGCGTGAAAATCTTGTTTCTGGTAGAGATTTGGAGAGAAACTCCATTATTGTTGATGAAAGGCGGATGCGCCGCAAAATCTCTGATATTATTAAGAAATCCAGCAAGGACGTTATTGTTGATGGACATTATGCTGTCAATGTTGTTCCTAAAAAACTTGTAACTTACGTCTTTGTTTTGAGGCGAGATCCTGTTGAATTAAAAGGGTTTATGGAAAAGGCTGGTTTTTCCGAGCGCAAGTTGTGGGAGAATTTGGCTTCTGAAATTCTTGATGTTTGTTTGGTTGACGCATTAAAAGTTCATGGGAAAGAAAAGGTTTGCGAGTTAAATGTTACTGGTAAGCGTGTGGAGGAGGTTGTTAACGAAATTTTAGATGTTCTTAATGGACGTGGAAAGTGTCGTGTTGGTGTTGTGGATTGGATTGGGAAGTTGGAAAGGGAAGGTTTGTTGGATGAGTTTTTAAAAATATGAGTGGTTTATCTAAGTTTTGGGGAAACTTGTCTTTTTGTTAGTAGGATGATTTTTCTTCTGTTTGCATAAGCCTTTGCGTGGTCGCTGAATTTTTCTCCTATTATTATTGGGTTTGAGAGCCCCACGTCTTCGGAAGCCTTGTCAAGGTTTATTATGACGTTTATGCCTATTGTTCTGTTCCATTCTCTTATCCAAACTCCTTGGGTTACACGTCCCTTCTGAACTATTAAATCAAATTTCCTTAAAATTCCGCTATAACCTTCAAGGGTGGTATTTTCTTGTTCCACTTTGTAGCCGTCTTTTTTGAAGTATTGTATAGCCAACTCCCTTAAGGGAGATGTTGGCTTTTTCTCTGCATTGTTTTCGCTGTTCATTTCTCCTCCTCTGATATTAAGGGTTATTTAGTGGTTCGTGGAAAAGGTTTTCGGATAGAATAAGCCATGAAATCTTTTCTCGTGGTTGTTTGCCATAAATGTGGTGGTTTCTTGTTAGCTGAGTCTGGGCAGAAAACAAGGACTTGTCCATACTGTGGCTCTAAGGTTTTCGTGGAAAAGGCGAAGAAGGTGGCTTCAGCAAGCAGTGTTCATGAAGCGTCCATGATTATGCGTAAATTTAAAAGTGATGCCGTTTCAAAGCGGAAGGACGTTAAGCTCCGGTAACAGTTTTGAGGTAAGCCATCAATCCTATTCCTAAAACGATTGTTAGAAACTGGGTGATTGAAGTGCTTGCACGAGTTCTTTTGTGAAGTTCGGGCATGAGGTCTGTTGCTGCTATGTAAATAAAACCGCCAGCGGCGAAGGCGACGAGTAAAATTGCTATGCTCTGGATGTATGTGAGAAAATAGGTTGTTATTGCGCCCAAGATTGCGGTTATGGCTGAAATGAAGTTGTAGGCTAAAGCCTTCTTTTTTGTGAGACCGCCATATATTAGAACTCCGAAGTCTCCAATTTCTTGGGGGATTTCATGGAAAATTACCGCTAGTGTAGTTGCAAAACCTAAGTAGTAGTTTCCAATTGCAAAGGAAAGAATGTAGGTGGCTGCGATTATCATTCCATCGATGAAGTTGTGGATTCCATCCCCAACAAGGTTGAGGTAAACAAACATGTGGACTGGGCATTCTTCTTCGTGGCAGTGGCGCCAATAAAGGAACTTTTCTAGGGCGAAAAAGGAAACTATGCCTATTATAACGTAATATAAGGCTGCTTCTCCAAATTCTGAATTTATGGCTTCTGGCAGCAAATCAAGAAAAGCACTGCCCAACAGAGTGCCTGAAGAGAAGCCTACAAAAATCATTAAAATTCGCTTTAACAGATCCTCCTTTAAGCCTATGAAAGCAACTCCGATTAATGATATGAGGCTAACTGTTGTAACTGAAACCAATGTTGCAATCAAATCATTCATATGCTTTTTGTTCAATTTTTCGTCTTTATATGAATAGCGGTTGGCTATGCCTATCCTATTTCTTTGAGCATTTGGCAAGTTTTACATATTCTCTCTGTTGTTGGTTCTCCGCATTCGCTGCATTCTCTTAAGCCTTCTTTCTTGGCAATTTTTTCCAGTGCTGGACGGATTTTTTCTATTGATTTAAAAATTGTGAATTTTATTCCTGCATGTTTCTCTTCCATGCGGTTGAGCATTGTGCGGATGTCGTTTCTTAATGCTTCTGAAGCGTAGGGGCATGGTGTGCTTTGAAACTTTATTTTTTTAACATAAGCATAGAGGGCTGTTTCCTTTTCTGGAATTTCACAGAAGGGCTTTATTCTCTGCACGAGTTTTGGATGTTTTTCGTCTGTTACTGGTTTTTCTCTTGCTATTCGTAAGGCGTCGCCGTGAAGAATGTTTAGGAGAATCGTTTGGGTTTCATCGTCTAATGTGTGGGCTGTTGCAATTTTGTTTGCTTCAAGTTTTCTGGCGGCTATGTTTAATGCTTTTCTTCTCATTACGCCGCAGTATGCGCATGGCGTAAGCTCCGAATCTCCTTTCTCTTTTAACTTCCTAACCACTTCATCAAGTCTATGTCCGTAAAGTTCTTTGAAGGAGACTATGTGATGTTCTATTCCGAGTTTTTTGCAGTTTTCCTCTGCTATTTTTAAGGCTTCGTCACGGTAGCCCTTAATTCCCTCATCCACAGTAACCGCAACAAGCGAAGCTTTCGGATAATTGCGCTCAATTTTTGCTAAAATGTGGAGAAGGCTGACACTGTCTTTTCCGCCAGAAACTGCAACAGCTATTCTATCGTCAAATTCGAGCATTCTATACTTTGCTATGGTAGCCTTAGCCTTCGCTTCAATTGATTCTGTGAAACATTTTTTGCAGAGTCTTTCTCCAGAATATTGCCTATAAAAAAATGGTTCTCTGCGCTTACAAACGCTGCATACTATGGTAGTTTTTCTCATCATCGCTTCACATTCTGTTTTATTACCAATTACTAAAAATAAATCAAATACAATAGTCTTTTGAAGAAGAGGCAGAATCATGGCTGCAAAGCCTGAGAGACGTTTGGAATATCGAGAAGTTGTGTATGACGCTAAGCGTTGGAGTTTGCTTGAAAATTTTAGATGTAAAGCCATGCGGATAATGGAGGCTTTGGAAATTTTTAATTTGGAATCCATAATTCATGGGAGCATTGCAAGAGGCGATGTGAACGAGAAAAGCGACATAGACATTTTCATACCCTTTCAAGCCTCTTCTTTCATTGTGGAATCGGCTTTAGAAAAGGCTGGAGTAAAGGCTGATAGACGTTTGATTGTGCAGGCAACGCCATCATATGCCATGAAAGCCTACATCGAAATAGACGCGAATACGGCTATTTCTTTTCTTTTGATGAAAATGCGCAAGGTGGAGCGGGAATTCTACCGTTTCGGCGGCGAGGCAACACTCAAAAATTTAAGGGATAAAGTGCGCGTTTGCGGAGTGGATAAACGGTTGATGCTAATTGAACCTACAAAGGAAGGACATAAAGAAAGCACAATTGTGGGTCGGGAAGAGCATGTTGCTAAGCTTTTGGGGATATCTGTTGAAACCGTTTTGGACCGTGTTCATGCGCTTTTAAGAAGAGACGAGGTTGGCAGAACTGGAGTTTTCATTCAGAAAGAGCTTTCGGGTGATGAAACTTTTGAGTTGGCTTTGAAGAGGCTTGCTGACCAGAATCCAGCAGTGCGTAGGAGATTAAAAACTGTATGAGCCTAATGTAATGCGAAGCGAAGAAGAGCGACTATGCCTCCCAAAGCCATGAGCTTTACGCCGGCTTCGTGTTCTGTGCTTATGACTGTTATGTTTCCGCCTTTCTTCTCAACATTTTTCATTAAATCTTCTATTATTAGCCTTTTTTCGTCTGAGGATTCGCGTAAGGTTACATCCGTTAAGACGAGTTTTTCGACAGCGCCTAACTCTGCGGCTTTTTTAACTTCCTCAAACCCGTAGGCAACATTTGTTTCGCCTTTTCCAATTCTTTTTAAAATTTCCTCCACTATTTCTGTTTCTTGGGCGATTCGCTGTTGCTTCATGGCTTTTAACAACACGCCTGAACGTAAGGCCTCATATATTCCAGCCACGCCGCTGTTGTTGACGCTTTTAACATCCACAACCATCTTGGCTATGTCTGAGGCTTCGTTTTCTATGAATTTTGCAAAATCATTTTTCACAAAGCCAACTCCAATGATTGCTATTGGACTTTGAGTGGCAGCCCAAATTTGGCGTAAACTGTTCAGTGCCTTTCTGAAGTATTCTTTTGTTGCATTATCTCTTTTATCTGCCTCCAACTTTCCTGGAAGCCTTATGCTCTCTTCTGCCCTAACTTCGACGCCGTATTGGGCTGTTGTGGCTATTGCGTAACCGTCATCGTCTATGGCGATGATTATCACTGGTTTTTCTGTTGTTTTGCGTGCCCACTCCAACCTTTCAAGGTGATGCCTAGCCCACTCTTTCTTCACGATGGTTACTGGCGTGTCTAGAGCAATGTTAAGCGTGTGGCTGGCGCCTGTTGGAACAATTTCTGGCGCTTCGCAGATTTTTCCGTGAACTCTGAGTCTGCCAAGAAGCTTGTCCCATTTTACGCTTTCAACTTTAATTCCTAAGAAGACTGGCACTCTTTTGCCGCGTTTTGGTCTTGCGTATCCGCCTTCTTCTGGCTTTATTTCTCTTGATGTGCGAGCGTGAACTTCGTCTTTTTCGTAGATTATGTTGTATAAGTGCCATAGGTCATCAAACGTTTCGGGCACTACCTTAACAATGCCCTTTTTTAGGTTCATCTCTAAGATTTTCAAAACTGCTCTATCCTCTTTTGCATGCACTTATGAAATAGTGTTGGTGACTATTAAAAAGTGTTAAAAGAAACTTTTCTCCACTTTTCATTTATGAAGGCGATAAGCATGACGGTTACTTTTTGGCTTTTAGACGTGAATTATGAAGTGAAAAATGATACGCCTGAAATTTGGCTTTGGGGCATAGACGATTCTGGAAGGCGAATCCTCGTTATTGACAGAAATTTTCTTGACTACTTTTACATTGTTGTTGAAGAAGGTGCAGACGCTGGGGAAGTTGCTAAAGAAGTTGGGAAGGCGCATTATCCCCTTGTGGAGCAGTTGGAAGTTGTTGAACGCAAGTTTTTTGGAAAGCCAGTGAAAGCCATAAAAGTTTATTGTAAAAATCCGGATGTTATACCAAAATATGCCAAGGCTTTTCGAAAAGTCGAAGGCGTCAAAGAATGCCTCGAAGATGACATTCGATATTCCATGCGATACTTAATAGACAATGATGTGGCGCCTTGCGGATGGCACGAAATCGAAGTGACTGAAGAAAAAAGCACATCGCCAATTCAAGTTGACAAAGTTTACGAAGCAAAATCTTACCCAAAACTTGTTGAAAAAACCGAAGTTCCACCGCTGCGAATTCTGGGCTTCTCAACAATATGCTATAGCCGTGAAGGTTCACCAAAACCAGACAGAAACCCTGTGATAATAATTTCTGCAGCAACAAATAATGGCGAAGAAAAACAGTTTGTTGCAGATGAAAACCGAAATGACAAGCCAATTTTAGAAGCTTTCATAAGTTATGTTCGAAAATTTGACCCAGACATTATTGTTGGTTTTGGCGTAAACGGGCTGGATTGGCAATATCTCAACGAAAGGTGCAAGAAGGTTGGATTGCGGTTGCATGTTGATAGGGCTGGAACAGAACCGCACACAAGCGTTTATGGGCATGTTTCAATAACTGGAAGAGCCAACATTGACTTGTTGGATTATGCCGATGAATTTCCAGAAATCAAAGTTAAAACTTTGGAGAACATGGCTGATTATTTGGGCGTTATGAAAATTGAGGAACGAACATTAATTGAGGATGTGAATTTTGCCGATTACTGGGACGACAAAACAAAACGTGAAACTTTAAAGAAGTTTTCCATGGAAAACACAAAATGCATAATGGGCATAGCCCAAGCCATTTTAGATTTTGCCATGCAACTTTCAAACCTTGTAGGCTTACCAATAGACCATGTTGGCACGGCAGCCGTCGGCTTCCGAGTAGAATGGTTTCTAATAAAACATGCACAAAAAATAGGCGAACTCGTGCCAAAAAGAATCGAACAACCCTACAGACCATACGTGGGCGCCATAGTGCTCAAGCCAGAGCCGGGCTTGCATGAAAACATCGCCGTTTTAGACTTTAAATCCATGTACCCAAACCTCATGATAACCTACAACCTATCCCCAGACACTTATATATCGCCTAAAGAACCACTGCCCAAAAGCGGATTCTACGAAGCCCCAGAAGTTAAACATAAATTCCGAAAAGAACCCGTAGGCTTCTACAAAGAAGTCTTATCCTATCTCATAAAAGTGCGGGATGAAATTCGCTCAAAAATGAAGAAGACAGCGGCTGGAAGTGTTGAATATCGTGTTTTGGATGCTCGTCAAAAGGCTGTGAAGGTTATTACTAATGCTTCTTATGGTTATGCTGGTTGGATAGGCGCAAGATGGTACATAAAACCCGTGGCAGAAGCAGCAACAGCATGGGGAAGACATACGATTTTGAACGCTATTAAAATGGCTGAAGAAGCTGGTTTAAAAGTGGTTTATGGCGACACTGACAGCATTTTCATAAAACATGAGCCAGAAAAAATTGACAAACTATCAAGGGAAATTGAAGAAAAGTTAGGTTTA
Organism: Bathyarchaeia archaeon; assembly: GCA_049969855.1. Taxonomy (GTDB): domain Archaea; phylum Thermoproteota; class Bathyarchaeia; order Bathyarchaeales; family Bathycorpusculaceae; genus JASEJA01. The sequence continues at coordinate 32,442 of JBMFOB010000009.1, read as the reverse complement.
GAGGTTAAGCCAGACAAGGTTTATGTGCGCATTTTCTTCACAGAAGCCAAAAAGCGTTATGCGGGGCTCTTGCCAGATGGACAACTTGACATTGTTGGTTTAGAGGTTATTCGGGGTGATTGGGCGTCTATAGCCAAGAAAGTGCAGGAGCGGGTTTTGGAAATAGTTTTGAAGGAGCAGTCTCCTAAAAAGGCTGCTAAATATGTGCAGCAAACCATTTATGAGTTGAGGCAGAAGCGCATTCCATACAGAGACCTAATAATATGGAAAACATTAACAAAAGCTCCAGAAGAGTACGAGGTTAAAGCTTCCCATGTGGAGGCTGCAAAAATGTTGATGGAGAAGGGATGGAAACTTTCTGTCGGCGACAAAATTGGGTTTGTGGTTGTTGCTGGCGCTGGACGCCTTTACGAGAGGGTTAAACCCTACATGTTTGCTTCTTACGATGAGGTGGATATGGAATATTACGTGTCAAAGCAGATTGTTCCAGCAGCAGCCAGAGTTCTCGAAAGTTTTGGCATAACAGAAGAGCAACTGATGACTTCGCAAGTTGAAGAAAAGGGAACAAAACTAACAGACTTTTTCGGAAGCTAAACCTTCGATGTTTGGAAGCGTCATTGGTTAATCAGTGAATGGTGAAAAGATTTTGTGACATTTTTTGGAACTAATTAATGAAATGAATTAACAAATTGATTGACATATTCCTTCCTTATGGGGTAATTTTCTTTCCTATGATTCGCTCAATGTTATTTGCAAATTCTTTCTGTATACTTGAATAAGTATTGAGTGTTTTAAAATACTCTATTGGAGCATTCAATCTAGTCATTTCATCGTAATAATCTGATGCCCATTCAGGGCTTGAACACTGTAAAGCAAATATGTTGAATAATTCTTGTGTTTTACTTAATATTTCTGTTTCGTCAGTTGTAACAAATATCACCCATTTGTTCTGTTTAAACTGATAAATCAATGCAGATGCAAGATGTTTTGCATCGTTCTGATTTAAGAGAAAGGCTCCTAATACAATCTGAGAAACTATCGAATCATCTGGTACGATTTCGACATCTCTAATTCCCATGAAGGGAGCTTTCAAGTTATGCTTGCTAATACCTAATTCTGTTGTTAGCACCGCCAAAAAATTATCAACTGATATTTTTTGTCCACTTTTCAAAGAGTGAAGACGAGCTGCTACATAATTTTCGAGAGCTCCAATCATCTCTCTTGGAACGTTTGATTTGAACTTCTTCTTCAGTTCTCGCCTTCTCTCCATAAAGAATTGTGCCATAAACTTACCGTGCTTGTTACTTAACTCCTTAATTCCTTGCTTTTCCAAAAACGGTTTCAATTCCGAATGTATGCTCGAAACAATAAATGCATAAGACTTCTCAATCAAATCAATAGCTTCATTCTTCACCGAAGAAGATAGAATGCAACGTGTAGCATTTTTCTTTCAGAAAAGAGAGGCATGATTGAGTCATAGTTTCCGACGCTTGAGGGAATAGAACGCATGCATCTACAAAAAAGCCTTCAACTTGGCTAAATGACAAATCTCATGTCGTTCCTTCTTGTTGATTAAGAATCTGTATCATCCTAAGCAATGCTTTTGTTCCTTCGTCTGTTTCTTGCTTCAGAAATGAAAGAAACTCTATTTTAGAACTATTCAACTCTTCCATTCTTCGAGTTTGCTCCTGCAATCTGAGAATAAGCTGATATAACGTTGATTTATTTAACAAGTTCACTTTAATCGTTTTCTCTTTGAATACTTCACTGAGACCTTGCGAATTGTTAAAATCTACATACCAGACCAGCTTCACTCGTTCGCGTTCCATTTTTTCTCTTATTTCATCAAATCTTTTAACCCAAAGGTTGTGCTTTTCACACACTCTCTTAAACTTAGGACGATTACTACGGTATCTGATTAAATCAAATCTCTCCTTCCGTATCTCTTTGTCAAATATGTCAAGATAGTCTATCTCGGTTAGTAAAGATTCCCCTATAGTATTCACAAATGATATGGGTAAGTCAGAGTTAAGGAACATCTTAGAGGTGCTGAACATCTCTGAATACAATTGCTTCTTCAGCTCTTGATGAAAATTAAAGATTTTATGAAAATAAGAGTCCATTAATTCGTACATGTTTCGTGCATATCTGCTTATTTCAATCGCTTGCTCAAACAGCAAATCCTTACTTAAATCTGCTATTATCTGACTCTCTAAATACTCTTTTAAATCCTCAAAACGTAGCTTGTAATGTAATGGAACCTCTTTGAGTAGATTCAAATTGCTTTCTACAACAGTTGAAACGCCTGATTTAAAATCCTTAAACGCCTCATTAACGGTGTCAAATTGTAAGCTAGGGGAAGTATCATCACGAACAATCCTTCTTAAAGAACTACTCTTTGTATCCGGAATTGATAGCATCTCCACCACACAGATATAAGTTAGAGTTTATTTTTACTTATTTAAACTTTAATCCATGATTAAAAGAAATTGTCAATATTTATTTTATGTGAATCTATAGTTAATATTTATTGCACATAATATTTTTCAAGTTACAACGAATTTGCTCAGCCATCGCTAAGAACATCCGAGAATGTTAGTAGTTGAACGTTTAATGGTGGTTTAACAGCGTCTGATATTCGTGAAGCAATAATGTTTTTTATGTTTTTCTCGCTTGCCACGTCAACAATTCTTTGGGTTATGACTCCGTCGAATATGATTGTGTTGACGCCTTCTATTTGTTGAAGTTTTTCGGCGAGTTGGCTTACTGGCAGTCGCTCTATCTGCTCCAACTTATCATTTAAGAGAATAGCCTCCAATGTTCCTTCCAAACCTTTCATTACTTGAGCGATTTCCTTTGGAATCTCTATTTTATGTTTCTCTCTTCTGGGCGGCTTAAGCGATTCTTCTATTGAAACCTTCGCCTCTAAAGCCTCAAAAATTTCTTTGCAGTTTAACTCTTCAACCTCTTTTCCTCTGGGAGCTCTGGCAACATATTTCACGTTTGTTACTTGCATTAGCTCTTTTAAGATTAGGTCTCCGCCTCTGTCTCCATCCAGAAGGGCTGTTGCTTCTTTCTCTTTTGTTAATCTCTTTATTGTTTCTGGAACCTTTGCTCCTTCAAGGGCTATTACATTGAGCATTCCGCAGCGCATGAGGTTTATTACGTCTGCCCTTCCCTCAACAATGATTATCTCTTTGGAACTGTCAACTTCTGGTCCGGCGGATAATTCTTCTGGCCCATATTTTTCGACTTTTACGGCTTTTAGTGTTTCCGCAACTTCCTTGAAGACTTCGTCTACGGATGGCATGGTTTCAATTGTCCATTTGTGGAGAATCTCCTTTGCCCTGTCAATTATCACTTTTCTTCTGGCTTCTCTTACGTCTTCAATTTTTTCTAGGGTTACTTTTGATGCGCATGGTCCAACTCGGTTTATGCTTTCTATGCTTGCTGCGATTAATGCTGTGGAGACTCTGTCGAGGCTTGTTGGTATCGTTATTGTGCCAGTAGTCCTATCATTTTTAGAATGCAATTCAATTTCTATTCTTCCAATTCTTCCCGATTTTTGCAGTTCCCTCAAGTCTAGTTCTGGTCCGAAGAGGCCTTCTGTTTGTCCGAAAACTGCGCCTATAACGTCTGGTTTTTCAACTACTCCTTCTATTTCGAATTTTGCGTGGATAACATACTTTATGGTAAACGTTTGTGATGAACCCGTAAGCGTCCACCTCCAACTGATTTGATTTTTAAGGGTTAGTTTTAATCACGTGACGAGAGTGATTTTGACTCTCTATACACGAGATTGTTAACTTAGACTCTTTATTACTTTTATGAATTACAAATCTTCTTCTTTAAGGTTTCTATGTATGTGGCTAAACCCTCAACATCCTTCAACTCTTTGCCCAAAAGCCCTAAAAGTTCACGCCAAAATTTCAGGTTAACCTCTATTCCCATTATTTCAAAATGTTTCTCCAAGTTTTTTGTTAATTCTTTTCCCCTTCTGTCAAAATCCAATAATAAAACAACTTTTTGGGAATGGGTTTTTTCCAGTTCCGAAATCGTGTCTAGGAGGGTTTTGCCGCCAGTTTTTGCAGATATTATCTTGCCTTCAATATTAAGCGTTTTTAGTGTTTCTATGTCTTTTTTGCCTTCTACGATTATTGGTGTTCCCTTTCGGGTTTCTTCGGCTAATTGTTCCAGAATTTGCAGAATTTTTTCTTCTTTCTCTTTTAGGTGCGTGGACAAAATTTTTACCTTGTCACTTCAGCCTTTTTAACGATTTCTAGACATTGTTTTGCTTCTTTGTCTGTTTCAAAATATTTTCTGACTGGTTCTAGGATTTTTGCTATTTCTTTTGCCACAGCATTTTTTAGGTCTTGAGGGTGCACTTCGCCGTTTCTGTAAGCCTTTTCTAACATTTCATAGCTTTCGAATTGTATTGTGCCGCCGAATTTTGCTGGTCTCTCTATTTGGAAGGCTTCTGTTTCGTGGAATATTATGTATTTCACTATTTCCAAAATTGGGTTTGCCTCTGTTTGTTTTTCTGGACACCATGCTTTTTGCAGTTTTGCCCTTATCTCTTCTTCTGTGTCGTGGATGAATATGGCTGTCCAAGGTTTTGACTTGCTCATTTTGCTTGCTATAACCTGTTCCAGTTTATCCTTTGATTTTAGCTCTACTGGTTTTGCAATTCCCATTAGGAGGTGGTGGTGGACTGCCACTGGTTTTTTCCATCCCATTTTTGGAAAAACTTCTCTTGCTAAGACATGGGCTTTTCTTTGGTCCATTCCGCCGTGCGGTATATCAGCGCCTATTTCTTTTATGTCTACTGCTTGCATTGGTGGGTAGAAATATTGTGAAAGGTCAAGTTTTTCTGATTCGCTTCTTCCCATTATTGTCATGCATCTTAGGCTTCGGGCTATTGTCATGTGCTTGGCGAATTTGATGACGTTCCTCCAGTATTCGAGGTTTTTGCTGTATAATTCTGAACCTGAGACAACTTTCACTCCTGAACAGAAGAATTTGAAGGCTTTCTCATAATATTTTGCCGCTTTCAGAATCTTGTCCCAGTCTCCGCCAAACTTGTCATTGATGAAACTGTGCCAATCAGCCATGTAAGCTTGGCATCTTATTCCCGCCTTAATGAAGTCGTTTATTTTAAATCCCGAGATGACGAGGTTTCCAAGGTGCAGCAAGCCTGAAATTTCGAAGCCTATGTAATGTCCTGGATGCTCGTTTGTTTCTAAAAGTTCTCTTAATTCCTCTTCCACTAGGATTTCTTCTGTTGGCGGTTTCTTGATTAGTTCAATTTTTGTTTCTATATCCAAATCTTATCAAGCCTTCCTTCATTTTATGCAAAGCCAGACTTAAAAGTTGTTTCGCGGGCGTTTGTTTCCCACCCAACCTATCACTTAACTTCATTGTGGAGTCTTGCGCTCCTCTTGGTTAAGCTCTCTCCAGTGTGGGAGCTTTGCGCCCGCGCCCACCGTGTCTCATGCTTGGGTAAACCCGTCTTCAATGGCTTTTCGCCTCTGTTGTGTCCGTCTGCATGAATTTATCGGTGGGATTAGGAGGCTCTACAAGTCATTGCCAAATTGTAGGTTTATTTTTCGGTAAGTTAAATGTTACTATTTCATGTATTTTTGACTGTGAAATTAACCAATACGGACCTACCCTCTCTAGGTTTTTCTCCAAATTATTGTTTCCATGTTTATTTCGAAGGCTGCTGTTGGATTTTCAAGTTTCCATGCTTCCAAAACTTTTGGGTGAATTTCGCCTATGACGCCGACGTTTTTGCCGTTTACTATTGCTGTGCCTACTCTTCCATTTATGAAGCTTGGATGCTTCGTCTCTTTTATCTGCCATTTTAAGCCAAGGTTTAGGAAGAAGGCGTCTAAAGCTGATTTTATTTCGCTGAAGCTTGCGTTTGCGTGAGAAATAACCGCTGCAAGTCTATCTTCATCCCTTGTTTTTGTCTCCCTCTTCTCGTCTAAAAGCGTAACAATGCCCAACTCGAAGATTTTCTGCGGATACTCAACATGGAGGTTGTTGCTTAAAAACTCCATGAGGCTTGGCAGAAGCCAACTTCTTAGGCAAGTGAAGGTTTGAACCTTTGGATTTGCAACCTCAACTGTCCGCGTTTTTCTGCGGTTCATTTTTGTGAATAGGTTTTCTGGATTCGTCATCGTGTAGGTTAGGACTTCTTGAAAACCCATGCCAATCATAAGCTCTCTTGCAACATTCAACAAACCCTGTTTTGGATTAACGCCTCCAATAGTTGGGAGTTTGCGCCACAAGGGCTTAATTTTGTTGTATCCGTAGGCTATTGCTATGTCCTCAACCAAGTCTATGGGATGCATTACGTCAATTCTGTAACATGGAATTTGCACGCTTACCTTGTTGCGTCCAAGTTTTTCGATGCCGAATTTTGCTTTTGCAAGAAGTTGGGCGATTTTTTGGGCTGTTAACTTTAAGCCTAAAACTTTGTTTACATATTCAACATCCAATTCCATAAGCCAAGTGTCAAGCTTAGGCGTAACAACCTTCAAGTTCTCATGTGGATAATGGATTGTTGCTGAGTAGGCTTTTCCTCCACGGTCAACCAATGATAACGTAACGATTTTCAAAGTGTTAAGCACGGTTTCATGCGCTGTACCCGTCACTTCAACGAGAACGTGTTTGGTTTCTTCTGTAACTTTTCCCAAATCGTTCGAATTTATTATGGGTGGGAAGGATAACACTTTCTGTTTTGAATCTTTGAGTATGGGATAAACCTTATGCTTTTTCACGATATGCCCATACTCTATGCCCTTTGGATGCCGCTCCAAAATCTCAGCCAAGCTCAGCTTTTCTCCAAAACCAAGAGGGACAAAACTAACTTCGGTTGGTTTGGCAACCCCATAATAGAGCGGTTGTGTTATGAGGCTGAAGTCATACAATCCAATTGAAGTGCGTTGCCTATTCCTTCCATAGGTTTGGTCAAGTTTGTCCTGCAAATGCATTAGTCCACGAATTATTGTGTCATTTAGCTTCACGTCCTTAACTATTGAGCAGCCTATGAACGGTCTAATATTCCTCAATTCTGGGTCAACGTGGACCTCAACTATTGGTTTGTCAACCGCGTAGGGTTTTAGTCCCTCTTCTATTCCAAGAAAACCCCGTAGGGCGCGGGTTAAGCCTTCAATGTTCCATATGTCTGGGCGGTTTGTGTCTTTAATTTCAATGCTCATCACGCCTTCTTTTTCGTCGAAAATTTTCACTTCGCCCTTAACGTAAGCTAGAATCTCATTAAGCCTTTCCATGTCCCCGTGCAGTTCTACGCCGAGCATTCTCTCAAATTCTGCATAATCAACATCTATTGTCGGCATCCTAAACCACCTTTTTCCTCCTAATCCAATCCAAATCATACGTGAAAATCTGGCGAATGTCATCTATTCCAGCCTTCATCATGAAAAGACGGTCAATGCCTAAACCCCAAGCGATGACGGGCACGTCAATGCCTAATGGCAAAGTAACTTCTGGTCTAAATATGCCAGAACCCCCAAACTCAATCCATCCATAACCTTTTTTGTATGCGCTCAGTTCAACGCTTGGCTCTGTGAAGGGGAAATAGTCAGGTTTAAATTTAACTTCGTCAGCCCCAGCAATTTCAATGGCAAACTTTTCCAGCACTCCCAAAAGGTCTCTAAGCGTCAAATCCTCATCCACAACTATGCCTTCCACCTGATTGAATTCTGTAAGATGCGTCTTATCCACAACTTCAGGTCTATAACACCGCACAATCGAAAAATACCGCCCCGGAACCTCCAAATCCCTGCTTAACAATGTTCTAGCGCTTAGGCATGTTCCGTGACCGCGAAGAATTAGGCGCCTAGCCTCCTTTAAAGAGTAGCGATATCTCCATCCAGTTGAACCAGTTTTCCAACCGTTTTCATGTGTTTCCTTAACATTTTCTAAAACATGCCTACCAATATTTATGTTTCCATACTTTGGAGATTTAACGAAGTATATGCCGAAGATTTCTCGGGCTGGATGGTCCTGCGGCGTATAAAGGGCGTCAAAGTTGAAGAATGACGTTTCAACTGTTGGACCAGTCATTTCCTTAAACCCTAAAGTGACAAGCTTCTGTTTAACTTCGTCTAAAAATTGTAGGTAAGGATGCTTCTTGCCAGGCCAAGTTTTCGCCACTGGGGCTTCTATGTTGTATTTTTGGAGCTTTGTTTTTCTCCATTTTCCGCTAATTATGAGTTCTGGCGTGATTTGGGTTATTTCTGCGGCAATGCTGATTCCCTTTTTTATTGCTTTCCATCCAGCCTCTTCTAAAGCTATTATTCTCTTTGCTTTTTCCTCAGCCTCAAGAAGTTTTCTCCTTTTCAAAATTTGAATGGTTTTCTGAAGTTCTAGGCTTAAATCCTCAGTTGCCATTTGTCCTTTTTCGTTTAGAAGTCTCAAAAGCCTTTCATCTTCTCCTTCCCTTGGCTTTTCCAGCATCTGCAACGTGTTCGTTTTAGTGTCAAGTTTTGCCCACTTCTTTTTCTGAATCCAGCCCAAGGCTATGGGTATGAAATGTTTTTCTAAATTGGCTTTTTCAGCAGCTTTTTCAATGGTTGCTTTTCCGCCGAATTCTTCTAGAGCGTTTATTAAACGCCTTTCCGGCAAGCCTTCTTTGGCGTGAATTTTTCCCTCCTCATTAAGCTTGACTACCATTTGTTTCTCTTCATGAATTTTTAACAGTCTCTTCTCTTGCAATGTCAAGGCTGCACGCATTACAGCCGCATCGGAAAGCCCACTTTCAATTGTCAATTTTTCCACAGAAGCCTTTCCGCCAAGTTTTTCTAGGCTTAAAAGTATTTTGGATTCCTGTTCTCTAAGCTTAACCATGACTTTTTCCCTTCGTGGATGTGTGTGCTTTTTCCGTAATGTAGTTGTTTCAGTTTTAATAAAAGTATGCATGCCCCTCAATGGCTTTTGACCAGAAAACTTTTTGTTTTTCAAGTAAATTGGCGGGGCATCACTTCACCGTATTAAAAAATGCATAAAGACTATTTATGACTTATTTCATTTTGCTATTCAACTTGTAGAATTTCCCGTGCTTTATCAATAAATTTCCGCTTTTTATGCTGGTGTTCCTTTACAAACCTTAAGACTGTGTCGATTGTCTGCTTTTTATGTTCCCCGCATAATAGTTTTCCAGTTCTGCACTCATGATAAGTCTTGATTATTTCATCATCATTTTCAACAAAATGGAATAAGCAGATTTCGTAAACGGGGCAAATTTCTGGAACCCCGCCGAGTTCGCGTTGTTCTTTTATTGTGGCTCGTCCGCCAGTAAAGGCGTTAGAAATTCTTTCAGCAATTGTTTCAGGCTTATCGTGTAAGGTGAAATAGTTCATCAAGCGCTTACTCATTTTTGGAGACCCATCCAACCCCTTCATAAGTTTGTGATAAGTTGAAGATGGAAGGATAAAACCATACTTTTTCTGGAATATTTGAGCGAGATCCCTTGTGAAGCGAATATGAGGGTCTTGGTCAACCCCAACTGGGACAACTGTAGGTTTGGGTCCGCCGAACTCTTCCAGCTGAGGCAAGAGAATATCTCCAGCTTGAATCAAGGCTGATAGGTAAAGCCCAATGTTGCGTTCTCCATAAATTGCTTTCATCGTAGCCAAAGTTACGGCTCTTCCGAAGATTATGGCTAAATCCTTTACATTGTTCTCCTTCGATTGACAGTAAATGTATCCTCTTTTTGGGTTAAAACCTAAAGCAAGTAGGTCGGCAACATTGTCAACGGCTATTTTCTCGCTTTTTTCGAATGGAATTTTGTTGTCTTCGTAAGCTTCTATGTCAGCAATGCAGTAAAAAGTTTGGGCGCCATGCTGCTGGAAATAGATTATTTCCTTAGCGGTCATTAAAGTGCCTAAATGAAATTCGCCTGTAGGCTTTATACCACTCAAAACAGCGAAGTCCTCATGCTTTAACATGGCATTCAATATTCTGCCAAAATCTCTATGCCCAAAAACTACTCCGCGCCTCATGTAAACAGAGGGATTTGGCACTTGTGAAAGCAGAGGCTGAAATGGCTCAATTCCAAACTCCTTATACAACCGCTCGTAGTCTGCAACTACGCTTGTTCCGAAGGGATCTAAAACCGTCTTCTTGTCACCTTCAAACTGCAAACTTTTCCTCTCCAGTCAAGTTTGAAGGGAAATATACATTTGCAAGGTTTTTAAACTTAAGTGCGTCCACTGCAAAAAGCAGGAGAATTTCGGGATAGGTTAATGCCAGTCCAACTCGTTCCCTAATCAAAAATGGATTCAGAATGTTTAAACTTTTTGGAAAAACATTTTAAACAACAGTCCTTAAATGTGAAAATTCAGGCGGGAATAGAATTATGAATTCCGAAAATGAAACGGTTAATGTTGACCTGTCTTCTGCCTCAAGGCTTTTGCATCCAATGCACACTGTGCTTGTCTCATGTGTTGGCAATGCTGGAAAACCAAACATTATCACTTTGGCTTGGGCTATGCCGACATCCATAAATCCGCCTCTTGTCGCCATAAGCATCGCTCCGCGAAGATATTCGCATGGGCTCATTGAAGAAACGAAAGAGTTTGTGGTGAACATTCCAACAATGGAAATATTGAAGGAAACCTTGTTTTGCGGCAGAAGAAGCGGCAGAGAACATGACAAATTTAAGGAAACTGGCTTAACACCAGCACCAGCCAGAAAGGTGAAGCCTCCAATAATAAAAGAGTGCATAGCCCATCTAGAATGCAAACTTCACAGCCAATTTACAACAGGAGACCACACAATTTTCGTTGGCGAAATAGTTGAAGCCTATGCTGAAAAAGAAGCCTTTACTGACGTTTACAATTTAGAAAAAGCAAAGATGATTTTTCACATTGGCGGAGACGAATTTGCAACCCTCAAACCCAAAGTTTTCAAGCCTACACTCTAAAACTGGTAGCTTTCGCCTGGCTTCAGCGCTACAACTTTCACTTTCGGCACTTTTTCTTTGGCAATTTTCACAAATTCGTCTGCTGACTGTGCTAGAACTGGGAAGGTTTTGTAATGCATTGGAATAACCGCTTTTGGCTTTAACAATTTTATTGCTTCAACCGCTTCTTTAGCGTCCATGGTGTAGTAGCCTCCCATGGGAATCAAAGCAACGTCAGGCTTGTAAAACTCGCCTATGAACTGCATGTCTCCAAAAAACGCTGTGTCTCCAGCATGGTAAACGGTTTTGCCTTCGCCTTGAATTATTATGCCTGTTGGTGCGCCTCTGGAGCATGTGTGAACTGCTGGAATAATGGAAAGCTTCACTCCTTCGATTTCTATGCTTCCGCCAAAGTTTAATCCAACAGCCTTTTTTACGCCGTTCTCTTGAGCGTAGTGGGCAAGCTCCACCACAGCTGCAAAGGTTGCGCCCGTCCTTTTGCAAATGGCGAAGGCTTCGCCTAAGTGGTCTCCATGGTCGTGGGTAACAAAAACTATGTCCGCCTTGCTTATTTCTGAAGCCTTCACTGGCGATGTTGGATTTCCATCAAGCCACGGGTCAACCAAGACAATTTTATTGGCAGTTTCAATTTTGAAGGCTGCATGTCCAAACCATGTTATTTTAACCAACCATTTTCACCTCATCATTAAACTTTTAAACTATAACATTGTAAGCGTTAATAAAAGTAAGTGTGAAGTTAATGAGCGTTTACGATGAGGAAGCCCTAAAAAAATTTAAGCTGTCTGGAAAAATTCTCCGCGAAACACGGGAAGAAATGAGAAATTTTGTGCACGAAGAAATGCCAATAATTGAAGTATGCGAAAAAGCAGAAAACCTAATACGAAAGAAAGGCGGAAAACCCGCTTTCCCATGCAACGTTTCAATAAACGAAATTGCAGCACATTATACTTCGCCTCCAAATGACAAAAGTAAAATTCCAAAAAACTCCCTGGTCAAAGTGGACATAGGCGTCCACGTAGACGGTTATGTAACAGACACGGCAGTCACATTATGTTTTAACCCAGAATATGAAAGCCTTGTTGAAGCGGCGGAGCAAGCCTTAAAAAAAGCAATAGAAAACATCCGCCCAGAAATTTCCACGTCAAAACTTGGCGCCATCATTGAAAAAACCATAAAATCCCACGGCTTCAAACCAATTTCAAACCTAACAGGGCATCAGGTTGGCAGATATCTTGTGCACGCCGGCACCTCCATACCAAACGTTTCGCAATTATCCTTTTCAAAAATTAAACTTGGCGAAGTTTACGCCATCGAACCCTTCGTAACTCTTCCAGACGCCATTGGACGAGTAAGAGACAGCGAATTAGCCACAATTTTCCGCTTTCTCAAGTCTAGGTCAATGAAAAATCAACACTCAAAAAAACTTTTAAAATACATTGAGGAAAACTTTAGAACTCTGCCTTTTGCCGAACGCTGGCTAAAAAATGTTGTTCCACAAGCACATTTTCATGAAGCCTTCAAAGAATTGTTGGCTTCCAAATCTGTAATGGAATATCCAGTATTCATTGAAGCCAGCAATAAACCAGTTGCTCAAGCTGAACACACGGTTTTAATAGTTGAAGATGGATGCGTTGTCCTAACTTAGAAGGGGAAGTGTTCCCTTTCCTTTTCTCTGACTTCTCTGTAAATTGCTGTTATCAACATTTTCTCGTTGCATTTTTGGCATGGGTCAACTTCCTTAAAAATGTAATCGCCCCGCTGGAACTCTCTAACGCTCTTAAAGCCGCATTTTCTGCACTCAATCGTAGTTGTTATCGATGGAACTTCAATTCTTAAACTCATTATCCGCCTTCTTGTTTGAAACAGTAAATATGTGGAAAAGGCTACGCCTAAGAACCCTATCAGCAATAGGTATCCTGCGAAAACTTCTTGTTCAGTGACAAAAGCGTTTATGGCTACTATCAGAACTGTTAGAGACAATGCCAAAGTTACAAAAATTATCATCAACACGAATGAAGAAATTTTTGTTGCCGTAGACGCTGAAGCCTTACCCATTTTCATCTCCCCCTACTGTCCAATACCAATAGTATTGCCCACCCCAGCAATTATCACTTTATCTCCCTCTTTAGTTCTTTCCAAGATAACATGCTTTATCCTTTCAATGGCATTGTCAACAGAGTCAAAAATTTCTTTGCGCATCGGTGAAACCGCATCGCCAATGTCCTCTTTTATTATTACGGCGTTTATTGGTATGCGATACTTTAAAATTGATTCTTCAATTTTGAATTGGTCAACTCCTGGTCCGCCTATGGCTGTTCCAACACCCTCAGCAACTTCGCCGACACTTTCGCCTTCAAGCTTCAAGGCAGCGTCAACCATAACTATTGTGGCGATTTTTCCCTCATTTTCCTCTATCAGCGTTTTAATGGCGTCTCCAATTTTGCCAACGTTTCCTCCTGGTCCTTCGGCTTTGACAACATAAGCTGTGCGTCCCTCTATTGGCACTGTTGCGACAACACAGTCTTTTGGCAGTTTTCTTAATTCATGTCCATGCATAAGTTTTGCTGCCACCATGGCTCCTGCACCGTCGCCTATTGGTTGACCATAAGCGAAGGCTTTTAATGCGCTGGCGTAGGCTTCTGCTTCCCGCATGACTAGGGGTAAAATCATTTGCAACTGCATTATAACATAGAGGCTTAATGTTTTCTTGCCAAGCAAATAATAATGCCTAATCACCTTGTAAATATAGTTTAACGCCATTGCCGCCTCTAAAGTGTTTTCTAAATTGTTTGCTTGCGTTTCATCCGCTGCTGGAGCCATAAGCTTTACTTCATCCTTAAAGCGTGTATCTCTAACATCAAGGATGTGTTCAAGCTTCCACACAACGCCGGCTGGGTCAAGGCTTTGTGGTGATATTGTGAAGTATTCCAAGAATCTGTCAACTCTGCTGGTTGGTTCCGTCTGCGGTTTGCCTATTTCCTTGATTGTTTCTATGGCTATTTTTCTTCCTTCATCCTTTATGTATTTCAGTTTATAAAGGGAGCCTTCAACTTCCCTAAGCGTAACCTGCAGTTGGATTCTCTGTCCATAAAATATGAAAACTACGAAGAAAATGATGTAAAGTAGGCTTATAATCTGGGATAAATCAATCTGCAGCAACACTATTCCCAAGACCAACATCAACTCAAACACTACTACCAACTCACCTTTCCAAAAACTATCAAACGCTTAGTTATAAATTTTAGGTAATTCCCCTCCAAATTTAAACACCAATTTTAAGTGGGGCTGCCAGCTTTCCCGGGTTCGCGTGGCCGAAGACCACACTACAACCGGAAACGGAGCACGGTTTAACTTCTGAGTTCGGAATGGGATCAGGTGGGTCCCGTGCCCTATGGCCGGCAAACCCCAGAATACACGTTAAGCCTTTGCTCATTAACTTTTCGCTTCAAAAAGCCTTTTAGCCTTTTTCTTTGAGTATGACTTCCCATATTCCGAAGCCGCCAACCGTTTCTGGGCGTTCCACATGGTTATACCATCTTTTCTTTGTCCCTATTTTCGCTCGCATTTTCCACCCTAAAGATTTCGGCTCTTTCTCTACAATCTCCAATAACTTGTTTATTTTTTGAGTTATCTCTTCCCTATCTTCCTTTTTGACTTGTTTTGGGTCTATTTTTGCTTCTTGGCCAAGCTTTTCTATTTCTGAAAGGAATGTTTTGATTTTTTTAAGGTTCATTGTGGCTGTGTAATAGAATCCCCAGTCTTGGGCTAAGAGTTTTGCAATGTATGAGGCGTCTACGCTTTCTTTTGCGCTTTCTTCTCTTATGTCATGAGCTTTTAGCAGAAGCAAACAGTCTTTTAGGTCTTTTATGCTGAAGGCTTCCCAAATCTGCAACTTTTCCAAAAGCATATCCGTCACAGCGATTGTGGGATAATCAAGCTCCAATCTTCCCCTAAAATCAATGGGGTGATTTGCAACCAACAACTTGTCAAAGAAGACATCCACATAAAACCAGCCCTTTGGATGATAATAGATTTGCCTTTGAGACGCAGCTGTAGAAAGTGTTGCCTTCCTCTTCACATACCCAATTTTATCAAAGAAATTCTTCACCTTTTCCCTATAACTGCTGTAAGAAACAAAATCAATATCACTATACTCTTGTCCCTCCAAAACTCCAGTGCCAATCCTGCCCAATTTCTGCGCAAAATCTCTATATTCTCGACAATGCATGGCTATGCCAAGACCACCCAAAATCCTCAGAATCAAGCCCTCTTGCTTAGCCCGTTCAACAATTTCTTCAGACTCCCGCAAGAAAATCTCTGTTGGAACTATCCCGCCCCACTCTTCCGGCAGTTCTCGCCTAATTTCCTTCTTCAAAAGCCAAGCCATCGCCGATCCCCAACTTTCCTATAAAAAAGAATAACGCATATATTTTATCCTTCCAGTAAATCTAATGCTTCAAAAGACAGCAGGGGCCGTAGTCTAGGAAGGTATGACGACGGGCTCCAGAATGCAACAAAACGGGTTTGCGGACCGCAATGCGGAATGAAGAAGTTCTGGAGCGGTCAAAGAAGAAACCCGTAGGAATAGCCAAGCGCTGTTTCCGGGGAAAGGTCGTCGGTTCAAATCCGACCGGCCCCACATTTTTAGGCAATTTCAAAGCGCTGTTTAAGTAGCGGTTTCGCAAAAATGGAGCAAAAGGCAAGCTTTTTTCAATTCGGCAATCAATACAAGGAACTGAGAAATAGTCTTGTTGTTTAAATTTTACAAATAGTTAGGCTGGATATCTTTTTTCTTCAATAATATTTCCTGCGACAGTTATTAAGATGTTGTTTCCGTTTATTGATATTACGCTATGTTTTCTTTCCATATTGTAGAAGCGCCAGAACTTTTCTGGAATTTTCAGCAGTATTTTGTTCTCAGCTTTTTGTATCGGAATCTTTTCCAGAAAACAAGAGATTTCTTCCCATTCTGGCATTTCGCTGCCAGAAATCCCTATTGTAGAACTGTCTAATGCATAAACGTAAGCATATTCATTCCATGCAGGGTTGGCTGCTTCCAGTAGTTCGACTGATACTTCTATTACGTCTTTAGGCTTTTCCTCCTTTGGATAAACAAGATTTACTCGTCTACCATTCCTTTCCAAAACTTTAATTACAATTTTCTCTTCGTTCAAAAGCCTCCTTATTGAACCATCAATGCGGCCAGTCTTCCATCCCAGCTTTTTCCCCAATTCATATTGAGAAAGCCCTGGAAACTGTTTTATAGTCTCCAGTAGAATTTCGTCTGATTCTTCGCCTCTTCGGTTCTTTCTTATCTCCGTTCTTTCAATCATAATTTACTCACAGTCTCTCCGTCTCTTACTCTCTTATGTTGTTGTTGGGATATTTAAATTTTGGAATATTCCAATATTCTTTATCATTAAACACAAATGCCATAAGCCACACTAAATAGTATCTATGTTCCGATTCCAGCCACGAAAACGATGCTACCTCGGTCCAATAAAACTTGCTTCCCAACCAATCAGATGGATAAGGGTGCATAGAAGCTTTGCAAGCAGAGAATGGATTGAAGGACAAGTAAGATATGGCAAATGGATAAGCGAACACGACAAACCAAACCACTTCAAATATATGCAATAGTCTATGAAGGAACAAAGCCGATAACAGTTCAAATTAAGATAAAATGGCAACCCCAACAAGTTCTCATTTATCACGCGCACGTTGTGCGAAAGAGAAAATAGGCATCTTAAAATTGTAAGATTTAAATGTAAGTTTTCGTTGTGAATTGAGAATTCTGAATTTGAATCAGAATTTGATGTTAACAATGTTTAACAGTTGATGTATGAATCATTTTAAATGTTACTTTAAAGGAGATGTTATGTTGAGAATAGAGGTAGCGAAAAAAGGTAAAGCTTTGACTGGTGTATGTGTATTAGTTGCAGTTCTTCTGGCAGTTCTATTCGCCAGCAATGTTGCACCTGTTAAGTCAGCTTATTCCAGTGTGGCTAAACCAATGGAATTCTACTTTCACTATTCTGATGTGCCAGTAACTGTGGCGGGCTTAGAGACGAAGTATATTGTTAACACGACAAGAGCGTTCCGATTCATGAGTCAAGAGGAAGCTTATGCAAACTCATTTTATAAGGAAGTTGGTCTGCCAAAAATTGCTGTTGACTTCTACTTATATCCAAATCTTGCAGGATCTGTTACGTTGAATGGCACATGGCAAGTTTTCATATGGGCTAACGCCTCCGCCTACAAACCAACAATTTTCACAGTTCAATTTAGAGAAATTACGGTTGGTGGAGTAGTTCTTTGGGATTCAGGAGCCCTCAACCCGACAGTGACGAGCAGCATAGGCTCATACGTAGATGTGCCAGTGTACAATTACAACCTTTCAACATCGCTTACGCACACATTCACCGCTGGAACAACAGTTCATGTTCATGTGGAGGTTAATGCTGGTTCTTCAACAGACACAAGGATATGGTACGATTCTCCGCTTTATCCAAGTAAAGTGATTCTACCAGCGGAAGATTATGCCAGACCATCCTCTATAAAAACGTATACTGTTGACAACTCGGAGACAACATTGTTTTACTACAATTGGAGTGAGAGCCAACGCAATGTAATTATCCGAACTAATGTTACAGATCCCTTTGGAGGATACGACGTATACAAAGTTAACCTAACCGTCATAGATCCAACAGGCACACATGTAATTAACAATATGGATATGGTGAGAACATCTGATGGGCAATGGGCTGTAAACTACGCACACATTTATGAGGCTAACTGGTCTTACCCCTCAAGCGCCAATTTAGGCAATTACACGGTAATCGTAACAGTCATCGATAATAATGGATATTACAACAATATCGACACAGGCACATTTGACCCATTCATCGAAGAAGATACGTACACGTTTGCCATAGGTATTATCGTATATTACGACCCGACTTTCCTGGTAACCGACGACACAGACGCCCCTCTGCCTGAGGCGCAGGTTTACATAACATGGCCGAACGGCACAACCGAAACTATTCCTCAATACACCTCAACAAGCGGTTTCATTAACCTCACACATGTCCTGTCTGGAAACTACGGCTTTACCGTTCTATGGAAAGATATAGTAGTTGCACAAACAACAATGCATGTAGACACGAATGGTCCATACACGATAAAAACACAAGTGTATCAACTTACAGTGCAGGTTTTTGGAAACAATGGAATACCAATTCACGGAGCATACGTGATTGTTTATACACAATCGGGTGTCGGATTTGGTTTGGACACAACTGATGCCACGGGTAAAGCGCTTTTTAAACTACCGCCAGGAGATTACAAGATAGAGGCACACTACGTTTCCGACTACTGGCTCACAGTTGTCAAAGCCAGTGCAACAGAACCAGTTTCCGTTACAGCGACCACCTCCAAAAATATAATTTTAGCGGATTACCCGCCATCAATATGGTCAACAATTGGATTCCTAATACTGATTGCAGTTCTGATTGCGATTGCAATAACCATAACATTCGTACTTTACATTGTTCGCAAAAAGCTTCATAAAAGAAGACTATAAACCATAAAATGCCTTCCTTTATCTCGTCCCACTATTTCTAAGTTATTTTATTATGAAGTGTTTGTAGATTGGGTGGGCTTTAAATTTTAGGGTTGTTTCTGATTTTTCCACTGTTCCGCTTGGCAATCTCATGCATAGGGAGTTTACTATGGCTCCGTTTGGAGTGAAGCGGACTCCGTCTAAGAGTTCGCCTTTTGTTACGCCTGAAGCTGCAAAAACCAGTTCGTTTCCTTTCGCTAACTCTTCTTGGTTGTAAACTTTTTCTGTGTCAACGCCTTCGCTTTTTAGTCTTTCCAGTCTTTTTTGGTCGTCTTTTTTGTCTTTCCAAACTTTTACAAGCATTGTTCCGCCTAAGCATTTTACGGCTGTTGCTGCGATTGTGGCTTCTGGTCCGGCGCCTGCGCCTATGAGGAGGTCGACGCCTGAGCTTGGGATGCATGTGGCGACGGCTGCGGCTATGTCGCCGTCTGGAATCAAAATTATTCTTACTCCCAATTTTCTGAGGGTTTTTAGGATTTCTAAGTGTCTTTCTCGTTCCAACATTATGACTGTGAAGTTTTCGAGGGGTAAACTTTTTTCTTTGGCAACTGTGCGCACAATTTCTTCTATGGGCATGTCGAGGGAAATTTTGCCAATAGAATGGTAATCGGTTGCCACTTTGAAATAGTATCCGTCATCTGGAAGAACCTGAAAACAGCCAGCTGGCGCACAAGCGAGGGCGGAAATGGCGTCTTTTCTGCCTTTTGATGCGGCTGTGCTTCCGTCAACTGGGTCTATGACAAACTCCACTTTTGGACCTTTTCCGGTTCCAACTTTTTCTCTGTGCATAAAGGCTGGTGCATTATCTTTTGGTCCTTCGCATGCGATTACTTCGCCGTCCACGTCTGTTTGGGCTAGAACGGCTCTTGAAAATTCAACAGCTTTTGCATCTATTAGGTCTGTGTCGCCTTGTCCAATGTGCAATGCGGCTCCCACGGCTGCGGCGACTGTGATGCGTGTTAAAGAGGGCGCTAAAGCCCTAAGGGAAACCAAATGGTTTTTGCTCCTTGCATTTTAATAGCTTTTAGTTATTTGTAAATCTTTTTCGGCTTTCCCAAAAGTTTTTCATCAATTTCTTTTATGCCTAACCCGTTCTGTCTTGGAAATGTGCGCATGGAATTTTTTATTTTTGTTCCGCCCTTTTTGACAAGTTTATCCTTCAATAGAAGGTCTGAGTCCAAGTCTGCGTATTGTATGTTCTTGACTGCTGCAGCTAAGTGGGCTCCTGCGGCTATGCCTATTTCTGATTCTCCCATGCATCCTATCATGCATGGTATGCTTGCGGCTTCGGCGATTTCTGCTATTTTTCTTCCTTTCAGTATTCCTCCGCTTTTCATTAGTTTTATGTTTATTAGGTCTACTGCTTCTGCTTTTATTAGGCGTATGGCGTCTTGTGGCGAGTGGATGCTTTCGTCTGCCATTATTGGTATGGGCGAGTTTCGCTTAACCTCTATTAAGCCCTTCAGGTTTTCTGCTGGGACTGGTTGTTCGGCGAATTGGATGTTGAACTTTTCCATTTTGTTTAGGGCTTCTATGGCTTGTTTTGGCGTCCACCCTTGGTTTGCATCAATTCTTATTTGAGCGTCTTCGCTAACCGCCTCTCGGATAAGTCTAATTCTTTCAACATCTTCGGTTAGGTTGACGCCTACTTTCACTTTTAAGGCTTTAAAGCCTCTTTTAATGGCTTTTTCGGCGTCTTTAGCCATTTCTTTTGGAGATTTTATTCCCAGCGTGATGTCTGTTAATACTTGTGTGCGGTATCCGCCCATCAGCATGAAGAGGGGTTTGCGGGCTGTTTTTCCTATAATGTCATGTAAGGCTATGTCTATGGCTGCTTTTGCGGCTGGATTATCCTTTACAATTGAATCCATAGCTTCGACTGTTTGCTCAATTCTTAAGGGGCACATTCCGATAAGTTTTGGCGCAATTTTATCAATAACGTTTATAACGGTTTCCGCTGTTTCGCCGGTTACTCTCTTTGATGGTGAAGATTCTCCCCAACCGATTACATTGTAATCTGTAACTATTTTTACGATTATGTTTTGGCTTTCTGTGTGGGCTTCTGGAGCAATTCTAAAAGGTTCCCTATAGCGTAGGGTTACAAGATAAACTTCAATTTGTTGGATACCCATGTTTTAGTCGCCTAATTGCAAATTAGTGCGGTTTAATGGAAAAGCTTTACGAAATCTCCTCAGCCACTGCTTTTCTGCGTCGCCCTAAACCTCTAAACTTTAGTTTTGCTGTTAGGATTTTCTCTGTTGCAAAGAGCCTTGAGGCTGCGTACATGACAATCAGTGTGAAGGCTGAAACATAGATTATGCCAAAAACAACAGTCCAGTAGTCTCCCATCAAAACGGCTTTTGAGGCTATGACTGGGTGGCTGAAGGGAATGGCAAATAAAACCAGTCTTAGGGCATATGGCAGGGTGTTAATGTCCAAGTATATTAGAGCGATGGATGGGATGAAAACAAGCGGATAAATGTAACTGACGAGGGACTGGGCGCTTCTAACATCTTCTGCAAAAGCCGATATTATGACGGCTAAAGCCAATACTGAAAGCATAGTGACAAAAAGCGTTAAACCCAAAAGCAAATAGCCGAAAAGTGATGGAACAAGCCCCAAAGCAGCCAAATCTAAACTCACGCCAGTTGGAAGTCCAGACATGACGGAGCCCAGCATATAGCTGTAGCCAGTCATGTAGGCAACAGCCCCCACAGCCGCAACAATAATGGAGCTAGAAAGCTTTCCCAAGAGTATTGCAAGGCGGTCCATGGGCAAAGTTAAAAGTGTCTCAAGGGTTTTCTCCTCTTTTTCCATGGCTACCGAAGTGGCGGCAATTTGCACGGCATACATGAGCAAAATGATTATTGTAATAGGCAAAGCAATGGACTGGGACATTAACAATCCAGAAAGCATGGCTGGGTCAACACCATACTTAATTTCACCCTTTACAATTGCTGATTTTTCAGCGTACAAAACGTCTGGGGCTATGGCTCTATTAAACTGGTTAACCAAAGCGTCAACCACTGAAGAGCCAACACCTTCGAAGACGCTTGTGCCCATTAAGGCGCCGTAAAACCTCACGGAAGCTGTCACGCTTGAATTGCTAAAGTGTTCGTTGACCGTTTCATTAAAGCCTTTTGGGATTTCCAAAATCTGTGTGATATTATATTTTGACAAGAGCCTTGAAACATTTTCGTTATCCAACTCCACATCATTTTCAATAAACAATTGAACGCCCAAATTCTGAATAGTAACTGTAAAATTGTGAGCCCAGTATCCTCCATCGTTATCCACGAGAACTATTGCGGCTTTTAGGGCTTGTTCTTTGGCTGTTTGCACCGCGTAGCCCATGATTCCGCCGAGGACTGGAAACATGACTAGCGGGACGATAACCATTCCCAACAAGATTTTAGGGTCTCTTGCCAGTTCTTTAAGCTCTTTTAGGAGGAAGTTGCCAAAACCTTTAAGCAATTTTAACCACCTTTGCGAAAACCTCTTCCAGGTTTGTGCATCCAAACTTTTCCTTAAGCTCTTGGGGGGCGCCCTCAGCCACGAGTTTGCCCTTGTTTATGAGGGCGACTCTGTCGCATAGGTGTTCCACTTCCAGCATGTTGTGGCTTGAAAGAAGCACTGTTACACCGTGTTGCTTAACATAATTCCTTATTATTTCTCTAACATGGTAAGAGTGGATGACGTCTAAACCGCTTGTGGGTTCATCTAAAATTGCTAGTTTAGGCTTAAGCATAAGCGCCCTTGCCACCAAAAGCCGTCGCTTCATTCCCTTACTGTAGGTTTTAGTTTTGTCCTTAAGGCGTTCGCCCAAACCAGATATTTGAGCCGCTTCATTAACCATTGCGCGGGCATCATCCTTGTTTTTGGCGTTAAATTTTGCCATAAACTCCAGATACTCCCAGCCTGAGAGATACCTGTATGCTCCTGCCTCTTCGGGGAGATAGGCTATTATCTTGCGAACCTCATCGGCTTGGTGAACGACATCCAAATCGAAAACTTTAACTGTGCCAGATGTTGGCAAAAGCAGGGTGGAAACGATGCGGAGAGCTGTGGTTTTTCCAGCCCCGTTCGGACCGATGAGACCAAAAATTTCCACCTGATTAACGTGGAATGTTAATCCATCCAATGCGTGAATGGTGCCGAAGACTTTAACGACATCTCTTGTTTCCACAGCGAAGCTCAATTTTAAGACACCGAAAGTTTAACAATCAATGAGCCCATTCTTAAGAGTTATGTTATTAATTTGCATAATGTATACTAAAAATTTAGAAAATTATGGTTTAATAAGAAGAACTGTTAGTTTGGACTAATATCTCCTTCTTTGATTTCTTCTTTTTGCCCAGCATTCTCGGCAGTAAACAGGCCTATTTGGGTCAGGCTTGAAGGGAACTTCACATTCCTTTCCACAATCAGCACAAACTGCCTTATACATTTCTTTTTCTGACATTTACTCTTTCATCTCCTTAACTTTTTATTGTGCAAAAATCGGTTTGCACAATGCACTTATTTCACGGTATTGTCTCTTATAAAACTTATCTTCAAAACTTGTAAAGGTTTCCAACACTGTTCCAGACAAAGGCTTCTGGCATGGCTTGGG
Organism: Bathyarchaeia archaeon; assembly: GCA_049969855.1. Lineage (GTDB taxonomy): Archaea > Thermoproteota > Bathyarchaeia > Bathyarchaeales > Bathycorpusculaceae > JASEJA01. The sequence continues at coordinate 9,255 of JBMFOB010000009.1, read as the reverse complement.
CTATGGCGTAGATTCCTCTCCAACCAGTGCAGTGGGATGGCGCTATCAAGTATGGTTTCATGAGTTTCAGTTTCTCAACCGTCTGGCTTATTCTCGGCTCATACTCTTTTCCAGCCAAATGGAAACCGCCTATGACAGCGTGAACCTTTTTAACTCCGGTTATGCGCTGGGCATGTTGTATTGTGTTTATTATGCCTGCATGAGCGCAACCAGATAATATCACAAGACCTTTCTGTTTAATGTTGATGGCAACTGCCCTGTCATCCCGCATCCAAGGGTAAGGCTTCCATTCTCCATCAATTAAAACTCTGTCTCGCTGAGAACCCTTCTCAAAGTCCGTTTTAGGTGGGATTTCGCCTGTAACAAGCACAGTTTCATCTGCTATAAGATATGGATGTTTAGTTTTGACATATTTGGCTGGTTTAACCATATCCTCTGATGGGAAAGGCGTATCCTTCTTAACTGTTCCGTCCTTTTCAGCCGTTCCTCTGGTTTTGAACATGTCTTCATGCACTATTATGGGCAAATTTTTCTTGTTGATGGCTTTCAAAACTGCCAGTAATCCGCCGAAGTGGTCATCATGTCCATGAGATATGACTATAGCCTCTATTTCTGAAAGGTCTATTCCAATGCGCTCGGCGTTTGTCACAACGCCTTCGGGGTTTCTTCCAGTATCAAATAAGATTGTGTGCGAGCTTTTGCCGTGGAATATGCGAATTAAAATTGAAAGTCCATGCTCAGCTATTGGTAAACGGAAATGTTCTCTCACCCATTTCTGTTCTTTTCTCTCTTTTATCCAATCTCTTACCTGTCGAACCTCAACCTTTTTTATTGTGGATAGAACATCTATGGAGTTGTCCATCAAACTTATTATCTCTACACCATCAACCTCTTTGAGTGGAACATGCATTTCATCCATAAAGACTTCTCCAAATTTAACATTCTGTTTGCAGCTACATAATAATACATATTACAATATTTATGTTATTGCTTTGAGAAATGTTAAATATACGAGTCACCGTAATTTAGATTTGGAGCGTTCGTAGAATGTCCCAAAGTCAAAGCCAACAAATCACGGCAGTAACAGAGGAGTATCTCGAATGCATTTATAGGCTGCAAGAAAAGAGCGGAGCCGCCAGAACCAGCGACATCGTCAAAATGCTCGGGGTTGTTCCCGGAACAGTTACGAATACTGTAGAGCGTCTAGAGAAGGATGGATTTTTAACGCATGTGCCCTACAAGGGTGTTAAGCTTACAGAAAAGGGCAGAAAAATAGCATTACAAGTGATAAGAAGGCACAGGTTATCGGAACGCTTGCTTGTGGACATTCTGCATGTAAAATGGGAGGAAGTTCATGAAGCAGCCTGCAAGTTGGAACATGGCATAACCAAAGAAATAATTAAACCCTTAGAAAAGGCGCTGAAACATCCAAAAACCTGCCCCCATGGAAACCCAATCCCAACAGCATGCGGAGGAATAATCGAAGAAAAATCTACGCCCCTGACAGATTTCGCCCCGCGCAAGAGATGCATGATAGTGAAAATAACAGAAGAGCAAGTGGATTTGCTACAATACTTGGGCAAACTTGGACTTGTGCCTGGAGCTTCAATAGAAGTTTTGGAGAAAGCTCCCCTTAACGGTCCAATCACTGTGAAGATAGGTTCAAAGCGTCATGCCATAAGTCGCCAAGTAGCCTCAGTCATCCAAGTTAAACAATTAAAATGAAAAGTGGTGATTAAATGGAAAAACGGGAAGTTCCGCTGACCACATTAAAGGATGGAGAAACTGGAATAGTCATTTCCGTAAAAACTGGACATGGCAGGGGAAGAGGAAGAAGACGAGGAATGTGGGGATTTGAAAAGAGACTAATGGACATGGGTTTAACTCCAGGAACAAAAGTAACCGTTGTAAAATCAGCCCCCTTCCATGGACCCTTAGAAATTCTCGTGCGAGGCTCAAGGCTCGCCATCGGCAGAGGCATGGCTGAAAAAATTTTCGTGGAGATAGAAAGGTAAATGGCTAAAAAGAAACTGCTAATCGCCCTAGCAGGAAACGCCAACGTTGGAAAATCCGTCATCTTCAACCACTTAACTGGCTTACATCAGCACATTGGCAACTGGCCTGGAAAAACCGTGGAAAAAGCAGAGGGTACGCTTTACTTTAAGGGCTACACAATTGACATTATCGATTTGCCAGGAATATACTCCCTCTCCACCTACTCCTTAGAAGAGTTGATTTCTAGAAAATATATTGCCGTTGAAAAACCAGACGTTGTAATAAATGTTGTGGACGCTTCTGTCCTTGAGAGAAACCTCTATTTTACATTGCAACTCATGGAATTGGAAACCCCCATGGTTATAGCGTTAAATCAGATGGATATGGCGAAGAGAAAGGGAATCCAAATAGATGTTGAAAAATTGGAAAAGCTTTTGGGAATACCCGTCATACCCACAGTCGCCATAAAAGGAGTTGGCATTTTCCAACTTTTAGAAAAAGCAATTGAAGTTGTTGAAAAGGGACAAGCGGCAAAGTATGTTTCAGTTAGGTATGGAGAAGAAGTTGAAGAAAGAATCGACAAACTCACAAAAATGGTTGAGGGCGTCCAATTTTGGTATCCGCCAAGGTATGTTGCAATCAAACTGTTAGAAGGAGATGAAGAAATAGAAAGGGAAATCAAAAAGCTTAACCCACAAATAATCTCTATAGCCAAAAAACTTGCAAGCGAAATCGAAAAGCTTCACGGACATTCCTGCTCAACCGTGATAACTTCTGAAAGATATGAAATTGCCGGCTGCATCGCCAGAGAAGCCCAAAAACTGGTGTCTCCAATAAAGCCAAAGTTAGGAGAAAGCCTCCACAACATTACAACCCATAAAATCATGGGATACCCAATAATGGCTTTTGTGCTGCTTTTAATATTCTATTCCATCTTCACCTTCGGAGGATACCTTTCAGACTTATTAAACAATTTGTTTTATGGATGGGAACCCAGTTTTTTAAGCCTTTTTGGAACAGAAATCTTTGGAAAACTGATTTGGAGCATTCTTGAAGGCGTTATTGCAGGTGTTACAATTGCATTGCCTTACATTGCCCCATTTTACATTATACTATACTTTCTAGAAGATTCAGGCTACCTAAGCCGAATCGCCTTTTTAATGGACAATGTCATGCACAAAATTGGATTACATGGAAAAGCCTTCATCCCTCTAATTTTGGGATATGGATGCAACGTTCCAGCCTGCTTAGGATGCAGAATAATGGAAACTCAAAGGGAAAGGCTTCTCGCCGCATTCGTAACAACACTCGTGCCCTGCGCCGCCCGCACAGTCATAATCCTTGGCTTGGTGGGCAAATATTTAGGCATACAATGGGCATTAACGCTTTACATATTCGACCTAGCAGTAATTTTCATCCTTGGAAGACTAGCCTTTAAGGCTCTTCCAGGCGAACCAACAGCCCTAATTATGGAAATGTCCGATTACAGATGGCCCCATATAAAAACAGTTTTAAAACAAACGTGGTTTAGGTTGGCTGAATTCATAAAAATAGCCTTTCCACTAATAATTGTTGGAAGCTTCACCATAAAGCTTGCCGAAATTCTTGGCTTACTCGAGCCAATCGCAATGGCGCTAAGCCCCATAACAGTAGCATGGCTTGGACTGCCAGCAATAACAGGAATAACCTTAATCTTTGGCGTTTTAAGAAAAGAGCTAACACTAATCATGCTTGCAACGCTTTTTGGAACAACGAATTTTGCCGAAATTCTTAGCCCAGTCCAAATGGTTGTCTTCACACTTGTAGCCATGTTTTACATACCATGCATAGCAACAATTGCAGCCTTAACCAAAGAGTTCGGCTGGAAAAAAGCATTATACATAACAATTTTCGAAATAACCTTTGCAATCCTATTAGGCGGAATAACCCTTAGAATTTTAACCCTAATCACATTTTAAGAGACTTAAACCCAAAATCTAGTGGGGCTGCCCGGATTTGAACCGGGGTCTAGAGAGCCCGAGTCTCCAAGCCTAGACCAAGCTAGCCGACAGCCCCTTTTTGAATAGTTGATTGAAAAGCATATAAGGATAAAGTGTTCTTAACCTTTAAACCCTTATTCCGTTAATTGCCTTTACCAAGGCTGGAGGTGAGCCTTTGTCTGTTCCACATCGTGTGCGGGGAGTTAGGATACTTAAGGCTGTTTCTTCACCTCTTAGGCTGCAGATTTTGAATTTGCTTTTTGATAGGGGTCCTCTTTCCTATACTGAGTTGATGGGTTCTTTGAAGATGAATCCTACGAGGGATGCTGGAAGGTTTGCTTATCACTTGAAGTTTTTGTTGAAGGCAGATTTAATCGAGGCTGATGTGGAGACAAAGAAGTATTGTTTAACCGATTTGGGTGAGATGGTTATTGAAGTTGCGGAACGCATTGAGAAGAAGGCCTTCAAGCCGAAAGGCATGCTTGTCCGAACCTCCAAATTCACGCTTGAGGAGTTTGATGTTAGCAAAATAGCAAATTCGCTTATAAGAGAGACGAAAATGCCCGCAGATTTGGCGCAAAAAGTAGCTAAAGAAGCAGAAAAACGACTGCTTAAGTCAAAACCTAAATATATAACGGCTCCGCTTGTGAGAGAGGTTGTAAACGCAATTTTGATTGAAAAAGGCTTAGAGGATTATCGGCATAAGCTTACGCGGTTGGGTCTTCCAGTTTATGATGTGGCAGCTCTTGTGGATTTGAAGAGTAAAACTCCCCAGTGGCCAGTTTACATTCATGAGACGGCTGGAGAAATTGTTTTGAAAGAGTTTACGCTTCTGAATGTTTTTTCAAGGGATATTGCTGATGCTCACTTGTCTGGTTCAATGCACATTGGCGGATTAGGTTCTTGGATTTTGAAGCCAAGCGGAATAGTGCATGATCTAAGGTTTTTCTTTCAGAATGGTTTGAAATTGGAGAAAATAACTGCTTCTCAGTCTTCTTTTCCTCCTCCTAAAGATTTACAATCAGCCTTGTCCATCATTTTTAACGTTCTTTTACATTCCTCTAGGGAAATATGCGAAACGCAGTTGCTTGAGTATTTTAATGTTTTTCTCGCCCCTTTTGTAAAGGGCTTAAGCGCTTCAGAGGTTAAAGAAGCTTTACGCTTGTTCATTCTTAATGTAAATCAGCATGTGGATGCTTCCATAAGCTTGGAGCCTGCAGTTCCAGATTTTATTGCAGATAAACCAGCGGTTGGGATTTTTGGAAGAATAGATGGCAATTATGGAGATTTCATTGAAGAAAGCCGAAATTTGGCTTCAATTCTTCTAGACATATTCATGGAAGAAAGCGCATGTAAGCCATTGCTTAATCCAAAACTCATTTTTAAAATGCGTCCAGAAACCTTTACAGATGAGAAAGTTAAGGCTATACTTTTTAAGGCGCATCAGCTGGCTTCAGAAAAGGGCATGCTAAGCTTTGCTAATCTCTTAAAAAAGGATGAAAGGCAAAGTGTTTTCTCCACATCTGGATTTAGGCTTATGGCGAACTTGAATGGAGACTGGGAAATAGACACTTTGCGAACTGGCAATTTAGCCCATGTAACTCTTAATTTGCCGCGGATTACATGTGAGTGTGAGGGGGATAAGGCGAAATTCTTTCAGATACTAAAAGAGCGGCTTGATGTAGCGTCACGTGCGTTGGAAATCAAGTATAAATCCATCAAACAGCATGGTAAGGGTTTGCTTCCGTTTCTTATGCAAGATGTTAATGGTGACAGGTATTTTAGAAATGAGAATTGTTCTTGCATAATAAATTTGGCGGGGTTAAGAGAGGCTGTTGGAGCATTTTGCGGAACACAAGTTTGTGAGAGTGAAAAAGCATTGGAGTTTGCTAGAGAAGTTATGAAGAGCATTTTGGATTATACGCATAAAGTTGGCAGAAGGTGTGGAAAACGTTTGGTTACGGCAAAATTGCCCGATTTTGAGGCTTCTGAAAGGTTGGCAAGGTTGGATATTGAAAGGTTTGGTGTGGCGAAGGTTCGATTTTTGGGAACAAGGGAAAAACCATACTATTCAACGGTTAGTAAACTAACTTTTAAGGATGGGAAAATTGTTCCAGAATCTGTAAAGTTTGAACAGGAAATGGAAGGGCTTTATTCTGGCGGAAGCCTAACAGTGATAGAGCTTGGAGAAGCTGAACATAAGCCAGAAGAGCTTATCTCCTTAACCCAACAACTTTTCAATGACTATAGCATTGAGTTTTTCACTTATGACCGCAAGCTGACTTATTGTTTTAATTGCAAAAGAAGTTGGTTTGGCGTTTTACATAAATGTCCATCTTGTGGGGCTATGGATACTTTAACGTCGTTTGACAGGTTTGCATTAGTTTAAGTTGGGAATGTTATTTCACTGCGCCTAGTATTAAGGCTAATAGTGCCATTCTCACGACGACGCCGTTTCCAACTTGTTGGAAGTAACGTGCATATGAGGTGTTGTCGACTTCGGCTGCTATTTCGTCAACTCTTGGAAGGGGATGGAGAACTATCAAGTCTTTTTTTGCTTCTTTTAGGGTTGTTAAATCAATCTTGTATGAGCCTTTAACTTTTGCGTATTCGGCTGGGTCTGGGAAACGTTCTTTTTGTATTCTTGTAACGTATAGGACGTCTATTATTGGAATTATTTTTTCCAGGCTTGTCTTTTCTGTTACGGTTATTCTTTCTTTTATTGTTTGGAGAACTTCTCTCCGCATTTTCAAGGATTCTGGTGAAACCAAATATAGTTCTATGTTGAATAGTGAAAAAGCATAAGCGAGGGAATGAACTGTTCTTCCATAGCGTAAGTCGCCTACCAAAGCTATTTTTAATCCGTCAATTTTTCCTTTCTCTTTCATTATTGTGTATAAGTCTAGGAGCGCTTGGGTTGGGTGTTCTTCTGCGCCGCTTCCTCCATTAATTATGGGTGCTTTTGCGAATTCTGCGGCAAGTCTTGCTGCTCCTTCAAGGGGATGTCTCACTGCTATTACGTCTGCGTAGTTTTCCACTGTGCGCACGGTGTCGGCGAGGTTTTCGCCTTTCTTGACTGAGGCGATTTCTGCTTCTGCGAAGCCTATGGTGGAGCCGCCTAGTTTTTGCATGGCTGATTCGAAGCTTAGGCGTGTTCGGGTGCTTGGTTCAAAAAATAATGTTGCAAGAATTTTGCCTTTCAGCATTTCTGAACCTTTTTTAGCCAACGGCTCCATTGTTTTCGCAATGTTTAAAATATATTCTATTTCTTCGCGGGAAAAATCCTTAATTGATATTATGTCTCTGCCTTCAAACTCCAAGCTTACACCCAAAACAAATCTAAGAAACTACTAAATAACTTTTATCAGCAGTTGCTTAACGGTTAAAATCTTTTATGCTTGTTTAGGTTATAGCCTCTTCACAGAGAGAGTGATTGCGCATGAGTGAGCCTATGTTGCATGTTTCAAAAATTAAAGATGGCACCGTTATAGACCACATAACTGGTGGTCACGCCTTGGATGTTGCTAGAATTTTAGGAATAACGGGGCGAGAGAAAGGCATAATCACAATTGCCATTAACGTGCCAAGCAAGCGTTTTAAAGTTAAGGATATTGTCAAAATTGAAGGCAGGGAATTGAACCCTCAAGAGGTGCATAAAATTGCCTTGTTGGCTCCTCACGCCACAATTAACATCATCCGTGATTACAATGTTGTAGCTAAACAGAGGGTTCAGTTGCCAAAGGTTATTGAGGACATTATCAAATGTGCTAATCCTGCTTGCATAAGCAACAGTAATGAGCCTGTGCGGACTAAGTTTTATGTTGAGAGTGAAGATCCGTTGGTTTTGAAGTGTCATTATTGTGGTTATATTATGGAGAAGAGGGATGTTCTCCAACAGTTTTAGAGTTTAGCGTTGGTATTCGGAATTTTACATAATGCTTATATCGTAAGAAATAATATTCTGAAGGTAGATATGTCAAATAAAAGACATATCGTATACGTGTAGAACAAAAAAACACGTGATAAAAATGTTCGCACTATTAGAAATATTCGAACCATTAGAAATGTTCGCCTTCGCCTCGTGGACAACTTTCATAGTTTATGCAACATGGTATTTCACATCAGCAAAGGACTATGCCCCCCTAACCACTTATGAGGCAAAAATTTTGTGGAAAATTCACAAACAAAACATTGGGTGTAATGGAAAGAAATGGCAAATAATAAAACGAGGAGGCAAAATAGTAGGCTTCAAATGTGAATGCGGATATAAGCACATACAAAAGCGCCCAATAATAGCTAGTCCACCAGAGCTTCCTACATCCTCGCAATTCTCGATTATTAGAAAAGAAGCAAAAATCGACAAGACTCCATAGCTTTTTGGCAAACTTCCTTATACTTTCCTTTTATCACAAGTTTTAATAAGTCAAGTTGAAGCTTGTAATAAATTAAAGAGGAATATGAAATGGATGTTACTGATGAATGGATTAAACTAGTCAAAAAACAAATTGAAGTTGAAAATTTGAATGTTAAGGAAGTTGCTGAAAGCGAAACTAAAGTTGGAAATGCAGCGGCAAAAATGTATTTGCGTATAATAGAATTAGATTCCCAAAAACACGCCGAAGTCTTAAGCGGAATCCTCAATGTTGTTGGAAAAATTCCCCCATCCGAAAATCTCTGGAAGTATAAAATTGAAAGTTATGTTGACCCTCTTGTTGTAAAAAGGGACCTTCAAAGGCATATGGAACGAGAAGCACAGATGATAGTACATGTGGAAAAGGAAATTCAAAGAACCAAAGACAAAGCGTTAAAGATGCTTCTGCAATATATTCTTGAAGAAGAAAGGAAACATCATAAAATGCTTGAAACAATAATAAAACACACAACATAAAATATGTAACAGTAGCATAGAGGCGCCGCCGGTAGGACTTGAACCTACGACCGACTGGTTAACAGCCAGCCGCTCTACCGAACTGAGCTACGGCGGCTCCATTCTAACGTTTTACGAGTTTTGGGTGATATTTAAGTTTAGTTATTAACTGGTCTTTATTGGTATTCTAGCCTTTTGGGTTTTATGCTTAACGATTTTTACGAAGCCTCTGTAAAAGGAGTGAAGTAGGCTTGAGTACCATTTTCCGGCAAAAGCCAAGTCAATTAGGTTTTCTATCCAGTAAAAGTCATGTTTTAGGCATTTAATCAATAATTCTTCATGTAGTGGGGTCATTTGGGCTCCTTTAAACCATTCTCTATCTTTCAATCTGCCCAATGGAACAAAAAACAATGG